>NZ_CP163520.1:4932000-5548500 GCF_041080675.1 Streptomyces sp. cg36 | reverse complement strand
TGCCCGGGGGCGCCGCCGTGCTCGTCTCCGCGTCCGGGGCCGGTGTCGGTCCTCCCGGGTCCCGCAGCCGCCGCAGCACCACGAACAGCCGGGCCCCCGAGGTGCCCAGGCCCTGCATCAGCGACTGGAGGGCCGGGATCAGGGACTGGGTGAGATAGGCGAGCGCCCCCACGAACGCGCCCGCGGTGACCCCGTGGTCCAGCAGCCAGGGCGCCATCACGAGCAGCAGCACCACGGTGGCCCGGCCGCCGACGCCCGCCGCGAGGGTGCGCAGCACGCCCCAGCGGGCCAGCGCCCGCGAGGCGCGGAACTCGGCGTCGACGCGTTCGCGCACCCCGTCCGCCACCAGGTCCTGCGCCCCGGCGGCCGTGATGTCCCGCAACCCGCCCACCACCAGGCCGAGTTCGGCGGCGAGCGCCTCGTCGGCGGCCAGGAACTCCTCCTGGCGCCGCGCGAGCGGGCGCAGGGTGGCGAGGAACAGGGCGAGCCCGGCGGCCAGCGGCACCGCCACCACCGGCAGCAGCACCGGCGCCAGCGAGAACAGCCCGATCAGCGCGCCCACCGCCGTGACGGCGAAGGTGCGCGAGACCATCACCAGCCCCGCGAGCGTGTCGCGCGCGATCTCCACCTGGTGGGTCAGCCGGGACAGCGCCGCCCCGTCCGGCTCCCGCAGCGCCCGGCGCACCACACCGCGCACCAGGTCGTCGCGGACCGGCTCGATCAGCGCGGCGACCGCCCGGTACACCCGCCCGGTGCCGTACGCCCCGGCCACCACGCCCGCCGCCGCCAGCCCCAGCCAGCCGAGCCCGACGCGGGTGTCGCCCGCGAGGAAGCCCCGGTCGAGCGCCCGCGCGAGCGCGTAGCCGAGCAGGAACGTCTCGCCCGCCTCCAGGGCGGACCACAGCGCGAGCCTCAGCAGCGCCCGCCGGCGGGGGCGCACGAACCGCAGCAGCCGCTCAACCATCGCCCGGCTCCCGGGAGTCCGGCGCCGTCCGCGCCGCTTCCGGCGCCTCGGGCTCCTCCGCGAACACCGCGCGGTACTCGGGCAGGCGCCACAGTTCGGCGTGCGGGGCGAGCGCCCGGACCCGGCCGCCGTCCAGCCAGACCACCAGATCGGCGCGGGCCGCCGTGCGCACCCGGTGGGCGACGATCAGCCGGGTGCCCGGGGTCCGCCCCTCCAGCAGGGCCCGCTCCACCTTGAGCTCGGTCGCCGAGTCCAGGCTCGAGGTGGCGTCGTCCAGGATCAGCAGCCTGCCGGAGTGCGCGAACGCCCTTGCCAGGCCGAGCCGTTGGGCCTCCCCGCCGGACATCGGCGCCTCGGCGCACGCCGTCGCGTACCCGAGCGGCAGCCTGCGGACGAAGTCGTCGGCGCAGGCCGCCCGCGCCGCCTCCGCGACCGCCTCGGGGCCGGGCCGGTGCGCGCCGAAGGCGATGGTGGCGCCGACCGTGCCGCCGAGCAGCGCCGGGCGGGCGAAGGCGTGGCCGACCTCGCGGCGCAGCGCGTCCCGGGCCAGCTCGGGCAGGGGGACGCCGTCCACCAGGACCGTGCCGCGCTCGGGGTCGGTGAGCCGCCCCGCGACGGCGGCCAGCGCCGACTTGCCGGAGCCGGAGCGCCCCACGACGGCGGCCACCGCCCCGCCGGGCACATACAGGTCGATGTCGCTCAGCGGCCCCGAGGAGACCGAGCGGAGCTCCAACGCTCCTTCTCCGTGCGGAAGTCGGCGGTTCCCGTACGTCATGACCGGCACGTCCAGCGCCTCGGCCAGCCGGTCGGCGGCGGTGCGCCCGCGCACCAGGGAGTTGAGCAGCCCGACCAGCACTCCGGTGCCGGTGGCCAGCACCGCGTACCGCCAGGCGGCGAGCAGTCCGCCCACGGTGAGCGCGCCGTCGGCGAGCCGCAGCCCGGCGACCGCGAGCACCACGAGCTGGAGCAGCGGCAGCAGGGCGGCGGCCTGCGCGGTGGAGCGGCCGGTGACCGCCCACATGCGGTGGCCCTGGCGGGAGAGTTCGGGCAGCGGGGCGAGGATCCGGGCGGCGTCGCGCTCGGCGGTCCCGGCGGCGGTGATGGTGCGGGCGCCCTCCACCGCCTCGGCGAGCCGTCCGGCGATCTCGCCCTGGGCGCGCAGATAGGCGGCGCTGATGTCGCCGGAGGCCCGGACGAACACCTTCAGGAGCAGGACGAGCAGGGGCAGCCCGGCGACCAGCGCCAGCGCGGTCCATCCGTCGGTGAGGGCGAGCGCCACCAGACCGCCGACCGGGGTGAGCACGGCGGCGAGGATCGCGGCGAGGGTGGCGGGCACGGGCCCGGCCTGGGCGGCGTTGCCGACGAGCCGGGCCACCAGGTCGCCCTCGGCGAGTCCGGCGCGCGGCCCGGCGGCCAGGACGTGGCCCAGCACCCGGTCCCGTATCCGGGCGGTGGTGCGGGCGTTGGCGGTCGCGGTGACCAGGCCGTCCAGGGCGCCCAGGACGACACAGGCGCCGGTGAGGGTCGCGCAGAGCGCCAGCCAGGGTCCGGCGGCGGCCCGGTCGTCGCCGAGCAGCAGGTCGAGGGTGCGGCCCAGGGCCCAGGGCAGGGCGAGGGAGGCCGCGGCGAGGGCGGTGGTCAGCAGCAGGACGAGGGCGGCGGGGGCCGCGCCGCGCCGGACGGTCTCACGCAGAAAGGGGCGCTGGGCCATGTGCCCTCCGGAAGGCGCGCGTGCCCCGGGCGGCGAGCAGACCGCCCGGGGCAGCGTCACACAAACGTGTTCAGTTCAGCTGTGCCGTGCTGGTTCAGAGGCAGAGAAGGACGCTGCCGTGGCTGTTCGTGTCACACAGGAGCAGGCTGGCGCTGCTCTCGTCGCCGCCACCGCCGCCGCCACCGCCACCGTGGGTGCGCTCGGGAAGTTCCATCTTCTGCAGGTCGAGAACGCTCATCGTGATCTCCCTTTCAGACTTCGGTTGATCTTTCCGTGGGGACGGGTGTTCTCCGTCCAGCCCCTGACTCGGGGGCCGATCTGGGGGCCGCCGGAAGCGGCGGCAGGAAGGGCAGACCGGCGGGCCGGTGGCGGCGGCCCGTCGCGCCGGGCAGGGCGCCCAGGGCGAGCAGGCAGCCGGCCGTGCCGGTCGCCAGGTCCATGGAGAGCCGCATCATCTGGTCGCCGGGAAAGGCCAGGTGGCCCTGGTAGGGCACGGCGTACCAGGCGAGCGCGGAGGTCTGTTCGTCCAGCCGGTCGCGCGGGGCGCGGGTGCGGGCCAGGTGCAGGACCATGCCGGCACGGCCGCTGAAGAGTCCGGGCTGGGCGTAGTAGCGCGACTGGGCGACGGGCAGGATCGCGGCCCGCGCCTCGGCGAACTCCTCGTCGTGGCGGTGGGCGAGGTAGTCGTCCAGCACCATCCCGATGCCGACGCTGCCCGCGCCCAGGTAGGGCATGGTCCGCACGGTCTCGTTCACCTGGAGGGCGCCGCTGCGGTCGCGCCCGCAGCGCGCGAGGTCGCGGCGGAGGAACGCGGCGGCGTGGTCGAGCAGCGCGGGGTCGTGGGTGTGCTCGTACAGCCGCAGGAAGAGCAGGGCCGGGCCGGTCGCGCCGTGCAGGAGTCCGGCGCGGGGCGGCCTGTCGGCCGGTTCGGCGTCCGACGGCTTGGCGAGCAGCCAGGCGGCCTCCAGGGCCCGTTCGCGCAGGTCGCTCTCGCCGGTGGTGCGGCCGAGCGAGTCCAGGGCGAGGCCGAGTCCGGCGAGGCCGTCGTGGAGCCCGGGGCCGAGCTGCTGCCACTTCTCGTCGAGGATCCGGTCGACGAGGGCCAGGGCGCGCTCGGTGTGGCCGAGCCGGTCCAGGACGTAGGCGACGCCGCTGAGCCCGTCGTAGAAGCCGGGAGGGGTTCCGGCGGCCGGTTCGGCGGTGTGGCGCAGCAGCCACTCCTCGCCTTCCCCGTACCGTCCGCAGCCGGTGGTGTCCAGGGCGTAGAGCACCCCGGCCGCGCCGTACGCGAAGGAGAGGCCGCCGCCCTTGGCGAACTGGGAGATGTCTCCGGGGAAGAGCCGGTCGTCGCGCTCGGGGGTGGCGGAGGCGAGGATCGCGGCGGCCATGGATTCCCGGGCGGCGGGCCATTCGCGCGGCCCGCACGGCAGGTAGGGCGTCGCCGGTGGTGCGCCGGCGCCCCGGATGACCTGTACCGCCTCCTCGAAGAAACCTTTCGGCGCGTCGGGGAACTGGCTCGCCGCGACCTCGGCCAGGTGCGCCGCCTTCTCCGGGTCCACCACGAGCAGCGTGGTCATCGGGACGAACAGGGCGAGCCGCAGACAGGCCAGGGCGTACCGGTCGACGTCGAACCCGGTGCGGTCGCGCGGGGCGATGAACCCGGGGTGGGCCATGGCCTGACCCCGGTAGTCGTCGGCCGGTACGGCGGCCTCGAAGTCGAGCAGCCGCACCACGGGAGCGCCGCCGTCCTCCTCGGGCGCCACCATCATGTTGAACATGTGCAGGTCGTTGCAGACCAGGCCGCGCGAGTGCACCGCCGCCACGGCCCGCTCCACCGACCGGTGCACCCCGAGCGCCCAACTCGTGTACGCGGCCACCTCGTCCGGGTCGGGATCGACGGTGATCAGCGGGTGGCGCGTGGCGAAGAAGGAGTTGAGCGTGCGCCCCTCCAGGAATTCCATCACCAGGAAGCGGTGCTCGCCGAGCACGAACCAGTCGCGCACCTCGGGGGCGACCCCGAGTCCACAGAGGCGTTCCAGCGCGGCCTTCTCGCGCTCCAGGCGGGTCACCGCGTCGCTGCCGTCGGCGGCGAGCCCGGCGTAGGGGCGGGCCTCCTTCAGCACGACCTTGCTGCCGTCGCGGGTGTCCGTTCCGGCGTACACCCCGCCGCCGTTGGAGAAGTGCAGCGCCCGCTCGATGGCGTACGGCAGGTCGGTGACGGTCGTCGCGTTGCGGGCCTCCAGCTGGGGCCGCAGGAACTCGGGGAGCGTCACCCACTCCGGCACCTGGAACGCGGGGTCGCGGCGGTCGGGGACGAGCACCCCCCGCCCGTCCTCGATCGCGGGCACCAGGGCGCCGCCCTCACCGACGCAGTGCCGCTCGACGAAGGCCCCGTACCGTACGTACAGCGGGCCGGACCTCCAGCGCAGATCGGTGAGGATGTAGGGGCCGGGCTCGCCTTCGAGCAGCTCGCCCAGCTCGCCCAGGATCCGCTCCAGCTCGGCCTCGTCCGCCGGGTAGAGGGTGGCGAACTTGCCGCTGGAACCGCGCCCCGCGTACTTGGAGTTGCGCAGGTGCAGCGCCGGTCTTCCCGGTACGAACTTGAACGGGACCGCTCTGGGGACGCAGTACTCCCACACCTGGGCCGCCGTCTTCTCGGCGTTGTCCAGACACGCCGAGACGTGGATCTTCCAGCCCTGGCGGGGGAGGCCCGGACGCGGCCGGCCGTCCTCGTCGACCGGGGTGAAGTGGAGCCAGTCCCCGGAGAGGGAGGTGCGCCACCCCTCGGGGACCGGGCGCTGGGCCGCCTCGAAGAGCGCTGCCGGCTGCCCGGTCGTGGACGACGACAAGCGGTCCGGAGTCTCGTAGAAATGCCTGTCCGCCAGGCAGAAGACCTCGTACCGCTTGTCCATCGCTTCCCCCCTCGGTGGCGTGGCAACGAAGGTGCCACGCCTGCCGGGGGCCGGACAGTCGCATGTGTCATACGGTCACTGTGCGGTACGCATGCGTCAACCTGTGTTCGAACGGGGGTGGACGGGACGGGAGTTGATCCCGGGCGGCTGCGGGCCGCTCACTCCTCCGGCGGGAAGACCGGCTCCCCCGAGTCGCGCAGGGTGATGCTGATCGCCTCCACCGGGCACCCCTCGGCAGCCGCCAGGACCTGCTCGTTGGCGTCGGTGTCCGGGGCCTGCGGGCGCGACTGGCGGGCGGTGTCCAGGGCGAATCCGCCGGGCGCGGTGTTCACGCACATGCCGGAGCCGATGCACACGCTCCGGTCGACCTCGACGTGCCAGCGGTCCCCCATCACGCCTCGCCCCCGCCCGCCGCCGCGTCCGGGTACCCGGCCGGCAGGTGGATCATCTTGTGCTCCAGGTACTCCCCGAGCCCCTCGGGCCCGAACTCCCGCCCCAGGCCGGAGTTCTTGTAGCCGCCGAACGGGCCGAGCATGTCGAGGCTGAAGGTGTTCACGTTGAAGGTGCCGGTGCGCACCCGGCGGGCGAAGTCGACGCCGTGCTCGGCGTCGGCGGTCCACACGCTGCCGCTCAGCCCGTACTCGGAGTCGTTGGCGATCCGCAGCGCCTCCTCCTCGTCCCCGTACGGCAGCAGGCAGATCACCGGTCCGAAGATCTCCTCGCGGGCGATCCGCATGGAGTTGTCGACGCCCCCGAAGAGCGTCGGCTCGACGTACCAGCCCCGGTCGCAGCCGGCCGGACGGCCGCCGCCCGCCAGGATCTTGGCGCCCTCCTCCTGGCCGATCCGGATGTAGTCGAGCGAGCGGCGCCGCTGGCGCTCGGCGACCAGCGGGCCCACCTGGGTCGCCGGGTCGAGCGGGTCGCCGACGACCAGCTCCCCGGCCGCCGCCGCGAACGCCTCGGCGAACTCGTCGTAGCGGCTCGCGGGCGCCAGGATGCGGGTCTGGGCCACGCACGCCTGCCCGTTGTTCATCCACGCGGCCGGGACCACCCCGGCCACCGTCGCCGCAAGGTCGGCGTCGGGCAGCACGACGGCGGCGGACTTGCCGCCCAGCTCCAGGGTGACCCGGGTGAGGTTGCGCGCGGCGACCTCCATGACGCGCCGCCCGGCCGCCACCGACCCGGTGAACGACACCTTGTCCACGTCCGGGTGCCCCACCAGGTACTCGCTGACCTCGCGGTCGGCCGGCAGGATGGAGAGCACCCCCTCCGGCAGCCCGGCCTCGCGGGCGATCTCGCCGAGCAGGTACGCGTCGAGCGGCGTCTCGGGCGACGGCTTGAGCACCACCGAGCACCCGGCGAGCAGCGCGGGCGCCAGCTTGGCGGCGGCCACGAACTGCGGCACGTTCCACGGCACCACGGCCGCCACCACCCCGACCGGCTCGCGCCGCACCAGGATCGGCCCGAGCGCCCCGGCCCGCCGCTCCTCGTAAGGGAAGGAGCGCGCCACGGTGATCGCCGAGTCCCACACCATCATCGCGCCGAGCGCCTGGGCGAGGACGCTCCAGGAGTACGGGGAGCCGTTCTGGGCGCTGATGGTCCGGGCCAGCTCCTCGTGGCGCACGGCGATGGCGTCCTTGATGCGGCCGACGACGGCGATCCGCTCGTCCAGGGTGGCGCGCGGCCAGGGGCCCGCGTCGAAGGCCCGGCGCGCGGCGGCCACCGCGCGGTCGACGTCGGCCCGGGAGGCGTGCGGCACCCGGCCGATGACCTGCTCGGTGTGGGGCGAGACCACCTCGATGACGTCGGTGCCGAGGGGGTCGGTCAGCTCCCCGCCGATGTAGAGCCGCGCGTGTTCCACGAGATCGTTCCTGGCATCGGTCATGGTCTGGCGCCTCCCGCTCCGGTCCGCTCCGGACCGCTTTCTGACGGCATTTCAGATCTGCCTGAACTGATACCAGTTCCACTGGTGAGAGTCCACGGGCCGAGCAGCCCCCTTGAGGGTCTACTGGAACAAGTTCTAGTCTGACCGGGCGGCCCCGAACGGCCCGGCGGACGACCAGAGCGGGGTGCCCTGCGCGGCTCCCGGAGACGAGGCTGCCCCATGACGCAACGGCCCCCGGTGAGCGACCACGGCGGAGGCGTCCACTCCCTCGCCGTCCCCATCCCGGACAACCCGCTCGGGCACACCCTGGTGTACGTGGTGGACACCGACCGGGGACCCGTGCTCATCGACACCGGCTGGGACGACCCCGCCTCCTGGACCGTGCTGAGCGACGGCCTCACCCGGCTCGGCACCGCCGTCACCGAGATCCACGGCGTCGTGCTCACCCACCACCACCCCGACCACCACGGCCTCTCCGGCAAGGTGCGCGAGGCGTCCGGCGCGTGGCTGGCGATGCACCCGGCGGACACGGCCGTCGTCCGGCGCACCCGCGAGGCCGCACCCGGCGCCTGGCTCGACTACCTCACCGACAAACTGGCGGCGGTCGGGGCGCCGCCCGAACACACCGCGCCGCTGCGGGCGGCGCGGGCCCGGGGCGCCGCCCGCACCCTGCCCGGCCTGCGGGCCGCGCTGCCCGACCGGGACATCGTCCCCGGCGACCTGCTCCCGCTGCCCGGCCGCCGGCTGCGGGCCGTCTGGACCCCCGGCCACACCCCCGGCCACGTCTGCCTCCACCTGGAAGAACGCCACCCCGCCGACCGCCCCGGCCACGGCCGGCTGTTCTCCGGCGACCATCTGCTGCCCGGGATCACCCCCCACATCGGCCTGTACGAGGACCCCGACGACGCCACCGCCACCGACCCCCTGGGCGACTACCTCTCCTCCCTGGAACGGGTGGCCCGGCTCGGCGCCGCCGAGGTGCTCCCCGCCCACCAGCACGCCTTCACCGACGCGGCGGGCCGGGTGCGCGAACTCCTCGCCCACCACGAGTCCCGCCTCCACGACCTGCTGGCGCTGCTCTCGGCCACCCCCCTCACCCCCTGGCAGCTGGCGGTCCGCATGGAGTGGAACCGCCCCTGGCCCGAGATCCCCCCGGGCTCCCGCAACATCGCGGTGTCGGAGGCGGAGGCCCATGTGCGGCGCCTGGTGAAGGAGGGCCTGGCGGAACCGGCCCCGGGCACGCACCCCCTGGCCTACCGGGCGGTACCGGCCGCTCCCGGCCCCGCCTGAGCCACCCCCGCCCAGCGGGGCGGCCGGTGCGGCGGCCGGTACAGTGGGCTGGTCGAACATGTCCGTACGGGGGACGCCGGTGCGCATCCGGAGTGGTCCGGCCCGGGGCATGGGCGGCCCACAAGGTCATCGGCAAGACGTCGGTGGCCGGCCCCGTCGAGGTACACGGAGCCGGAGCCGTGCGTGCCCCCGCGCCCGCCTGCCCGGCTTCCCGCAGGAGAGGCACCGCCCGCCATGACCGTACGCCGCTGCGCCGCAGCGATCGCCGCCGCCACCGTCGTCCTGGGTGCGGCCCCGGCCGCCTTCGCGGACGGCGCGCCCTCGCCCGCCGCCCCGACGGCGCTCCCGCAGGGGCTGTACGGCACCAAGGACCCGGCGTTCGACGGCGTGTGGCGCCAGTCGCTCGCCCTGCTCGCCCAGAGCACCGTCGGCGTGCAGCCCGCCGCCAAGGCCGTCGCCTGGCTGGCGGGCCAGCAGTGCGACACCGGCGCCTTCCCCTCGTACCGCGCCGACGCCGCCAAGCCGTGCGACGCCAAGACGATGCTGGACACCAACGCCACCTCCGCCGCCGTCCAGGCCCTGGTGGCACTCGGCGGCCACACCGACGCCGTGAAGAAGGGCGTCTCCTGGCTGAAGAGCGTCCAGAACGAGGACGGCGGCTTCGCCTACAACCCGGGCGGCAAGAGCGACGCCAACTCCACCTCCGTGGTGATCGGCGCGCTCGCCGCCGCCGGTGAGAAGCCCGCCGACGCCAGGTCCGCCAAGGGCGGCAAGTCGCCGCTGGACGCGCTGCTGACGTTCGCGATGCCGTGCGACAGCACCCCCGGCTCGGGCGCCTTCGCCTACCAGCCGGACCTCAAGACCGGGAAGCTCTCCGCGAACGGCGACGCCAGCGCCGCCGCCGTGACCGCCGCGTACGGCAAGGGCCTGGCCGCGACCGCCGGGCACGTCGACGCCAAGGGCACCGCCTGCGAGAAGGCCACCACCGTGGAGCAGGCCGCGCACAACGGCGCCGCCTACCTCGTCCGCACGATGGCCAAGTCCGGCCACCTCAACTCCGCGATGCCGGGCGCCGAGAGCCAGCCCGACTACGGCAACACCGCCGACGCGGTCGTCGCCCTCGCCGCCGACGGCCAGAAGGCCCCGGCCGAGCAGTCGCTGCGCTGGCTCCAGCAGAACGCCTCCGGCTGGGCCAAGGACAACGGCCCGGCCGCCTACGCCCAGCTCGTCCTCGCCGCCAACGCGACCGGCGCCGACCCCCGCAAGTTCGGCGGCGCCGACCTGGTGGCCCAGCTGAACGCGACCGGCCCGGCGCCGCAGGGCGCGAGCGCCGAGCAGAGCGGCTCGGCCGTGGCGGAGCAGGACAGCGCCAAGAAGAAGGACGACTCCGGCCTCTCCAAGTGGTGGATCGTCGGCGTCTTCTTCGTGGCCAGCGTCGGCGTCGGCTTCCTGGTCAGCGCCCGCAAGAAGAACGCCCAGCGGTGAGCCGCGCCGGGCTCGCGCGCGCGGTCCTCGCCGCCCCCCTCCTCGCCCTGACCCTCACGGTCGGGGCCGGGGCGGGGACGGCGCACGCCACCGGATACCGGTACTGGTCGTTCTGGGACCGCCAGGGCACGGCCTGGACGTACGCCACGCAGGGCCCGGCCACCGCGCACCCCTCGGACGGCGACGTCCAGGGCTTCCGGTTCGCGGTGAGCGCCGACTCCAAGGACGCGGCGACCCCGCGCCCCGCCCCGTCGTTCGCCGAGGTGTGCGCCTCGACCCCGGCGAAGGAGGGCCGCAAGCGGATCGCGCTGGCGATCGACTTCGGCACCGCGCAGGACGCCCCCGGCGGCGAGACGCCCCCGGCGCCGCGCACCGTCTGCGCCCAGGTGTCCGAGGACGCGACGACGGCCGACGCGCTGGCCGCCGTGGCCAAGCCGCTGCGCTACAACAGCGCGGCCCTGCTCTGCGCGATCGCGGGCTACCCGCGCACCGGGTGCGGCGAGCAGGTGTCGGCGACGAGGCCGGACCCGGCCAAGACGGCGGCCCCGGCGGCCGAGAAGGACGACTCGGGCCCCTCCGTGGGCCTGATCGCGGGCGGGGCGGCCGTCGTCGCCCTCGCGGGCGCCGCGCTGTGGCGCTCCCGCCGCCGGACCTGACCGGCCCCGATGTCCCCCAAGCGAGCCGAAGTCCTGCGGGCGCCCCGCGCCACCCGCTCCCGGGCCCTGCACCCGGGAGCCTGGTGGCTGTGGGCGCTGGGCCTGGCCACGGCCGCCTCCCGCACCACCAACCCGCTGCTGCTGGCCCTGCTGGTGGGAGTGGCGGGCTATGTGGTGGCGGCGCGCCGCACGGACGCGCCCTGGGCCCGCTCGTACACCGCGTTCGTGAAGCTCGGCCTCACCGTCGTGGCTGTGCGGCTGCTCTTCAACATCGTGCTCGGCTCCCCGATCCCCGGCAGCCACACCCTGGTCACCCTGCCCGAGGCCCCGCTGCCCGACTGGGCGAAGGGGATCCGGATCGGCGGCCGGGTCACCGCCGAGGGCACGCTGTTCGCGCTGTACGACGGCGCCAAGCTGGCCGCGCTCCTCATCTGCGTGGGCGCCGCCAACGCGCTCGCCAACCCGGCCCGGCTCCTCAAGTCCCTGCCGGGCGCGCTGTACGAGGCCGGGGTGGCGGTCGTCGTCGCCATGACGTTCGCGCCGAACATGGTCGCCGACGTGGCGAGGCTGCGCACCGCCCGGCGGCTGCGCGGCCGGCCCACCGGGGGCGTCCGGGCGATCCTGCAGATCGGCCTGCCGGTCCTGGAGGGCGCCCTGGAGCGTTCGGTCGCGGTGGCCGCCTCGATGGACGCCCGCGGCTACGGCCGCACCGCGCAGGTCCCGCCCGCCGTCCGCCGCACCACCACCGTCCTCACCCTGGGCGGGCTCCTCGGCGTCTGCGCCGGTACGTACGGACTGCTCGGCGCGGAGGGCGCGGGCTACGGCCTGCCCGTGCTGCTCGCCGGGCTCGCCGCCGCCCTCGCGGGCCTGCGCCTGGGCGGGCGCCGCACGGTCCGCACCCGCTACCGCCCCGAGCGGTGGGGCGCCCGCGCCTGGCTGGTGGCCGGGTCCGGCGCGGCGGTCGCGGCGCTGATGATCCGGGCGGGCGGCTACGCGCCGGGGGCCCTGCACCCCGGTGTCGTCCCGCTCACCGCCCCGACGCTGCCGCTGTGGCCCGCCCTGTCGGTCCTGGTCGGCCTGCTCCCGGCCTTCGTCGCCCCCGCCCCCCACGCCCCGGGCCCCGCACCCGCCCCCCAGGAGTCGCAGTGATCCGCTTCGAGCAGGTGTCGGTCACCTACGAGGGCCACGACCGGCCCACCGTCCGCGACCTGGACCTCACCGTCCCCGAGGGCGAACTGGTGCTGCTGGTCGGCCCGTCCGGGGTCGGCAAGTCCACCCTCCTCGGTACGGTCTCGGGCCTGGTCCCCCACTTCACCGGCGGCGTCCTGCGCGGCCGGGTCACCGTGGACGGCCGCGACACCCGCACCCACAAGCCGCGCGAGCTCGCCGATCTGGTGGGCACGGTCGGCCAGGACCCGCTGGCCCACTTCGTCACCGACACCGTCGAGGACGAGCTGGCGTACGGCATGGAGTCGCTGGGCCTGGCCCCCCATGTGATGCGCCGCCGCGTCGAGGAGACCCTGGACCTGCTGGGCCTCGCCGATCTGCGCGACCGCCCGATCGCCACGCTCTCCGGCGGCCAGCAGCAGCGGGTGGCGATCGGCTCGGTCCTCACCCCGCACCCGAAGGTGCTGGTCCTGGACGAGCCGACGTCCGCCCTCGACCCGGCGGCGGCCGAGGAGGTCCTCTCCGTGCTCCAGCGGCTCGTCCACGACCTGGGCACCACGGTCCTGATGGCCGAGCACCGGCTGGAGCGGGTCGTGCAGTACGCGGACCGGGTGATCCTGATGGCGTCCCCCTCGGCCCCGCCGCTGCTCGGCGGACCGGCCGAGATGATGGCCGTCTCCCCGGTCCACCCGCCGGTGGTGACCCTGGGCCGCCTCGCGTCCTGGGACCCGCTGCCCCTGTCGGTGCGGGACGCCCGCCGCCGGGCCGCCGGCCTGCGCGCCCGGCTCGCCCCGTACGTCCCCCGCGAGCCGGCCGACGCGCCCGCCGCCCCGGAGCGGCCCGCCGCCCCGGCCCGGCCCGCACCGGACCGGGGGCTGCGCGCGGCCCTGGCCCGGCTGCGCCGGGACTCCGCCCCGCGGCCGAAGGACACGGCCGTCGTGGCCCGGCTCGGAGTGCGCCGCGCCCGGGTGGACGCGCTGCGCGAGGTCGACCTCACCCTGGCCCCCGGCCGCACGGTGGCCCTGATGGGCCGCAACGGCGCGGGCAAGTCCACCCTGCTCAACACCCTCGTCGGCATGGTCGAGCCCACCACCGGCACGGTCGCCGTCAACGGCCGCACCCCGCACCGCACGCCCCCGCGCGAACTGATCCGCGAGGTCGGCCTCGTACCGCAGGAGCCGCGCGACCTGCTGTACGCCGACACGGTCGCCGCCGAGTGCGCGGCGGCCGACGCCGACGCGGACGCGGACCCCGGCACCTGCCGGGAGCTGGTCACCGCGCTGCTGCCGGGGGTGCCCGACGACACCCACCCGCGCGACCTCTCCGAGGGCCAGCGCCTGGCCCTCGCGCTCGCCGTGGTCCTGACCGGCCGCCCCCCGCTGCTCCTGCTGGACGAGCCGACCCGGGGGCTGGACTACGCCGCCAAGGCGCGGCTGGCCGAGGTGCTGCGCGCCCTGGCCGCCGAGGGCCATGCGATCGTGCTGGCCACCCACGACGTGGAACTGGCCGCCGAGATCGCCCACCGGGTGGTGATCCTGGCCGACGGCGAGGTCGTCGCGGACGGCCCGACGGCGGACGTGGTGGTCTCCTCGCCCTCGTTCGCCCCCCAGGTCTCCAAGGTCCTGGCCCCGGACCCCTGGCTCACGGTCACCCAGGTGCGCGAGGCGCTGTCCCGCCCGGCGCCCGGGGAGCGGGCATGACCGCCCCGGCCGCGCCCGCCCGCCGGTCCCGCGCGATCCGGCTGGGCCCCCGGGCCACCGCCGCCCTCGTCCTGGTCACGCTCGTCGGGGTCGCCGCCTTCGGCTGGCCGCTGCTCGCCGACGAGAGCTCGGGGCTCGCGCACTCCCAGGACGCGCCCTGGCTCTTCAGCGCGCTGCTGCCGCTGCTGGTGGGCGTGGTCGTCGCCACCATCGCCGACGACGACGGCGGCCTGGACGCCAAGGCCGTCGCGATGCTCGGCGTGCTCGCGGCGGTCGGCGCCGCGCTGCGGCCCCTGGGCGCCGGGACGGCGGGTCTGGAGCCGATGTTCTTCCTGATGGTGCTGAGCGGGCGGGTCCTCGGACCCGGCTTCGGCTTCGTGCTCGGCGCGGTCACGATGTTCGCGTCCGCCCTGCTCACCGGCGGTGTGGGCCCCTGGATGCCGTTCCAGATGCTGGCGATGGGCTGGTTCACGCTGGGCGCCGGGCTGCTGCCGGGCCCGCACCGGCTGCGCGGGCGGGCCGAGCTGGTGATGCTCGCGCTGTACGGGTTCCTGGCGTCGTTCGCGTACGGCACGATCATGAACCTGCAGGGCTGGACGTACATCGGCGGGATGTCGTCGGGGATCTCCTTCCACCCGGGCGACCCGGTGGGCGAGAACCTGCTGCGGTTCGCCGCGTACTGCGCGGCCACCTCGCTCGGCTGGGACCTGGGGCGGGCGGCGCTGACCGTCGTCCTGACGTTCGCGCTCGGCGCGACCGTGCTCAAGGCGCTGCGCAGGGCCACCCGGCGCGCGGCCTTCGAGGCCCAGGTCACCTTCGAGGGTCCCGACAAGGTGAGGCCCCCCACAGGACCTTAGTCTGGCCAAGCGGATGATCCCGAGCGCCGCGCAGTTCCAGTGCTTCAGCAACATCGTCAACCACGAGTCCGGGTGGGACATCCACGCGTCCAACCCGTCGAGCGGGGCGTACGGGCTGGTGCAGGCGCTGCCCGGCTCCAAGATGGCCACCAAGGGCGCCGACTGGCAGACCAACCCGGCCACCCAGATCGCCTGGGGCCCGGACTACATGAACTCCCGCTACGGCAGCCCGTGCGCCGCATGGAACTCCTGGCAGCAGAACAGCTGGTACTGAGCCCCCTGACACCCTGCCTGCGGACCGTGCCGGGTCGCGCGCGCAGTTCCCCGCGCCCCTGAGTGCCTAGGGGCGCGGGGAACGGCGCGAGAAGCGACCAGGATCCGCAGCCAAAAACGGGTGAAGGGGCGCGGGGAACGGCGCGAGGAGCGACCACGGCCCGCAGCCGAGAACGGGTTCAAAGGGGCGCGGGGAACGGCGCGAGAAGCGACCACGATCCGCAGCCAAAAACGGGTGAAGGGGCGCGGGGAACGGCGCGAGAAGCGACCACGGCCCGCAGCCAAAAACGGGTGAAGGGGCGCGAGGAACGGCGCGAGAAGCGACCACGGCCCGCAGCCAAAAACGGGTGAAGGGGCGCGGGGAACGGCGCGAGGAGCGACCACGGCCCGCAGCCGAGAACGGGCCCGGGGGCAGCCCCCCGCGCTGGGCTACAGGCGCTGCAGAATCGTCGCCGTAGCCAGCGCACCCCCCGCACACATCGTCACCAACGCGAACTCCCGGTCCCGCCGCTCCAGTTCGTGCAGCGCCGTGGTGATCAGCCGCGCACCGGTCGCGCCGACCGGATGGCCGAGGGCGATCGCGCCCCCGTTGACGTTCACCTTGTCCAGGTCCTGCTCGAAGACCTGCGCCCAGGACAGCACCACCGACGCGAACGCCTCGTTGATCTCGACGACGTCGATGTCCCGCAGCGACATCCCGGCCTTCCCCAGCACCGCCCGCGTCGCGTCGACGGGCCCGTCGAGGTGGAAGTGGGGGTCGGCCCCGACGAGCGCCTGGGCCACGATCCGGGCCCGGGGCCGCAGCTTCAGGGCGCGCGCCATCCGCTTGGACGCCCACATGACCGCCGAGGCGCCGTCGGAGATCTGGGAGGAGTTCCCGGCCGTGTGCACGGCGCTCGGCATGACGGGCTTCAGCCCCGCCAGCGCCTCCATGGAGGTGTCCCGCAGCCCCTCGTCCCGGTCGACGAGGCGCCACATGCCCTGCCCGGCGAGCTGCTCGTCCTCGGTGGTGGGCACCTGGACGGCGAAGGTCTCGCGCTTGAAGCGCTCCTCGCCCCACGCCACGGCCGCCCGCTCCTGCGAGAGCAGCCCGAGCGAGTCGACGCGTTCGCGGGTGAGCCCGCGGTGCCGGGCGATCCGTTCCGCCGCCTCGAACTGGTTGGGCAGGTCGACGTTCCACTCGTCCGGGAACGGCTTGCCCGGCCCGTGCTTGGACCCGGATCCCAGCGGCACCCGTGACATCGCCTCCACGCCGCAGCTGATGCCGACGTCGACGACGCCCGCCGCGATCATGTTGGCGACCATGTGGCTGGCCTGCTGGGACGAGCCGCACTGGCAGTCGACGGTGGTCGCGGCGGTCTCGTACGGCAGCCCCATCGCGAGCCAGGCGGTGCGGGCGGGGTTCATGGACTGCTCACCGGCGTGGGTGACGGTGCCGCCGACGATCTGCTCCACGCAGTCCGCGTGGATCCCGGTGCGCCCGAGCAGCTCGCGGTAGGTCTCGCCGAGCAGATAGGCGGGATGGAGATTGGCGAGCGCGCCCCCGCGCTTGCCGATCGGCGTGCGTACGGCTTCGACGATGACGGGTTCCGCGGCCATGAGCTCGTCCTCTCCTCGCACAGCTCGGTCCTGCTCAGCTCCGTGCACGGTCGCCGGGCCTCCCGGAGCCTCGGCGCCCGAACTAGTACGCGTTCTAGTTCTGCCTGCAGTCTGGTGAGACTTACCCCCGGTACGCAAGGGTTGTGCACACACCCGCCGCACTCCCGCACCCGCAACGGATCGCCCACGCCCCCTTGCGACTTCTAGAACCCGTTACTACCTTTCAGTCAAATTCTGATGGGTCGTCAGACATGGACTGCCGCCAGACATGGAGCTGTTGCCGATGCGCTGTCCCCACCTGCCCGAGGGGTTCGACTTCACCGACCCCGACCTGCTCCAGGACCGCGTCCCCCACCCGGAGTTCGCCGAGGCGCGGCAGACCGCCCCGGTCCTCTGGTGCGCGCAGCCGCACGGCATCGCCGGGTTCGGCGACGACGGCTACTGGGTGGTGACGCGGCACGCCGACGTCAAATACGTCTCCACGCACCCGGAGCTGTTCTCCTCCACCACCAACACGGCCGTCATCCGCTTCAACGAGAACATCACCCGCGACCAGATCGAGGTCCAGCGGCTGATCATGCTCAACATGGACCCGCCCGAGCACACCCGGGTGCGCCAGATCGTGCAGCGCGGCTTCACCCCGCGCGCGGTCCGCTCGCTGGAGGCCGCCCTGCGCGACCGGGCCCGCCGGATCGTGGACACCGCGCTGGCCGGCGCCGAGGGCCGCGACTCCTTCGACTTCGTCACCAACATCGCGGTGGAGCTCCCGCTCCAGGCCATCGCCGAGCTCATCGGCGTACCGCAGCGGGACCGTACGAAGATCTTCGACTGGTCCAACAAGATGGCGGCGTACGACGACCCCGAGTACGCCATCACGGAGGAGATCGGCGCCGAGGCGGCCATGGAGCTCGTCTCGTACGCGATGAACCTCGCGGCCGAGCGCAAGGAGTGCCCGGCCAAGGACATCGTGTCGCAGCTGGTCGCGGCGGAGGGCCAGGGCAACCTGTCCTCGGACGAGTTCGGCTTCTTCGTGATCCTGCTCGCCGTCGCGGGCAACGAGACCACCCGCAACGCGATCAGCCACGGCATGCACGCCTTCCTCACCCACCCCGACCAGTGGGAGCTCTACAAGCGCGAGCGCCCCGAGACGGCGGCGGAGGAGATCGTGCGCTGGGCGACCCCGGTGGTCTCCTTCCAGCGGACGGCGACCCAGGACACCGAACTCGGCGGCCAGAAGATCAAGGCGGGCGACCGGATCGGCCTCTTCTACTCCTCCGCCAACAACGACCCCGAGATCTTCGACGAGCCCGAGCGGTTCGACATCCTGCGCGACCCCAACCCGCACCTGGGCTTCGGGGGCGGGGGCCCGCACTTCTGCCTCGGCAAGTCCCTGGCGGTGCTGGAGATCGACCTGATCTTCCACGCGATCGCGGACGCCCTGCCGAACCTGACCCTGGCGGGCGACCCGCGCCGGCTCCGCTCGGCCTGGCTCAACGGCATCAAGGAGCTCCAGGTCAGCCCGTGACGGTACGGAGGAAGGCGGCGAACGCCGCGCGGCCGAGGAGGATGGCGGGGCCGTCCGGATTCTTGGAGTCCCGGACGGCCGCGGCCCGGCCGTGCGGGAGGCGGGCCACCTCTATGCAGTCCCCGCCCTGGTCGCCGCTGTAGCTCGACTTCCGCCACTGCGTACCGGGCGGCTCACAGCTGTCGCTCCGCATAGCGCTCCTCCATCACCTGCCGGATCAGCTCTGCGGAGTCGCGCAACGACAGGGCGGCTGCCCGGAGATGATCGTATCGGAGCGAACAGTCCCTGACGTTCTCCGGATCGGCGGTCGGGTGCCCCATTCCGTAGCCCTCGGTGTAGAGGATCGTGGCGCTCCCGGCGAACCGGTAGAGGTTGAACGAACCCTGCAGCCCGGCGTGCGCGCCGGCGTCGTGGGGCAGCACCTGGATGTTGACGTGCGGGGTGCCCGCGAAGCTCAGCAGGTGGGCGAGTTGCTCGCGCATCACCACCGGCCCGCCGATCTGCTGGAGCAGCGCGCTCTCCCCCAGGATCGTCCACAGTCCGGGCGGGCGCGCCTTGTCGAGGATCCGCTGCCGCGCCAGCCGGGCCGCCGTGCGGCCGTCCAGGTTGGACCCGTCCATCGCGCCGAGCACCGCCCGGGCGTACGTCCGGGTCTGGAGCAGCCCGTGCACCATGTGCGCCTGGAACGTACAGATCGCCGTGGCCCGCGACTCCAGCTCCGCGACCCGCTGGAACCAGGCCGGGAGCTGGCTGCGCAGTACCAGCGGCAGCAGCCGGGACAGCAGCCCGCCGGTGCCGAGCGCGGCGTCCGCGCGCTCGCTGAAGTCGGACGTCGGCAGCTTGCGGGCCGTCTCGATCTGGCCGATCAGCGATCCGGTGTACGCGATGACCGCGCCCAGCTGCTTCTGGGTGAGACCGCCGGCCTCGCGGTAGCGGCGCAGTTCGTAGCCGTAGTAGTCGAGCGGCGAGGCGCTCGGATCGAGGATGTTGATGTGGACCACAGCGGGTACCCCCTCGTGCGCCGAGAGCCTGTCGTTGGACTCCGCCTGCTCCAGAGCGGGCCGTATGCGTGTCGTGGCCGAGCGTAGTCATCGCTCGTCACGCGCGTAGCGGGAACGGCGGATCCCCACACGGTCCACCTACTCCCTTGCCTGCCCGCTTTCCCACTGAAACAGTTGCCGCACGACTTGATCACAACGAGATCGGTGAGGAAATGAGCGAGAAGGAACAGGATCAGCAGATACCCGCCCGGCTGGCCGTCACCGACCGGACGCGGCACCGGCGGCTGCGGGAGCAGGGCAGCGTCGAGGTCGCGGACCTGGACGCCGTGCTGCGGGCCGGGTTCGTCTGCCATCTCGGGGTCGTCGTCGACGGGGCGCCCATGGTCGTGCCGACCGTGTACGGGGTCGACTTCGAGAGCCGGACGCTCTACGTCCACGGCTCCGTCGCCAGCCGCAGTCTGGTGCGGTCCCCCGGGCAGACCGTCTGCGTCACCGTGACGCACGTCGACGGCCTCGTGCTCGCGCGGTCGGTCTTCGAGCACGGCGTCAACTACCGCAGCGCCATGGTGTACGGGGTGCCCCGGCCGGTCACCGACGGGGACGAACTGGCGCACGGGCTGCGGATCCTGACCGAGCAGTGCGCGCCGGGGCAGTGGGGGTACGCGCGCGGGCCCAGCCGCAAGGAGCTCGCCGCCACCACGCTGCTGGCGCTGGAGCTGACCCAGGCGTCGGTGAAGACGGCGTCCGGCCCGCCCCAGGACGGGGACGGGCCGGACGGGGAACTCGGTCTGTGGGCCGGAGTGGTGCCGCTGCGGAGCTACTTCGACGCGCCGGAGCCGGACCCCCGTCTGCCCGCGGGCATCGCGCTGCCGCCCCATGTCGCCGCTCTGGGCGCGGGCAGCCCGGGGCGCTGAACGCCGCGCGGGCCCGCCAGCACGTACACCAGGGCGAAGCCCGCGCCGACGACGGCCGCGCCGCCGAGTGCGTCGAGCACCCAGTGGTTGGCGGTCGTGATGATCGCGCAGACCGTGAAGAGCGGGTGGAGCAGGCCGAGCGCCTTCATCCACAGCTTGGGCGCCACCACCACGATCACCACGCCGCACCACAGCGACCAGCCGAAGTGCAGACTGGGCATCGCCGCGTACTGGTTGGTGACCTGGGTCATCGCCCCGTAGTCCGGGTTCGCCAGGTCCTGCGGGCCGTGCACGGTGTCGATGAAGCCCATGCCGGGCATCAGCCGCGGCGGCGCCAGCGGGAAGAACCAGAAGCCGAGCAGACCGAGCAGCGTGGCGAACCCGAGGGCGGAGCGGGCCCAGCGGTAGTCGGCCGGGCGGCGGACGTACAGCACGCCCAGGATCGTCAGCGGGATGATGAAGTGGAACGTCTCGTAGTAGAAGTTGAAGAACGAGAGCAGCCACTTGGCGTGCTGGATCGTGTGGTTGGCCCAGTGCTCGATGTCGATGTGCAGGGCGCGCTCGATGGAGACCACCGTCCGCCCGTGCGCCTCCGCCGTCTCCCGCCCGGCGGTGGCCTCCAGCCGGATGTGCGAGTACGCGGAGTAGCCGACCCGGATGACCAGGAGTTCCAGGAGCAGATTGGGGCGGCTCAGCACCCGGCGCCAGAACGGCAGCAGCGGGACGCGGGCCCAGCGGGCCGGGGCCGAGCGCGCGTACGTGGTGGGGACGGGCGCCCGGAAGTGCTCGGAGGCGCGCGGCAGGAACGGCACCACACAGGCCGCGAGCAGCGCGGTGAGCAGGGGAACGTTGTCACGGACCGGGTGGAGCAGCCCCATGTTCGGCAGCAGCACCGCGCCCGGCAGCGTCATCACCAGGACCACCAGGGCCGGCCACACCAGCCGGTCGCGCGCCTTGGTCCCGACCCGGCCCACCATCGCGAGCAGCACCCACAGCAGCTGGTGCTGCCAGGCGGTCGGCGAGACGGCGACGGCCGCGCAGCCGGTGAGGGCGACGGCGAGCAGCAGCTGGCCGTCGTGCGCGTAGCGGACCGCCCGGCGCAGGCCGAGCACGACGACGGCGGCGGCCAGCACCAGGAACACCGCGATCTCCAGCGGGCCCTCCAGGCCGAACCGGAGCAGCGCGCCGTGCAGCGACTGGTTGGCCAGTCCGTCCGGGCGCGCGCCGAGCCCGGCGCCCGCCACGTGGTGCACCCAGTACGTCCAGGAGTCGTGCGGCATGAGCGCCCAGGTCAGGGCGGTCGCGGCGGCGAAGGTGGCGGTGGTGGAGACGGCCGCCCGTCTGCGCCCGGTCAGCCACAGCAGCGGCACGAAGAGCAGGACGGTCGGCTGGAGGGCCGCGCCGACGCCGATCAGCGCCCCCGAGCCGCGCTCCCCGCGCACCACGAAGCAGCCCAGCAGCACCAGCAGGACCGGGATGATGCTGGTCTGGCCGGTGGTGAGCGTGTTGCGCACCGGCAGCGACACCATCAGCAGGCTGATGGCGACCGGCGCGGCCAGCAGCGCGCTGCGCCGCGGCACGGGCCCCGGCAGCGCGCGGGCGACGACGGCGCCGAGCACCGCGACGAGCAGCAGCGTCGAGAACGTCCAGGCCACCCCGAGGGCTTCCTCGGCGGAGTGGGTCAGCGGCTTGAGGACGAACCCGGCGAACGGCGTGCCGGTGAAGTGGTCCTGGTCGTAGAGGGAGCCCTTCATGTGCAGCACCCCGTTGACCCCGTTGGCGCCCGTCCAGGTCTCCAGGTCGGTCAGCCGCTCGCCGGGTGGGAGCCGCAGCACATGGGCCATCTGCCGTATCGCGAGGATCGCGGCGACCAGCCACAGGCCGACCCGGACCGTGCCCGTCCGGTCGTCCGCCGGTCGTGTGTCCACCGCGCTGCCGTGTCCGCCGTGCTCCGCATTCACCACGCCCCGCCGAACCTCCCACCGTTCCTCTGGTCGTCCGCTGTACGCCCGTCACGCCGGTGCGGCGCCGGGGCGTGCCCCGCCCTAGAGCCTCGCACCACCCCGGTGAAGAGACTCGGGCAACCCCCTCTTCGCCTGACTGTCATCGACGATTTGACCGGAATCGGCTTGACCCGGCATCGCAACGTACCGGAACGGGACCCCGGGGACGGCCGTCGCCGCCGGTCCGAACGCGGGTCGTATCGTGCGTACATGAGCATCGTGAAGATCAACGTCCTGAAGGTCCCGAGCGAGCAGCGCGAGGTGCTGGAGCAGCGGTTCGCCGCGCGGGCCGGTTCGGTGGAGAACTCCGACGGCTTCGAGTGGTTCGAGCTGCTCCGCCCGGTCGAGGGCACCGACGAGTACCTCGTGTACACGCGGTGGCGCAGCGAGGAGGACTTCGAGAAGTGGATGGCCACGTCGATGCGCGGCGCGGGGGCGCACGGCGCGGGCGGTGCGTCCGAGGGCCTCGCGGCGGAGGGCGAGCGCCCCAGGCCCGCCGCGACCGGCTCCACGCTGTGGTCGTTCGAGGTCGTGCAGCAGGCGAGCCCCAAGGGCTGACCGACGGCCCCGGTGGCGGGGGCCGGTCGCGTGCGCGCGACCGGCCCCCGCCACCGGGTGAGTACGGAACCGGCCTCCGGGCCTCGTCCCCGACGGGAACGGGGCGGCCCTCGGGCCGGTCCGCCCTAAGGCGTGTCTTTCGGATCTTGTCTGGGTCGCGGGGTGCGGCACGCGCGTCTGCGGCGTTGTCGTCGGTCGCCGACGCTCCGCGTCGACTCCCTCCTCCGCCTTGCAGCCACACGCACCGCACCCCGCTCGGCCACTACGCCAGTGCGGCGAGACCGGAGCCGACAAGATCCGAAAGACACACCCTAGAGCTCCAGCATGCGCTCGGTCAGCCGGCGGCAGTCGCGCAGGGCCAGCCGCAGCTCCTCCGTCTCGCCCTTGGCCGGCGCGGACCGGCGCCGCTCCTTGACCAGTTCGGCGACCCGCGCGGAGGCTTCGCCCAGTACCGCGTCGGCCTCCTCCACGGCCCGCTGCGGCTCGTCCACGAAGCCGCTCACGGCCCGGCGCAGCCGCAGCGTCCACTGGTCCCGCTCCTCGGCGGACAGCAGCGGGGCGGGGGCGAGGTCCGGGGGCGGCGGCGGGACCGGGGGCTCGCCCGCGGAGCCGCCCTGGAGGCGCGGGCCGGTGCCGGTGGCGCCGGTGGCGCCGGTGCCGTCCTCCAGCCTCGGCTCGGTGCCGGGCGCGCCCCGCAGTTCGTCGTCGTTGGCGGGCGGTACGGCGGAGGGCACCCGGTCCGGGCCCCGCGCGGCGTCCGGCGTGTGCGGTGCGTTCGGCGGTTCCGGTGCGTCCTTCATGCCGCGCTCCTCTTGGCGTGCCGCTTCGGCAGGACCGGGCGGCGGGTCGGCTGGGCGTGGCGCGGGCCCGCGGTCAGCAGCTCCTCGAAGAGGCTGCGGGCCTCGACGACCGCCTCGCGCATCTCCTCCGTGTCGCCCGTGCCCCGCGCCGCGCGGTGCACCCGGCGGTAGCCGTCGAGCTGTCCGGCGTGGTGCACGGAGAGCGCCGCGAGCTGGTCGTCGTACGCCTTGGCCGCCGGGAAGCCGCGCTCCTCGGCGAGTTGCGCCACCAGCTTGTCGGCCGCCTCGGCCGCGTGCCGGGGCGAGTCGACGAACTGCTCCTGGACGCCCGCCCAGCGGACGAGGTAGCGCTCGCGCGCCTCGGGCGGCAGCGGGCGCTCGGTCAGCGCGCCGTGCCGCTTCAGCCGCTCGCCGAGCTCGCGTTCGGCCGCGCGCCGGTCGCCGTCGTGCAGGACGACCGCCCGCTCGTACTCGGGGCCGAAGCGGCGGCGCAGCCCGCGCTCTCCGGTCGCCGAGCGCCGCACGGCGAGCCGTACCGCCGCGGCCAGGACGGCCAGGGCGAGCACCGCGATCAGGACGACGATCACGATCGTGGTCATGTCTGCCTTCCCGGTAGGGGTTCCACGGCACCGCGCGGGGCTCCGCGGGAGTCCGTAGAGGGTCCATCAGCCCGGGTTGCCGGGAAATCGCTGGCCAAACGGCACTCGCGTCGGATAGGCAGGCGCCCATGAGTTGGATCATGACCCGCGAGCCCTACGACACCCCCGACGCGGCCCTGCTGCGCCGCGACTACTACGACGAGGTGGCGAGCCGCTGGTACGGGCGCCCGGCCACCGCCGAGGAGATACGGCGGGGACTGACCGACGACGGCGCCGAACGGCTGCGTCCGCCGCTGGGCGACTTCGTGGTGGGCAGGCGCGCCGGCGTCGCCGGGGCGTGCGGCGGTGTCCTGCTCTGCGAGACCGCGCCGGTCATCGACGGCACGGCCCCGGCCACCGCCGAGCTGACCCGGGTCTTCGTCCGCCCGGAGCTGCGCGGCACCGGCGGCGGCGCGGCCCTGCTCACCGCCCTGGAGACGGCCGCCCGCAGGCTGGGCGCCCGCCGGGTCGCCCTGGACACCCGCCACGACCTGATCGAGGCGCGCACGCTGTACGCGAAGAACGGCTACCGGGAGGTCGAACCGTACGACGCGGGGCGGGAGTTCGCGGAGCGCTGGTTCGCGAAGGAGCTGTGAGGGCGGCGACGCCCGGTGCGCCGGTGCGCCCCGGCCGCGCGCACCGCGCCGCGTCGAGCCCGTCCATCGTGTTCACCGGGCGTGGTCGCGCCTCGGCTGCGGTCCGCGCGGGCCCTCCCGGTCCGAGCCGCACAGCTCGGCGGTCAGCTCCTCCACCAGCTTGACCAGGTCGGTCGGGCGGTCCGGGCCCCACCAGTCGCCGAGGAGTGCGGCGAGGGACTCCTCACGGGCCCCGGCCAGCCGTTCGGCCGTCGCGCGGCCGGCGTCCGTGTGGCGCAGCGCCAGCCCCTCACGGCGGGCCAGGCCGCGTTCCTCGATCTGCCGGGCGGCCTCGGTGATCACCGGGAGCGGTACGGGCGTACGGTCGGCGAGCAGGGCCGGCCGCACCGAGCCGTCGTGCTGGATGCGCAGCAGCAGCCAGCTCGCGGCGGGCAGCAGGTCGAGCCCGGCGCGGTCGGTGATCTCCTGGTAGATCTCCCGGCGGCCCTCCCGGGTGCCCAGCACGGACAGCGCCCGCGCGCACTCGTCGTACGAGGAGCGCTCGACGGGATTGGACGCCACGGTCTGGCTGGCGTCGGGCGCGGTGACCGCGCCGCGCAGCTTGTCCTCGCGCAGGAACCAGGCGACCGCGAAGGCGAGCAGGGTGACCGGGACCGCGTAGAGGAAGACGTCGGTGATCGACTGCGCGTACGCGTGCAGCACCGGCGGGCGCAGCCGGGGCGGCAGGGCCGCGATCGTGTGCGGGTCGGCGGCGACCTGGGCGGGGCCGGTGCCGGGCGGCAGCGGCTGGCCCGCCAGCGCGTCGGCGAGTTTGCCGCTGAGCCGGTTGGTGAAGATGGTGCCGAAGATCGCCACGCCGAAGGAGGCGCCGATCGAGCGGAAGAAGGTCGCCCCGGAGGTGGCGACGCCCAGGTCGGCGTAGCTCACCGCGTTCTGGACGACGAGGACGAGGACCTGCATCACCAGGCCGAGTCCGGCGCCGAAGACGAAGAAGGACGCGCTCATCTGCCAGGTGGAGCTCGACTCGCTGAGCCGGTGCAGCAGCATCAGCCCCACCGTCACCACGGCCGTGCCCGCGATGGGGAACACCTTCCAGCGGCCGGTGCGCGAGACGATCTGGCCCGACGCGGTCGAGGTGAGCAGCATGCCGAAGACCATCGGCAGCATGTGCACCCCGGACATGGTCGGCGTGATGCCCTGGACGACCTGGAGGAACGTCGGCAGATAGGTCATCGCCCCGAACATCGCGAAGCCGATGACGAAGCTGATGACCGCGACGAGCGTGAACGTGCGGATCCGGAACAGCTTCAGCGGGATGACCGGCTCCACCGCCCGGCGCTCCACCGCGACGAACGCCACCAGCAGCACCGCCCCCAGCGCCGCGAGCCCGATGATCGGCGCCGACCCCCAGGCCCAGGTGGTGCCGCCGAGCGAGGCCACCAGCACCAGACAGGTCGCCACCGCCGCGATGAGGAAGGTGCCGAGGTAGTCGATGGTGTGCCGGTTGCCGCGTCCGGGAATGTGCAGCACCGCCGCGATCACCAGCAGCGCCACCACGCCGACCGGCAGGTTGACGTAGAACACCCAGCGCCAGCTGAGGTGTTGGGTGAACAGCCCGCCCAGCAGCGGGCCGAGCACACTGGTCGCACCGAACACGGCCCCGAACAGGCCCTGGTAGCGCCCGCGTTCGCGCGGCGGCACCAGGTCGCCGACGATCGCCATCGACAGCACGATGAGTCCGCCGCCGCCCAGGCCCTGGAGCGCCCGGAAGCCGATCAGCTGCGGCATGTTCTGGGCGACGCCGCAGAGCGCGGAGCCGACCAGGAAGATCCCGATCGCGGCCTGGAACAGCTTCTTCCTGCCGTACTGGTCGCCGAGTTTGCCCCACAGCGGGGTCGCGGCGGTGGCGGCCAGCATGTACGCCGTGACCACCCACGACAGGTGTTCCATCCCGCCGAGGTCGCTGACGATGGTCGGCAGGGCGGTGGAGACGATGGTCTGGTCGAGCGCGGCGAGCAGCAGACCGAGCAGCAGCGCGCCGATGGCGACGAGCAGGGTCCGCCGCTCCTGGCCCGAGCCGGGAGCGGGCGCGGCGGGCGCGCTGGGGGCCGTTTCCTGGGCCATGGCCGCCCCTCTCTGTCTCCTTGCTCCCTCCATCCTGATCGCAATGTCCGGATATGGCCTGCCGGGGTCGGCCCGGCCCCGGCGACCCGCCCGCGTGAGCCCTGCATAATCGCAGGCAGTTCAAGGGGAGGGGACCCACGATGAGGGCTCAGGCATGTCCTGAATGCGGCGCGTCGCGCCACGACGACGGCAGACCCGGCTGCCGGTGCGCCGAACGCGCGGCCGAGGCCGCACGCACCCGCCGCCCGGCCCGCGCAGCCGCCCCGGACTTCGACCCGCTGCGGCTGCGCCCCTATGTGACGCTGGAGAACCTGACCGACGCGACGGGCGACCCGTCCATGACGATGCCCCTGCGCCCGGTCCCGCCGCCCCCTGCGGGGGGCACGGGGCAGCCGCCCGCCGGAGCCGCGCCGCAGCCGCCCGCCGCATACGACACCGACGCCACAACCCTGCTGCCACCGATCCGACCGGCCCACGGGAGCGCGGGGCTGCCGCCCGCCGGCCCCGCACCCGGAGCCGCGCCCCACCCGCCCGGCGCATACGACACCGACGCCACGACGCTGCTCCCGCCCGTCCGACCGGCCCACGCAGGCGCGCCGCAGCCGCCCGTCGATGCGGACGCCACCTCGGTGCCGCCCCGGCTCGGGGGGCCGTCCGCGGGTGCGGCGGCGGGGCGCGCCGATGTCACCGCGCCCCTGCCCGCGTTCCCCGCCGAAGAAGGATCGGGCGCGTACACGGGGCCGGGGCACGGCGACGGACCGGTGGTGGGTTCGGGCGCGCCCGGGCCGCGTGGGCGCACGGCCGCACGGCGGCGGCGCCCGCTGCTGGTCGCCGTCGCGGCCCTGGTGGTCGGCGGCGTCGCCACCGCCGCGTTCGCGGGCGGCGGGCTGTTCGGCGGCGGGGGCGGCACGGACGACGCCCTGCCGAGCACGACCGTCTCCACCGTCCCCGACGACGGTCCCACGACCTCCGCCGCGCCCTCCCCCACCGCGCCGAAGCCGTCCCGGACCCCCCGCACCAGCCCGTCCCCGCACAGGAGCTCGCCCTCCCCGAGCCGCAGCCCGAAGCCCTCCCCCAGCGCCTCCCGCCGCCCCGCCGCCCCCGCTCCGGGACCGACCCCTTCCCAGGTCACCGGTACGGTCGGCACCACGACGGCCCCGGCCCGGCCGCCCGCCACCGCACCCGTGCTGCGCCGGGGCGACGACGGGCCCGAGGTGGCCGACCTCCAGGCACGGCTGGCCTCGCTGACGATCTACGACGGTTCGGTCGACGGCCACTTCGGCTCCCGCACGGAACGCGCGGTGCGCACGTACCAGTCGTACATGGGGCTGGAGAGCGATCCGCCCGGCGTGTACGGCCCGGAGACCCGGCGCGCCCTGGAGGCCCAGACGTCCTGACCGGTTCCGGTTCCGGAGCCGGACTCGGACCTGGACCCGTCGGCCGTTCGGGAGTCCGTTCCGGGGCCGTTTGGGTATTCGGGCTTCGTTTTGTATCGTGGAGAAACAAAGTGGCTTCCGCCCGTACTCCCTGACCGGCGGGCGGAGCCACTCTTGTGTCTCTGCTCCCGGTACCAGGAGTCCGCCGATGACGGCCACGCCCACCACCCTGACCGCACGCGCCCTCCTCCTCGACATGGACGGCACCCTCGTCAACTCCGACGCCGTGGTGGAGCGCTGCTGGCGCCGCTGGGCCGTCGACCACGGGCTCGACCCCGAGGAGGCGCTCAAGGTCGTGCACGGCCGCCAGGGGTACGCCACCATGGCCGTCCTGCTGCCGGACCGCCCCATGGAGCAGAACCTCGCCGACAACCGCGAGATGCTCGCGCAGGAGACCGCCGACACCGACGGCGTCGTCCCCGTACCCGGCGCCCCCGCCTTCATGGCCTCCCTCGCCGGGCTGCCGCACGCCCTGGTGACCTCGGCCGACGAGGCGCTCGCCCAGGCCCGGATGGGCGCCGCCGCACTGCCGGTGCCCGCCGTGCGCGTCACGGCCGAGCGGGTCGGGGCCAGCAAGCCGGACCCGGAGGGCTTCCTGAAGGGCGCGGCCGAGCTGGGCTTCGCGGCGGCCGACTGCATCGTCTTCGAGGACTCCCAGGCGGGCATCGAGGCCGGTCTGGCGGCCGGGATGCGCGTGGTCGGCGTGGGCCCGCGCGCAGCCGCCCACCACCCCACCGTGCACGTGGCGGACCTGACCCGGGTGACGGTCACGCCCGGCGCGGACGGCGGCCTCACCCTGGAGATCGCCCCGTAGGCACTCCGGACGGACACCACAAGGGCGGGGGGAACACGCGGTGACCGCGTGTTCCCCCCCCTTGTCGCATGCCGTGACGGGCGCGGGCCGTCAGCCGGTGATCGCCTCGAACAGGCTGAACCCGGCGAGCGCCGCCATCAGCGCCGCCGCGATCTTGGTGATCAGCCGCAGCGGTACGTACTTCATGAGCGTCCGGCCGCCCAGGATGCCCAGGCCCGCGACGGCCCACAGCGCGAGTACGGCGCCGATGCCGACCGAGAGCGGGCTGTCGTAGCGGGCGGCCAGGTTCGCGGTCATGATCTGCGTCAGATCGCCGAACTCGGCCACGAGGATCAGCATGAACCCGGCTCCGGACACCTTCCAGAAGGACTGGTCGGCCGGCGCCTTCACGTCCTCGTCGTCATCGTCCTTCTTGAAGAGCAGCATCGCCGCGCCCGCGAGGAAGAGGACGCCCACAATCGCCTGGAGCAGCCGGTGCGGCAGCAGGGTCAGCACGCTGCCCGCCGCGATGGCGAGCGCCACGTGGAGCGCGAAGGCCGCCGCGACGCCGACGAACACGTACGACGCCTTGTAGCGGGTGCCGAGCATCAGACCCGCGAGGGCGGTCTTGTCGGGGAGTTCGGCGAGGAAGACCACGCCGAAGGTGATCGCCAGAATGGTGAAGCTGAGCACGGAAGAGGTTCCTCAATCGGTCGGGCGCGGCCGTACCGAGAGCGTTTCGCGAATGAATCCGGGGTCGCTTCGGCGCGGCAGCACCATGAAGCGGTCATGGTCACTGCGGCCGAAGGTCTCGCTGGCACACCCCGACGGGCCTGCCTCCGGGCGCCGGCTGGAGCGATCCAGCAGTATGTCGACGTTCCGGCGAAGAGCTACTCCCCTTCTGCACCCCCAGCATACGCGACACCCCCACCCCCAGCAGAGGACTTAGGTCCCGAGCCCCCCGAAAGCTCCGCGAGGGCGCAGCCAAGCCGTCAGGGGGCGCGGGGGCAACGGCGCAGCCGAGTCCCCAAGGACGCGAAGGCGCAGCCAAGCCCCCAAGGGGCGCGGGGAACGGCGCGAGCAACCCACCACAACCCGCACCCGAGAACACCGCACCCCCGGAGGGCCCCTCACCCCACCACCCCCCGATGCACGACCCCCCGAGCCACCAACTCCAGCACCACAGCCACAGCAGTGGCCTGCACAGCCATCAGCGCGACCAGCACGAACAGCTGCACCGCCCCCGCCTGCACCGGCGACGCACCCCCCAGCAGCATCCCGACGAACGCCCCGGGGAGTGTGACCAGCCCCACGGTCCGGGTCTGGTCGAGCCCGGGGAGCAGGGCGTCGGAGGCGGCGTCCCGGGCCACCTCCATCCGCGCGTCCCGCTCCAGCAGCCCCAGCGCCAGCCCCGCCTCCACCTCCCCGCGCCGCCCGGCCAGCTCGTCGAGGGCGCGTCGCCCGCCGAGGACGGTCGCGGTGAGGGCGCCGCCGATGAGGATGCCGGTGACGGGGATGAGCGTGATCCCCCTGGCCGGAACGAGCCCGGTCAGCAGCAGGGTGCCCACCACCGGCACCACCCCCGCCGCGATGGGCACCGCCGCCCACCGCCAGGTGCGGTTGGAGGTCAGCCGCCGCCCCGCCGTACGCACCGCCACCCCGTACATCAGCAGCAGGAACGCGAGCAGCAGCGGCACCGAGCCGACCACCCAGTGGATGGCCCCGGCCACCACCGCGAGCTGGACGGCCGCGCGCACCCCGGCGACCAGGATCTCCCGGCCCCGGCCGAGCCGCGCCGCCGCCGCGACGGTGGCGGCCACGAGCAGCAGGACGGCGAGGACGACCCCGAGCGTGATGTCGACGGGCAGCAGCACGCGCCCACGGTACGCCGCCCCGACCCCCCGGCCGGGGGGCACATCCGTGGCATACGGGGCGTCAGCCGCCTTGCCCGACAAGGCCGTCGGAAGCCCGCCGGAACGACACCGGAACGGCCGGAACCCTTGATCTGACGTGCCCATGTCGCCACGCTGTCATCCGGCGCCCACTCCCCGGAAACCTGGCGCCGCCACGATGACCGGGCCGCGCACCCTCGCGCCCGGCCAAGGTCCCCCCACACCAAGGGAGTTCGCATGTCAGGTGTCTACGCGCGTCAAACGGCCCGGATCTCCGCGCTCGCCGCCTCCGCCGCCCTCGTCGCCACCGTCGGCCTGTTCACCGCCCCGAGCGCCCAGGCGTCGCCCCCCGCCCCGGTCAGCGCGGCGACCGCGCGCGGCTATCTGGCCGCCATGCCCGCCACCCCGCAGGGCTCCTCCGACGGCTACAGCCGCGCCAAGTTCCCGCACTGGATCACCCAGTCCGGCACCTGCAACACCCGCGAGGTCGTCCTCAAGCGCGACGGTACGAACGTGGTCACCGACTCCAGCTGCGCCTCGGTCAGCGGCAGCTGGTACTCCGAGTACGACGGCGCCACCTGGACGGCCGCCTCGGACCTCGACATCGACCACGTGGTGCCGCTCGCCGAGGCGTGGCGCTCGGGCGCCAGCGCCTGGACCACCGCCCAGCGCCAGGCGTTCGCCAACGACCTGACGCACCCCCAGCTGATCGCCGTCACCGACAACGTCAACCAGGCCAAGGGCGACAAGGACCCGGCCCAGTGGCTGCCCCCGCGCACCGCGTACCGCTGCACGTACGCCCGGATGTGGGTCGACGTGAAGCACTACTACAACCTCACGGTGGACTCGGCCGAGAAGACGGCCCTGCAGAACATCCTCAACGGCTGCTGAGCAGAACCGTTCCACCGCCGACGGGGCGACCCTTCGGCTCAACCGAGGGCCACCCACGGCCACCCCGATACCCGCGTCCCTCCTGGGGCGCGGGTATCTGTGTATGTCCTCCGTAAAGATGAATTTCGGCCAGCCTCAACCGGAATCGAGTCACTTACTTAAACTTGAACTTGCAAGTACTAATCAGGTCTACCTAACGTGGAAGCTCCATCGGCCCCGTCCCCACCCCGAAGGAGCCCGTCCCCATGGCTACCCCCACGCTGCTCTCCGCCCAGCAGACCGAGCGCGCCAGGCCCTACGCCTTGGCCCTCTTCCGCATCGTCACCGGCTTCCTCTTCGCCTGCCACGGCGCCGCCTCCCTGTTCGGGTGGTTCGGCGGCGCGGCCGGGACCGGCGGCACCATCGAGACGGGCGCCTGGCCCAACTGGTACGCCGCCGCCATCCAGCTCGTCGGCGGCGTGCTGATCATGGCCGGGCTCTTCACCCGGTCCGCCGCGTTCCTCTCGTCCGGCTCCATGGCGTACGCCTACTTCGACGTGCACCAGTCCGGCGCGCTGCTCCCCCTCCAGAACGGCGGCGAGAACGCCGCGATGTTCAGCTGGGTGTTCCTGCTGCTCGTCTTCACCGGCCCCGGCGCGCTCGCCCTGGACCAGCTGTTCGCCAGGCGCGGCGCCGCCGAGGTGACCGGCACCGCCGCCGCACCGGCCCCGGCCGGCTCGGCGCGCTGACCCCGCCGCACCCCCTCACCGGCGCCCCGGTGGCACCACCCCCGAACGGAAACCCCTTGCGCCCCAGGCGTACGCTGTACGGCTGTACGGCGTCCCGGCCGCAGACCAGCGTCCACGGGGCGCATTCCGTTCGGGGGGCGAAGTGCTGGAGAGTGTGGGGTCGCTGACCGGCAGCCCATGGATTTACGCCGTGGTGACTGTCTCCGTTCTCCTGGACGTGTTCCTCCCCGTCCTGCCCAGCGGGGTGCTGGTGATCACCGCCGCGACCTCGGCGGCGGCCGGCTCGACCACCGCCGCGGGCGCCCCGCACGCCATACGTGACGTACCCGACCTGCTGCTCCTCGCGGGCTGCGCCGCCGCGGCCTCCGTCATCGGGGACCTCGTCGCCTACCGGCTCGCCTGGCGCGGCGGAGCCCGGCTCGACCGGGCCATCTCCCGCTCCCGCAGGCTGACGCGCGCGCAGGAACGACTCGGCGCCGCCCTCAGCCGGGGCGGTGGCGCGCTCGTCGTCATCGCCCGGTTCGCCCCGGCGGGCCGGTCCGTCGTCTCGCTCGGCGCGGGCGCCGCGCACCGCACCCCCCGCGAGTTCCTCCCGTGGTCCGCGCTGGCCGGGGTCGCCTGGGCCGGTTACAGCGTCGGCCTCGGCTACTTCGGCGGGCGCTGGCTCGGCGCGACGTGGCTCGGCACGGGCATCTCCGTCTTCGCCCTGTTCGCCGCCGGGTCACTGGCCGCGTATGTGATGCGCCGCCCGGCCGCCACCGCCGCCAGCCCGGCCGCCTGAAACGGCGCCCACGGGCCCGTACGCGCCCGGCCGGTCACGCGCACGCGCGCACGCCCGGCGCCGCCCCTCGCGGGCGCCGCACGGCCGCGGTCGCGCCGACGCCGTCACACCGTCGCGGTCAGGCCGTCGCGGTCAGGCCGACGTCCTGACCGGCACTCCCCGTATCTCCAGTCCTTCGAGCAGCTCGGCCGTGGCCCGCGCGATCTCGTCGACCGCCCGGTCGAAGACCTCGCGGTTGTGCGCGGCGGGCGCGCGGAAGCCGGAGACCTTGCGCACGTACTGCAGGGCCGCCGCGCGGATCTCCTCGTCGGTGGCCTCTTCGGGGAGGGCCGGGGGCCTGAGCGTCTTGATGCTTCTGCACATGCCCCCAGTGTGACGGGTGCCACTGACAACGGCGGGTCTAGAGTCGGGGGCATGGCAGCAGAGGGGATCTCCGAGGGGCCCGTACGGATCGACAGCTGGATCTGGTCGGTGCGGCTCACCAAGACGCGCTCCATGGCGGCGACGGCCTGCCGCGCCGGGCACGTGCAGCTCAACGGCGAGCGGGTCAAGCCCGCGCACACCGTGAAGGTGGGCGACGAGGTGCGGCTGCGCCTGGAGGGGCGCGAGCGGATCGTGGTGGTCTCGCGGGTCATCCGCAAGCGGGTGGGCGCGGCGATCGCGGCCGAGACCTACGTCGACAACAGCCCGCCGCCGCCCGCGCGCGCCGATGTGCTCGCCGCCGGGGTGCGCGACCGGGGCATGGGGCGCCCGACCAAGCGGGACCGCCGGGACATGGAGCGGCTGCGGGGGCTGTAGCCGGGTCGCGGCCGGGGCGGAACCGGGGCGCGCGGTTGGCCAGAACGTAACTCGGAGGCCAACTCCCGCCCTCGCGGAGTAAGTTGGAGGGCCCTGGGGGCGAGGGGAGCCCCCGATCCGTCCCTAGAGGAACACGCCATGATCCTGTGGATGCTCGTACTGGCGCTGGTCCTGTACGGCTTCGGCTTCAGTCTCGGCGGCATCGTGCTGTGCGTCGCCGTGGTGGCCGTACTCTTCAGCGTCCCACGCCGTGGCCGCTCCACGGCACCGACCGGCGGCTCGTCCGGAGGCGGTGGCTCCGGCCGCGGCCAGGACAACGACTACCGGTCGTACCGCGACCGCCGGGACCGTATGGACCGGTGGGAGCGGCGTTATCGCAGGGAGCGGCAGCTCCGGCTGTTCTCGCTGCGCCGCCCGGACTGAACCGGCGGCCGGACCCGGCACCGACGTACCCGACGTACGAGGACCGGACCGGCACCGACGCGCACGGCGTACGCGCGGAACGACGCCCAGGGTGACCGGAGCGAGGTCACCGCGACCGATCCAGCGCCACCGGCACCGAACCGGCCCGAACCGGCACCGATCCAGGACCGGTCCGGGCCCAACCGGCACCGATCCAGTGCCGAACCGGCGCCACCAGCACCCGCCCGGCGCCGCCGCGCACGCTTAGGCGCCGGGCACGGCCCACGCGCGCGAGGGCCCCGGACCGAGCGGTCCGGGGCCCTTGTGCGTGCGCCGCGCGCCCGGCGCGGGCTCAGTGGGCGGACGCCGCCGGGCTCTTGGCGGCCGTGCCCGTGGCGGACCCGGCCGCGGCGGGCGCCGGCACCAGCAGCCGCTCGGCGAGATGGCCGAAGAGCAGCCCGAAGCCGGCCCACAGGGTGAGCTGGATGGCGAGGGCCGCGAGCCGGAACTGCCACAGCAGCATCGCCGGGAAGTCCTTCGGCACCTCGTTGACGGCGGGCAGGAACGCGTAGGCGAGCCCGACCGCGACCAGGAAGGCGCCCGCCGCGGCGACGGTCGCGTTCCAGTTGCCCAGGCGGGGTGCCAGCCGCTTGCCGAGGATCACGGCGGCGACGGCCAGCAGCACGCTCAGCGCGATCATCAGGAAGTACAGGGCGGTGCGTTTGCCGATGGTGTCGGGGTCACCGACGGACGGCGGGTTCGCCGGGTACTTCAGGAACGGCACCAGATAGACGGTGAGGAACGCGCCGAGCGAGACGAACGCCGCCGTGGCGCGCGCCCCGAAACGGCCGATGCGGCCGAGCGCGACGCAGAACGCGAGGGCGGCGATGCCGCCCACCGCCACGCCGAAGACCAGCACGCCGGTGGCGAGGCCGCCGGTGGACTGGAGCGTGCGGCTGAACACTTCCTCGCCGTGTTCGTGCGCGTGCGCGTCCTCGAACGAGATGGCCGAGTCGACGCGGGGCTCACCGAGGAGGTAGGCGACGACGAGCGCCAGCACGCCGGCCGCGAGGCCGGCGAGCATGCCGCGGACCAGGAGGGCCCTGACGGACAGGGAGTTCACGAGTCGGTACCCCTGGTCTCAGTGGCAGGGGAAGCCGAGCAGATGGCGCCCGTCGTGGAGCCACTCGTGCACGTTCTCACCCGACACGAGGCTCGTGGCGCCCTGCTCGGCGCCGACGAAGTAGAGCAGGACGAGCATGAGGATGCCGAAGAAGAGCGCCCAGGGGGCGATCGCCTTCAGGGTTATCGGGGTGATGGCGGGCGTCGCCGGCGCATCGGGCGCAGGGGCGGCGGAGAGTGCCATGGCAGAACCTCCTGGGGAACACGCGTCCCGGTCATTGGTGCCTGTGATGACGGTGGTGGGTCTGACTCTCCCGCCCTCGCCCCTGGGGAGGGGCTCGACCGGGTTCACAGTGGCGCGACCGTGCCGGAATTGCACCGGGCTTCCTTCACACCGTCCTTATGTCGACGTGACCGTACCGTGCGACGCCCCCCAACGCCATGGCGCACGGATGCACAACCCCCGCGCCAAGTGCGTGAACGCCGGTGTTCCGCTCGGCCCGTGGCCGTACGCGTGATGTTGATCTCACCGTGGGACGGGCCCTCGGGCCCGCCCGGACGGCAGGAGGCCCCCTCCGGCGGGCGGGGGGCTGCGGGGGCAGCGGCCCTGTGCAACCGATCCGGCCCGGATTCGCAATCCGCCGCAATCCGCACCCGGACCCACGTCGTCCACCGCATCCTGGTCCTCCATGCCGCAGATGGAGGACCCCATGACGCTCCGGTTCATCGGCACCACCAGTGACGACGGCAACTGCCCGGCCCTGTACGAGATCCCTGGGACCGGCGAGATCCTGGTCCAGGGCAACCGCGAGACCGACCCGGAACATCTGGTTCAGCTGCGTGACGTGCAGGCCAACGAGACGTTCGTCCGCGTGCCGCGCGACCTCCTCTCCCAGTACGCGCCCCGTACGGCCGCGCCCGGGCTCCAGCCGTTCTCTGCCATTGCCGCCCTGTTCAGGGAGTTCCGGCACACGGCTTGGCGACTGGAGACCCGCCGCGGCTACGCCACCGACCGCGACAGCGCCAAGTGGGCCCGCTGGCAGGCGGGCGAGGACATCGCCGCAGAGCCCCCGAACGCGTGGCGGGAGAACGTCGCCGAGCAGACCGCCGCCGGGAAGCGGTTCGAGCGGGTGCGGCTCCTCGACGAACCGGCCACGGACGGGCAGCGCTTCCTCCTCGCGAGCGCGCCGGGCAACAGGGCCGCAGGAGAGGACATCCGCTACCTCACACGCACCCGGGCCCGGGAACTGCGCCTGCCGGAACACGACTTCTGGCTCTTCGACTCCCGCGTCCTGGCCCGTTTCGCGTTCGACGAGAACGACGCCACGCTCGGCGTGTACGTCACCGAGGACCCGCCCGAGGTCCTGTCCGCCTGCCAGTCACGCGACGCGGCCTGGCACCACGCGGCCCGCAACCCGGGCGGTACGTCGACGGGGCTCACATGAGAGGGGCGCTGCCCCATACCCTGTGAAGCGACTAGCTGCACAGAGATGAAGGGCAAGCCCGTGTCATCTGCCGCTACCCCGGACCCCTACATCGACCCGCTCAAGTTCGGCCAGAGGATGCAGATCCTCCGCGAGCGCCGAGGCATGACCCGCACAGTCATCGCTGGGCTGGTCGGCATGTCGCCGTCCTGGGTCAAGCGAATCGAGAACGGCCAGCTCCAGCCGCCCGGGGTGGAAATGGTCATGCTCGTCGCAGAGGCTCTGCGGGTCCGCGACCTGGCCGACCTGACCGGCCGCCCGGACATGCACGTCGATCTGTTCATCGGCCCCGGGCACCCGCGGCTCGCAGCCGTACGGGCCGCCGTCGACGCGTACCCGCTCACCACGACCAGGGAGGCCCCGCCCGCCGCACACCTTCGAGCCCGGCTCGAACGAGCATGGTCGCAGCGGCACTCGGCGCCCAACCATCGCGAAGTCATCGGCGAACTGCTGCCGAGCCTCATCGAGGACGCGCAGCTCGCCGTGCGCCAGGCACGGCAGCCCGCCGAATGGCGGGCGGCGCAGGCAGTGCTGGCCGAGGTCTACTCACTGTCGCAGTTCTTCGTGGCCTACCAGCCCGACAGCAGCCTGCTGTGGCGAGTTGCCGAGCGCGGCATGGTCGCAGCCCAGCAGAGCGACGATCCCCACTCCGTGGGTGTCGCCGCATGGTTGATGGCGCAGGCGCACCGCGACTCAGGACCGGGTCATTACGACGCTGCCGACGCGGTCACGGACGAGGCCCTCCGGTATCTGGCACCTCTTCTGCCCGACGCGTCCGCTCCCGTGTTGGCGATCGCTGGAGCCCTCACGTTCGAGGCCGGGTACACGGCAGCCCGCCGCGGGGACAAGGGTGTCGCCTGGGGGCACTGGGACAGAGCACGGGAAATGGCCGGGCGTCTGCCGGCCGACTACTTCCATCCAGTGACGTCGTTCTCCCGCGCCATCATGGGCGCGCACGCGGTGACCGTGGCGGTCGAGCTGCACGCTGGTCCGGAGTCGGTGAGGCAGGCCGGGCGGGCGGACAGCGCGACGATCCCGTCCCGGCCGCGCCGGGCCCGGCACCGGATCGAGGAGGCGCGCGGATTCCGGCTGGACGGGCAGCCGGAAGTGGCGATCGCGGCTCTCGGCAAGGCGTTCGCGGCGGCGCCGGAGACGGTCCGCTACAACGGCTACGCGAAGTCGATCATCCTCGAAGAGGTGGAGTCGAAGGTCGGTGACCGGCGGCGCCGTGCGGCCGAGCTCGCCACGAAGGTCGGCCTGCTCGCCGCGTGAAGAGGGGACACGGATCGTGTCCTCTCCTCTGGGAGCACCCCCCTACGGTCGATGAGGAGGATCACTTCACCGACGAGGGGCTCCCGTGTTCGCCATTCCGATCTGCACAGGCCACAGCACCGACGTGACGGCGGTGATCTCGTCATGACGGACCAGGCCACCAGGTCGGTCTCCGACTGGCTCGCCTCCGCGCACCCCACCCCCGCGACCGCCCGCCAGGAGTGGACGAGGCACGGCCTCGCGCTGCTGCCCACCGGCCGCGTCTTCGGCGCCGTCCGGATCGGCGCCGCGATCATCCATGCCGCCGCACAGAGCGGCGACCCCGGAACGGTCGGCGCCTATCTGGCCCGCACGCTGGGCGGGCCCGTCATCCACGACGCCTACGCCGCGAGCGTCTCGTACTACGTCCTCGTACCGCCCGGCACCTGCGCCCACCACAACACCCCGGACGCCCAGCTGCTCACCCCCGGGACGACCTGGCTCGGCGTCCCCGCACCGCACCGCACCGCCCGGCCGGGACCGTACTGGATCTGCCCGCCCCGCCACCGCGAGGACCACTGCCCGCCCACCGGCATCGACGCCGTCATCCGCCTCGGCCGCCGCCGGGCCGCCGGACCCGGCGTCCCCGACCCCGTCCGGCCCGACCTGGACGGCATCGCGCTGGAGTGCCGGAGCCTCCTCGACGGGGCACCCGCCCGTGCCCGCACCCTGTCGCTGGACGACGCCGTCGTGCGGACACTGCGCTGCCGCGGGCACCTGATGGTGCTGCTGCCCGCCCTCCAGGACGCCGAGGCCCGCCTGGAAGCGGACGATCCCGCACGCAGCCGCACCCTCCTCGGCGTCACCGAGGCACACCGCCAGCTCGGCCTCGACAGCGCGGCGGAAGACCTCTCGCAGCAGTACGCCCACGCCCAGCGCCTCGCCAGATGCTGCGTCGACACCGTACGGCTGCTGCACACCCTCGGTACGCCGACAGCGTCCCGATGACCGCCCCCGGGCGGGGGGGACCCCGGTGGATTCCGCTCACGGAAACGGCCCCTCAGTCGATCAGGACTGAGGGGCCGTCACACACGCTCCCACCTGCTGGGGAGCGTCACGGTGGGCATGGACGGTTTCGAACCGCCGACATCTGCTTTGTAAGAGCAGCGCTCTACCCCTGAGCTACACGCCCGTGGCACATCCGTGGATGAGGGAACAGCGTACATGGCGTCCGGGCCGGGGCCGCAAACCCATGGGCGCGGCGGGTGGGACGGGGCCGGGTGCGAACTAATCGGGCGGTGTGTTCGTCAGTACCAGGTGGGAGAATGAACCCGCAGGCGGACACGGCACGGGAGAGGGATGTGACGGCGACACACGCGCGGCCGGACAGCGGAGCCGGTGCCCCCGTCCCCGGACCCGTGACGCGGGCCGCGAGCGCGCGGCGGGTCGTCGCCGACACGCTGGCGCTGGCCGCCCTGCCGCTGGTGCTGGGCGCCGCGCTGCTGCCCGGCGCGTTCGCCGGGGGCGGGACGCGGCGGTGGTTCGGGGGGCGCGGCGAGAGCGTGCGGGCCGACGCGCAGGCCGCCAAGGACGCGGCTGCCGCCGCCTTCTACGAGCTGGACACCGCCCAGCGCGATCTGCGGATCTCCATCGAGACGATCACCGCGGTGGACGGTTCGCCGCGCGCCCGCAAGGCCGTGGACGACTTCGCGGCGCTCGGGCGCCGGATCGACGAGGTCAGCAACGACTACATCACCGCGGTGGACGCGCACGACCTGGACCGCGACGACCTGGACGCCTCGGTGGCCTCCCGGGCCCGCGGCGAGCTGACCCGGGCCAAGGACGACCTCGTCCGGGTCAAGGGCGAGCTCGACCGGTTCGAGCAGAGCCTGGGCCCGCTGCTCTCCACCGCCGAGGCCCAGCTGGCGCGGCTCGCCCCGGCCGTGGAGCGGGCGCGACAGGCGCTCCTCGCCGCGAGCACCGCTCTCGATTCGGTGCGGGCGTCCGGACTGAGAGCGGACGATCTGGCCGCCCGGCTCGCGGCCCTCGCGCCCGAGCTGACCAGGCTCAACCAGGGCGCCGGACAGCACGGCGTGCCCGAGACCCTGGAGCGGGCCGAGCGGGTGCTGCGCGAGGCCGAGGGCGTGCGCGCCGAGTCCGAGCGGCTGCCCGAGCGGGCCGCCGAGATCGACCACCGCCTCGTCTCGCTGCGCACCCGCGCACAGGCGCTGACCACCCGCGCCGGGACCGTCGACCCGGTCCTCAGCGAGCTGCGGCGCCGGTTCTCCGCCGCCTGCTGGCAGGACCTCCAGCACGTCCCGGACCAGGCGCTCGCCAACGTACGGCAGGCCGAGGAGAAGCTGGCGGAGGCGGCCACCGCGCGCACCGAGCAGCGCTGGGCCGACGCCACCTCCCGGCTGAGCACGGTCCGGGCCCTGCTCAACGCCACGGACGAGGCGGTCTCGGCCGCCGGTGACCGGCTGCGGAGCCTGGACGCGGTGGCCAAGGACCCCGAGCAGGAGGTCCAGCGGACCCGGTTCGCGCTGCGGGACGCCCAGCGGCTGGCGATGGCGGGCCGCAACACGCCGGACCCGCGCCACGCCGGGCCGCTCGACGAGGCGGTGGCGCGGCTGGACCGGGCGGTCGCCTCGCTGGAGGGCCGCCACCCCGACTACTGGCACTTCCTCACCGAGACGGAGGCGGTCCGCCGGTCCGCCGCGCGCGTGGTGGCGCAGATCCGCGAGGAGCGCGGGCACGGGGCCTGACGGTCGTCACCGGGACGAGTTGTCCCGGGGGCGGGACGGGCGGATCCTGGGAGGTACGGACGATTCTAGGAGGCCGCCCATGGCCACCCACCAGCCGCTGCACGCCCTGCACCGCCCCACGCTCGCCCACCGGGTCGCGTTGGACGAGCACCTGCCGGTCGACCACCGGCTGAGCCAGGTGTACCGCTTCGGCGCCGGCATCATGGGGCTGTTCCTGCTCGTCTTCGGCATCCTCGGGCTCACGCACAACATCGGGTTCTTCGACACCGGCGGCAAGGAAGTCGCCGGGCTGAGCACCAACGGCACCCTCAGCGTGATCTCGATCGTCGTCGGCGCGCTCCTGCTGTACGGCATGGTCAAGGGCGGCAACTTCGCCTCCTGGCTGAACATGACGCTCGGCGTGCTCTTCCTGATCAGCGGGTTCGTGAACCTGGCCCTGCTGGACCGGGGCTCGGCCAACTTCCTCGCGTTCAAGATGCAGAACGTGATCTTCAGCTTCCTGGTGGGCCTGGCCCTGATGGTCTTCGGGATGTACGGGCGCGTCAGCGGCCATCTGCCGCACGACAACCCGTACTGGAAGGCGCGCCGCGAGGCGGAGGCGCAGACGGAGACGGGCGTACGGGAACGGCCGCTGCGGTGAACGGAGACGGACGTACGGAACGGCCACCGCGGTAACGGAGGCAGGCGTACGGAACGGCCACCGCGGCAGACGCGGCGAGGGCCGCCCGGCGGGTCCGGTCAGGGGCGGGACGCCGCCGGGGCAGGCCCGTTAGCCTGGGCCCATGCCTCGCTATGACTACCGCTGCCGCTCGTGCGGCGACACCTTCGAGCTCAGCCGCCCGATGGCCGAGTCCGCCGCGCCCGCGACCTGCCCCGCCGGCCACGAGGACACGGTGAAGCTGCTGTCCACCGTGGCCGTGGGCGGCCTGTCCCGGAACGCCGCGGCACCCGCCCCCTCCGGCGGTGGCGGAGGCGGCGGGTGCTGCGGCGGGGGCTGCTGCTCCTAGAGCGCGGCGCGGGATCCACGGGCCCGGGCCGCCGGACCCGGGGGCCGGACCGGGGCCGCCGGGCCGCCAGGAGCGGGGCCCGGGCCGTCGGGCCGAGGAGCCGGGCCACCGGGCCGCCATACCCCGGACCCGGGCCCGGGTCGCCGGACCAGCGCCCAGGACCCCGGCCCCCGGGCCGCCCGTTCAGCGTTTGCGGGACAGGGTGAGGCCGTCCGCCACGGTCAGCATCACGCTGTCCATCCGCTCGTCCGTCCGCACCCGCTCGTTGAAGCGCTGGACGGCCGCCGCGTCACCGGTAGCGGCGGGGTCGACGACCGTGCCGTGGAAGAACACGTTGTCCACGGCGATCAGCCCGTTCCGCCGCATCCGGGGCACCAACTCTTCCCAGTACTCCGGGTAGTTGCCCTTGTCCGCGTCCAGGTAGGCGAAGTCGACGTGCGGCTCGGCGGGCATCGCGCGCAGGGTGTCGAGGGCCGGGGCGATCCGCAGGTCGATGCGGTCCGCGACGCCCGCCGCCGCCCATGCCTCGCGCCCGTACGCGGTCCACTCCTCCGAGATGTCGCACGCGATCAGCGTCCCGTCCTCGGGCAGCGCCTGCGCCATGGCGAGCGCGGAGAAGCCGGTGAAGGTGCCGACCTCCACCACGTGCCGCGCGCCCGTGAGCCGGACCAGGAACGCCAGCAGCGGCGCCTGCTCCTCGGCCGACTGCTTGCCCGCGTGGTCGGGCAGCCGGGCGTACGTCGTCTCCACGAGCGCGCGCTGCACCCCGTCCAGGGGCGGGTTCTGCGCCAGCATGTACGCGTACAACTCGTCCGTGATCCTGGTGCTGTTTCCCTTGGCCATGGGGACGAGTATGCGACCGGTCAGGCCGTCGCCGGGGCATCCGGGGCGGTGTCGGCGCCGGTGGATCCGGCCGGGTCGGCCGAGGCGGCGGCCTCGGCGGCGCGGGCCGCGAACCGGCGGACGATCTCCTCGCCCGCGAGGACGCCCCGCTCGTCGAGGACCCCGACGTGCGGCGCGGTCCAGCCCGCGTCGGCGAGTTCGCCGTGGCCCGGCCGCCAGCCCAGGTCGGCGGCGAGCAGCAGGTCCGCGTCGAGCAGCGAGTCCCCGGCGGCCAGGGTGAGTTCGGCGCCGGTCCGGCGTGCCACCTCGTGGACGGCCGCGCTCTTGGTGAGCGGCCGGGGCACCGCGTAGATCTTGCGCCCCTGGAGCGAGACGGTCCAGCCGCGCGGCTCGGCCCAGGCGGAGAGCTCCTCCAGCCAGCCGTCGGGCAGCAGCGCGCGCTCGACGACCAGATACGCGAACAGGTCCTCGGCGACCCGCTCCTTGCGCAGCCACACCGGGTCGGCGACGGCCGCGATGTGCGCCCGGACCTCGTCCAGGGTGGCGCACTCGGCGTCGATGCGCGCCCCCACCAGGCGCCGCCAGTCGCGGTCCGCGACGCCATCGACCAGCAGCTGGCCGCCGTTGGCGCAGATCGCGAACTTCGCGGGCAGGCCGGGCAGTTGGATGCGCTGGTACTGCTTGCGGGTGCGGGTCGTGGTCGGCACGAACACCGTCCCCGGCTCCGCCTTCAGCGCGCTCAGCAGCGCCGCCGCGCGCTCGGTCATGTACGAGAGCGGCTTGTGCTCGTGGATCTCCACGCAGAGCAGCCGGGGCGCCCGGGGGTCGGGCATGGTCAGGTCGAGGGCCGCCGCCGAGTAGATCAGCGTGCGGTCGAGGTCGCTGGCGATCAGGGTGCTCATCGGGTGGCCACCGCCTTGCCGTCGGCGCCGGTCGCCCCGCGCGTGTACTGGGGGTGGATCAGACCTACGCAGCTGTACGGCAGATCGTCGACCCATTCGACCGGAACCCCGCGCTGCTCCGCAAGGAGGCGTACGTGGTCGAGGTCGGCCCCGGCGCCCCGGTGGGCCAGGATCTTCCAGGGGACACGGCGCAGCAGGACGCGGGTGGTCTCGCCGACGCCGGGCTTGACCAGGTTGACGTCGTGGATGCCGTACTCCTCGCTGATCCGCTCGACCGCCGCCCAGCCCTCCCAGGTGGGGCTGCGGTCGGCGGCCTGGAGCAGCTTGGCCTCGGCGTCCACGTCGGCGGCGACGTCGTCGAAGCGGGCGGTGACGGCGTCGAGGAAGGCGCCGGAGACGTCCGCCCCGGCGAGCTCGCGGTAGAACTTGGCGCCGTGGAAGTCGCCGGGCCCGATCAGGTCCGCGCGCAGCACGGTCCGCGATATGAGCCCGGAGACGGTGGAGTTGAGGCAGGCGGACGGGATCAGGAAGTCGTCCCGGGTGCCGTAGGTGCGTACGCACGAGCCCGGGTCGGCGAGGACGGCGATCTCCGGGTCGAAGCCGGTGACGCCCTCGGCGGCCTCGAACTCGGCGACGGCGGCGGCCAGTTCGCGGGTGATGGCGCCCTTGCCGGTCCAGCCGTCGACGAAGACCACGTCGGCCGGGTCGTGGTGGGCGGCGAGCCAGCGCAGCGCGTTGGGGTCGATGCCCCGGCCGCGCACGATGGAGACGGCGTAGTGCGGCAGGTCCAGGCCGTGGCGCAGCCGCGCCCAGCGGCGCATCAGGACGCCCACGGGGGTGCCCGCGCGGGCCAGCGAGACCAGGACGGGCCCCGGGGCGGCCCCGCCGCGCCCGCGCCGCTGGGGGAGCTCGGCCAGGACGGTCTCGGTCACCGTGCCGACGGCCCGCGCGATCCGGTCGGCCGAGGCGTCCAGCGCGGCGTGGAAGAGCTCCTGGTACTGGGGCGAGGGCTGGTACTCGACCGGCAGCGACTCGGCGTAGTGCGCGCCGCCGCTCTGGATGGCCTCCTCGCGCTCCTCGGTGGGCGCCTCCAGCTCCACCCCGGAGAGGTCCTTGAGCAGCCAGCCGACCTCGTCGGGCGCGTACGAGGAGAAGTCGGGCCCGCGCAGGGGCTCGGGCAGGGGCTGGGGCATGGGGGCACCTTCGGGTACGTACGAGGGGACGACGGCCAGCACGACGCGCGGGACGTGCGCGGCGAGCCGGGCCAGCAGCCCGTCGGGGGCGTGCAGTTCGGGGGTGTCGGCGGTGGAGTCGACGACGGCGACGACGCTGTCGAATCCGGCGCCCGCCACGTTGTAGGCGTACCGCTCGCCGGGGCCGTCGGCGGGCGCGTCGTGGGCGGGGAAGACGAGCCGGGTGCGGATGGCGTAGCCGGGGTCGTCCACGGCCAGCACCGGGGAGCGGGTGGTGGTGGAGAACCGGACATCCACGCCCGCGTCCTCCAGGGCGAGGCCGAGGCGGAGCGGGGCGTACATCAGCTCCTCGAAGCCGAGGACGAGGGTGCGGCCGGGGGTGTCCCCCAGCGCCCCCGCCAGGGCGGCGGCCATCCCGGGCAGGGCGGCGTCCAGCGCGCCCCGGTGCGCGGGGGTGAACCCGTGGCGGCCCCCGTCGGGGAGACCGGGGGGCCAGGCGAGGTCGACGGCGCGCACGCGGGCGGCGGCACGCTCCGCCTCGCGCCCACCACGGCCGCCCGCCCCGAGCGACGGCTCCCCGCCACGGGGCAGCCCGGCCACCGCGTCCGGGAGGGACCGGGCCACCACGCCCGGCACGGCCCCCGCCGCCGCGTCCGAGGCGTCCGCGTCCGGGACGTCCGGCTCGCGCGCGGCCACCCCGGCCGCCGCATCCGGCAGGGACTCGTGCCCAGCCGGCACCTCCGCCGCGCCCGGGACGTGCCCGGCCGCCACGGCCGCAGCGCGCGGCCCGGGCCCCGCCACCACGTCCGCCGCGCCCGGGACCTGCCCCATCACCGCGTCCGGGACGTCCGGGCCGGGCCCCGCCACCCCGTCCGCCACGGGCCCCGCCACCACGTCCGGGGCGCCCGGCACGGCCCCCGCCGCCGCCTCCGGCTCAGCCCCCCGCTCGTGCTCGGCCACCAGCGCCATCCCCCGCTCCAGCACCCCCTCCGGCAGCAGAACCGTTCCTGCTGCCGAGGCGACCAGGGACACCTCGGCCCCGATCTCCGCCGCGAACGCGGTCAGGCGGTCCCGGTCGGCCGGGGAGCGCATGTCGACCAGGGCGACTATCACGTACCGCGAGCGCGGGAAGCGGGCGTGCAGGCTCCGGATCGTGTTCAGGACGGTGTTGCCCGTCGAGAACTCGTCGTCGACCAGGACCAGCGCCCCCTCCCCGGCCAGCAGCGCCGGATCCTCCGGCAGCAGCAGGTGCGAGGTCGCGTGGGAGTGGGACTCCTCGAAGCCGCCCGCGCGCGCCACCCCGGCGACCGGGCGGCGGGTGGAGTGGAGGTACGGCGCCACCCCGATCCCGTCGGCCACCGCGTGCCCGAGGCCGGTGGCCGTCTCCGCGTACCCGAGGACGACCGCCCCGGCCGCGTCGGGGCCGAGCAGCTCCCGCACCTCCTCGCCCAGCGCGAACCCCGCCCCGTACACCCGCGAGGGCCACTGCGGCACGTGCTTGCCCAGCACGTTGGAGACCAGCAGGTGCGCGCGCTTGGGGTTGCGGCGCAGGGCCAGGCCCAGCAGCCCGGGCAACCGCTCGTCGCCCTGGAGTTCGACCCCGAGCCGCCGCGCGACCCACGTTCCCGACCAGACCACCACGTTGTCGAATCCTCTGCGTATCTCTGAGCCGGTCATCCGGACAGGCCGGCGGTGAGCAGCTCCACGAAGCCGGCGTCCTCGTGCGCGACGCCGAAGACCTCGGCGCGCAGCAGGGTCCGCTCGGCCCAGGCGCGGTGCGGCTTCACCTCGTTCATCTTGTTGGTGTACGCCGAGCGCAGCACCCCTCCCCCGCCCCGCTCGGGGCGCAGGATGTCCCGCGCGTCGCTGTACTCCTCGTGGCTGACCACGGACAGGGCGTGCACCGGCACCACGTGGGAGGGGTGGATGCAGGTCTTGCCGAGCAGCCCGTTGGCCCGGTCGAGCTCTATCTCGCGCAGCAGGCCGTCGATGTCGTGCTCGATCAGCGCGTCGCGCAGCTCCTCGGCGCGCCCCTCCAGGAAGGGGCTGCGGCGCAGCTGGGGCTTGAACATGCGCTCCTGCAGTCTGAAGTACTCCCAGACCGGGCCGGTGATCGTGTACCCAGTGCCGTCGGCCCGGCCCAGTACGTTCACCACGTCGGCGATCACCCCGGCGACGATCTGCACGTCGTACGCCGTCATGTCGGGCGAGCGGCGCAGCCCGTACGCGGAGCAGAAGTCGGTCACGCCCAGCCGCAGCGCCAGCACCCGCTCCCGGTACTTGTCGACGGTGCGGGCGATGCCGGTCAGCGTCTCGCAGCGGGTCTCCAGATGGAGCAGCTCGGGCGACTCCAGCACCGGCATCGCGAAGAGCCGGCGGCCCGCCGCGGCCTCGGCCGCCGTCAGCGCCTCCAGGAACGGCACTCCGCGCTCCTCGGTGAACTTCGGCAGTACGAATCCGGACAGCAGCCGCACCGAGGGGCCGAGCCGGCGCACCAGATCGGGGATCTGGGCGGGCTCGCGGACCCGGATGAACAGCAGCGGGGGCTCGCCGCCGCGCGCGTCGAGCTCCGCGAACTGGCGGACCAGGTTCTCCTCGCCCCCCGCCACCTCGGCGTCATCGATCGAATCCTCCAGGCAGAGCACCATGGAGACCACTCCGCGCCGGGCCTGCTTCAGCACGTCGTCGGCGAGCGAGGGCCGGGTCGCCGGGCTGTAGAGCGTGGCTCCGAGGGCGGCGGCCAGCACCCGTGCGGGAGAGTCCGAGCTGAACTCGGCGGGCTCCCGGTGGAACAGGTCCTTCCGAGCAGCAGGCGGAACGTGCCCGAAGTGACGCATATGGATTCCCCTGTACTGCAACGATGGCACGGACGGGCTGACGGTGGGTGGCCGGTAATAGTACGTAGGAAGCGGCGTCCCGAGTTCCCCGTCCGTATGAAATCGCGGTAACTCGCCCGCGCCCTTCCCGTGCCGCGCGCGTACGCGGTACGTAAGGTACGTACCGCTCATCTGCGGGACAAGGCCCCCGCGTTGTCCGGGCGGGCGGCGGGAAGGCAGGATGGCGACCATGACGCACGCGATGCTGAAGGGATCCAACGTCCCGCTGGACGCCACGGCCGTACGGGCCGTGCTCCGCTGGACGCCGGGCGCCGACGTCCCGGACGTGGACGCCTCGGCCCTGCTGCTCGCCGCCGACGGCCGTGTGCGCTCCGACGAGGACTTCGTCTTCTACAACCAGCCGCGCCACCCCTCCGGCCTGGTGCGGCGGCTGCCCAAGAAGCGGGTCGGCGAGGGCCTCACCGACACCATCGAGGCCGATCTGACCGCGCTGGACGCCTCCGTCGAGCGGGTCCTGGTCACCGCGTCCTCGGACGGCGCGACCTTCGGTTCCGTGCGTGACCTGCGGGTTCTGCTGTACGACGCGGGCCCGGCCGGGGCCGAGCCGCTCGCCGTGTTCGATGTGAAGGCGGAGACCGGCGAGGAGACCGCGATCATCTGCGGGGAGCTGTACCGGCGCGGCGACGCCTGGAAGTTCCGCGCGGTCGGCCAGGGCTATCCGACCGGCCTGGTGGGCCTGGCCACCGAGTACGGGATCTCGGTGGACGAGGACGCCGGGCAGGGCGGCGAGGGGGCGGACCAGCAGGCCCCGGCCCACGCCGCGCCCCCGTCGCAGTCCCAGCCCCAGCCGCTGCCCCAGCCGCAGACCCAGCCGTACGTGCCGCCGATGCCGACCTCCGCGCCCGCCTACGGCTACCCGCACCCCGCGCCGCCGCAGCACGCGCCGGCGGGGCAGCCCTCGTACGGCTATCCGCAGCCCGCGTCCGGCGCGGCGGACCGTTCCGGGTACGGCTACCCGCAGCCCGCGGTGACCGGGGCCGACTCCTTCGACCCGGAATTCGTGCTGCCCCCGATGGGGCCGCAGTTCATCCGGCAGTGACCGGCGGGGGCGGGCGGCCGGATGGCCGCCTGGCCCGCTCACGCCCCGGCTCTCATGCCTTCGCCTTGTAGCCCCGGCCCCACTGCAGGCCCCATCCGTACAGCCGGTCCAGCTCGGCCTGGAAGCCGTAGACGAACTTCACCTCGCGCCGCACCACCATGTCGCCCTTGACGTTCTCGATGGTCACCACCGCGCAGGAGCGGGCCTGCGGGGCGTGCTCGTCGAGGTCGATCTCGATCCTGGGACCGTTGCTCGGGTAGAGCGTGACCTTGGCGTGGGTGCGGTCGAAGGCGGGCGTCTGGTCGTAGATGTAGACGAAGACCAGCAGCCGCTTGATGGACTCGCGGTGGTCCAGGTTGACGTAGATCGTCTCGCCGGACGGGGAGCCGAACCGGTCGTCGCCGCTGAGCTGGACGTACGGCGGCGCGTTGGTGGCCCCGAAGAAGCTGCCCAGCGGCTGCACCACGCCCTTGGAGCCGTCGGTCAGCTCATAGAGGACCCCGAGGTCGAGGTCGACGTTGACGACGCCCTGGGTGTGGGCCTGGACCACGTCCGGCTTGAAGAGCTTGAACGGGTGGCGCAGCACGCTCGGCTGCGACCGGCCGCCGAAGTCGGAGGTGCGCATCCGCCACGACAGGTTGACGCGCAGACTGCCGGAGTTGGCGCCCTGCTTGCCCAGCGAGACCACCGGGTGCCGTTTGGTCAGCTCGATGGAGTTGCTCGCGGCGCTGCCCGTGTCGAACTGCGCCGACGGCCTGCCCCGCCACAGGCTGTCCCAGAAGGCCATTTCTTCCCCACCCCTATACGGATATGTCGTGCGCGGCCCCGCCTCACAGAACGGCGGGGCGGCCAGGAGGCAACGGACCTCATGACCGCCCCGCTCAGAGCGTTCCGCAATCGTCGACGGGTCACACCCCGGACGTCAGACCCCGGTGGAGACTTCCGCCTTCTCGCCGGCCCCCTCGCCGCCCTCGGCCGCGATCCGCTTGTTGCGGCGGACCGAGGACCAGAACGACCAGGCGATCAGGACGACACCGACGAGACCGGTGATGACCTCGTTGATCTCGTACTGGATGGTGACCAGGAGGATCACGGCGAGGGCGCCGATCGCGTAGTGCGCGCCGTGCTCCAGGTAGACGTAGTCGTCGAGGGTGCCCTGGCGGACCAGGTAGACGGTCAGCGACCGTACGTACATGGCGCCGATGCCGAGGCCGAGCGCCATCAGGACGATGTCGTTGGTGATGGCGAAGGCGCCGATGACGCCGTCGAAGGAGAACGAGGCGTCCAGGACCTCCAGGTAGAGGAACATGAAGAACGCGGCCTTGCCGGCCAGCAGGACCGCCGAGGCGCCGCCCTTGCCGCTCTTCTTGGCCGCTTCCTCGGCCTCCAGCTCGGCTTCCTCTTCCTCCTCCAGCTTGTCCTCGAAGTACCCGGAGAGGCCGCCCACGATCATGTACGTGATGAGACCGGCGATGCCGGAGATGAGGACCGTCTGGGCCTTGTCCGCGTGCGCCCCGCCGTGCAGGTGGGCGTGGGTCGCGACGGTCATCGAGGAGATCAGCAGCACGACGAGCGCGATGCAGACCGAGAGCATGTCGACCTTGCCGAGCTTGGCCAGCGGTCGCTCGATCCAGCGCAGCCACTGGATGTCCCGGTCCTCGAAGATGAAGTCCAGGAAGATCATGAGCAGGAACATGCCACCGAAGGCGGCGATCGACGCGTGCGCGTCGGTCACCAGCTCCTTGTAGTGCTCCTTCTCGTTCAGCGCGAGGTTGACGGCGTCGATGGGGCCGATCTTGGCGCTGATGGCGACGATGACGACGGGGAAGACCAGCCGCATGCCGAAGACCGCGATGAGCACGCCGACGGTGAGGAAGATCTTCTGCCAGAAGGCGTTCATCTTCTTCAGGATGCCCGCGTTGACGACCGCGTTGTCGAACGACAGCGAGATCTCCAGGATGGACAGGATCGCCACGATCCCGAACGCGGTCCAGCCGTCGTAGAGCACCGCAAGCGCCAGACCGACCGCAGTGATCACGAATGACCAGCCGAAGGTTTTCAGAATCACTGACTTCCCCATCTAGCTAGTGGGGGTCCCCCCGGACAGGTCTGAGGGAGGGCCTCCCCGCGCCGCGCCCGTATTTGGGAACGGCTTTACGAAACGTTGACCCCGAAGTCTAGAGCGATCCCCCGCAGTCCGGACGCGTACCCCTGACCGACGGCACGGAACTTCCACTCGCCGCTGTAGCGGTAGAGCTCGCCGAAGATCATCGCGGTCTCGGTGGAGGCGTCCTCGCTGAGGTCGTAGCGTGCCAGCTCCTGGCCGTCCGCCTGGTTCACCACGCGGATGAAGGCGTTGCTGACCTGGCCGAAGGTCTGGCCCCGGTTGTCCGCCTCGTGGATGGAGACCGGGAAGACGATCTTGTCGCAGTGGGCCGGCACCTTGGCCAGGTCGACGATGATCGACTCGTCGTCGCCCTCGCCCTCACCGGTCAGGTTGTCACCGGTGTGCTCGACCGAGCCGTCCGGGCTGGTGAGGTTGTTGTAGAACACGAACCACTCGTCCCCGAGGACCCGGCCCGACTGGCACAGGAGCGCGCTGGCGTCGAGGTCGAAGTCGGCTCCGGTGGTGGAACGCGCGTCCCAGCCGAGGCCGACCAGCACCTGGGTGAGGTTCGGTGCGGCCTTGGAGAGGGAGACATTGCCCCCCTTGGCGAGCGTGACGCCCATGATCGTGAGTCCTCCCCATGAATGGCGAACGAAGGCTGTGCACGTCCGGCGCCGCACGGGGTGCGGCGCCGGACGAGGAAGAGCGACGGCTCAGACGTTGACGCCGAAGTCCTGCGCGATGCCGCGCAGGCCCGAGGCGTAGCCCTGGCCGATGGCGCGGAACTTCCACTCCGCGCCGTTGCGGTACAGCTCGCCGAAGACCATGGCGGTCTCCGTCGAGGCGTCCTCGCTCAGGTCGTACCGGGCGAGCTCGCTGTTGTCGGCCTGGTTCACCACGCGGATGTACGCGTTGCGGACCTGGCCGAACGACTGCTGGCGGCTCTCGGCCTCGTAGATCGAGACCGGGAACACGATCTTGTGAACGTCGGCCGGGACACCGGCCAGGTTCACCTTGATGACCTCGTCGTCGCCCTCGCCCTCACCGGTGAGGTTGTCACCCTGGTGCTCGACGGAGCCGTCGGGGCTCTTCAGGTTGTTGAAGAAGACGAAGTTCGAGTCGTTGGCGACCTTGCCCTGGTCGTTGGTCAGCAGGGCGCTGGCGTCCAGGTCGAAGTCACCCCCGGTGGTGGTACGAGCGTCCCAGCCCAGACCCACGATGACCGCGGTCAGGTTGGGGGCGGCCTTGGTCAGCGAGACGTTGCCGCCCTTGCTGAGGCTGACTCCCACGAGTCCTCCCAATGGTGTGAGGGGCCGGCTTAGGTCAGCGTCCCCGTCGTACGTTGGTTGCATCGGATCAACGTCTGGATCCTAGTGACCGGTTCCCGCCTCAAACAGGCGATTCGACCGAAGGATCACAGGGTGTCGAGCGCCTTCACGTAGTCATTGAGGTCGCGGGCGTCCGGAAGACCGTTCTCGACGGCCCAGCGCACCACGCCCTCCTTGTCGATGATGAAGGTGCCGCGCACCGCGCAGCCCTTCTCCTCGTCGAACACGCCGTACGCGCGCGAGACGGCGCCGTGCGGCCAGAAGTCCGACAGGAGGGGGTACTCCAGCCGCTCCTGCTCGGCGAAGACGCGCAGGGTGTGGATGGAGTCGTTGGAGACCGCGAGCAGCTGGGTGTCGTCGTTGACGAACTTCGGCAGCTCGTCGCGGAGCGCGCACAGCTCCCCCGTGCAGACGCCGGTGAAGGCGAACGGGTAGAAGAGGAGCACCACGTTCTTCTCGCCGCGGAAGTCCGAGAGCTTCACGGTGCGGCCGTGGTTGTCCTTCAGCTCGAAGTCCGGAGCCTTGGTGCCGACCTCGATCGCCATGGAAACGCCTTCCCTTCTGTGGACCCGATCCGGCGGCCCGCGTGGGCCGTTCCGGTGAACCCCACCCTACGCACAGGGCCCCCACCGGCGGTGCCGGTGGGGGCCCTGGGGCGTGGAGGATCAGCGCTTGCCGGACTTCAGGCGGGTGCCCGACCAGTCCTTGCCGACGCTGATGCTCTTCGCCGGCGAGAGGCCGGCGGTCTGCGCGGCGTCGTTGATGTCGCTGGGCTCGACGTAGCCGTCCCGGCCGGTCTTCGGGGTCAGCAGCCAGATCGTGCCGCCGTCCTCCAGGAAACCGATGGCGTCCACCAGGGCGTCCGTAAGGTCGCCGTCCTCGTCGCGGAACCACAGCAGCACGACGTCGGCGACGTCGTCGTAGTCCTCGTCGACCAGGTCCTGGCCGATCAGCGATTCGATGCCCTCACGGAGATCCTGGTCGACGTCTTCGTCGTAGCCGATCTCCTGGACCACCTGTCCGGGCTCGAACCCCAGCCGTCCGGCCGGGTTGGTCCGCTCCTCCGCGTGGTCCGCGGTCGCGCTCACGGCTTGCCTCCTGATCTTGATTCGGTAAGTACTGCAGCCGCACGCGTACGCGAGGCTTTGGGCGTAGTCCACACGGGCGGGACGAATCGCGCAAGTACCGGGCCCCCGAACCCGCCCTTTGGGGTGCAGTGTGCCCCCGCTGAGGGGCGAACCCGGCACGTGTGGTGATTCATCCCACACCCTTGCAGATAGTTTGCACGCTTCTGCTCCCTGCATACGCCAATCGGGGTGACGCACCCTTTCGGGAACACATTGACGACTTGGGCGTAAGGTTGCGATTTGGGCAGCCGCACACCTCGTTACCCCTCGGTAGAGATGACGTTTGCGTCCTCGCGGTCCACGATGGGATGCGGCGCACCAACCCCGCACGCCCCCCGACAGCGAAGGAACAGCGTGGCTTCCGGATCCGATCGCAACCCGATCATCATTGGCGGCCTTCCCAGCCAGGTCCCGGACTTCGATCCGGAGGAGACCGAGGAGTGGCTCGCCTCCCTGGACGCGGCGGTCGACGAGCGGGGCCGCGAGCGCGCCCGCTATCTGATGCTCCGCCTCATCGAGCGCGCCCGCGAGAAGCGCGTGGCCGTGCCCGAGATGCGCAGCACGGACTATGTGAACACGATCGCCACCAAGGACGAGCCCTTCTTCCCCGGCAACGAGGAGATCGAGCGCAAGGTCCTCAACGCCACCCGCTGGAACGCGGCGGTCATGGTCTCGCGCGCCCAGCGCCCGGGCATCGGGGTCGGCGGCCACATCGCCACCTTCGCCTCCTCCGCCTCCCTCTACGACGTGGGCTTCAACCACTTCTTCCGGGGCAAGGACGACGGCAAGGGGGGCGACCAGATCTTCTTCCAGGGGCACGCCTCCCCCGGCATCTACGCCCGCGCCTACCTCCTGGACCGCCTCTCGGAGCAGCAGCTCGACGCGTTCCGCCAGGAGAAGTCCAAGGCGCCGTACGGGCTGTCCTCTTACCCGCACCCGCGGCTGATGCCGGACTTCTGGGAGTTCCCCACCGTCTCGATGGGCCTCGGCCCGCTCGGCGCGATCTACCAGGCGCGGATGAACCGCTACATGGAGGCGCGCGGCATCGCCGACACCTCCGACTCGCACGTCTGGGCGTACCTGGGCGACGGCGAGATGGACGAGCCGGAGTCGCTGGGCCAGCTCTCCATCGCCGCCCGCGAGCACCTGGACAACCTGACCTTCGTCGTCAACTGCAACCTCCAGCGCCTCGACGGCCCGGTGCGCGGCAACGGCAAGGTCATCCAGGAGCTGGAGTCGCAGTTCCGCGGCGCCGGATGGAACGTCATCAAGCTGGTCTGGGACCGCTCCTGGGACCCGCTGCTCGCCCAGGACCGCGACGGCATCCTGGTCAACAAGCTGAACACCACGCCGGACGGCCAGTTCCAGACGTACGCGACGGAGACCGGCGGCTACATCCGCGACCACTTCTTCGGCGACGACCACCGGCTGCGCGCCATGGTCGAGAACATGACCGACCAGCAGATCCAGCACCTGGGCCGCGGCGGTCACGACCACAAGAAGGTGTACGCGGCGTACGCGGCGGCCAAGGCCCACAAGGGGCAGCCGACCGTGATCCTGGCGCAGACGGTCAAGGGCTGGACGCTCGGCCCGAACTTCGAGGGCCGCAACGCGACCCACCAGATGAAGAAGCTGACGGTCGAGGACCTCAAGCGCTTCCGCGACCGGCTGCACATCCCGATCACGGACGCCCAGCTGGAGGCCGGCGCCCCGCCGTACTACCACCCGGGCCGCAACTCCGAAGAGATCCAGTACATGCACGACCGCCGCAAGGGGCTCGGCGGCTATGTGCCGACCCGGGTCGTGCGGGCGAAGCCGCTGGCGCTGCCGGAGGACAAGACCTACGCGGCGGCGAAGAAGGGCTCGGGCCAGCAGTCGATCGCCACCACCATGGCGTTCGTCCGCATCCTCAAGGACCTGATGCGGGACAAGGAGATCGGCAAGCGGTTCGTGCTGATCGCGCCCGACGAGTACCGCACGTTCGGCATGGACGCGTTCTTCCCGAGTGCGAAGATCTACAACCCGCTGGGCCAGCAGTACGAGGCGGTCGACCGCGATCTGCTGCTCGCCTACAAGGAGTCGCCGACCGGGCAGATGCTGCACGACGGCATCTCCGAGGCGGGCTGCACCGCCTCCCTGATCGCCGCGGGCTCGGCGTACGCCACCCATGGCGAGCCGCTGATCCCGGTCTACGTCTTCTACTCGATGTTCGGTTTCCAGCGCACCGGCGACCAGTTCTGGCAGATGGCCGACCAGCTCTCGCGCGGCTTCGTGCTGGGCGCGACCGCCGGGCGCACGACGCTGACCGGTGAGGGCCTCCAGCACGCCGACGGCCACTCCCAGCTGCTGGCCTCGACCAACCCGGGCTGTGTCGCCTACGACCCGGCGTACGGCTACGAGATCGCGCACATCGTGCAGGACGGTCTGCGCCGGATGTACGGCGAGACCGCGGACGGGCGGCCGGGCGAGGACGTCTTCTACTACCTCACCGTCTACAACGAGCCGATCCAGCACCCGGCCGAGCCGGCGGACGTCGACGTGGACGGCATCCTCAAGGGCATCCACCGCATCGCCCGGGGCACTTCGGGCAGCGTCCCGGCGCAGATCATGGCGTCCGGCGTGGCCGTCCCGTGGGCCCTGGAGGCCCAGCGCCTCCTCGCCGAGGAGTGGAACGTCCGGGCCGACGTCTGGTCCGCCACCTCCTGGAACGAGCTGCGCCGCGACGCCGTCGAGGTGGAGGAGCACAACCTGCTCCACCCCGAGGAGGAGCAGCGCGTCCCGTACGTCACGCGCAAGCTGTCCGGCGCCGAGGGGCCGTTCGTCGCCGTCTCGGACTGGATGCGCTCGGTCCCGGACCAGATCTCGCGCTGGGTGCCCGGCCGGTACAACTCGCTGGGCGCCGACGGGTTCGGCTTCGCCGACACCCGGGGCGCGGCGCGGCGCTTCTTCCACATCGACGCGCAGTCGATCGTCCTGGCGGTGCTCACCGAGCTCGCCCGGGACGGGAAGGTCGACCGCTCGGTCCTGAAGCAGGCCGTCGACCGCTACCAGCTCCTGGACGTCGCGGCGGCCGACCCCGGCGCCGCGGGCGGTGACGCGTAACGCTCCGCGGAGCGGGTGCCTTCCGGCGCGCGGCGGGGCGAGGTGACCGTCCCGCCGCGCGCCGTGCCGGTCCGCCCCCACTCGTCCCCGCGCCCCTGACGGGCGCGGGGGCGCTTTTACTATGCGCCTATGAAGCAACTTCCCGCGCAGACCCGGTGGGAGCGACGCACCCAGTGGCCGCTGCTCGCGCTGGCCGTCGCCTTCGCCCTCGCCTACACCGTCCCCGTCGTCCATCCCGGGGCCGGGAGCCGGGTGCAGGAGGCGTGCGTCGGGGTGGAGTGGGTGGTGTGGGGTTCGTTCGCCGGCGACTACCTCGTGCGGCTCGGGCTGTCGGGCGAGCGGCTGCGGTTCGTGCGCACGCACTGGCTGGACCTGCTGGCGGTGGTGCTGCCGCTGATCCAGCCGCTGCGGCTGCTGCGGGTCGTCTCCACCCTGGCGCTGGTGGGGCGCCGGGCGCGGATGGCCCCCCAGATACAGCTGACCGTCTATGTCGGCGGCGCGGTGGTCGGGCTGCTCATGTTCGGCTCGCTGGCCGTGCTGGAGGTGGAGCGGGGCGCGCCGGGCGGGAACATCAAGACGCTGGGCGACGCGGTGTGGTGGTCGTTCACCACGATGACCACCGTGGGCTACGGCGACCACGCCCCCACCACCGGGCTCGGGCGGCTGATCGCGGTGGGCCTGATGCTCTCCGGCATCGCCCTGCTCGGTGTGGTGACGGCGAACATCGCCGCCTGGTTCATCTCGCGCTTCGAGCGCGACGGCGAGGAGGAGCGCCGCCAGACCGCGCTCCTGGAGACCCTCACCCAGGAAGTGCGGTCGCTGCGCGGCCAGGTGTCGGCGCTGACCGGCCGGGTGGAGCACGCCTGCGGCTGCGGGCAGGGCACGCGCGGCACGCCCCTGCCGTGAGCGCTCGCCCATGGCGTCAGCTCTGCCAGATCTTGAACGCCCGCACGCGGTAGGGCAGTCCGGGCGCCCAGGAGCCGGTGCCCGGATAGGTGTTGAACTCCGCGGTCTCCGCGCACTCCTGCGACTGATAGACCGTCACCGGGCGGCCGGTGCGGTTGGCCAGGGACTGGGCGTCCGCGCCGGGCGGCAGCGCCGTACAGCTCTCCAGCTCGGTGTTGCGCAGGTCGTACACCTGCCGGTTGCCCTTGAAGTCGGCCCGCCCCCACAGGCAGAGCTCTCCGGGCGCGCACGCCCCGAGGCGGGGCGGGGCCGCGTGGGCCGGGACGGGCAGCAGGACGGTGGTGGCGGCGAGGACGGCCGCGGCGGCCGTGATGGTCCGCGTCGTGTTGTTCCGCGTCGTGTTGTTCCGCGTCGTGTTCGTACGCATGGTGCGTCAACCCCCGTGTCGTGGGATCCGGTTGGCCTCGGATCCCTCTCGCCCGGTTGAACGCGCCCCGGCCGCGCCGGGTTTCCGTACGACGTCCCCGTCGCCCCACTTCATCCGAATAGGTGAACCTTGGGCCGGAGATGCCCCGAAGGTGAACCGTGGGGCCGGACGTGGCCCCACCGGTGAACCGCTGGGCAGACGTGACCCCTTGGGCGGACCGCGGGTCAGATGTGGCCCACGCCCGCCCCCGCCTCGCTGTTCTCGCCGCGCTTGGTCAGCGTGGCGACCAGCGCCGCGACCACCGCCACGATGCCCGCGACCATGAACGCGGTGCTCATGCCGGACACGAACGTGTCGTGCGCGACCCCGGCGATCCGCTCGGCGACCTGCGGCGGCGTGCCCGGCTGGACCGGCGCGATACCGACCTCGACCACCTTGGACGCGGCCGAGCCCTGCTCCGGGGAGAGCGGCACAAGCTTCGCGTCCGCCCAGTTGTCCGGCAGTTCGGAGGAGACCCGGGAGGCCATCACCGCGCCCAGGACCGCGGTGCCGAGGCTGCCGCCGACCTGCATGCCCGCCTGCTGGAGGCCGCCCGCGACGCCGGACAGCTCCAGCGGCGCGTTGCCGACGATGACCTCGGTGGCGCCGACCATGACCGGGGCGAGGCCGAGGCCGAGCAGGGCGAACCAGATCGACATGGTCACCGTGCCCGTGCCGACGGTGAGCCGGGACATGCCGAACATGGCCACCGCCGTGCAGACCATGCCGCCGACCAGCGGGATCCGCGGGCCCAGCTTGGTGATGAGGGCGCCCGCGACCGGCGAGGCGACGATCATCATTCCGGTGAGCGGCAGCAGGTGCATGCCGCTGTCCACCGCCGACATGCCGTGCACGTTCTGGAGGTAGAACGTCACGAAGAAGAGGCCGCCCATGAACGCGAAGGCCATCAGGACCATCAGGACCGTGCCCGCCGACAGGGGTACGGACCGGAACAGGCCGAGCGGGATCAGGGGTTCGCGGACCTTGGTCTCCCAGAGCGCGAAGAGCACGAACCCGGCGACGGCGCCGCCGATGAAGGCGAGGGTCCGGCCGCTGCCCCACCCGTACTCCGAGCCCTTGATCAGCGCCCAGATCATGCAGAACATGGCGCCGGACAGCAGGGCGATGCCCAGCACGTCGAAGGACTTCGGGGCGTTCTCGGCGCGGTGGTCGCGCAGGATGACGGCGCCCAGGACCAGCGCGAGCACGCCCACCGGCACGTTGATGAAGAAGACGGACTGCCAGCTGACGTGCTCGACGAGCACGCCGCCGAGGATGGGGCCGCCGGCGGTCGAGGCGCCGATCACCATGCCCCAGATGCCGATCGCCATGTTCAGCTTCTCGGCCGGGAAGGTGGCCCGCAGCAGGCCGAGCGCGGCCGGCATGAGCAGGGCGCCGAAGAGGCCCTGGAGCACCCGGAAGGCGATGACCAGGGCGGCGCTGCTGGAGAACCCGATGGCGCCGGAGGCGGCGGCGAAGCCGACCACGCCGATCAGGAACGTCTGGCGGTGGCCGAAGCGGTCGCCCAGCTTGCCCGCGGTGATCAGCGAGACGGCGAGCGCCAGCATGTAGCCGTTGGTGATCCACTGCACGTCGGCGAGCGAGGCGCCGAGGTCCTTCTGGATGGCGGGGTTGGCTATCGCCACGATCGTGCCGTCGAGCGCGACCATCATCACGCCGATCGCCACGCTGACGAGCGTGAGCCAGGGGTGGCCGCGCAGGCCCTTGGCGGGCGCCGGGACGAGGTCCAGCGGCGCGGATTCCACAGTTGTCCGACCAGTCATGCCCCGAGGTTAGTGACAGCCGCTGACAGTTGACAAACCGTTTCACTAGTCGGTCACTGCCAGGACACCCGCCGCTAGGCTGGCGACCCAAAGTGATGGAAGGAGGACCCCTCGGTGACGGTGGGACAGGACCCCGCGGCCCCGGCCGCGGCCCGCAACGGCCTGCGCGAGCGGAAGAAGCAGCGCACCCGTGACGCCCTGCTGCGCGTCGCCCTGGAGCTCTTCACCACCAAGGGGTACGAGGAGACGACGGTCGACGAGATCACCGACGCCGTCGAGGTCTCCCAGCGGACCTTCTTCCGCTACTTCGCGGGCAAGGAGGCGGTCGTCTTCGCCGTCCAGGAGACGGTCGAGTCGCACTTCGCGGCGGCCCTGCGCGCCCGCCCGGCCGCCGAGAGCCCGGTCACCGCGATGCGCAGGGCCGTGACGGCGGCCTGGGACACGCTGGAGGAGACGCTCCAGCCGGTCGTGCCGCTCTCGCTCTACATGCGGACGTACCAGGTGATCGAGTCCACACCGGCGCTGCTCGCCGTCCATCTGCGCCGTTCGGCCGAGCTGGAGGAGGAGACCGTCCGGCTGATCGCCGAGCGCGAGGGGGTGGACGTCGCGACCGATCCGCGCCCCCGGGTCGTGGTGGCCGCGTTCACCGGCGTGATGCGGGTGGCGGGCGGGCTGTGGAGCCACGGCGAGGACGCCGGGTTCGACGCCCTGCGCCGTCTCACCGAGGCCCATCTGGACCAGCTCGGACCGGCCCTCGCGGACGACTGGCGGGGCTGAGCGCGGACCGCCGCCGGGCCGTGCTCCGGGGCGCGCGCCGCACGGAGCGTGCGCCCGCGCGCGCGGGCGGTGACACGCCGACCCCCTCCGCGACCTGTTCAAACGTGATCTGAGTCACTGTCACCCCAGTGGGCGCCGCCCGCCTCTTACTCTGTAGCGCAGTGACTTCCTTCGACTCCTCCCCCACACTCAACGTCTGGCGCGCACTGCTCGCGCTCGCCGTCGTGTTCGTGATGCTCGCGACCTCGGGCTGGACCGCGGTCCGCGGCCACCAGGCGTCGACCGAGCCACGCGCCGTCGCCCTCCGGGCCTGGGCCAAGGGCACGCTCGACGGGCAGAAGCTGCCCTCCCCGGACACCGCGCCGCACCGGCTCGCCGGCTTCTTCGCCTCGCTGACCCCGGCCGAGCGCACCGACCTGGCCCGGCGCTACCCGCTGATCGTCGGCAACCTCAACGGCGCGCCGGTCCCGCTGCGCTACCAGGCGAACCGCTGGGCGCTCACCGAGGCGCGCGACACCGAGCGGGCCCGCACCCACGACAGCCGGCTCACCACCGACGGCCGCGGCCAGGCCACCCGCCGGATGCACCGGTACGAGTCGCTGCTCGACGACGGCCGCCAGATCCTGGCCTTCGACCCGTCGGACACCGGCCGGGTGGCCGAGGTCTTCGGCGACCTCGAACACGCCGAGCGGATCTCCGTGGTCGTCCCGGGCGTCGACACCAACGTCATGACGTTCGAGAAGAGCAACCGCAAGTACTCCGCCCCGGTCGGCATGGCGCAGTCGCTGTACGCGGCGGAGCGCGCGGCCGGTCCGCGCACCCGTACCGCGGTGATCGCCTGGGCCGACTACACGACCCCGGCCGGACTCGGCATCGACGCGGCCATCGGCCGGCTCGCCGAGGACGGCGCCGTCCGCCTCGACAGGCTGGTGCGGGCACTGCCCGGCAACTCGCCGGTCTCGCTGTTCTGCCACAGCTACGGCTCGGTGCTGTGCGGGGTCGCCGCGCACCGGCTGCCGCCGCGCGTGGTGGACATAGCGGTCGCGGGCAGCCCCGGCATGCGCACCCAGAGCGCCGCCCACCTGGGCACCTCGGCGCGGGTGTGGGCGATGCGGGACCGCGGCGACTGGATCGAGGACGTGCCGCACCTGGACGTGGCGGGCCTCGGCCACGGCGCCGACCCGGTGTCGTCCGGCTTCGGCGCCCGGGTGCTCTCGGCGGCCGGCGCGGTGGGCCACGCGGGCTATTTCGAGCCGGGTACGCAGAGTCTCGCCAACTTCGCCGCGATAGGGGTCGGTTCGTACGGCTCGGTGAGCTGTCTGAAAGCCAATTCGGCCTGCCAGCGCGGTATTTCCGGCGCGGACGCGGCCTGACGCGCGTAGAAGTCGGCGCGTCCGCGTGAGGGCGTACGACATTGCGGGCGGCGCCGAGGGGGGACGCGCGGGCGTGCGCCGCCTACGATGAGGCGCATGGGTGATGTGCTGGCCGGAATTCATGCCACCTGGGAGTTCGAGCCCGACTCCGTACTCATCCGCTTCGAACGGGGGATCCGCACGCCGAAGCTGTTCCAGGCGTTGCGCGAACGGCGCATCCCCCACGAAGCGTTGGAGACGGTGACGCTGACCCCGGGCAAGCGCGGCACTGTGGTGCTGCGCGCGGTGCCGAGACAGGGCGCCGATCCGCTGATGGAGGCTGCCGCGGGGCAGCTGAAGGAGGGGTGCGACCCGTACCGCCTGGTGCTGCCCGCCGAGCGGGAGACGCTCGCCGAGTACTACGCGGACGAGCTGCGCGCCCTGCTCGCCGCCGACGCGGCGAAGCCGACGGAGCGCTATGTGGTGGCGGCGCCGGAGCTGCCGCAGAGCTTCAAGGCGTACGACGGCAAGGCGAGCTTCGACGGGCGCCAGGTGTCGTTCCGCTGGTTCTGGACGGGTGCCTCCTCGGCCAAGTGGAAGGCGGGCGACCAGACGTTCCCGGTCGCCGCGCTGAGCGGGGTGGAGTGGCGCTCGCCGGAGGTGCTGGACGGATATCTGCGGCTGCTGCCGCGCGGGGACGCCCCCGCGGCCCCGGCGCAGGCCGACCAGGACCCGGCGGCGGTCGTCTTCGGGCTCGGGTACGGGCCGGTCCACGAGTCGCTGCCGTTCGCCGCGGCCGTCCTCCAGGAGATCAGGGGCGCGTCCGTCGCACCCGTGCCGGCGCCCCGGGCGGCCGGTGGGCGGCGGGATCCGGCGGACATCGCGGAAAGGATCCGCCACCTCGGTGAACTCCACCGGGCCGGGCTGGTGACGGACGCCGAATTCAGCGCGAAGAAGGCGGACCTGCTGGCGGAGCTGTGAGGGGGCGGCGGCTCTTCGCCGAGCCGCCGCCGGTCAGGCCGTTTCCGCCGTGCGGCGGGCGTCCGCGTAGAACTCGATCTTGTGGTCGAGGACGGCGAGGGTGTCCTGGAGCTCCGCCATGCGCGTCAGGACGTCGCGCCGGGTCCGCTCCAGGAGCTCGTGGCGGGCGTCGAAGGTGTGGGGGCCCTCCCGGACCAGCTCGGCGTAGCGGACCATGTCCGCCACCGGCATGCCGGTCAGCCGCAGCTTGCCGACGAAGACCAGCCAGTCCAGGTCCTTGTTGGTGAACCGCCGCTGCCCGGTGTGCGAGCGGTCCACGTGCGGCATCAGCCCGATCCGCTCGTACCAGCGCAGGGTGTGCGCGGTCAGTCCGCTCAGCGCCGAGACCTCGCTGATCGTGTAGCGGTCCCGGCCCTCGGGGCGCGGGGGGAGGGGGCGGGCCTTGCAGAGGTCCACGACCGACGGCTTCACGGGGAGGCTCTCGATCATCGTCATGCCCCCAACCTAGAAGGTTGGAGTGCACTCCAAGCAAGCGGATTTCGCCACGGGGACCGCCGCGGGACCGTTTAGGCTCGTACGCATGAAGAGCCTGGCGCTGATCGAGAACTGGCCCGTGCCGCACGCCGCCGCCGCCGTCGTACGGGCGGACGGCACCGTCGTCGGATCGCACGGCCCGACCGGGCAGCGCTTCCCGCTCGCCTCCGTCACCAAACCGCTCGCCGCCTACGCGGCGCTCGTCGCGTACGAGGAGGGCGCCGTCGAACTGGACGAGCCCGCCGGGCCGGAGGGCTCGACCGTACGGCATCTGCTCGCGCACACCTCGGGGCTGGCGTTCGACGAGCACCGGGTGATGGGGGCGCCCGGCGAGCGGCGGCTGTACTCCAACGCCGGGTTCGAGGTCCTGGGCGACCACATCGCCAAGGCGACGGACATCCCGTTCGCCCAGTACCTGCACCAGGCCGTGCTGGAGCCGCTGGGCATGGCGTCGACGTCGCTGGACGGCTCGCCCGCCAAGGACGGCGTGTCGACCGTGGCGGACCTGGTCCGGTTCGCGGCGGAGGTGCAGGCGCCGCGGCTGCTGCACCCGATGACGGTGGCCGAGGCGATGAGCGTGCAGTTCCCCGGGACGAAGGGGGTGCTGCCGGGGTACGGGCACCAGAACCCCAACGACTGGGGGCTGGGGTTCGAGATCCGGTCCGCGAAGTCCCCGCACTGGACGGGGAGTTCGTCCTCGCCCCGGACGTTCGGGCACTTCGGCCAGTCCGGGACGTTCCTGTGGGTCGACCCGGAGGCCGGGGTGGCGTGCGTGGCCCTCACGGACCGGGCGTTCGGGCCGTGGGCCGTCGAGGCGTGGCCGCCGTTCACGGACGCGTTGCTGGCCGAGGTGTAGCCGGTCGCTGCGCGCGGGCCGGAGGAGCCGGCCCGGCCGCCGGCCCTCCGGGCCGCGGGGAGCTTCGCGGGCAGCCCACCACCGGCCCGCGGACGAGGACTCGTCCGGTCAGACCTCGTTGAGTTCCCAGAACAGGAGCTCCGTCGCCGTGCGGGCGACCGCGTCCCGGTCGAGTTCGGAGGTGAGGCGGGCCGAGTCGCCGGGGCCCAGCAGCTCGCCCGCCACCTCGGCCTCGCCCCGCACCACGTGCACGTACACCCCCGGCGCGTCCGGCACCGCCGTCCGCTCGCCGGGCGCGAGCCGCCGGACGTAGAGCATCGCGCCCGCCGCCAGCACCGCGTACGGCGTCGAGTCGGCCAAGCCCCGGACGATCTCGTACGCGGGGTCGCCGCCGGGCCGCTTGGGGGCCAGCCACATCTGGACGAAGACCAGCGGGGCGGTGCCGTCGTTGCGCTCCTCGTGGCGCACCCCGCCGGCCGAACTGAGGTGCTGCACGTCCCCCGCCCGTACGACCGTGGCGTGGCCGGCCGAGTCGCGGTGGGTGAGTTCGCCCGCCACCACCCAGGTGACGATCTCGGTGTGGCTGTGCGGGTGCTCGTCGAAGCCCGCACCCGGCGCGAGGCGCTCCTCGTTGCAGGCCAGGACCGGGCCGAAGCGCAGGTTGTCCGGGTCGTAGAAGCGCCCGAAGGAGAACGCGTGCAGGGACTCGATGCCGGCCGCGGCGTCGCCGCCCCGGTAGCGCTCGTCGGCGCGCCTCACGGAAATCACGGCTCCACGGTAGCCCCGCCGGGCGGGCCGTGGCCGCCCCGCAACCCCCGGCAGGGCACTCACCCGTCCTGATAAGGCAGTCTTGTCCCCGTGCCCGAACCCGAATCGCCGCAGCCGCCGAACGCCGCCCACCCGCACGCCGCGACCCTCAAGCGCCTTGAGCAGTCGTCCGGCCGGCTCGCCGCGAACGCGATCGCCCGCATGGACGAGAACCTGCCGTGGTACCGGGCCATGCCGCCGGAGAACCGCTCCTGGATCGGTCTCGTCGCCCAGGCCGGCATCGCGGCCTTCACCGAGTGGTTCCGGCACCCCGACACCCCGCAGGCGATCTCCACGGACGTCTTCGGCACCGCCCCGCGCGAGCTGACCCGGGCGATCACGCTGCGCCAGACCGTCGAGATGGTCCGCACCACCATCGAGGTCATGGAGGCGGCGATCGAGGAGGTGGCCGCGCCGGGCGACGAGTCGACCCTGCGCGAGGCGCTGCTCGTCTACGCCCGCGAGATCGCCTTCGCCACCGCGCAGGTGTACGCCCAGGCCGCCGAGGCACGCGGTGCCTGGGACGCCCGGCTGGAGTCGCTGGTCGTCAACGCGGTCCTCTCCGGGGAGGCCGACGAGGGCGCCGTCTCGCGCGCCGCCGCCCTCGGCTGGAACTCGCCCGAGCACGTCTGCGTGGTGCTCGGCACCGCCCCCGACGGCGACAGCGAGCTCACCGTCGAGGCGATCCGGCGGGCCGCCCGGCACGCCAAGCTCCAGGTGCTGACCGGCGTCCTGGGCGACCGCCTGGTGGTCATCGCGGGCGGCAGCGACAATCCGCTCCAGGTCGCCAAGGCCCTGATCGGGCCGTACGCGGCCGGTCCCGTGGTGGCCGGTCCGGTCGTCCCCGACCTGCTGGCGGCCACCCGCTCCGCGCAGGCCGCGGCGGCCGGGCTCAAGGCGTGTTCGGCCTGGCAGGACGCCCCGCGGCCGGTTCTGGCGGACGATCTCCTGCCGGAGCGCGCGATCGCCTCCGATCCCGCTGCGCGCGAGCAGCTGGTGGAGGAGATCTACAGACCGCTGGAGGAGGCGGGCTCGGCCCTGCTGGAGACGCTCAGCGTCTATCTGGAACAGGCGAGCAGCCTGGAGGGCGCGGCCCGGATGCTCTTCGTCCATCCCAACACCGTGCGCTACCGGCTACGACGTGTGACCGACGTCACCGGCTGGTCGCCGTCCGACGTGCGTTCCGCCTTCACGCTCCGGATCGCCCTGATCCTGGGGCGTCTGGCCGACGGAGATCCACAGTCCTAGACTTTTGTCGGACACCCACAATTCCCCCGACGGTTCTTCGTCCCTGTCCCCACGGGCGAGCAGGGCCGTCCACAAGAGAGAGTGTGAGAGTGCTCGTACTCGTCGCTCCCGGCCAAGGCGCTCAGACGCCCGGCTTCCTGACCCCCTGGCTCGACCTCCCCGGCGCCGCCGACCGGCTCGCCGCCTGGTCCGACGCCATTGGTCTCGACCTCGTCCACTACGGCACGCAGGCGGACGCGGACGCCATCCGCGACACCTCGGTGGCCCAGCCCCTGCTGGTCGCCGCCGGTCTCCTCTCGGCCGCGGCACTGGGTGACATCACGCCCGGCGCGGTCGCGGGCCACAGCGTCGGCGAGATCACCGCCACCGCGTACGCGGGCGTGCTCTCGGAGGAGGCCGCGCTCGGCTTCGTGCGCAAGCGGGGCCTGGGCATGGCCGCGGCCTCCGCCGTCACCGAGACGGGCATGTCGGCGCTGCTGGGCGGCGCGCCCGAGGTCGTCTTCCCGCACCTGGAGAAGCTCGGCATCACCCCGGCGAACGTGAACGGCGCGGGCCAGGTCGTGGCCGCGGGCACCCTGGAGCAGCTGGCCGCCCTGGAGGCGGACAAGCCCGAGGGCGTGCGCCGCGTGGTGGCGCTGAAGGTGGCCGGGGCGTTCCACACGCACCACATGGCCCCGGCGGTCGCGGAGCTGGAAGAGGCGTCGCGCGCGCTGGAGATCGCCGACCCGAGGTTCACCTACGTCTCGAACGCCGACGGCAAGACCGTCGCCACCGGCGCCGAGATCGTGGCCCGCCTGGTCAACCAGGTTTCGAACCCGGTCCGCTGGGACCTCTGCATGGAGACGTTCCAGCAGCTGGGCGCCACGGCGCTGATCGAGGTCTGCCCCGGCGGCACCCTGACCGGCCTGGCCAAGCGGGCGCTGCCCGGCGTGAAGACCGTCGCCCTGAAGACCCCGGACGACCTCGAAGCGGCCCGCGCGCTCATCACCGAGCAGACTGCCGGATAAGGAGCCGTAGCGCATGTCGAAGATCAAGCCCAGCAAGGGCGCTCCGTACGCCCGCATCATGGGCGTCGGCGGCTACCGGCCGACCCGGGTGGTCCCCAACGAGGTCATCCTGGAGACGATCGACTCGTCCGACGAGTGGATCCGCTCCCGTTCGGGCATCGCGACCCGGCACTGGGCCTCGGACGAGGAGACCGTGTCGGCGATGTCGGTCGCCGCCGCGGGCAAGGCCATCGCGGACGCCGGTCTCACCCCCGAGCAGATCGGTGGTGTGATCGTCTCCACGGTCTCGCACTTCAAGCAGACCCCGGCCGTCGCCACCGAGATCGCGGACAAGATCGGCGCGGTCAAGCCGGCCGCGTTCGACATCTCCGCGGGCTGCGCGGGCTTCGGCTACGGCCTGACCCTCGCCAAGGGCATGATCGTCGAAGGCTCGGCGGAGTACGTCCTGGTCATCGGTGTCGAGCGGCTCAGCGATCTGACCGACCTGGAGGACCGCGCGACGGCCTTCCTGTTCGGTGACGGCGCGGGCGCGGTCGTGGTCGGCCCCGCCGACGAGCCGGGCATCGGCCGTACGGTGTGGGGCTCGGAGGGCGACAAGTCCGAGACGATCAAGCAGACCGTGCCGTGGACCGACTACCGCGAGGGCCCGGTCGACAAGTTCCCTGCGATCACGCAGGAGGGCCAGGCGGTGTTCCGCTGGGCCGTGTTCGAGATGGCGAAGGTCGCCCAGCAGGCGCTGGACGCGGCCGGAATCAGCGCGGACGACCTGGACGTCTTCATCCCGCACCAGGCCAACATGCGGATCATCGACTCGATGGTGAAGACTCTCAAGCTGCCGGAGCACGTCACGGTCGCCCGTGACATCGAGACCACCGGCAACACCTCGGCCGCCTCGATTCCGCTCGCGATGGAGCGGCTCCTGGCGACCGGACAGGCGAAGAGCGGCGACACCGCGCTCGTCATCGGCTTCGGGGCGGGTCTCGTGTACGCCGCGACGGTCGTTACCCTCCCCTAGGCACACCGGATCATCCGGATGCCCACAAACCCGTAAAAACACCGAAGGAGCGCCACATGGCCGCCACCCAGGAAGAGATCGTCGAGGGTCTCGCCGAGATCGTCAACGAGATCGCCGGCATCCCCGTCGAGGACGTCCAGCTGGACAAGTCCTTCACGGACGACCTGGACGTCGACTCGCTGTCCATGGTCGAGGTCGTCGTCGCCGCCGAAGAGCGCTTCGACGTCAAGATCCCGGACGACGACGTCAAGAACCTGAAGACCGTCGGCGACGCCGCGAGCTACATCCTGAAGCACCAGGACTGATCCGGTTCCCGGACAGTCCCGGACCAGTCCCGGACTCAGTTCCGCGTGACTGCCGCCACCCGGCGGTGGCGCCGCTGATCCCCCTTTGAAACGTGGAGAATTTTCCTGTGAGCTCGACCAATCGCACCGTGGTCGTCACCGGTATCGGCGCAACCACACCGCTGGGTGGCGACTCCGCCTCGACCTGGGAAGGTCTGCTGGCGGGCCGTTCCGGCGTCCGGCCCCTGGAGGGCGAGCGCTTCGCCGAACTCCCGGTCCGCATCGCCGCGACCGCGGCCGTCGACCCGGGCGAGGTGCTGCCCCGCCCGCTCGCCCGCAAGCTGGACCGCTCGGCGCAGTTCGCGCTGATCGCCGCCAAGGAGGCGTGGGCCGACGCCGGCTACACCGCCCCGGCCGGTGAGGACCAGCCCGTCACCCCCGAGCGCCTCGGCACCGTCATCGCCTCCGGCATCGGCGGCGTGACCACCCTGCTCGACCAGTACGACGTGCTGAAGGAGAAGGGCGTACGCCGCGTCTCCCCGCACACCGTCCCGATGCTGATGCCGAACTCCCCCTCGGCCAACGTCGGTCTTGAGGTGAACGCCCGCGCGGGCGTCCACACCCCCGTCTCCGCCTGTGCGTCCGGCGCCGAGGCGATCGGCTACGCCGTGGAGATGATCCGCACCGGCCGCGCCGACGTCGTGGTCGCGGGCGGCACCGAGGCGGCCATCCACCCGCTGCCGGTGGCGGCGTTCGCCAACATGATGGCGATGTCCAAGAACAACGAGAACCCGCAGCAGGCGTCCCGCCCGTACGACAAGGCCCGGGACGGCTTCGTCCTCGGCGAGGGCGCCGGTGTCGTCGTCCTGGAGTCGGCCGAGCACGCCGCCGGGCGCGGCGCCCGGGTCTACTGCGAGGTGCTGGGCCAGGGCCTGTCGGCCGACAGCCACCACATCGCGCAGCCCGAGCCGACCGGCCGGGGCGTCGCGGCGGCCCTGCAGAACCTGCTGGACTCCACCGACCTGAAGCCGTCCGAGGTCGTCCACCTCAACGCGCACGCCACGTCGACCCCGCAGGGCGACATCGCCGAGATCAAGGCGCTGCGCAAGGTGCTGGGCGACGACATGGACCACATCGCGGTCTCCGCCACCAAGTCGATGACCGGGCACCTGCTCGGCGGCGCGGGCGGCATCGAGACCGTCGCCACGGTCCTGGCGCTGCACCACCGGATCGCGCCCCCGACCATCAACCTCGACGAGCTCGACGACGAGGTCGAGGCCGACATCGTGCGCGGCGAGCCGCGCGAGCTGCCGGCCGGGTCGATCGCCGCGATCAACAACTCGTTCGGCTTCGGCGGACACAACGTCGTGCTGGCGTTCCGTTCCGTCTGATCCGGCCGAGACGCCTACGCGACCGGAAGGGCCCCCACCGAGCGGTGGGGGCCCTTTCCGTCGCGCACGAGCGGGGGCGTACGCCCCTCAGACGACCTGGTGCAGCCAGCGCACGGGCGCGCCCTCGCCCGCGTACCGGAACGGCTCCAGCTCGTCGTCCCAGGGCTTGCCGAGGAGGCGGGCGATCTCGGCCTCCAGATCGGTCTCGCCGCGCACCGAGCGGGCCAGGGCGGCGCGCAGCCGGTCCTCGGGGATCAGGATGTCGCCGTGGATGCCGGTGACCGCGTGGAAGATGCCCAGGTCGGGGGTGGCGCTGTAGCGCTCGCCCTCGGCGGTCGGGCACGGCTCGGCCGTGACCTCGAAGCGCAGCAGCTGCCATCCGCGCAGGGCGGACGCGAGTTTGGAGGCGGTGCCGGGTTCGGCCTGCCAGGAGAACTCGGCTCTCCAGGTGCCGGGCGAGGCGGGCTGGCGGATCCAGTCGAGCTGGACCCGCACACCGAGCACTCCCGCCACCGCCCACTCGACGTGCGGGCACAGCGCGCGCGGGGCGGAGTGGATGTACAGAACTCCACGTGTCGTCACCGGGACCTCCAGTGCGGTTCGAGGTTCGCCTTCCCCAGCGGCCTCGCGCCCCTACCGGTCTCGGTCAGGACAGCACCTGACATTCTGCCCCGGGGATCAACAGTAAACAGCATCGGGAGTTAATCTCCTGAAAGGGGACAGTATGTGACGTGATGTAATTTACCGGAGCCGTCTGGCGTGGTTCCTCTGGCTGGACGGGCCAAAGCTACCGCGCGGAGCGGACGGAAGGGTGTCGTACGGTCGGTCCTGGGCCCGGGAAACACGAAGCTTTCACCCGCCAGGACGCCGGGCGCAGCCGACGGAGGGGACCAGGGGATGGACCAGGGGACGTTGCCGACGCGCCGGGGCCGCTCCGGGCGCGCCCGGACCGCGGGAGCCCTGCTCGCCGCGGCGCTGCTCGCCGCCGCGGCCGGATGCACGAGCGCGGAACCGGCCGGGGAGCACCGCGCGGGCGCCGCGCCCCGCCCCTCGCCGACGCCCACCTCGCACTGGAACCCGCGCCCGGCCTCGATAGCCGCCGTCGGCGACTCCATCACCCGGGGCTTCGACGCCTGCATGGTGCTCTCCGACTGCCCGGAGGTGTCCTGGGCGACCGGTACGGACACGGCGGTCGACTCGCTGGCCACCCGGCTGCTCGGCGCCGGGGCCGCGTCGGCCGGGCGCACCTGGAACTACGCCAGGACCGGCGCCCGCATGTCGGACCTGCCGGGCCAGCTGACCCGGGCGGCGGCGCACCGCCCCGAGCTGGTCACGGTGATGGTGGGCGGCAACGACGCCTGCCGGGACTCGGTGGCCGGGATGACCAGCGCGGCGGACTTCCGGGCGGGCTTCGAGGCGTCGCTGCGCGGGCTGCGCGCCGAGCTGCCCAGGACGCAGGTGTACGTGTCGAGCGTGCCGGACCTCAAGCGGCTCTGGTCCCAGGGCCGCGAGAACGAGCTGGGCAAGCAGATCTGGAAGCTGGGGATCTGCCGCTCGATGCTGCGCGACGCGGACGACCTGGGGGTGGCGGCGGTCGAGCGGCGCGACGCGGTGTACCGGCGGGTGGTGGCGTACAACACGGCGCTGAAGGACGTGTGCGCGCGGGACCGCTACTGCCGCTACGACGGGGGCGCGGTGTTCGACTACCGCTTCACCGACGACCAGCTGAGCCACTGGGACTGGTTCCACCCCAGCAAGGACGGCCAGAGCAGGCTCGCGGAGATCGCCTACCGCAACGTCACGGCGGCCTCGCCGCCGGCGTAGGGGCGCGCGCCCGGACCGGCATAGGGTTCGATCATGGAACTCTTCGGGACCCTGGCCGACGGCACGCCCGTGCACCGCTGGACGCTGGAGCGCGCCGGGACACGGGTGCGGGTGCTGACGTACGGCGGGATCGTGCAGTCGGTGCGGGTGGCGGACCGGGCCGGGGCGCCGGGTGAGACGGTGCTGGGCCACGACACCCTCGCGGGCTTCGTGGCGGACCCCGGCCCCCGCTACGGGGCGCTGGTGGGCCGGTACGCCAACCGCATCGCGCACGGCGCCTTCGAGCTGGACGGGGTGCGCCACGCCCTGGCGCGCAACGCGGCCGGGCACAGCCTGCACGGCGGCCCCACCGGTTTCGACCGGCGGGTGTGGGCGGCCGAGCCGCTCTCGCCGTACGCGGTACGGCTCTCGCGGGTCTCCCCCGACGGCGAGGAGGGCTTCCCGGGCCGCCTCGACGTGTCGGTGACGTACGAGGTGGACGCGGCGGGCGCGCTCGCCCTCGGCTACCGGGCGGTGGTCGAGGGCGCGGCGACGGTGGTGAACCTGACCAGCCACGCGTACTGGTCGCTGGGCCCCGGGCCGCACGAGCTGCGGGTGGCGGCCGGCCGCTACACCCCGGCCGACCCGACGGGCATCCCCACCGGCGAGCTGGCGCCGGTGGCGGGGACGCGGTGCGATCTGCGCGCGGCGCGGGCGGTGGACACCGGGTACGACCACAACTTCGTGCTCGACGCGCCGGACGCGGGCCCGGCCGCCGAGCTGTACTGCCCCGGTTCGGGGCGGCTCCTCACCGTCACCACGTCCGAGCCGGGGCTCCAGGTGTACACGGGCGGCCCGCAGGGCGGGGTGGCCCTGGAGACCCAGCACTTCCCGGACTCCCCCAACCGCCCGGAGTTCCCCAGCACGGTGCTGCGGCCGGGCGAGGTGTACGCGTCGCGGACGGTGTACGGGTTCGGGGTGCGCTGAGCGGTCCGGGGACCGCCGGGCGGCGGGAGCGGGACGCGGGGGCCGTGGCGCGGGCGGCCGTGCTGCGGGCGGCCGTGGCGCGGGCGGCCGGATCTCTTCGTTCGCCCCTCCCGCCCCACTGACTCCCCCTGTTCACAGGGCAGTTCCTTCTCGATACTGGCCGCCCGGGTTGCAGGCCGACGGAAGGATGTCCGGTGGTACGTGGACGGCGCGTGCGGGTGGCACGGCTCTCTCTGGTGATCGCTTCGATGACGTGCGGCACGCTGCTCGCACCGGTTCCGGCGCAGGCGGCGACGGCGGGGGCCGCGACGACGGGGGCGCCGCCGACCGTCGAGGAGCAGCGGCTCGACCTCGCCGTGCCGCAGGAGATACTGCGGCGCTCCGGATTCGACGCGGTGGCCCCGGAGTTCGCCCGCGAGCTGCGCGCCGCGGGCTCCTACCGGCAGGCCGGGCGGCTGGTGGACCGGGAGGGCGCGCGGCTGTGGCGGCGGGCGGTGGACCGGGCGCAGGGGCGCGGCCCCTCGGGCGGCGACCTCAGCCGCGACGACGACCGGCCGCTGTACTGGGCGCGGCTCGGGATGACCCGTGAACTGCGGGGCTGGGAGCCGGGGTTCGCCCTGGACGCGCGGGGGCGGGCGGCGCTGCTCGACCGCCTCGAACGCACCTCGCGCGGCCAGGACTCGATCGACTTCGGGGCCCGGACCAAGGGCGTCAAGCGGGTCCTGGCCACCGGCTTCGACCCCTTCACGCTGGACCGGGACATCCGGATCAGCAATCCGTCGGGGGCGACCGCGCTGGCGCTGGACGGGACCGTCATCCGCACCGCCGACGGGCCCGCCCGGGTCGAGACGGCCGTGTTCCCGGTCCGCTGGGACGACTTCGCGGCGGGCACGGTCGAGCGGGCGCTGCGGCCGGTGCTGCCGAAGGTCGACCTGTTCACCACGGTCAGCCAGGGCCGGGTGGGCCGGATCGACGTCGAGCGCTTCAACGGGGCCTGGCGGGGCGGCTTCCCGGACAACGACGACCTGTCCCGTACGGAGACGGTGCCGGTGTCCGACCCGGCGAGCCAGCCGCAGTGGACGGCGACGACCCTGCCGTACCGGGCGATCACGGCCGCGGACACCGGCCGCTTCCCGGTCTACGACCACACCTCGGTGACGGAGATCCCGGCGGGCCAGTCGGCGCCGGTGGTGCGCGAGGACGGGCCGACGGCCGGGTCGACGGCGCGGGCCGGGGGCGGCGGCGACTACCTCTCCAACGAGATCGCCTACCGCGCCACCCTGCTCCGCGACCGGCTGGGGCTGAAGGTGCCGGGCGGCCACGTCCACACCCCGGTGCTGGAGTTCGGCGCCGGCAACACGGACCCGTCGACGGGCACGGTCACCGACCCGGAGTTCCTCCGCAACCGCCGGGACATCGTGGCGCAGATCCGGGCGATCGTGGGGGTCGCGGCGGCGGCGCCGCGCGGCTGAACCGCCGGGCCGGGCGGGCCGGGTCGGACGATCGACGCCAGGTCCGCCCCGGCCAGGTGGTACCCGCCCCCCGCGCCGGAACCATCGCGTCCGCGACCTCCCGGACCGCCGCCGGGTCGGCGAGCATGGTGATGACGACGTCCGCCTCCCGCACCGCCTCGGCCGCGCCGACTCCCCGGCGGTGGCCGCCTTCGTCGTACGGCTGCGGGAGGCGGCGCGGCGGCTGGGCGGCGCGCTGGAGGCACGCTGACCTGCGGCGGGCTTCGGGGCGACCCCGGATCCGGGGCGGCCCGGGAGGGTCCGGCGTGGCCCCGGGGCGGGTCAGGCGGAGCCGGTCGCGCCCGGGGCGACGGGCTCGCCCGCGGCCGGGTCGTCGTCCGGCCCGTCCTCGTCGCGCAGGTCGCGGACCATCAGGGTGGCTCCCGCCACCGCTCCCGGCATCAGGAACACCGCGACGAACGGCACCAGGAACGCCAGGGTGAGCGGGACGCCGAAGCCGAGGACCAGCAGCCGCCGCCCGCGCAGCAGGACCAGCCGTTCGCGCAGTTCCACGCCCCGGCGCTGGAGCGCCACCGCCGTCAGCTCCTCGGTGAGGAAGAACCCCGAGACGCAGAACCCGATCGCCGGGACCACGGTCTGGCCGACCACGGGCAGGAAGCCGAGGGCGAAGAGGAGGACGCCGTAGCAGGCCACCCGGACCAGGATCCGCAGCGAGTCGCGGGCGGAGATCCACAGGTCGCGCCAGAGCGAAAGCCCGGACTCGGGCGCGTGGCCGCCGCTCTCGGCGCGGTCCACGTCCTCGGACAGCTTCTCGTAGAAGGGCTGGCCGACCAGGAGCGTCACCGCGGTGAAGGTGAGGACGGCCAGGAACAGGCCCATCGCGAAGACCAGCGCGATCAGGAAGCCGCGGAAGAGGCCGAGCCAGGGCGAGGACCAGCCGTCGGCGAACGGCGTCGCCCATCCCACGAAGTCGTCGGCGCCCTCGGCCAGGCCGAAGAGCGCCGCCGCGTACAGGACGAGCGTCACCAGGCCGGGCAGCAGACCGACCCCGAGGGACCTGCCGTGTCCGGCGACCCACCGCTGTCCCTTGACCAGATATCCGAAGCCCGCCCCAAGATCACGCATGGCTGGATTGTATCGACCGGTAACCGCCGCCCCCGTACGGGAATTCGGCGCATCCGCCGCTCGTTCCCGTCGCGGATCACCACGTCGCGCGATCGCGCGACCGACCGGTCGATACGGGGAGACGACATGCCGAGCGGCAGCACCGTGCAGGGAACCGTCGCCGAGGGGTTCGAGGGCGTACGGGAGGAGCTGGCGGCGTTCGTCGCCGAGGAGGAGCACGACCCGGGCGCCCAGCTGGCCGTCTTCCGGCACGGCGAGCCGGTCGCCGACCTGTGGGCGGGCGACCTGGTCGACGGGGACTCGCTGGTCCCGGTCTTCTCCGCGACCAGCGGGGCGGTCCACCTGGTCGCGGCGCTGCTCGTCCAGGACGGCGCGCTCGGCCTGGACCGCGAAGTCGCCGCGTACTGGCCGGAGTTCGCCGCCGAGGGCAAGGGCGCCGTCACCGTGCGCGAGCTGCTGGCGCACCGGGCGGGGCTGATCGGCGCGGACGGCGGGTTCACGCCCGAGGAGCTCCTCGACGACCGGGCGGTGGCGGCGCGGCTGGCCGCCCAGCGCCCGTTCTGGCGGCCCGGCGCGGGCCACGGCTATCACGTGCTGACCATCGGCGCGCTGGTCGCCGAGGTGGTGCGGCGGGTCTCCGGCGCCGGTGTGCGGGAGCTGTTCGAGGAGCGCGTGCGGGCGCCGTACGGACTGGACTTCTTCCTCGGGCTGCCCGGGGCCGAGCGGGCGCGCACCCGCGAAGTGCTGCCGATGGCGCTGACGCCGGGGCAGGCGGCGGCGCAGGCGGGCAGGCGCCGCAGTCGGCACGGTCTGCTGACGATCGCCTTCAACCGCAGCGCGGACCCGGCCTTCGACCTGGTGGCGCTGGCCAATTCGCGGGCCGCGCAGGAGCAGGCGCCCGCCTCGCTGGGCGGCGTGGGCAACGCCCGCGGCCTGGCCGGGATGTACGCGGCGGCGATCGGCCCGTTCGGCGGCCGGGAGCCGCTGCTGAAGCCGGAGACGGTCGCCGAGTTCGCCCGGCCCCACTCGCTGGAGAAGGACCTGGTGACCGGGGAAGACGCCTTCGCCCTCGGCTTCCAGGCACTGGGCCTGGGCCACGCGGGCCTGGGCGCAGACGCGTTCGGCCACGGGGGCGCGGCGGGCACGCTGGCCCTGGCGGACCCGCGCGCGGGGTTCTCGTACGGCTATGTGCGGCGCCGCTACGCCTTCCCGGGCGGCCCGGCGGCCGAGAACGAGCGGCTGATACGGGCGGTGCAGCGGGCGGTGGAGGACGCGGCGTAGCCCGCGCGGCCACTGGCGCGGGGGGATCACGGCGGGGCCCTCGGTGGGGCGTGGACCGCGCCCGGCCCCTGGCCTGGCGGGGCCGCACCCGAGCCCTCGGCGCGGGGTGGACCGCACTCGCCCCCGGCGCGGCGCAAGCGCGCCCGATCGCCCGGCCCGGCGCAAGCGCGCCCGGTCCCCGCGCCCCGGAAGGGCCCCTCGGCCCTGTGCGGGGCGCGGGAAACCGCGCGGGTGGATCCGCAGAGCCCCCAGGGGGCCGCACGCGCCGCCGCGGTGCGGCCCGGGGAGCCCGGAGCGTCAGGCGACCGCGAGCTCCACGGTGATGTTGCCGCGCGTGGCCTTGGAGTACGGGCAGACCTGGTGCGCCTTCTCGACGAGCGAGCGGGCGGTGGCCTCGTCCGCGTTCGGGATGGTGGCGGAGATCTTGACGATGATGCCGAAGCCGTCGTCGTTCTTGCCGATGCCGACCTCGGCGGTGACGGTCGAGCCGGTGATGTCGGCGTTCTCCTGGCGGGCCACGACACCGAGCGCGCCCTGGAAGCAGGCGCTGTAGCCGGCCGCGAAGAGCTGCTCCGGGTTGGTGCCCGCGCCGCTGCCGCCCATCGCCTTCGGCGGGTTCACGACGACGTCGAGCCGACCGTCGTCGGTGGCCACGCGGCCGTCCCGGCCGTTCTCGGCGGTGGCGACGGCGGTGTACAGAACGTCGGACTGCTGGATGGACATGCTGAGTGCTCCTCCTGCTCGTTCCCGGCCGCTCGCGCCCACGACAGCCGTGATGTGGAAAGACCCTATCGGATGACGGAAGTCACCCGATAAGGTCAGCCGCCGTGGCGGAGGTCACCCGGGGGGCCGGGCGCGGCGCGGGCAGGAGTCCCGCCCCGGCGTTCAGCCGCCCAGCGAGACGACCATCTTTCCGGTGTTCTGGCCGCGCAGCATGCCGAGGAAGGCGTCCACGCCGTTGTCGATGCCCTCGACGAACGTCTCGCCGTACTTGAGCTCGCCGGAGGCGATCCAGCCCGCGACCTCCTGCACGAACTGCGGCTGGAGCCCGGCGTGGTCGCCGACGAGGACGCCCTGGAGGCGCAGCCGCTTGCCGATCACCATGGCCATGTTGCGCGGGCCCGGGGTCGGCTCGGTGTCGTTGTAGCCCGCGATCATGCCGCAGATGGTGGCGCGGCCGTGCACGTTGAGGGAGGAGATGGCCGCTTCGAGGTGGTCGCCGCCGACGTTGTCGAAGTAGACGTCGATGCCCTCGGGGGCGGCCTCGCGCAGCTGGTCGCGGACCGGGCCGTTCTTGTAGTTGAAGGCGGCGTCGAAGCCCAGCTCCTCCACCAGCCACTTCACCTTGTCGTCGGAGCCGGCCGAGCCGATGACCCGGGCGGCGCCCTTGATCCGCGCCATCTGGCCGACCAGGCTGCCGACCGCGCCCGCCGCGCCGGAGACGAAGACCGTGTCGCCCTCCTTGAAGGAGGCGACCTCGAACAGGCCCGCGTAGGCGGTCAGACCCGGCATGCCGAGGACGCCCAGGTACGCGGAGAGCGGGGCCAGCGAGCCGTCGACCTTGGTGGCGTGCCTGGCGTCCACATCGGCGTACTCGCGCCAGCCGAGCCCGTGCAGCACGTGGTCGCCGACGGCGAAGCGCTCGTCGGCGGAGGCGATGACCTCGCCGACCGCGCCGCCGTCCATCGGCTTGTCGAGCTGGAACGGCGGGATGTACGACTTCACGTCGTTCATCCGGCCCCGCATGTACGGGTCGACGGACATGAAGAGGTTGCGGACCAGGATCCGGCCCTCGGCGGGCGCGGCGACCGGGGCCTCGCGGAGCGCGAAGTCCCCCGGCACGGGCCAGCCGTGCGGACGGGCGACGAGGTGCCATTCACGGCTGGTGGCGGGGAGTGCGGTCATGACGGTGCGTCCTCCTGCGTTTTATTTCATGAACTGAAACAACCATGCTCCTGGATATTTGAGATTGTCAAGTATCTGGGTACGCTGGTTCCCATGGCCACACGCATGGATCCCGTCTCCCTCGAAGTCGTCGAGCTGATCGGCTCGGTGGTGGCGCGCTACCACGAGGAGTACGAGCGGGCCGCGGCCGAGCACGCCCTCACCGGCGCCCAGGCGCGGGTGCTCGGACTGCTCGCCCTCGAACCGGTCGCGATGCGCGCGATCGCCCGCAAGCTGAAGTGCGAACCGTCCAACGTCACGGGGATGATCGACCGCCTGGAGGCGCGCGGTCTCGTCGAGCGCCGCCCCGACCCCGACGACCGCCGGGTCAAACTGGCGGCGGCCACCGAGGAGGGGCGGCGCATCGCGGCCCGGCTGCGCGACGACCTCGACTTCGCCCGCGAGCCGCTGGCCGAGCTCTCCCCCGAGGAGCGGACGGCCCTGCGGGACCTGCTGCGGCGGATGCTCGGTACGGAGGAGTAGCCGCGGCGGGGGGGCGGAGCGAGGCGGTGCGGGTGGCCGGACCCCGGACCCCGGACCCCGGCCGCCCGATGCCCGAAAGCCCGCTGCCCGCAGCCCGCAGCCCGCAGGCAGCGCCTGCCCTTGACCGGGCCCTTACAGGCACCACCACAGGAAGCGGTCGCACGTCTCGCTCGGGGACGGCGTCGGCGACGGGGGCCGGGACGGGGGCGGCGCCGGGTCCGAGGCGGACGGCGAGGGCGGGCCGGAGGGCGACGGCGGGGCGCCGGTGGCGCTGGGCGAGGCGCCCGGCGCCGGTGCGCGGGTCGGGCCGGTCGCCGCGTGCGCGCCGCCGTCCCGGGCGGGCGCGCCGGTCCCGCCCGGCCCCGGCCACGTACCGCCGGACCTGGGGTGGCCCTTGCCGTGCCCGGTCCCGGTCCCGGCCGGTACGGCGCTGGGCCGCCCGGGTCCCGCGTCGCTGGGGTCCGGCTCGGGCGCGGCCGTCTCCTGCGAGATCTGCTCTTCCTCGTGCACGGTGGTGGCGGCGCCCCGGTCGTCCCGCGGCGGCTCGACGGCGAGCTTCGCGATCCCCAGCGCCCCGGCCGCGAGCACCACGCCCGCCGAACCGAACAGCACCAGGCGTCCGCGCCGTCTGCGCGCACGGCGGCGCGGCCGGGGCGGTTCGCGCCGGGCGGCACGGCGATGACCGGTCGGGGCGGTGTCGGCGCCGGGTGCGGCGGCCTCGTACACGCCCAGATCGATGATCTCGGGCTGCCGCAGCTCCTCGGCGGGGGTGCCGCATCCGGCGCAGGCCAGTGCGCCGTTGAGGTGCCGTCGGCAGACGTGGCAGTAATCCATGGCCAACGGAGGCTATGCGGGGGCCGGTCGACAATGGGGGCCGAGGATGTGTGGATCTTGTGTGGAACCATGCCTTCCACCGCGTGTCGGGGGCACGAATCCGGGCGTTGGGGGCGTTGTCAGAAGGGCCGGGCAGGATGGGTCCATGACGGACGTACAGCCACACTCCTTCGGCCCGCTCGACTTCCAACTCGTGCTGCTGCGGCGGATGGCCGACCACCAGCCGGGGCTGGTCGAGGACGCCCGCCGCGAGCTGGGGGTCTCGACGGCAGAGATGCGCGAGGCCAACCGGCGCTGGCAGGCGATGGCCCGCTCGCCGCGCTCCCGGGGCGCCGCCGCGCGCTACCGGTCGGTGCTGGGCGCGCCCGAGTCAGTGGCCCGGCGGCGGATCGGCGACCTGGAGTGCGAGGCGCGGCTGTGGCCGGTACCGCTGTGGCCGACGCTCCGCTTCGAGGTGCTGGCCGGGCCGGACGGGACGGTGTGGAACGAGTGGCTGGTGCGGGCGCCGGGGGCGGACGGGCCCGTGCTGGAGTCGGTGGCGGATCTGCGGCCGTGGAGCTGCACGGTCGACGAGGCGGCCCGTGCGTTTGCGCCTGCGCGGCCGATGGAGGGGAGTGCGCCGACGCGGTGGCGGGTGGAGCTGACGGAAGTGGGGGGCGGGAAGTGGGTGGCGGAGTTCTCCTGGGGCCTGCTCCAGGAGGTACGCCCAGCCTGACCACCACGGCCGCTGTGACCGCACCCCGGTTCGGCCCCCGGGTGCCCACCTGCGACCCGCCGCGCCCGTCCTGGGACCGGGCCTTCGTCTGCGGGCCGGCACTCGGTTGCTCACGCAGTTCCCCGCGCCGCTATCCGGGCCGGTCTTCGTCTGCGGGCCGGTACCTGGTTGCTCGCGCAGTTCCCCGCGCCCCTATCCGGGCCGGTCTTCGTCTGCGGACCGTGCTCGCTCCTCGCGCAGTTCCCCGCGCCCCTGGCGGGGCCGGTCTTTCTCTGCGGGCCGTCGTGGGCCGTTCGCGCAGTTCCCCGCGCCCCTCAAAACCCGGCTTCGTCCGCAGACCGTGCGTGGCTGGTCGCGCAGTTCCCCGCGCCCCTGGCGGGGCGGGGCGCAGGCAGCCGGAGGCTTGCCTGTTGGGGGCGCGGGGAACGACGCGAGGAGCGAGCACGGCTCGCAGACGGCAGCCGGTCTCTGGGGCCCGAAGGGCCAACCAAAGGGGCGCGGGGAACTGCGCGACCAGCCGAGCGCGGCCCGCAGGCGAACGCCGTGCCCCGGCCCGAAGGGCCCACTCAGGGGCGCGGGGAACTGCGCGCCCCACGACGGCCCGCAGGCGAAATCCGTTCGGCATCCCGCAGGGGACCCGCAGGGGATACGCGTGACGACACGCCGTTCACACCCCCGTTGTCCCCCGATCGGCCCCGCCCCAACACCCCCCTGGCACTCAGTCAGCCGACGCCCGACCGGCTCAGCCCAGCGCGCGCCGGGCTCCCGGCCCCCGGACGATTCGATCAAGAGCCGCCATTCGATCAAGAGCTGCCACTCGGGAGTCGTTGTGAGCGTGAGTCTGGAGCAGTTGCGTCGTTGCCATGTAGCCGTCGACCTCGGGGCCGCCAGGACCAGGGTGTTCGTCAAGGGGATGGGGCTCGTCGTGGACGAACCCAGCGTCGCCGCCGTCAACACCCGTACCGGCGCCCTGATCGCCGTCGGCGCGTTCGCCGAGAAGATGACGGGCCGTACGCCCGACTACATCCGGGTGGTCCGCCCGGTCTCGGGCGGAACCGTCGTCGACATCGAGATGGCCCAGCGCATGCTGCGCCACCTCATCGGCGAGAAGCTCCGCCGCCAGCTGCGCCGCAAGCCCCGTCTGCGGGCCGCCGCGTGCACCCCGCACGAGGCGGACCCGCTGGCCCAGCGCGCCGCCGTCGAGACGCTGGTGGGACTCGGGGCGCGCCGGGTCGAGCTCGTCGACACCCTCATCGCGGCGGCCGTCGGCTGCGGGCTCCCGGTGGAGCAGCCCACCGCCACCATGATCATGGTGTGCGGGGCGGCGACCACCCAGATCGCGGTGCTCTCGCTGGGCGCGATCGTCACCGCCGAACGCATCCCGGTCGGCGGCGACGCCATCGACCACGCGGTCATCCAGCACCTGCGCCACCAGCACGAGCTGATGCTGCCGAGCCAGTCCGTGCGCCCCCTGCAACTCGCCCTGAGCGGCAACGGCCTCACCCAGCAGGGCCCGGCCTCCACCGAGATCCACGGCCGGGACGTGGCGACGGGCCTGGCCCGTTCGGTACGGGTGGACACCGCGGCCGTGCGGGACGCGATCCACACCCCGCTGACCGCCGTCCTGGACGGCATCGGGAAGGTCCTGCGCGACTGCCCGCCCGACCTGGTGGCCGACCTCGCCGACCGGGGGATCATGATGGTGGGCGGGAGCGCGCTGCTGCCGGGGCTGGACCAGATGCTCCGCAAGGCGACCGGGATGCCGGTGGCGATCGCCGAACGCCCGGACGTCTGCGCCATCCTCGGCCTCGGCTCGATGCTGGACGGCAAGATCGAGCCGATGGTCCTGGACCCACTGGCCGAGTGAGCCGCACGCCGAACGGGGCGGGCGGCATGAACGGCCCGGGTGGCCCGGACGGTTCGGACGGCTCGGATGGCCCGGGTGACCCGGACGGTCCGACCAGCCCGGGCGGCCCGGCCAGCTCGGGCGGCCCGGCCAGTTCGGCCGACCCGGTTCCGACGGCCCGGGCGGCACGGACGGGCCCGGCCGGCTCGGCCGACGCAGCCGACTCGACCGGCCCGGTGGAGACGGGCGGCGGCGCGGAAACGACCGTACGAGAGGGGAGGACGTGGACGTGGGCTCGGGCACGTACGAAAGGGACGGGGGCGGAGGCGGGACTCCCCTCCCCGTCCTCCTCGAAGCCGTCCTCGGCGTCGGCACCGACCTCGAACTGCGCACCACCCTCCAGCACCTGGTGGACACCGCCGCCGAACTGACCGGCGCGCGGTACGCGGCGCTCGGCGTCGTCGACCCCGAGCGCGGACGGCTCACCGAGCTGTTCACGGCCGGGCTCACCGAGGCCGAACGGGAGCGGATCGGGGCCCTGCCCGACGGGCGCACCGGGGTGCTGGGCGCGCTCCTGCGGGACGCCCGGCCGCTGCGGCTCGACGACCTGACCGCCGACCCGCGCTCCTCGGGCGTGCCGCCGGGCCATCCCCCGATGCGCTCGTTCCTGGGCGTCCCCATCCGCGTCCACACCGAGGTGTTCGGCAACCTCTATCTGACCGAGAAGCGCGGCGGGCCGTTCACCGACGAGGACCTGGCGCTGCTGCGGGTGCTCGCCTCGCAGGCCGGGATCGCCATCGGCAACGCCCGGCTGTACGAGACGGCCCGGCGCCGCGAGCGGTGGATCGAGGGCGCCGCCGCCGTCACCACCTCCCTGCTCACCGGCGACACCGCGGCCGACGCGCTGATGACGGTCGCCGAGCGGGCCCGGCTGCTCGCGGACGCGGCGGCCGGGGTGGTGCTCCAGCCCACCGAGGCGGGCGGGATGGAGATCGTCGCCGCGTCGGCACCCGACGACCCGGGCGACATCGTGGGCACGACGATCGCGCCCGGCTCGCCCGTACTGGTCCAACTGCTCGGCGGGGAGCCGGTGTTCATCGAGGACTCGGCGACCGACCCCCGGATGACCACGCACGTGCGGAGCCGGTTCGGGCCGAGCATGATGCTGCCGCTGCAGAGCGGCGGCAGGCTCATCGGCACGCTCGCGCTCCCCCGCCGCCGGGGCGCCGAGCCGTACTCGGCGGTGGAGCGGCTGCTGGCCGCGCAGTTCGCCTCCCAGGCCGCGCTGGCGCTGGTCCTCGCCGACGCCCAGCACAACCGGGAGCGGCTCGCGGTGTACGAGGACCGCGACCGGATCGCCCGGGACCTGCACGACCTGGTCGTACAGCGGCTGTTCGCCACCGAGATGATGCTGGAGTCGACCCGGCGCCGGGCCGCCAAAGCCGCCCGGGACGACACGGACGAGCTGCTCACCCGGGCCGTGGACGAGCTGGACTCCACGATCCAGGAGGTCCGCACCGCGATCTTCGCCCTTCAGCAGCCGCCCGCGGAGGCGCCGTCGACCGTGCGGGGCAGGGTGCTGCGCGAGACGGACGGGGCGGGCGCGCTGCTCGGGTTCCGGCCGTCGGTGCGGTTCGAGGGGGCGGTGGACACGGTGGTCGGGGAGCCCGCGGCCACCCGGCTGACCGCGGCCCTGCGCACGGCGCTGGCCGCCGCGCACCGCCGCCCGGGCGTCTCCTCCGTGCGGGTCACGGTCGACGCGACGGCGCGGCTGCCCGACGGGCGGCCGGGGGTCCGCCTCGACGTGACGGACGACGGCGAGGCCGAGGACGGCGGGCCGGGCACCACGGCGAGCTGGCAGTCCCCGGTGTGACCGGCCCGGCTCGGGGCCGCGTACTCAGGGCCCGGAGGCCGCCCGCAGCGCGATCCGGGTGTGGGAGTGGGCCACGCCCGCGTCCCGCTTGAGGCGGCGCAGCAGCCCGTCCAGGGCGGCCGGGTCGGCCGCCCTGGCCCGTACGAGGTAGTCGTGCTCGCCGGTGACGTGCACGACCTCGGTGATGCCCGGCAGCTTCAGGGCGACCCGCTCGAACTCCTCGTTGGTGGTGTCCAGGCGCAGGGTGACGTCGATGAAGACGACCAGTCCGGCGCCGCCGTCGGCCGCCGGGTCGACCAGGGTGGTGAAGCCCCGGATCACGCCCTCGCGGCGCATCCGCCGCACCCGGTCGGCGGCGGCGTTGGCGCTGAGCCCCACCTTCGTACCGAGGTCGCGGTACGAGATCCGCGCATCCTCCCGCAGCGCGCCGAGGATTTCCCTGTCGAGCCGGTCCATACCGCGATTGTCGCAGCCGGTGCCGATATCCGGCCGCGTTCCGGCCCGGCGCGGCCGGACAGTACCCCCATGAGCGAGATGTGGACGACGGCGGTGGCGGGCGCGGCGGCGGGCCTGGGGGTGGCGATGCCGGTGGGCGCGGTCGGGGTGCTGCTCGTCCAGGAGGGCATGCGCGACCGGCGCGGCGCGGTCGCGGCGGCCTCGGCGGTGGCGGTGGTCGACCTGGCGTACGCGGCGGTGGCGACGGCACTCGGGCCGTGGGTGGCCTCGACGCTGTCCGGGGTGGAGGCGTGGGTGCGGCTGGTGGCGGCAGGCGTCCTGGCGACGATCGCGGGACGGGGGCTGTGGGGGTCGCGGGGCGCGACGCCACCGCCGGACCGGGAGGTCCCGGCCGCCCCACTTGCCCCGGCGTCCGGCATCCCGGCCGCCCCACCGGGCCCGACGCCCGGCACCACCCCCGCACCCGCGTCGGCCGCCGCCCCCGCGACCAGGTCGGCCACCACCCCCGCACCGGCCGCCGCCCCCGCCCGCACCTTCCTCCGCTTCGCCGCCCTCACCCTGGTCAACCCCACCACCGCGCTCTACTTCACCGCCCTCACCACCGCCCAGGGCGGCGCGCTGCACGGGGGCGGCGCCGGGGCCGTGTTCGTGGCGGCGGTGTTCGCGGCGTCCTTCGTGTGGCAGCAACTGCTCGTCGCCGCCAGCGGGTTCGCCGGGGCGCGGATCTCCGGCACGGCCCGGATGTGGACGTTCCGGACGGGCTACGGGCTGGTCGCCCTGTACGCGGTGAAGGTGGCGCTGCCGCTTCCTTGATCGGGGCGCCGCGTAGGGTTTCGACAGGCCCGTCGGGGCCGGTGCCGTCGACCGCGAGGAGCCCTCTTCCGTGTCCCCTCTCTTTCCCGCGCTGCGGACCGCCGACCACAAGGAGGCCCTGCGCTTCGGCGAGCGGTCCCTCACCTACGCGGAGCTCGCCGGGGCGGCGGACGCCCTGGCGGCCCGCCTCGCCGGGTCCGGGCGCGTCGCCGTCTGGGCGACCCCGGCCCTGGAGACGGCGGTCGGGGTGGTCGCGGCGCTGCTGGCCGGGGTCCCCGTCGTCCCGCTCAACCCCCGTACCGGCGAGCGGGAACTGGCGCACATCCTCAACGACAGCGCGCCGGACGCCGTGCTCGCCGCGCCGGGCGACCCGCTGCCGGCCGCGCTGGCCGCGCTCCCCCGGATCGACGTGGACACCTCGCCCGCGCGGCGGGCGGCGCCGGAGCGGACCGGCGGGCCCGGCCCCGAGGCGCCCGCCCTGATCGTCTACACCTCCGGCACCACCGGCCCGCCCAAGGGCGCCGTGCTGCCCCGCCGGGCGATCGCCACCACCCTGGACGCGCTCGCGGACGCCTGGGCGTGGACGCCCGACGACGTCCTGGTCCACGCGCTGCCGCTGTTCCACGTGCACGGGCTGATCCTCGGCGTGCTCGGTCCGCTGCGGCGCGGCGGCTCGGTCCGCCACCTCGGCGCGTTCTCGGTGGCGGGCGTGGCCCGGGAGCTGGCGGACGGCGCCACCATGCTGTTCGGGGTGCCCACGATGTACCACCGGATCGCCGAATCCCTGGACGGGGACCCGGAGTCGGCCCGGTCGCTGGCCGGGGCCCGGCTGCTGGTGTCGGGCTCGGCCGCGCTGCCCGTCCACGACCACCGGCGGATCGCGGCGGCGACCGGGCGCGCGGTGATCGAGCGGTACGGGATGACCGAGACGCTGATGAACACCGGCGTCCGGGCGGACGGCGAGCCCCGCCCCGGCACCGTGGGCCGCCCGCTGCCCGGCGTGGAGCTGCGGCTGGCGGACGAGGCGGACGGCATCGGCGAGATCCAGGTGCGCGGCCCCCACCTGTTCAGCGGCTATCTCAACCGGCCGGACGCCACGGCCGCCGCCTTCACCGAGGACGGCTGGTTCCGCACCGGCGACCTGGCGAGCCTGGACCCCGACGGCTATGTGCGGATCGTCGGCCGCAAGGCCACCGACCTCATCAAGAGCGGCGGTTACAAGATCGGCGCGGGCGAGATCGAGAACGCCCTGCTGGACCACCCCGGGGTGCGGGAGGCCGCCGTCACCGGCGAGCCGGACGCCGACCTCGGGGAGCGGGTGGTGGCCTGGGTGGTGCCGGCCGATCCCCAGGCGCCGCCCGCGGAGGAGGAGTTGGCCGCGCACGTGGCGGCCCAGCTCTCCCCGCACAAACGGCCGCGTACGGTCCGCTTCCTGTCGGCGCTGCCCCGCAACGACATGGGCAAGGTCATGAAGCGGGCCCTCGGCCATGGCTGAGCGGCTCACCGCCCGCGCCGCGATCACCGCCGTCACCGGCGACTTCACCGAGCTGCCCGCGCCCGGACGGGCGAGCGCCGCCGACGGTCCGCTGGGCTGGGAGGGGTACGCGCGGGCCCGGGCGCGGGCCACCGAGCGCACCGGCGAGCACGAGTCGGTGGTGCACGGGCTCGCCCGGGTCGAGGGCCGCGCGTGCGTCCTGGTCGCCTTCGAATTCGGCTTCCTGGGCGGCTCGTTGGGCGAGCGCACGGGCGACCGGCTGGAGGCGGCGTACGACAGCGCGCGGACGCTGCGGCTGCCGCTGGTCTCGCTGATCTCGACCGGGGGCAGCCGGATGCAGGAGGGCATGGTCGCGCTCACCCAGCTCCAGCGGGTGGCCCGCCGGTCCGCGCTGCTGCGGGCCGCCGGGCTGCCGCAGCTCGCGGTGGTGCGCGACCCGACGACCGGCGGCGGCTGGGCCACGCTGGGCGCGGGTGCGGACGTGGTCCTGGCGCTGCCCGGCGCCCAGGTGGGCTTCGCGGGCTCCCGGGTCCGCCCGGCGGACGCGGACCCGGCGGCGTACGCGGCGGAGGGCCAGCTGGCGGCCGGGTCGGTGGACGCGGTGGTCCCGCTCGCCGAGCTGCGCGGGGTGCTGGGGAAGTGGCTGGGGCTCCTGGGCGGCGAGGGGCTCACGGGCGGGGCGTCCGGCGCCGGTGCGGAGGACGCGGACGGGCGCCCCCGCCGGGTCCGGCCCGCCGAGGTGCCCGGGGCGCTCGCACCGGCCGCCCCGCCCGGCACCGGCTGGGAGGCGGTGGAGCGGGCCCGCGCGGCCGGCCGCCCGCGCGCGGACGCCTATCTGGACGCCTACTTCACGTACCGGATGCCGCTGCGCGGGGACCGGTGCGGGGGCGCCGACGACGGGATGCGGTGCGGGTTCGGGCTGCGGGACGGGCGTACGGTCGCGTACGCCGCGCAGACCGGGACCGCGACCCGGCCCGCGGGCTACCGCACCGCCGCCCGGCTGCTGCGCCTCGCCGACCGGCTCGGGGTGCCGGTGCTGACGCTGGTCGACACCCCGGGCGCGGCCAATGACGCGGCGGCCGAGCGGGCCGGGCAGGGCGCGGCCGTGGCGGAGTGCTTCGCGGCGGTGGCCGAGGCCCGGGTGCCGCTCACCACGCTGGTGATCGGCGAGGGCGGTTCGGGCGGCGCGCTCGCCCTGGCCGCCCCCGGCCGCACCTGGGTGACCCCGGACAGCTACTTCTCGGTGATCGCCCCCGAACTGGCGGCGGCCATCCTCAAGCGCGGCCCCGGCGAGGTGCGGGCCACGGCGGACCAACTCCGGCTGCGGCCCCAGGACCTGGTGGAGCTGGGGGTGGCGCGGGGAGTGGTGTCCCCCGCCTGACGGGCGCCTTCCGGTACGGCGGGGCGCCTTCGGCCGCCCCGGCCCCCGCCGGGGTTCCGCTACGGCTGCGGGTCGCGGGCGTCGTACCGGGCGAACCGGCGCCGGGTGAGGCCGAGCAGCGTCACCGCGAGCACGCACGCCAGCCCGCCGCCGGTGACGGCCACCGTGGGCGAGGCCAGGTCGGCCGTGCTGCCCGCCAGGAAGTCGCCGAGCCGGGGCCCGCCCGCGACCACCACGATGAACACGCCCTGGAGCCGTCCGCGCATCTCGTCGGGGGCGGCGACCTGCATCATCGTGTTGCGGAACACCATGGACACGGTGTCGGCGCACCCGGCGAGGGCCAGGAAGAGGACCCCGAGCCAGAGGTTGCGGGTCAGCCCGAACACCGCGATCGCGGCGCCCCACGCGCCCACCGCGACCAGGATCGCCAGGCCGTGCCGGTGGACGCGGCTCAGCCAGCCCGAGAACACCCCGCCGAGCAGCGCGCCCAGGGCGGGGGCGGCGACCAGGAGTCCGGTGGTGCGGGCGTCGCCGTCGTACCAGAGGACCGCGACGGCCGGGAACAGCGCGCGCGGGTGCGCCAGGATCATGGCGCAGAAGTCGGAGAAGAACGTCATCCGCAGGTTCGGGCGGGTGGCCAGGAAGCGGAACCCGTCGAGCACGGAGGCCCGCTTGGCCGTCGTGCGGTCCCGGTCGGGCAGCATCGCGGGCAGCCGCCACATCGCGTACAGGGAGGCGGCGAAGGTGACGGCGTCGATCAGGTACGCGGTCTGGTACCCGGCGAACCCGACGATCAGCCCGCCCAGGGTGGGCCCGAGGAGGGTGCCCGAGGTCATGGTGATGGAGTTCAGGGCGTTGGCGGCGGGCAGCTGCTCGGGCGGCAGCAGCCGGGGCATCATCGAGGAGCGGGCGGGCCCGTTGAGCGCGGCGCAGACGGACTGGAGCGCCACGATCCCGTAGAGGAACCACACCTCGGCGAATCCGGCCAGGGCGGCGGCGGCCAGACCGGCCGACAGGACGGCGGACCCGGTCGCGCTGGCGAGCCCCAGCCGGCGCCGGTCGACGGTGTCGGCGACGGCCCCGCCGTAGAGCCCGAACACCATCAGCGGCACCAGCGAGAAGAGCCCGACGAGGCCGACGCTGAAGCTGGATCCGGTGATGTCGTAGACCTGGAGGGAGATCGCCAGGGCGGTCATGCCCTGCCCGATCCAGGAGATCGTGTTGCCGAACCAGAGCCTGCGGTAGTGCGCGGAGCTGCGCAGCGGCGTGAGGTCGGCGAATATGCGGGAGCGGCTGCTGGGCGGGGTTTCGGTCTCGGCGGTCACGGGCGATGCTAACCGCCGCCACCGGCGCCGCAGTGCGACGGGGGGCGCCCGAGGGGGGACGCCCGGCCCCGTCGCGGCGGGGTCAGACCCGCTCGGCGTGCACGTACGACATCGGGTAGACGATCCGGCCCTTGGCGTCCACGTCGAAGGCGTCCGGGTCGAAGGGCAGGGTGCCGCCCGTCTCCGAGCGCTGCTTCTCGAAGTACTCCCGGGTGTGGTTGGTGGTGCAGAGGCTGTCCTCGATGGCGATGATCCGCCAATTGCCTTCGAGGTTGGCCCGGAAGTTGTCCTTGCTGACGCGCAGCTGCTGCGGCGGCAGGCCGACCAGCTCGGACTCGGCGAACGCGAACAGGTGGAGCCGGGCGCCCGGGGCGGTCACGCGGTGCAGGGAGGCCGCGTAGGCGCGCCGCTGCTCGTCGGTGAGCACGTGGTAGAGCCCGTAGTCGAGGACGGTCTCGAAGCCGCCCTCGATCCCCTCGAACCTGGTGGCGTCGGCCACCGCGAAGGTCAGGTCGAGGCCGCGCTCGCGGGCGCGCTCCTGGGCCTGCCCGATGGCGGAGGGCGAGAAGTCGAGGCCGGTGACGTCGTGGCCGCGCGACTTGAGGTGCAGGGAGTTCTGCCCGGTGCCGCATCCGGCGTCCAGCACCTTGCCGTGGAACGCGCCGGACGCCTCCAGGGCCACGACGACGGGCTGCGGCTCAGGGATGTTCCAGGGCGCGAAGTCGAACTTCATGCCCAGCCCCTCCGTCCGCACCTTCCCCGCGTACAGCGGATCGAAGTTGGCGCTCCCGGCCGTATAGACCTGGTCGGCCTCGCCCTGTCGTTCTTCCGTGCTCACCCGGTGCCTCCCTTGTGCGGTGCGCGGAAATCGGTGCTGCGGTCAATCTCCCGGACCGAATCGTCTCCGGACAACCCCGAACGGCTGATCAGACGTTCAATCGCGGGAACTCCGCAGTTGCACACGGGGGTTGACAGCGGAGCACCGGGCGGACTCGGCACCCCGGGCCGCCGTGGCCCGAATTCCCCGCTGGGGAAGGGGAATGGGAACGCCGACCACATGCTCCCGGAAAGGGGAGCGAAGCGTTGCGTACGCACACGGGACGCCCGCCACGGGGGCGGAGCGGCGCGGGCGGCAAGGTAGGTGGGACTTGAACCCACAGCCAACGGATTACGCGTCTCCGGGTGCCTCGATACGCCTAGTTCCATCCTGTGCCACCCAACGTGGAACCGGCCCGGAAAGCGCTGGTCACGGCAGTCGCTGAGCTGCCACCGAGGAAGTGCCATGAATACCCTTCAAACACCATGAAGAAGGCGTACATGGCGGACATGGCAGGAGAACTCGGCGAGTACCGGCTCAGGAAGGGCGGCCACGAATTCGGGACCGAATCCTTGGGTGACGAGCTGTCCCGACTCGCCGGTTTCACCATGCTCGCGGGAGGCGCGGGAGCGGCGGTGATCGGACACTCCGAAGGCGCCGCGACCGCACTCGCAGGCGTGAAGATCGCGAAAAAGGATCCCTTCGGCCTCACCACCTAGTCCTGTCGCCGCATCATGGGGCATGGAGCCGCAGATGATCCGGTGCGGCCGCCTCGCCGCTCATCCGGCCCATCGGTGACTGGACGGGATTGTCATCAAGGCCAACGTCGGCGGGGGCTCGCCGGCGGCTGCCACACCGGCCCCGTTCAAGGCCGTCGACATGAAAGGCTGAGATGCCGAGCTACGGGACACTCGGCCCGCCAGAACCACCCCCTCCCCCATCAGCACCGCACCAGACGCCGACAGCCCAGAGTTGCGCTCCGGGCCGCCACCCAAGAGAAGATCCCAAAAGGGCTGAGCGGCCAGGACCGTCGGGGAGACAGTTCGGGTGTCCGCCGAGTCCAGAAACCCCGGCGATCATGCTCTGCCGCCGCACAGCGCGGTCAACTCGGTTGATCAGCAAGCCGAAAGGCAGTGCGCGTTCCCGCACCGGTCCGGCGCCCGATTCCGAGGCCCTGCGCCGTGAGCGGGACGCCGACGAATCGGCTGGCTCATCCACCGCGTGAGATCCCTCGTCGGCTACGTCCGCGAGCCGACGGGAGCTTTCGTCACGCCGCCCGTCGGGCACGCACCGCGTCGGTGTAGAGCTCCCTCGTGACGTCCTCGCCAGCGATCCCCAGGTCTGTGAACACTGCGCGCACATCGTCGAGGGCCGCCGCCAACTCGTCCTCGGCGACCAGGGTCTCCACCTCGATGAACGTCCCGTCGATCTCCGGCACCCTGACCAGCGTCGCCAGCATCTTGCGCCCGTGCGCTTCGAAGTCGTAGTTCCGGCACCGCTTCTCGAACGCGATCACGGGGACGTACCCGAGCCCGCGCAGCACCGCGTGGACCGCCTCGGTATCCTCGACCCGGCTCTCGTGCTCGGGCTTGGAGCCGGTCTCCTCGTCCACGCGCGCGCCCTTGTACGTCAGAACCGTCCGCGTCTCGTCCTGACCGTGCACGGTACGCACGCGGAGTTCCGCGTCCCGCACCTCCAACGCGCCGTCCGGGGTGTCGTAATAGGTGTCCTGGTACACCTCGGCACGGCCGACGGCCCACTCGTCGAGACGGCGCAGCACCGCCTCGGGCTCGTGGACCCGCGCTTTCAGTTCCGCCTCGATCACGGGCGATCCCCTTTCTCAGACCGTACGTTCGGCTCCGTCGACGATCGCCTGGACCATCCGCCGGAACCCCCGGAAGAGGGGCCCGTGCGGAGTCTCCATCACCTTGTAGCACGCCGACTCGTGCCCCTCCCAGCCTGCGTCGAAGGCGCCGACGAACATGGTGGAGTCGATGCGGATGACCCGCCACGTCGGCAGCATCCGGTAGCGGTACACCTGCACATCGCAGGTGCCGGCGAGTTCGCGCAACCTGCCTTCGGCCAGGCGCACGCCGCTGGCGAGCGACTCGGCTGACTCGCCGATCTCGGCGGCCCGTTGGGCGAGTGCCGGGGACTCGGGGTCGAGGAGCAGCAGCCGGACCCGTAGGCCCTGTCCGCCCTGCTCACGCGGCAGGCAGGCGCGGAGCAGGGAGTCGTTGAGGCCGATGAGGCCGAGCCCGCGAACGGCCAGGACGTCGAGTTCCTGGGCAGCGCGGGCTTGCTGCTGGATCTCTTCGCGTGCAGATGCCTGCGAGGCGTAGACGCGGACGACTTCGGGGAACGCGGCCAGGTCGAAGGCCGCGTTGCCGGAGCGCGCCTCTCTGCTGGCCGCGAGACCGAGGAGGTGGCGGGCGTCGTCGGGCATGCCGAGGCCGTCGGCGATCCGCTCGTAGACGTCAAGCCGGGAGACCTCTCGGCGCCGGTTGATGATTTCGTTGACACGGCTCTGCGTCATGCCGACAGCCATCGCGATCCGGGCCTGGCTGACTCCCGAGTACTGCTGGGCGTGCATGAACACCGAGGCGATGTCTCTGCGTCGGAGCGCCTGCCGGACGGGGGCCTGCTCCCAGGCCCACGCCGGGATGCTGATGGTGCCGACCGGTCCGGGCATGGCTGAGCTTCCTATCCACGCGGGGATGAGAATCCATCTCACGGTGAGATTACCGCTCGGATATCGCATGGGTACTGGCCGTCACCAGAGCCTTGGCGCAATCTCCGCCACTGAGGGAGCGCCCCCGTGCATACCAACCTGACCCGCCGGACCACGGCCATCACTGACTGGCTCGCCTCCGCGCACCCCGCACCGGCAACGGCCCGCGGCCAGTGGACGATGGATGGCCTGGCGATGCTGCCGACGGGCCGCGCGTTCGACACCGTGCGCATCTCCGCCGAGATCGTCCACGCCGCCGCGCAGAGCGGCGATTCGGACGCGGTCGCCGCGTACCTGGCGCACATGGTCGACGGGCCGGTCATCCACGACGCCTACGCCGCGAGCGTCTCGTACTACGTCCTCGTGCCGCTCGGCTCCTGCTCCCACCTCAACACCCCGGACGCGCAGCGGCTTGCCCCGGACACAACGTGGCTCGGTGTTCCCGCCGTGCACCGCACGGAACGGCCCGGGCCGTACTGGATCTCCCCGCCCCGGCGCCGGGAGGATTACTGCGTCCCGGCCGGGGTCGACGGAGTCATCCGCCTCGGCCGAAGACGGGCCGCCGCGCCGCAGCTGACCGGCCCCATCCGGCCCGACCTGGCCAGGATCGCGCGAGAGTGCGGGCGCTTCCTCGACGGCGCCCCGGCCCGCGCCGACACCCTGACACTGGACGACGCGACGGCACGGACCCTTCGCTACCGCGGCCACCTGATGGTGCTGCTGCCCGCCCTCCAGGACGCCGAGGCACGCCTGCCCGTGGACGACCCGTCACGCAGCCGCGTCCTCCTCGGCGTCACCGAGGCCCACCGCCAGCTCGGCATGGACAGCGAGTCGGACAACCTCTCGGCGCAGTACGCGCACGCGCAGCGCCTCGCCAGATGCTGTGTCGACACCGTGCAGCTGCTCCGTCGGCTCGGCGAGCACCCTGCACCCCGATGACACCCCGCCCCGGCCGGTACCCCTGGCAGGACCGCGGCCGGGGCGGGGCGGGGCCCTGTACCTCCATCCAGCGAACGGGGGTTCATCACCCCGAAGCCCGAACGGCAGTGACAGCAAAGAAGGCCCCGACCAGCACGTGGTCGGGGCCTTTCTGCGTCTTGATCGTCTGCCTCTCGGGCCGGCAGGGGATCACTGGGCTCCTCCTCAGCTCCCCCGTCCGGCAGGGCGCAGAGCCGGGTCCGCAGGTTGAAACGTTTCCGCGCAGGGAACGCAGAGTGGGGCGGGTGGGACTCGAACCCACGGCCGACGGATTATGAGTCCGCTGCTCTAACCGGCTGAGCTACCGCCCCTAACGGCGCGTCGCGCACATTTGTGCGCGCCGTCTGCCGCAGCATAGCCGCTCATACGATCTCCTGCCTCGGATGGTCGGCAACGCACGACCATGAGGACCCCGGTGCGGGCCGCGCGGTTCCACCGGGCATGAAAAAGGACCCTCAAGGGGCCCTTTTCACTGCTCTCCCGACTGGACTCGAACCAGTAACCTGCCGGTTAACAGCCGGCTGCTCTGCCAATTGAGCTACAGGAGATCGAGCTCCCCCGACTGGACTCGAACCAGTAACCTGCCGGTTAACAGCCGGCTGCTCTGCCAATTGAGCTACAGGGGAATGTCTCGTTGCCTCAAACGTACCCACCTCGGGTGTCCCCGGGCGGCGTGCGCTCGCTGCGACACATACATTAGCGCAAGCAGGGGGGTGCTCCGCCAATCGGTTCCGCCCCGGGTGATCACAGGGCTGCGCGGGTAGGCGCAGCACACGACGCCACAGCGACGTCGACAGACGCCACAGAAGGGTGACCGCCATGCGCTACCGGCTCACGTTCGCCGCCGGACTCGTCGTCGGGTACGTGCTCGGGACCCGGGCCGGGCGCGAGCGGTACGAGCAGCTGAAGAAGTCCGCGCGCCAGGTCGCCCAGAACCCGGCCGTGCGCAACACCGCCGAGTCGGCCGCGCAGAACGGCCGGGCCTACGCGGGCAAGGCGTTCCACGCGGTCAGCGCGAAGTTCTCCGACCGGGTCGACGGCTCCGGGCCGGGCTCGATCGGCGACCGGATCCGTTCGCTGCGCGAGCGCGGGCAGGGCGGCGACGACGACTGGGGCACCAGCAACACCTGAGCCGGGACGGACGCGGCGGCCCCCCGGCGCACGCCGTGCGGCAGAATCGTGCGCATGGGGATAGTCGCCGGGCTGGACAGCTCTTCCGCCTTCACTCGCATCGTCGTCTGCGACACCGACACCGGTGCCGTCCTGCGGCAGGGGTACGCCCCGCATCCCGGTGATCCCAAAGCCACCGAGGTCGATCCACAGGCGTGGCTGCTCTCGCTCGGCGAGGCCGCCGCGGGCGGGCTGCTGGAGGGCGTGCAGGCCATCGGGGTCGCCGCCCAGCAGCACGCGCTGATCGCGCTCGACGGGCAGGGCTCCCTCGTACGCGCCGCGCTGACCGGCAACGACAAGCGCGCCCAGGTCTCCGCCGCCGACCTCACCGACTCGCTCGGCGGGCGTGAGGCGTGGGCCAAGGCGGTCGGCAGCGTGCCGGGGGCCGCGCAGGCCGTGGCGAAGCTGCGCTGGCTGGCGCGGAGCGAGCCGGAGGCCGCCAAGCGCACCGCCGCGATCCTCCAGGCGCACGACTGGCTGGTGTGGCAGCTGCTCGGCCGCCCCGCCCGCCGCACCACCGACCGGGGCGCCGCGTCCGGCACCGGCTACTGGTCGGCGGCGACCGGCTTCTACCGGCCCGACCTGGTCGAGCTCGCGCTCGGCCACCAGGTCGCGCTCCCCGAGGTGCTCGGCCCCAGCGACGCCGCCGGCACCACCCCGGAGGGGCTGCTGATCTCGGCCGGCACCGGCGAGACGATGGCCGCCGCGTTCGGGCTCGGCGTGGGCCCCGGCGACGCGGTCGTCTCGCTCGGCGCCTCGGGTTCGGTCATGGCCGTGCACCACGAGGCGCTGGCCGACCCGTCCGGGATGATTACGTCGTTCGCCGACGCCACCGGCCGCCATCTGCCCGTCGTGCATACGAGCAACGCGGTACGGGCGCTGCGCGGCACGGCCGAGATGCTCGGCACCGAGAGCCTGGAGGAGCTCTCCGACCTGGCGCTGAAGTCCACTCCGGGCGCGTCCGGCCTGGTGCTGCTGCCCTATCTGGAGGGCGAGCGCACCCCGCGGCTGCCGCACGCGGCCGGGACGCTCACGGGGCTGCGCCGCGAGTCGATGAAGCCCGAGCACCTGGCGCGGGCCGCGTTCGAGGGGATGCTCTGCTCGCTCGCCGACGCCCTGGACGTCCTGCGCACCCGCGGGGTCGAGGTGCGGCGGGTCTTCCTGCTGGGCGCCGCGGCCGAGCTGCCCGCCGTGCAGGCGGCGGCGCCCGCGATCCTGGGCACCCAGGTGGTCGTGCCGCAGCCCGCCGAGTACGCGGCGCTGGGCGCGGCCCGGCAGGCGGCCTGGGCGCTGGGCGTCTCGCAGGGCTCCCTCGCGCCGCACACCCCGCCGGCCTGGCAGGGCGCGGCGGCCCAGGTCTTCGAGCCGGGCGAGGAGCTGGCGGTGGGGCAGGCGGTGCGCCAGCAGTACATCGCGACGCGCGACGAGATCCACCCGGGGGCGTTCGGGCCGGGCGCCTGAGCCGGGCGGGGCGGCCGGGACGGGCGGGGCGCCGGGTCCGTGGCGCACGGGCGCGAAAGGAAAGCCGAACGAGTGATCTCCGGTGTGTCGCCTTGACTGCGCCGGGGGTCCGTTCTTGACTCATCCTTTTGACTCGCCCTTGGCTTAATCGGTTGAGGTTCCAGGGGTGGAGTGTCGGAAGATGGGTGCGAACCCCTCGATCTTGCCGACCCGGAGAGCCCCCACGTGCTCATACGACTGCTGCGAACCCATCTGGTTCCGTACAAGAAACCGATCGCGTTCCTGGTGCTCCTCCAGCTGCTCCAGACGTGCGCGACCCTCTATCTGCCGACCCTGAACGCCGACATCATCGACAACGGTGTCGTCAGCGGGGACACCGGATACATCCTGGAGTTCGGCGGTGTCATGATCGCCGTCAGCCTGGTCCAGGTCGTCTGCAACGTCGGCGCCGTCTACTTCGGCGCCCGCACGGCCGCCGCGGTCGGCCGGGACATGCGCGCCGCCGTGTTCGCGCGGGTGCAGTCCTTCTCCGCGCGCGAGGTGGGCCACTTCGGGGCGCCGTCCCTGATCACCCGGACCACCAACGACGTCCAGCAGGTCCAGATGCTGACGCTGATGTCGTTCACCCTGATGGTGTCCGCGCCGATCATGTGCTTCGGCGGCATCATCATGGCGCTCGGCCAGGACGTGCCGCTCTCCGCGGTGCTGCTGGCCGTGGTGCCGGTGCTCGGCGTCTGCGTCTCGCTGATCGTGCGCAAGATGCGTCCGCTGTTCCGGACCATGCAGACCCGCCTCGACACGGTCAACCGCGTCCTGCGCGAGCAGATCACCGGCAACCGGGTGATCAGGGCGTTCGTGAAGGACGACTACGAGCAGGGCCGCTTCCGCGGCGCCAACACCGAGCTCACCGACGTCTCGCTCGGCACCGGCCGGCTGATGGCGCTGATGTTCCCGACGGTGATGACCGTCGTGAACGTCTCGTCGGTCGCGGTGGTCTGGTTCGGCGCGCACCGCATCGACAACGGCTCGCTGCAGATCGGCCAGCTCACCGCGTTCCTCACGTATCTGATGCAGATCGTGATGGCCGTGATGATGGCCACCTTCATGTTCATGATGGTGCCGCGCGCCGAGGTCTGCGCCGAGCGCATCGAGGAGGTGCTGGACACCGAGACGAGCGTGGTGCCGCCGAAGGCCCCCGTCGTCGAGCTGCGCCGCAGCGGCCACCTGGAGGTGCGCGGCGCCGACTTCACCTATCCGGGCGCCGAGGAGGCCGTGCTCAACGGGGTGGAGCTGGTGGCCCGCCCGGGCGAGACCACCGCGATCATCGGGTCGACCGGCAGCGGCAAGTCGACGCTGCTCGGTCTCGTACCGAGGCTGTTCGACGTGACGGACGGGGCGGTGCTCGTCGACGGCGAGGACGTGCGGACCCTGGATCCCGCGCTGCTCGCCAAGACGGTGTCGATGGTCCCGCAGAAGCCGTACCTCTTCTCCGGGACGGTCGCGACCAACCTGCGGTACGGGAACCCGGACGCCACCGACGAGGAGCTCTGGCACGCGCTGGAGGTCGCCCAGGCCAAGGAGTTCGTCGGCAAGCTGGAGGGCGGGCTGAACGCGCCGATCTCCCAGGGCGGCACCAATGTCTCCGGCGGCCAGCGCCAGCGCCTGGCGATCGCCCGGACCCTGGTGCAGCGCCCCGAGATCTACCTCTTCGACGACTCGTTCTCGGCGCTCGACTACGCGACGGACGCGGCCCTGCGGGCGGCGCTGCTGCGCGAGACGCGCGAGGCGACCGTCGTGATCGTCGCCCAGCGGGTCTCCACGATCCGCGACGCCGACCGGATCGTCGTCCTCGACGAGGGCCGGGTCGTCGGCACCGGCCGCCACCACGAGCTGATGGCCGAGAACGAGACGTACCGGGAGATCGTGCTCTCCCAGCTGACGGAGGCCGAGGCGGCATGAGCGGACACATGGCCCGGATGATGGGCCAGGGCGACGGCAAGCGCTCGATGGACTTCAAGGGGTCCGCGAAGCGGCTGCTCAGACAACTCGCGCCGGAGAAGGGCACGCTCTATGTGATGCTCGTGGCGGCCGTGCTCAGCGTGGCGCTCTCGGTGGTCGGGCCGAAGATCCTCGGCAAGGCGACCGACCTGGTCTTCGCGGGCGTGGTCGGCCGGCAGATGCCGGACGGGACGACCAAGGCGCAGGCGCTGGACCGGCTGCGCGCCAAGGGCGACGGCGGCCTCGCCGACATGCTCTCCGGGGTGGACTTCACCCCCGGCCACGGCATCGACTTCGGCTCGGTCGGCAGCGTGCTGCTGGTCGCGCTCGCGGTGTACGTGGGCGCGGGCCTGGCGATGCTGGTGGCGACCCGGCTCTCCAACCGGGCGATCAACCGCACGGTGTTCCGGATGCGCGAGCAGGTGCAGGCGAAGCTCTCGCGGCTGCCGCTGTCCTACTTCGACCGGGCCAAGCGCGGCGAGGTGCTCAGCCGGGCCACCAACGACATCGACAACATCTCGCAGACGATGCAGCAGACGATGGGCCAGCTCATCAACTCGCTGCTGACGATCGTCGGCGTGCTCGCGATGATGTTCTGGATCTCTCCGCTGCTGGCCCTGGTGGCGCTGGCGACCGTACCGCTGTCGGTGTTCGTGGCGACCAAGGTCGGCAAGCGCTCGCAGCCGCAGTTCGTGCAGCAGTGGAAGACCACCGGGCGGCTCAACGCGCACGTCGAGGAGATGTACACCGGGCACAGCCTGGTGAAGGTCTTCGGGCGGCAGGAGGAGTCGGCGCGGCAGTTCGCCGAGCAGAACGAGGAGCTGTACGAGGCCGGGTTCAAGGCGCAGTTCAACAGCGGTGTGATGCAGCCGCTGATGATGTTCATCTCGAACCTGAACTACGTGCTGGTCGCGGTGGTCGGCGGACTGCGGGTGGCCTCGGGGTCGCTGTCGATCGGCGATGTGCAGGCGTTCATCCAGTACTCGCGGCAGTTCTCGATGCCGCTCACCCAGGTCGCCTCGATGGCGAACCTGGTGCAGTCGGGCGTGGCCTCCGCCGAGCGGATCTTCGAGCTGCTCGACGCGGACGAGCAGGAGCCGGACGCGGCCTCGGCCGAGCGGCCGGTGGAGCGGCGCGGCGCGGTGACGCTGGAGAAGGTCTCGTTCCGCTACGAGCCGGAGAAGCCCCTCATCGACGATCTGTCGCTGAAGGTCGAGCCGGGCCAGACCGTCGCCATCGTCGGCCCGACCGGCGCGGGCAAGACCACGCTGGTCAACCTGCTGATGCGGTTCTACGAGGTGACGGACGGGCGGATCACCCTGGACGGGGTGGACGCGGCCCGGATGTCCCGCCAGGAGCTGCGCGCGGGCATCGGCATGGTGCTCCAGGACACCTGGCTGTTCGGCGGCACCATCGCGGACAACATCGCGTACGGCGCGGACCGGCCGGTGACGCGCGAGGAGATCGAGGAGGCGGCCCGCGCGGCGCACGCCGACCGGTTCGTGCGCACGCTGCCCGACGGGTACGACACCGTGATCGACGACGAGGGCACGGGGGTGAGCGCGGGCGAGAAGCAGCTGATCACCATCGCCCGGGCGTTCCTGTCCGACCCGGTGATCCTGGTGCTGGACGAGGCGACGAGTTCGGTGGACACCCGGACGGAGGTGCTGATCCAGAAGGCGATGGCGCGCCTCGCGCACGGCCGTACGTCCTTCGTGATCGCGCACCGGCTCTCCACGATCCGGGACGCGGACGTCATCCTCGTGATGGAGAACGGCGCGATCGTGGAGCAGGGCTCGCACGACGAACTGCTGGCCGCCGACGGCGCGTACGCGCGGCTGTACGCGGCGCAGTTCGCCCAGGCGGTGGCCGAGGTCGACTGACCCGTCCGCCCGCGGGCACGCGTTCCGCCCTCGGCGGCGCGCCTGCCCGCGGGCGCGCCGGGCCTCAGTCCAGATAGCCGCGGAGCTGGTCCGCGAAGGCGTGGTCGCGGAGTTTGTTCAGGGTCTTGGACTCGATCTGGCGGATGCGTTCGCGGGTGACGCCGAAGATCCGGCCGATCTCCTCCAGGGTGCGGGGGCGGCCGTCCGCCAGGCCGTAGCGCAGCTGGACCACCTTGCGCTCGCGCTCGCCCAGCGTGGACAGCACCGCCTCCAGGTGCTCGCGCAGCAGCAGGAAGGCGGCGGACTCCACGGGGGACGCGGCGTCGCCGTCCTCGATGAGGTCGCCGAGCGCCACGTCGTCCTCCTCGCCGACGGGCGCGTGCAGCGAGACGGGCTCTTGGGCGAGCCGCAGCACCTCGCTGACGCGCTCGGGCGCCAGGTCGAGATGGGCGGCCACCTCCTCCGGCGTCGGCTCGTAGCCGCGCTCCTGGAGCATCCGGCGCTGCACCCGGACGACCCGGTTGATCAGCTCCACCACATGGACCGGGACGCGGATCGTGCGCGCCTGGTCGGCGAGGGCGCGGGACATGGCCTGGCGGATCCACCACGTCGCGTACGTGGAGAACTTGTAGCCGCGCGCGTAGTCGAACTTCTCCACCGCGCGGATCAGTCCGAGGTTCCCCTCCTGGACCAGGTCGAGCATGGTGAGCCCGCGCCCGACGTACCGCTTGGCCACCGAGACGACGAGCCGCAGGTTGGCCTCGATCAGCCGGCGCTTGGCCATCCGGCCCATGACGACCAACTTGTCGAGGTCCACGGCGAGTTGGGAGTCCAGGTCGGGGGTGCTGCCGAGCTTCTCCTCGGCGAACAGGCCCGCTTCGACCCGGCGGGCCAGCTCCACCTCCTCGGCGGCGGTGAGCAGCGGGATGCGCCCGATCTCGCGCAGGTACTGGCGGAAGAGATCGGAGGACGGCCCGCCGGTATCCACCCGCCCCGGCACCCGCTCGGGCGGCTCGTGCACCTCCACCACATCGTCGGCGAGCTCCACGGCGGGCGCGTCGGCCTCGGGGTGGAGCGGGGCCCGGCTCTGCGGGGGCACGGTCGTGACGACGTCGCTGTCGGTCAGGGTCTGGGTCTGCACGGGGGCGACCTCCAGGGTGATCGCTGCCGGATCGGGGGCGTGCGGCAGCGGGACGGGGGCGGCCGGGCCGCTGTCCGTCCCGTACACGATGAGCGGATCCGCGGGGGTGAGGTGCCCACCGTCGGTGGGCCGGCCGCGCTCCGAGGACTCAGGCACCGCACCCCAGTGTGGGGTAAGACACATCTCCGCCACGAGGGGCGTGCGGTGACTTTTTGCAGCCGGTCCGTGACCGCGTGGTTACCGGAGCGGCGGCGCCATGCCGCGCTGTTCCGGGTACGGGTACCCCGTACCGTCCGTGCCAGACCTCAGAGGGCCTCGGCGCCCCGGTTGCGCAGGGCCTGTCCGTACTGCTGGAGGACCCACAACTCGTTCTGCACGGCGGCCAGTCGCTCCGGGTCGCCGTTCTGCCCGAGGCGGGCCAGCGAGCCCTGGATGTCCAGCAGCCGGCGGTCGACGGCGCGGCGGCGGACGGCGACCAGCTGCTCCCCCGCGTACGCCTCGTCGACCACGCGGGCGTGGATGGACTCCACGGCGAGCTCGGTGACCAGGGCGCGCACGGTGTCGTTGGGCGCGGAGTCCATGACGGCCGGGAGGTAGTCGGAGGGCGCGTCGGCGGCGCCGCCCGCGTCCATGACGCACTGGCGCACCGCCGCGTAGGGCGGGGCGGTGAACTCGTCCACGCCGTAGGCGTCGAAGGCCGGGGAGACCAGGTTCGGATGCTGGAGCGCCAGCTTCAGCAGCTCGCGCTCGGTGCGGTGGGCGGGGCTGCGCAGGTTCAGCGCGGGGCCGGCGGGGGCGGCGGACGGGGCCTGGACCTCGCCGTACTCCCGGCGGCCCTGGGGGGCCGGGCCCTTGCCGCCGCGGTCGCGGGCCCAACGCGCCAGCTGGGCGACGCGCTTGACCACGAACTGGGTGTCCAGGATGCCGAGGATGCCGGCCAGCTGGACCGCCACCTCGTGCTGGGACGCCACGTTCTTGATCCGGGCGACGATCGGGGCGGCCTCGTCCAGGGCGGCGGCGCGGCCCGCCGGGGTCTCCAGGTCGTACCGCTGGACGATCTGGCGGATGGCGAACTCGAAGAGCGGGGTGCGGGGCTGGACCAGGTCGGCCACCGCCTCGTTGCCCTTGGCCAGCCGCAGCTCGCAGGGGTCCATGCCGTCGGGGGCGATGGCGATGTACGTCTCGGCGGCGAACTTCTGGTCGTCCTCGAAGGCGCGCAGGGCGGCCTTCTGGCCCGCCGCGTCACCGTCGAAGGTGAAGATCACGCGCGCGCTGCCGTTGTCCATCAGCAGGCGGCGCAGGATCTTGATGTGGTCGCCGCCGAAGGCGGTGCCGCAGGTGGCGATGGCGGTGGTGACCCCGGCCAGGTGGCAGGCCATGACGTCGGTGTAGCCCTCGACGACGACCGCGCGGCTGGACTTGGCGATGTCCTTCTTGGCGAGGTCGATCCCGTACAGCACCTGCGACTTCTTGTAGATCGCGGTCTCGGGGGTGTTGAGGTACTTGGGGCCGTTGTCGTCGTCGCGGAGCTTGCGGGCGCCGAAGCCGACGACTTCGCCGGAGACGTCGCGGATCGGCCACATCAGCCGGCCGCGGAAGCGGTCGATGGGGCCCCGGCGGCCCTCCTGGGAGAGCCCGGAGAGGGTCAGCTCCTTGTCGCTGAAGCCCTTGCCGCGCAGGAAGCGGGTGAGGTGGTCCCAGCCCGCCGGGCTGTAGCCGACGCCGAAGTGGGCGGCGGCGGCCTGGTCGAAGCCGCGCTCCGCGAGGAAGGCGCGGCCGACCTCGGCCTCGGGGCTGGTGCCCAGCTGCTCGATGTAGAACTGCGCGGCCATCTTGTGCGCCTCGACCAGCCGGATGCGCTCACCGCGCTGGTGGGACGGGTTGTAGCCGCCCTCCTCGTACCGCAGGGTGATGCCCGCGGTGGCGGCGAGGCGCTCGACCGCCTCGGAGAACGACAGGTGGTCGATCTTCCGCACGAAGGCGATCGTGTCGCCGCCTTCCTGGCAGCCGAAGCAGTGGAAGAGGCCCTTGCTGGGGCTGACCTGGAAGGACGGGGACTTCTCGTCGTGGAAGGGGCAGAGGCCCTTGAGGTTGCCGCCGCCCGCGTTGCGCAGCTGGAGGTACTCGGACACGACGGCGTCGATCGGGACCGCGTCCCGGACCGCCTTCACGTCGTCATCGTTGATCCTGCCTGCCACGCGGCAATTCTACGGTGACGCGGTGACACTCGGGACGGGTCGGGGCGCGCCGTGACGGGCCGGGGCGGTCCGGGCGGGGTCAGGAGGCGTCGGGTACGAGCTCCGAGAGCGGCACCGACGGGTCGGCCAGCCGGTCCGGGTCGACCTGGACGCCCTTGGACCCGGCGCGGATCAGGCTCTGGATCGCGTCTGTGACATCCCACACGTTCACGTTCATCCCCGCCAGCACCCGGCCCTCGCTGAGCCAGAAGGCGATGAACTCGCGCTTTCCGGCGTCGCCCCTGAGCAGTACCTGGTCGTAGGAGCCGGGCGGTGCCCAGCCGGAGTATTCGAGGCCCAGGTCGTACTGGTCGGAGAAGAAGTAGGGGATCCGGTCGTAGGTGACGTCCTGGCCGAGCATCGCGCGCGCGGCGGCCGGGCCGCCGTTGAGGGCGTTGGCCCAGTGCTCCACCCGCAGCCGGGTGTCCAGCAGCGGGTGGTGGGAGGCGGCCACGTCGCCCGCGGCGAAGACGTCCGGGTCGGAGGTGCGCAGCGAGGCGTCCACCGCGATCCCGCCGCCGTGCTCCCGGTCGACGAGCGCGAGCCCGGCGGCCTCGGCGAGCGCGGTGCGCGGGGCGGCGCCGATCGCGGCGAGCACGTCGTGCGCCGGGTGCTCCTCGCCGTCGTCGGTGCGGGCCGCCAGCACCATGCCGTCCTGGCCGGTGATCTCGGTGAGCCGGGCGCCGAAGTGGAAGCGCACCCCGTGCTCGGCGTGCAGATCGGCGAACATCTGGCCCAGCTCGGGGCCGATCACCTGGTGCAGCGGGGTCTGCTCGGGCTCGACGACGGTGACCTCCGCCCCGTACCCGCGGGCCGCCGCCGCGACCTCCAGGCCGATCCAGCCGGCCCCGGCGATCACCAGATGGCCGTTGTCGCGGCCGAGCGCCTTCAGGACGTGGCGCAGCCGCTCGGAGTGGGCGAGGCGGCGCAGGTGGTGGACGCCCGCGAGACCGGTGCCGGGGATGTCGAGGCGGCGGGGCTCGGAGCCGGTGGCGAGGAGCAGCTTGTCGTAGCCGATGACGGTGCCGTCGCCCAGGCGCACGGTCCTGGCCGCGCGGTCGATGGAGACGACGGTCTGGCCGAGGTGGAGCTCGACGTCGCGCTGCGCGTACCAGGCGGGCTCGTGGACGAAGACGGAGTCGCGGTCCTCCTTGCCGGAGAGGAACCCCTTGGACAGGGGCGGCCGTTCATAGGGGTGTTCCCGTTCGTCTCCGATGAGGATCACCCGGCCGTTGAACCCCTCGGCGCGCAGGGTCTCGGCGGCCTTGGCCCCGGCCAGTCCTCCACCGACAATGACAAATGTCCGGTCTGCGTCGACCACTTGATGCCTCCTCGTTGCTCAGCCGCCATCTGCGAGCGTCCCGCACGGAGCGTGGTGGGGGAAGAGGGCTGGCTCCGTCGGGGCGGCCGAGTGGCCGGGCTTCATCGGTGCTTCACGGGTGCGTCCACCATGCCTCATCCGTGACGGGCAGTGAGTCTGGCGTGCAGGGAAAGGGCCGCCGCATCGGTCAGGGAGGCGATCTGGTCGACGATGACCCGCTTGCGCTCCCGGTCGTCGCACGCATCCGCGAACAGGGCGCGGAACTGCGGGTCGAGGCCGTCGGCGGGGGCGCGCGCGGTGAGCGCTTCGGCCAGTTCGGCCAGAATCACCCGCTGGTCGGCGCGGAGCCGCTCCTGGTCCTCGCGCTGCATCACGTAGCGGACGGCGACCGCCTTCAGTACGGCGCACTCGTTGCGCGCGGCGCGCGGCACCACCAGCTCCGCCCCGTACCTGCTGAGCCGGCCCGCGCCGTGGCGCCCGCGCGTGGCGCTCTCGGCGGCCAGGCAGAACCGGCCGATGAGCTGGCTGGTGGCGTCCTTGAGACGGGCCTGGGCGACCGCCGACCCGTCGTACCCGTGCGGCCACCACTCCTCGGCCATCAGCCGGTCCAGGGCGTCGGCGAGCTCCTGCGGATCGGTGTCGTCCGGCACGTACCGCCCGATCGCGACGCGCCAGATGTCCGCCCGCTCCGGCTCGGCGAAGAGCAGGTTGGGGTCGATGTGCCCGGCGTGCAGCCCGTCCTCGAAGTCGTGGACCGAGTACGCCACGTCGTCGGACCAGTCCATCACCTGGGCCTCGAAGCACTTGCGGTACGGCTCGGCGCCCCGGCGGATCCAGTCGAAGACCGGCAGGTCGTCCTCGTACACCCCGAACTTCACCGAGCGCGGGTCGGTGGGGTGGGCGCCGCGCGGCCACGGGTACTTGGTGGCCGCATCCAGCGCGGCGCGGGTGAGGTTGAGGCCGACGCTGACCGGCTCGCCGTGCTCGCCGCGCACGAAGCGCTTGGGTTCGAGCCGGGTCAGCAGGCGCAGCGACTGGGCGTTGCCCTCGAAGCCGCCGCAGTCCTTGGCGAAGTCGTTCAGCGCCTGTTCGCCGTTGTGCCCGAAGGGCGGGTGGCCCATGTCGTGGGCCAGGCAGGCGGCCTCGACGAGGTCGGGGTCGCAGCCGAGGGCGGCGCCGAGCTCGCGGCCGACCTGGGCGCACTCCAGGGAGTGGGTGAGCCGGGTCCGCGGGCTGGCGTCCCACATCCCGCCGGTGACGCCGGGGGTGACGACCTGCGTCTTGCCCGCCAGGCGGCGCAGCGCGCCGGAGTGGAGCACGCGCGCGCGGTCGCGCTGGAAGGCGGTGCGGCCGGGCCGCTTGTCTGGCTCGGCGGCCCACCGCTCCGCGTCGGACGGGTCGTATCCGGGGTGGTGTGCTGCGATGCCTTCCATGCCCCGACAGTAAACGGAACCACCGACAACCGGCGTGCCGGAGCCGATCAGGCCGTGGCCAGTTCGCGGTGCAGGGGGGCGAAGGGGGCGGCGGCCAGCGCCTGGTCGTAGCGGTGCAGGACGAGGCGGGCGACGGCCGGGTGGGCGCCGAGGGGGGCCGCGGCGATCCCGCGCGCGTGCCCGGCGCACTGGGTGGCGAACCGGCCCGGCGCGGTGAAGTACGAGGCGACCGCGAGGCGTTGGCGCCCGCGCCCGGCGAGCGCCCGCAGCGCCTCGGGGACGGTGGGGGCGAGGGCGGAGGCGTACGCGGGTATCACCGGCACCCCGCCGAGCCGCTCCGCCAGCTGTCCGGCGGTGCGGCGGGCGTCGGCGGCGGACTCGGGGTCGCGGGAGCCCGCCCCGGCGAGGACCACCGCGCCGGTGCGCCGGGTGCGGGCGTCGTCCTGCCACCCGGCCTCCAGCAGCCGCTCGTACAGCGCCTCCACGAGCAGCGGGTGCGGGCCGAGCGGCTGGGCGACGCGGGCGCGCAGCCGCGGGGCGCCCGCCACGGCGGCCGGGACGTCCCGCTTGACGTGGTACCCCCGGCCGAGCAGCAGCGGCACCAGGACGGCGCGGCCCGCGCCGAGCCCGGCGAGGGTGGCGGGCAGGGCGGGCTCGTCGATCTCGATGTGGCCGAGCCGCACGTCGAGCCCGGGACGCAGCTCGCGGACCAGGCCGAGCAGGGCGGTGACGGTGCGCAGCGCCCGCGGGTCGCGGCTGCCGTGGGCGACGGCGACCAGGACGGGTCCGGCGGGGTCGCCGCCGGGGGCGGATCCGGCGGCAGCGCGGCCGGGGGCGGCGGGCGGGACGGGTCCGGCGGGGTCGTCGCGGCGGGCGGCGACGGTGGCGGGCCCGGCGGCACCGCCGCGGCGGGCGGCGGCGGACCCGGCGGCACCGCCGCGGCGGGCGGCGGCGACCGGGGCGGGTCCGGCGGCGTCCGGCCGGGGGGTGGATGGCATCGGCCTGCGGCTCCCGTTCGGTCGTAGGTGGCTGAGCTGGCTGCCCAGTTGGGCGGTGATGCGGGTGAGGAGTTCGGCCGTGCTGTCGAGCGGCAGCGGGCGGCGGGCGGGCTGGTGCTGCGCGGGCTTCTCCGTCTCCGTCATGGACCGATCCTGCCGGGCCCACATTGCCACGCCGTTGCGCCGTGGTGACGGGTGTTTTCCGCCTCCTCACGCGCGCGGCCGCCGCCCGCGAGAACCGCGGCCCCCCTCACGCGCGTCGCAACGGTCGTACCGCTCGCCACCAACGCCCCGGGGGACCCGCATGCGCCTGCCGCGCACCCGCACCGCACAGCGGCGGACCGTGCAGGGCGTCGCGGCCCTGTGCACGCTGGCGCTCGCCCCGGCCGCCTGGACGTTCACGGCCGCCGAGGGGAAGGTCGGCACGGTCGCGCAGGCGCCGGCGTCCGGGGTGGCGGTGGTGTTCGGGGCCGGGCTGTGGCGGGGCGAGCCGTCCCCGTACCTGGCGCACCGCCTGGACGCGGCGGTCGAGCTGTACCGGGCGGGAAAGGTCCGGGCGGTCCTGGTGACCGGCGACAACGGGCGGGCCGAGTACGACGAGCCGGACGCCATGCGCACCTATCTGGTCCGCCACGGCGTGCCGGACCGGCAGGTGGTGAGCGACTTCGCGGGTTTCGACACCTGGGACAGCTGCGTGCGGGCCAGGAAGGTGTTCGGGGTGGAGCGGGCGGTCCTGGTGAGCCAGGGCTTCCACATCCGCCGGGCGGTCGCGCTGTGCGAGGCGGCCGGGGTCGACTCGTACGGGGTCGCGGTCGACGCCGTCCACGACGCCACCTGGTACTACGGCGCCGCCCGCGAGGTGCTCGCCGCGGGGAAGGCCGTGGCCGACGCGGTCCTCACCCCGGATCCGCGCTTCCTCGGCCCGAAGGAGCCGGGGGTAGCGCGCGCGCTCGGCTCCGCGCCGTGATCCAGTCGCCGCCGGGGACCACGGTCCCGGCGGCCCGCAGCCGCCGGGCCAGCGGCGGCGCCGCCAGGTAGACCCAGGCGCGGGCCGTGGCCCCGCCGGGCAGGTCGACCGTGCACGCCACCCGGTCGTACAGGTTGCGCGGGTCACCCGGCCCGTGGCACTCCTCCAGCCGGTCCAGGACCCGCAGGACCCGGGCGTACTCCTCGGGGCGCGGGGTGATCAGGGTGCCGGTGACGGATCCGTCGCCTCTCGTCGCGTACGGGTAGCCGGGGCCCTCGTACAGGACCGCCCCGGGCAGCCGCGCGGGGTGTTCGGACGCGGTCCGGCCGTGCAGCAGGCTCATGTGGTAGCGCTCGCCGGGGCGCAGGGTGCCGTAGACGAAGAAGGGCAGCTCCGCCGGGTTCCGCGCGGGTGCCGGCTCGACCGTTTCCACAGGTGCTCCCGGGGTGGCAGGGACGTACGGACGGGTCGGAAGTCCCTGATCCGACGACTGAGGCACGGTGTACGCACAGCTGTTACACACCGTCCCGGATTCCGTGATGCTCCGGATCTACCGTCGATTGTCGCGGCCGGTGCGACCGGCCGGTTCCCCGCCCCCTGCCCCAGGTCCTGCCACTTCATGATCAAGAGTGTTCGCGCCGGTACGGCCGTAGCCGTGCTCGCCGTCGGCGTCCTCGCCCTCGGCGGCTGCGGCGTGCCCGCCGGCCTGCGCGACGGCGGCACCGCGCCCCCGGTGGCCGCCCAGCCCAGCCCGCAGCCGCTGTGGCCCGACTGGGACGGCATCGCCCGCAAACGGCCGGGCCCCGCCGTCAGCGCGCCGCGGCCCGCGCCGACGCCGCTGAGCGGGATCCGGGTGCCCGGGAGCGGACTCGCCGGGATCGACCCGGCCGAGGTGCTCAGGGCCGACCCGCGCGCCAAGGTCCTCGGCAAGCCGCAGAAGGCCGCGCGGCCGGGGCAGCCGGGGCTGCGCCCGCCCGTCCTGCGCGACCTCACCGGCGACGGGCAGCCCGAACTGATCCTCTCGGCCGACCTGGACAGCGGCCGTACCGCGATGGCCGTGTACACGGCCCGCGACGGCGAGGTCGTCCCGGTGCTGCACATCGGCGGCAAGCTGCTCGGGGTGGAGACCGTCGGCACCGACCTGGTGGTGCGCAGCGCCGCCGACGACGGCGCCGAGCAGGCCGTCCGCTACCGCTGGGACGGGGCCCGCCTCTCCTCGGTGAGCGACATCAGGACGTACCAGCGCGACGACGAGGAAGACGCGCCGGAGCCGGAGGACGGGCCGTGAGGCGCGGTACGGGCGGACGCCCGGCCATGTGGCTCGCGGGCGCCGCCCGCCCGGTGCGCAGGCTGCGCGCGCTCGTCCGCGGCCTCAGCCTGCGCTGGAAGATCGCGGCGCTGCTCTCGGGCGGCTGCGCGCTGGTCGCGGTCGCCATCGGGGTGGCCATGCACCAGGCGCGGGCCGCGCAACTGGTGGACACCGCACGGGAGTCGGCGAGCGCGCAGCTGGTGCGGGTGCGCCAGCTGTACGAGCTGACCGGGCGCGTCGAGCAGAGCGACACGGACGCGGCGGTGGACGACGGGCGGCTACCGTCCGCGCTGCGCGACTCGGCGCGGGCGGGCCACCGCGGCACCTTCGTCGACCTGGACGGGCGGGCACCGGCGGTGTGGGCCGCGCGGCCCATCGGCGACCAGGTGCTCTCGGTGCGGCTGCCGCTCACCGCGCAACGCGCCGAACTGCGCGAGTTCGACCGCGCGCTGGTGGCGTGGGGGGCGCTGGTGGTGGCGCTCGCCGCGGTCGGCGGAGTGGGCCTCGCCAGCCGGCTCAGCCGGGAGCTGCGGACGGCCGCGGCCACCGCGCGCCGGATCTCCCGGGGCGAGCTCGACGCCCGGATCGGCCGGGCCGGACCGGCCGACTCCCGCGACGAGGTGGCGGAGCTGTCGCACGCGGTGGACACCATGGCCGCCTCCCTCCAGCGGCAGTTGGAGGCCGAGCGGCGGTTCACCGCCGATGTGGCGCACGAGCTGCGCACTCCGCTGACCGGGCTGCACACCGCCGCCGAGCTGCTGCCGCCGAGCCGCCCCACCGAGCTGGTGCGCGACCGGGTCGCGGTGCTGCGCACGCTCACCGAGGACCTGCTCGAAGTGGCCCGGCTGGACGCCCGGGTGGAGCGCCCCGAGCTGGAGGTGCGCCCGCTGGGGCCGCTGGTGGAGGGGGTACTCGAACGCTGTGGCTTCGCGGGTGCGGTGGCCGTCGACGGGGGCGCCGTGGTGCGTACGGATCCCCGGCGGCTGGAGCGGATCCTGGTGAACCTGGTGGCCAACGCCCGGCGGCACGGCGCGGACCCGGTCGAGGTCACCGTCTCCGGCCCGGCCGTGACGGTGCGCGACCACGGTCCCGGCTTCCCCGCCGAGGTCCTGCTGGAAGGGCCGCGCCGGTTCGTCACCGGCGCGGCGGAGCGCGGCCGGGGCACCGGCCTCGGCCTGACGATCACGCTCGGCCAGGCGGAGGTCATCGGCGCGACCGTGACCCTGAGCAACCGCGCCTCGGGGGGCGCCGCGGCCACGGTGACGCTGCCGGAGGCGTGAGGGGGCACGGCGGGGCGCTGGAGGTGCCGGGCGGGGCGCGGCAGCAACAAGGGGGCCCGGGGGGACGCCCCCGCAGCCCCCTCCCCCGTCCGGATTCCGGCCTCGCGCTCTGGACAGTAAATGTCATGTCCCCTTAAATCTGATGCGGCATCAGCGTCACACCCGAGCCAACCCCCCATGACGAGGAGCCCGATGAGACCGACCCGGAACGCATCGCGCCTCACCACCGCAGGGATAGCCGTCGCGGCCGGCGCCATGGTCGCCGCCGCGCTCGCCCCCGCCTCCGCCGTGGCCGGACCCCGGCCCGCCCCCTCCCGCGAGGCCGCCGTCCGCGACGCGCGCGCCGCCGTCGACGCCCACACCGCCGCGCTCGCCGTGACCGCCGCCCAGGCCATGTCCGTACGGGACGTGATCGTGGACCCGGACGGCAGCCGCCATGTGCGCTACGACCGCACGTACCGCGGACTGCCCGTCCTCGGCGGCGACTTCGTCGTCCACCTCTCCCCCACCGGCGCCTACCGGGGCGCCGACCGGGCCGTCACCAACGACCTGGCCGTGCCCAGCACCACCCCCGCGCTCTCCGCGCCCCGCGCGGCCGGGCTCGCCTCCGCCGAGCTGCGCGCGGCCCACCGCGGCGCCGCCCTCAAGGACCTCACCGCCGAGCCCCGGCTCGTCGTCGACGCCCTGCACGGGACGCCCAAGCTGGCCTGGCGCACCCAGACCGCCGCCCGGGACTCGCTGGGCAACCCGGTGGCGCGCGTGGTGCTCACCGACGCCCGCACCGGCGCCCGGATCGACGCCTGGGACTCCATCGAGACCGCGGCGGGCGACGGCAAGTCGCTGTACAGCGGCACCGTGCCCCTGGAGACCACGCTCTCGGGGTCCACGTACCAGCTCAAGGACCCCACGCGCGGCAACACCTACACCGGTGACTCCCAGAACAAGACGGACCTGTGCATCTTCGGCATCTGCTTCGTGCGGGCGCCCGCCGTCCTGTTCACCGACGCCGACAACCACTGGGGATCCGGCGTCAACACGGACCGCTCCAGCGCCGCCGTGGACGCCCAGTACGGCACCAACACCACCTGGGACTACTACAAGAACGTCCACAACCGCAACGGCATCGCGGGCGACGGCAAGGGCTCGTACAACCGCGTCCACTACGGCAGCAACTACAACAACGCCTTCTGGGACGACAGCTGCTTCTGCATGACGTACGGGGACGGCGACGGCACCACGTTCGGGCCGCTGGTCGCGCTCGACGTCGCCGGGCACGAGATGTCGCACGGCGTCACCTCCAAGACGGCCGCCCTCACCTACTCCGGGGAGTCCGGCGGCCTCAACGAGGCCACCAGCGACATCATGGGCACCATGGTCGAGTGGTACGCGGCCAACGCCAACGACCAGGGCGACTACCTCATCGGCGAGAAGATCGTGAAGCCCGGCTTCGGCAAGCCCGCGCTGCGCTTCATGGACAAGCCCTCCACCGACGGCAACTCCGCGGACTGCTGGAGCTCGGGCGTCGGCAACCTCGACGTCCACTACTCCTCCGGCGTCGCCAACCACTTCGCCTACCTGCTGTCCGAGGGCAGCGGCGCCAAGGTGATCAACGGCGTCTCGTACAACAGCCCCACCTGCAACGGCTCCGCGGTCTCCGGCATCGGCCACGACAAGGTCGGCAAGATCTGGTACCGGGCGCTCACCGTCTACATGACGTCCTCCACCAACTACGCCGCCGCCCGCACGGCGACCCTGAACGCGGCGAAGGACCTCTACGGCAGCGGCAGCGCCGAGCAGAACGCGGTGGCCGCGGCCTGGTCGGCGGTCTCCGTCGGCTGACCCGCACCCCCTCCCGGGCCCGTCCGCACCGGCCGCGCCGGCGGCGCGCGCGGACGGGCCCCCGGCGCCCGCCACCGGCCCGGGGCCCCCGCGCCGGCCGCACTACGGTGGGGTCCATGACGACTGAGTACGCCGAGATCGACGGCCGCCCCGCCGACGCCGAGAACCTCCGCGTCCCCGCCCTGACGGGGGGCTACGGCCACTTCACGGCCATGCAGGTGCGCGGCGGCGCGGTCCGCGGCCTCGCCCTGCACCTGGCCCGCCTCGACACGGCCACCCGCGAGCTGTTCGGCCCCGGCCTCGACGGCGAGCGGGTGCGCGCGCTGGTGCGCGGCGCGCTCGCGGGCGCGGGGCGGCGGGACGCGGCCGTGCGGGTCTATGTGTACGGGCCCGCCGAGCGGCCGACGGTGATGGTGACCGTACGGCCGCCGATCGACCTGTCGCCGGAGCCGCAGAGCCTGCTGTCCGTGCCGTACGAGCGCCCCGCGGCCCACCTCAAGCACCTGGGCGGTTTCGGCCAGGCGTACTTCCGCCGGATCGCGGAGTCCAAGGGCTTCAGCGAGGCGCTGCTGACCGGGCCGGGCGGCGAGATCGCCGAGGGCGCCGTCACCAACATCGCCTTCTGGGACGGGAGTTCGGTGGTCTGGCCGGACCGGCCCGCGCTGCTCGGCACCACCATGGCGCTGCTGGAGGCGGCGCTGCCCGCGCACGGGACGGCCAGCGTGCGGCGCCCGGTGTCGCTGGGCGGCCTCGGCGCGTACTCGGCGGCCTTCGTCACCAACTCGCAGGGCATCGCCCCGGTGGCCCGGATCGACGGCACCGCGTTCGCGGTGGACAGCGAGCTGATGGGGACCCTCTGGCGGTGCTTCGCCCGGATCCCGGCCGACACCGTCTGAGGCGGGCGCGCGAACGGGTGACGGCCCGGCGCCGTCACCCTTTCGCCCCCCGCCGGGGGGCGGGCGTCGGCGCGGGCCACTTACCTCGGAGGGAGAAGCACGGCACCCCGCTCCCCGGAGGACCCACCCATGCGCACTGCCCGCCTGCTGACCGGTTCCGCGCTCGCGGCCGCCCTGCTCGGCCTCGGCGGCGCGCCCGCGTACGCCAACGACTTCGGGGGCGGCGGCGTCGAGGTCTGGCCCACCACCGCCTCGCCCGGCACCACCGTCACCGTGAACACCACGGCGTGCGGCCACGACGGACACGCGAACGGGGACGCGCGCGCGGCGGGCGACGGGGAGTTCCAGCTGACCACCTCCACGCACAAGGAGGTGCTGGCCGGACAGTTCACGGTCGGCCACGGAGCCCGGCCGGGACCCGCCGAGGTCACCGTGACCTGCGACAACGGCAAGTCCGTACGCGGCGAGCTGACGATCGCGGGCGGCAGCGGCGCGAGCACCGGCGGGCGCGAGGGGCGCGACGGCCGGGAGATCTGGAGCGAGCCCACCGAGCCCCGGGGCCATGTGAAGACCGGCGTGGGCGGCGCCACGGTCACCTCCAACCGGGTCGAGATCGCGGCCGGGGCGGCCGTCCTCGCGGTGGCGGCGGTGACCGGCGGACTGCTGCTGCGCCGGCGCGGGAACGGCCCGCAGGGCCGGGGCTGACCGCCCTTGTCGGCGCAGTGGCCGCCGCCGCCCCGGTCCGCCCAGGCGATCCGGGACGCCCACGCCGCCCGGCGGCGCAACGGATGGCTGATATGCATCGCCGTGTGCGTCGGGGTGTGGCTGGTGCGCCAGGGCACCGAGACGGCCGAGCCGCCCCAGCCCTCCCGGGCCGAGGCGTTCGCGGGCGCCGTCGCGCCGGGCGGCGCCGCGCCGTCCCGCGCGCCCGCGGCCGTACCGCCCGCCGCCGAGACGCGCGCGGGGCGGCCCGGTGCGCCGCTGGCCCCCTCCGAACCGGTCCGCGTGCGCATCCCGGCGATCCGGGTGGACGCGCCCGTCATGCGGCTCGGGCTCGGCCGCGACGGCTCGCTCGACGTACCGCCGCCGGGCCGCTCCGACACCGCCGGGTGGTACCAGGACGGCACCGCGCCCGGGGCCGACGGCACGGCGGTGCTGGCCGGGCACGTCGACGACGCCCGCGGCCCGGCCGTCTTCTACGCGCTGGGCGCGCTGAAGAAGGGCGTCCGCATCGAGGTGGCCCGCGCGGACCGGCGCACGGCGGTGTTCACCGTCGACGCGGTCGAGGTGTACCCGAACGACGCCTTCCCCGACCGGCGCGTGTACGGCCCGGCCGGCCGCCCCGAGCTGCGGGTGATCACCTGCGGCGGCGGCTTCAGCGAGAAGTCGGGCTACCGGGGCAATGTCGTGGTCTTCGCCCATCTGACCGGCACGGCCTGAGCGGGAGCGGCCCCGCGCCGCCCCACCGCCATGGGCGCCCGCCCCACGACCATGGGCGCCCGCCCCGGGCCCACCGTCGCGCGCCACCCCACCGCCCCGGCCGCCGGTGCCGGGGCCGCCCCGGGCTCACCGCCCCGCGCCTCCCGTTTCCAGAAGGCTCACAGGTCCCTCCACGCGCCGCTGAGCGGGGTGTTGCTCCCGGGAAACCGGTCAGATCCGGACGGGAAACAGCCGCCGCGCAGGCTGGGGTGACGGGCGAGCGGGGCCCGGCCGGCCGCGACACCGGCCGCCCCGCCCCGCCGCAGCCGCCTCACCCACGACGGAGGGTCCCGACATGACCACACACGCGCCCTCGGCCACCGCCCGCACGATCGTGGTGGTGGGTCACGGCATGGTGGGCCAGCGGTTCCTGGAGGCCCTGGCCGAGAACGGGACCACCGGCCGCGACCGGGTCGTGGTGTTCGCCGAGGAGCCCCGCCCCGCGTACGACCGGGTCCACCTCACCTCGTACTTCTCCGGCACCACGCCCGCCGAACTGTCCATGGTGGAGCCGGGGTTCATCGAGGAGCACGGCATCGAGCTGTGCCTGGGCGACCCGGTGGAGTCCGTCGACCGGGCCGCCCGCACGGTCACCGCCCGCTCCGGGCGCACGCTCGGCTACGACGTGCTGGTGCTGGCCACCGGCTCGTACCCGTTCGTCCCGCCGGTGCCCGGCAAGGAGCTGACGGGCTGCTTCGTCTACCGCACCATCGAGGACCTGCTGGCCATCGAGGCGTACGCGGCGACGGCGGCCACCGGCGCGGTGGTCGGCGGCGGGCTGCTCGGTCTGGAGGCGGCGGGGGCGCTGCGCGGGCTCGGGCTCGACACGCACATCGTGGAGTTCGCGCCCCGGCTGATGCCCGCGCAGGTCGACGACGGCGGCGGCGCCGCGCTGCTGCGCACCATCGAGAACATGGGCCTCACCGTCCACACCGGCGTGGGCACCCAGGAGATCACCGGCACGGGCGCGGTCACTGGGATGCTCCTGTCGGACGGCTCCGCCCTCGCCACCGACCTGGTCGTCTTCTCGGCCGGGGTGCGCCCGCGCGACCGGCTGGCCCGCGACTGCGGTCTGGCGGTCGGCGAGCGCGGCGGCATCGTCGTGGACGAGCGCTGCCGCACCTCGGACCCGGCCGTGTACGCGATCGGCGAGTGCGCCCTGACCGCCGACGGCCGGGTGTACGGCCTGGTCGCGCCCGGCTACGAGATGGCCCTCACCGTCGCCGGGGCCCTCACCGCCGCCGGCGGCGAGAAGTCCTTCACCGGCGCCGACCTGTCGACCAAGCTGAAGCTGCTCGGCGTGGACGTGGCCTCCTTCGGCGACGCGCACGGCGCCGCCGAGGGCTCCCTCGACGTGCTCTACGCCGACGCCCGCTCGGGCATCTACAAGAAGCTGGTGGTCTCCCCCGAGGGCGCCCTGCTGGGCGGGGTCCTGGTGGGCGACGCCGACGCGTACGGCACCCTGCGCCCGCTCACCGGCCACGTCCCGCCGGTCCCGGCCGAGCAGTTGGTGCTGCCCGCGGGCCTGGGCGCGCCGGTGGCGCTCGGCCCCGAGTCGCTGCCGGACGACGCGGTGATCTGCTCCTGCCACAACGTCGCCAAGGGGGCCATCACCCCGCTCGGCTCGCTGGCCGAGGTCAAGAAGTGCACCAGGGCCGGTACCGGCTGCGCCAGTTGCGTCAAGACCATCGAACGGCTGCTGCCGAAGACCGGCGACGGCGGGCTGTGCGACTGCTTCGCCAAGACCCGCCAGGAGCTGTACGAGATCGCGCTGGCGCTGCGCGTGCGCGGCTACCGGCAGCTCCTGGACGAGCACGGCCGCGAGTCCGCGCGCGGCGGCGACGGCTGCGAGGTCTGCAAGCCCGCCGTCGCCTCCATCCTGGCGAGCCTGGGCGGCGGCCACATCCTCGACGGCGAGCAGGCCGCCCTCCAGGACACCAACGACCACTTCCTCGCCAACATCCAGCGCAACGGCTCGTACTCGATCGTGCCGCGCATCCCCGGCGGCGAGATCACCCCCGAGAAGCTGATCGTCATCGGCGAGGTGGCCCGCGACCACGGCCTCTACACCAAGCTCACCGGCGGCCAGCGCATCGACCTGTTCGGCGCCAGCGTCGACCAGCTGCCGGTGATCTGGGCGCGGCTGGTGGCGGCCGGGTTCGAGTCGGGGCACGCGTACGGCAAGTCGCTGCGCACGGTGAAGTCCTGCGTCGGGCAGACCTGGTGCCGCTACGGCGTGCAGGACTCGGTGCGGATGGCGATCGAGCTGGAGCTGCGCTACCGGGGGCTGCGCTCCCCGCACAAGCTGAAGTCGGCGGTGTCGGGGTGCGCCCGCGAGTGCGCGGAGGCCCAGTCCAAGGACTTCGGCGTGATCGCCACGGCCAACGGCTGGAACCTGTACGTGGGCGGCAACGGCGGCGCGACCCCGCGCCACGCGGACCTGCTGGCCCAGGACCTGACGGACGGCGAACTCGTCCGGCTGATCGACCGGTTCCTGATGTTCTACATCCGCACCGCCGACCGCCTGGAGCGCACCTCGGTGTGGCTGGAGCGGATCGAGGGCGGCCTGGGGCACGTCCGGGACGTGGTGGTGCACGACTCGCTGGGCATCTGCGACGAGCTGGAGGCGCTGATGGCCGGCCATGTCAGCGACTACCGCGACGAGTGGGCCGAGACCCTCGACGACCCCGAGCGGCTCGCCCGGTTCGTCTCCTTCGTCAACGCGCCCGGCACCCCCGACCCCACGGTGCGGTTCGTGCCGGAGCGCGGTCAGATCAAGCCCGAACTGCCCGTCCTGGCCCTGGAGGTGGCCGCCCGATGAGCGAGAACATCCAACTGCTGCTGGACGACGGCTGGTTCGCGGTGTGCGAGCGGGCCCGGCTGGTCCCCGGCCGGGGCGTGGCGGCGCTGCTCCCCGACGGGCGGCAGGCGGCGGTCTTCACCGACCGCACCGGCCGGGCCTACGCGATCGACAACCGCGACCCCTTCACCGGCGCGTACGTGCTCTCGCGCGGGCTGCTGGGCACCTCGCCCGGGGGCCGCCCGTACGTGGCCTCGCCGCTGCTGAAGCAGCGGTTCGACCTGGAGACGGGCCGGTGCCTGGACGACGAAGAGGTGTCCGTGCAGACGTACTTGACCGATCGTTCCACATAGAACTACTGTCGTCCCCGTGGCCAGGACCAAGGAATTCGATCCGGACGCCGCGCTGCAGTCGGCCCTGGAGCTGTTCTGGCGGCGCGGATACGAAGCGACGTCGATGGCGGACCTCGTGGCGCACCTCGGCATCGGCCGCGCCAGCATCTACGCCACCTTCGGCAACAAGCACGAGCTGTACCTCAAGGCGCTCGACCGGTACGGCGAGACGGGCGCGGCGACCCTGTTCCGCGAGCTGTCGGGACCGGGCCCCGCGCTCCCCGCCGTCAAGGCGGTGGTGCGCCGCTTCGCGGCCGAGTCGAGCGCCGAGGAGACCCGTCTGACCGGCTGTTTCGCCACCAACGCCGCAGCCGAGATCGGCCCGCGCGACGCCGCCGCGGCGCGCCGGGTCGAGCGCGGCTGGGAGCAGCTGGAGACCCTGCTGCACGCGGCGCTCGTACGGGCCGCGGCCCAGGGCGAACTGCCCGCCGACCGCGACCCGCGCGCGCTCGCCCGGATGCTCCTGGTGCTCATGCAGGGGCTGCGGGTGGTCGGCAAGGCGTCCGGCGACCCGGCCAGGGTCCGGGACGCGGCCGAGGCCGCACTGACCCTGCTGGACTGACCCGCCCCGCACCGAAACCGCCGGACCGGCCCCACCCCCGTACCGAACCGCCGGACCGTCCCGCCCCGCACCGGACCCGTGGGGCCGGCCCCGCTCGCCCTGCACCCCAACTTTCCCTTGCCCTCATACTGGAATGATTGGTCAAATATCATGTCTGCTCGCTTCACCGGCCGCACCGCACTCGTCACCGGCGCCGGCACCGGCATCGGCCGCGCCGTCGCCCTCGCCCTGGCCGCCGAGGGGGCCTCGGTGGCCGTCGCCGGACGGACCGCCGCCCCCCTCGACGAGACCGTGGCGCTGATCGAGGCGGCGGGCGGCACCGCCGCCGCCTTCCCCGCCGACGTCTCGCGCGCCGAGTCCGTACGGGAGCTGGTGGCCGCCACCGTCGCCCGGTTCGGCTCGCTGGACGTGGCCGTCAACAACGCCGGGGTGCTGCGCGGCCGGGTGGGCGCGCCCGTGGCCGAACTGGCCGCCGAGGACTGGCAGGCGATGGTCGACATCAACCTGACCGGCGTCCTGCTCGCCCTCCAGGCCGAGATCGCGCAGATGCGCACCCAGCCGCGCGGCGGCGCCATCGTCAACATCTCCTCCAACCTCGGCGCCCACATGCGCATCCCCGGCGGCGCGGGCTACCTCGCCACCAAGGCCGCGGTCAGCGCGCTCACCAGGGCCGCCGCCCTCGACCACATCCAGGACGGCGTCCGCATCAACGCGGTGAGCCCGGGCGCCTCCGCCACCACGATGTCGCTGCGCGCGGGCGAGTCGGAGGCCGAGCGCGCGGAGCGGATGAAGGAGGGCTCGCCGCTGGGCCGGGTCTCCACCACCGCCGAGATCGCCGCGGCCGTGCTCTACCTGGCCTCGGACGACGCGGCCTCGGCGGTCGGCACGGACCTGGTGATCGACGGCGGCTCGGCCGCCTGATCCCCCCGCGCCGGTCCGACGCCCCCTGCTCACGGGTACCTACCGGACGGTACGGTGACCGCATGACTCAGGGCTGGAGCGCGCGGGACATCCCGGACCAGAGCGGCCGTACGGCCGTCGTCACCGGGGCCAACAGCGGCATCGGGTTCATCACGGCACGCGAGCTGGCCCGCAAGGGCGCGCACGTGGTCCTGGCCTGCCGCAGCGAGGGCCGGGGCAACGAGGCGGTGGCGCTGATCCACCGCCAGATCCATGGCGCGGACGTGGAGTTCCGCCCCCTGGACCTGGCGGACCTGGCCTCGGTGCGGGCGTTCGCCGAAACGTATCCGCACCAGCGGCTCGACCTGCTGGTCAACAACGCGGGCGTGATGGCGCTGCCGTACGGCAGGACCGCGGACGGCTTCGAGAGACAGTTCGGCGTGAACCACCTGGGCCACTTCGCCCTCACCGGTCTGCTGCTGCCACGGCTGCGGGCGGCCTCCGGGGCCCGGGTGGTCTCCGTCTCCAGCGGACTGCACGCCCTCTGTGACATCGAGCTCACCGACCTCAACAGCGAGCGCCGCTACCGCCGCTGGATCGCCTACGCCCGCTCCAAGACCGCCAACCTGCTCTTCATCCACGAGCTGGCGCGGCGGCTGCGCGCCGCGGGCTCCCCCGTGGTGGCCGCCGCCGCGCACCCCGGCTACGCCTCGACCAACCTCCAGACCGCGGGCGTGCGGATGGAGGGACGGCGGCTGGCCGAGCGGATCGTCGAGGTCGGCAACCGCGTGATCGCCCAGAGCGCCGAGGCGGGCGCCCTGCCCACCCTCTACGCCGCCACCGCCCCGGGCGTGCGCCCCGACTCCTTCACCGGCCCCCGGCTCCAGGGCTGGCGCGGCGCCCCGGCCCGCTCCTCCCGCGCCAAGTGGACCCTGGACGACACCACCGGCGAGCGCCTGTGGGTGGCCTCCGAGCAGCTGACCGGGGTGCGGTACGAGGTGTAGGGAGCGGGCCGGCGGGGGCGGCGCGGCCGGGAGCGGCTCCCGGCGCGTCAAGGATCCGTAGGGAAGCCGCCCCCGCCCGACAAGGCCCCGACAAGAAGCGCGGGGGCCGCGTCCGGGGCCCGCACGCTGAAACACATGCTGATCAAGCCGACGATCCGGGCCGCCGACCCCGCGGCCGAGCCGCCCGCCGAGGGTGCGGCGGGCGGCACCGACCGCCACCGGCTCACCGCCACCCAGGGCCTGGCCGCGCTCTCGCTGGACGCGATGGCCTCCGTGGCCTACGGCCCGGAGGCGATCGTGCTGGTGCTCGCCGCCGCCGGTGCGCACGGGCTGGGGTTCACCCTGCCGGTCACGCTCGCCATCGCGGGACTGCTGGCCGTGCTCGTCGCCTCGTACCGGCAGGTGATCGCCGCGTTCCCGAACGGCGGCGGCTCCTACGCGGTCGCCCGCACCCATCTCGGCCCGCGCACCGGCCTGGTGGCCGCCGCCTCGCTGATCCTCGACTACGTCCTGAACGTCGCCGTCTCCGTCACGGCCGGGGTGGCCGCGCTGACCTCCGCCTTCCCCGGGCTCTACGACGACCGCCTCGCCATCTGCCTGGGCGTACTGGTGCTGGTGACCGCCGTGAACCTGCGCGGCATCGTGGAGTCGGCCAAGCTGTTCATCGTGCCGACCGCCGTCTTCGTCGGCTCCGTCCTGGCCATCGTCGCCGTCGGCCTCTTCCGTGCCGCACCCGCCTCGACCGAGGCCGCCGCCGGGCACGCCTCCGTACTGAGCGGCGACGCCACGAGCGTGGGCGCGCTGCTGCTGCTCAAGGCGTTCGCCTCCGGCTGCTCGGCGCTGACCGGTGTGGAGGCGGTCGCCAACGCCGTACCGGCCTTCCGGGCCCCGGCCGCCAAGCGGGCCCAGCGCACCGAGGTCGCCCTGGGCGCGCTGCTGGGCGTGATGCTGATCGGGCTCTCCGTGCTGATCGGCCGCTTCCACCTCCAGCCGGTCGACGGCGTCACCGTCCTCGCCCAGCTCGCGGACGCCTCCCTCGGCCACAACTGGGCCTTCTACGTGGTGCAGTGCGCCACCGTCGTCCTGCTGGCGCTCGCCGCCAACACCTCGTTCGGCGGGCTGCCGGTGCTGATGTCGCTGCTGGCCCGCGACAACTACCTGCCGCACGTCTTCGGCCTCAAGGCCGACCGGCAGGTGCACCGGCACGGCGTCCTCGCGCTGGCCGCCGTCTCGGGCGCGCTCCTGGCCTTCTCGGGCGGCGACACCAACACCCTGGTGCCGCTCTTCGCCATCGGCGTCTTCGTCGGCTTCACCATCTGCCAGACCGGCATGGTGCTGCACTGGAAGCGCGAGGCGTCCGCGCACTGGCGGGCCAAGGCCGCGCTCAACGGCTTCGGCGCGCTGCTCACCGGGGTGAGCGCGATCGTGGTCACCGCCACCAAGTTCGCCGACGGCGCCTGGCTGATCGTGATCGCCCTGCCGCTGCTCGTCCTCGCCTTCGAGGCGGTGCACCGGGCGTACGGCAGGATCAGCGAGCGCCTCGCGCTCGGCCGGGTCCCGGAACGGCCGCACCGCGACCGCTCGTTGGTCATCGTGCCCGTCTCGCACCTGTCCCGGCTGACCGGCGACGCGCTGAACGCGGCCGTCTCCCTGGGCGACGAGGTACGGGCGGTCACCGTCACCCACCCCGACGACGAGGACCGCCGGGCGGCCGAGGCGCTGCGCCGCGACTGGCAGCTGTGGAACCCGGGCGTGGAGCTGGTCGAACTCCACTCGGCGCACCGCACGGTGGGCCGCCCGGTCGCCGCGTACGTGGACCGGGTGCACCGCTACCACCCGCACACCCGGGTGACCGTGCTGATCCCGGAGGTCGAGCCGGCCCACATCTGGCAGCGGCTGCTGCAGAACCAGCGCGGGGCGGTCCTGGCGCACGCGGTGCGCCGGGACACCGACGCGGTGATCTGCCGGCTGCGGTTCCGCCTCTGAGCGGAGGGGCCGGGGCGCACCGGCCGGAGGGGTCCCGCCCCACCGGAGCCGCCCCATCGGACCTGCGGCCCTCCGCACGGCACGCCGCGAGGTGCCCGGTCCCCGCCCCGGGAGCGGCTGTTTCCAGCCATCCCGGGGCGGGGCCGCGCAACCTACAGGGTCGCCGCGGCGGAACGTTCCGCCATCACCGGCTGGCCCCCTCTCAGCAGCGCCGTCCCCAGCGGGGTCAGCGTGTGGAGCACCGCGCTCCCGTGCCGCAGCGTCACCAGCAGTCCGGCCTCCCGCAGCACCCCCGCGTGCTGGCTGGCGGAGGCGAGCGACACCCCGGCCCGGCGGGCCAGTTCGCTGGTGGTGGCCCCGTGGCCGATCGACTGGAGCACCGCCGAGCGGGTGTGCCCCACCAGCCGCCCCAGCGAGGGGCCCGGGGCGGTGCCCGCGGCCGTCCGCTCGTACGGGGTGTGGGTGTGGGTCACCGGGTAGACCAGCACGGGCGGCAGCAGCGGGTCCTGGAGCGCCACCGGGGTGCGGCGGCAGAAGAACGACGGCTGGAGCAGCAGCCCGCGGCCCTCCAGGTACAGATCGCGGTCGACCGGGTAGTCCGCCTCCAGGACCGGGGCGCGCCAGCGCATCATCGGCGGCAGCGAGGCGAGCAGTTCGTCCGCCCCGCCGTCCAGGAGCGCCCGCCCGCGGGCCCCCCGGTCGGCGTCGACCCGGGCCTGTATGTGCGGCCAGTACGGCGATATGGCGGCCCGGTGGTAGCTGCGCAGCGCGCCCATGAGACGGTCGAGGGGCTCGCCGGCGCCGTCCGCGAGCGCCCGGAGCCACCCCGGCAGGCCCCGGGGACCCGCGACCCGGGAGAGCTCGTCGGTCAGCCGCTCGGCCCCGGTCTCGCGCACCACCTCCAGGCCGGACTCCAGGGTGTGCGGCCCTTCGGCGGGCGTGAGAAAGTCGGGGAAATAGCCGCGGCCCGGCACCACTGCGGAGAGCAGGCGTGTTTCACCATTCAACCGGGTCCGGGTTTCCGTTCGCCATTCACCGAAGACGAGCGCACCCCTACGGTCTCTTAATCGATGAAAGCTGAGAATCGTTTCCCACAGCGCGTCCGGACCCGGCGCCATGCGCACCCGGGCCAGGTCCACGCCAGTGAAATGAATACGCAGCACCGAATCTCCATCTGTCTCGAATGTTGCAACATGTTGCATTGTGTTGCAGGCGCAACCGTCCCGCCCCTGAGTATGCCTACCGTCACACGCCGTGACCACCGGCCTTTCAGCCACACTTGAAAGGCATCGCGAGCAGCCCCTGCGTACCGAAAAGCTGTACGGCGTCGGGCACGACACCGGGCCAACCGGAAAGACGTTGCGAGGACCGTGGGGGGCTTTGCTTCGTCTGGCGGCGGTCGGCATGGTGGCGGCTCCGTGCCCGGCGGGGATGACAGAGTGCGGTTCGCGGATGGGGATCCGTGAACCGCACTCTGCATTTAGGGCCAAGGACTCGTTAAATGTCCGCGCTTCAACAGGAATTAAGCGGCCGCACACCCAGAACTCACCCGTACTCGGCACGGGTATGCGGAAGCGGAACATCCGCCGGGCGGAACGGGTAAGTGCGCGCACAAACGGAAGGAGCGGCACCCCCGCACAGGGTGCCGCCCCTTCTCTGTGGATCCGGAGCCGCCACCGGATCGGTGTTGAGGGTCGGGGACCCGGTGGCGGCTCCGGGGTCTCAGCGCGAGTCGCTGCCCCGCGACTCGGCCGCCGCGCGCCCCGCCTCCAGGCGCGCGACCGGGATGCGGAACGGGGAGCAGGAGACGTAGTCCAGGCCCACCTCGTGGAAGAAGTGCACCGACTCCGGGTCGCCGCCGTGCTCGCCGCACACACCGAGCTTCAGGTCGGGGCGGGTGGCCCGGCCGGCCCGCACGGCCGAGCGGACCAGCGAGCCGACGCCGTCCTTGTCGATGGTCTCGAACGGCGAGACGCCGAAGATGCCCTTCTCCAGGTACGCGGTGAAGAAGCTCGCCTCCACGTCGTCCCGGGAGAAGCCCCAGACCGTCTGGGTCAGGTCGTTGGTGCCGAAGCTGAAGAACTGGGCGGCCTCGGCGATCTGAGCGGCCGTCAGAGCGGCGCGCGGCAGCTCGATCATGGTGCCGATGGTCAGCTTGAGGTCGGTGCCGGTGGCGGCCTCGACCTCGGCGATGACGTGGTCGGCCTCCTCGCGGACGATCTCCAGCTCCTGGACCGTGCCCACCAGCGGAATCATGATCTCCGCACGCGGGTCGCCCTTGGCGTTGCGCCGCTCGGCCGCCGCCTCGGCGATCGCCCGCACCTGCATGGCGAACAGGCCCGGGATGACGAGGCCGAGGCGCACCCCGCGCAGACCCAGCATCGGGTTCTGCTCGTGCAGCTTGTGCACGGCCTGGAGCAGGCGCAGGTCGTTCTCGTTGGCGTCCTTGCGGGACTCGGCGAGCGCGACGCGCACCGACAGCTCGGTGATGTCGGGCAGGAACTCGTGCAGCGGCGGGTCCAGCAGGCGCACGGTGACCGGCAGCCCGTCCATCGCCTCGAAGAGCTCGACGAAGTCCTTCTTCTGGAGCGGCAGCAAGGCACTGAGTGCCTCCTCGCGCTCCTCGTCGGTGTCGGCCAGGATCAGGCGCTCGACCATCTCGCGGCGCTCACCGAGGAACATGTGCTCGGTGCGGCACAGGCCGATGCCCTGGGCGCCGAACCGCCGCGCCCGCAGGGCGTCCTCGGCGTTGTCGGCGTTGGCCCGTACGCGCAGCCGGCGCACCCGGTCCGCGTACGCCATGATCCGGTGCACGGCCGCGACCAGCTCGTCGGCGTCGTCGGCGCCCGCGTGCATCCGGCCCTCGAAGTACTCGACGACCGGCGACGGCACGACCGGGACCTCACCGAGGTACACCTTGCCGGTGGAGCCGTCGATGGAGACGAGGTCGCCCTCCTCGATGACCACGCCGCCCGGGGCGGTCATCCGGCGGCGCTTGGTGTCGACCTCCAGGTCCTCGGCGCCGCAGACACAGGTCTTGCCCATGCCGCGCGCCACGACCGCCGCGTGCGAGGTCTTGCCGCCGCGCGAGGTCAGGATGCCCTCGGCGGCGATCATGCCGTCCAGGTCGTCCGGGTTGGTCTCGCGGCGGATCAGGATGACCTTCTCGCCCGAGCGGGACCACTTGATGGCGGTGTACGAGTCGAAGACCGCCTTGCCGACCGCCGCGCCCGGGGAGGCGGCGATGCCCCGGCCGAGCTGCTCGACCTTGGCCTGGTCGTCGAAGCGCGGGAACATCAGCTGGGCCAGCTGGGCGCCGTTGACGCGCTGGAGCGCCTCGGCCTCGTCGATCAGGCCCTGGTCCACCAGCTGGGTCGCGATCCGGAAGGCGGCACCGGCGGTGCGCTTGCCGACCCGGGTCTGGAGCATCCAGAGCTGGCCGCGCTCGATGGTGAACTCGATGTCGCAGAGGTCCTTGTAGTGGGTCTCAAGGGTCTCCATGATCTGCATGAGCTGGTCGTAGGACTTCTTGTCGATGCCCTCCAGCTCGGCCAGCGGCACGGTGTTGCGGATGCCCGCCACCACGTCCTCGCCCTGGGCGTTCTGCAGGTAGTCGCCGTAGACGCCCTGGTGGCCGGAGGCCGGGTCGCGGGTGAAGGCGACGCCGGTGCCGGAGTCGGGGCCGAGGTTGCCGAAGACCATGGAGCAGATGTTGACGGCGGTGCCCAGGTCGCCCGGGATGCGCTCCTGGCGGCGGTAGAGCTTGGCGCGGTCGCCGTTCCACGAGTCGAAGACCGCCTTGACGGCGAGGTCCATCTGCTCGCGCGGGTCCTGCGGGAAGTCGCGCCCCGCCTCGGTCTTGACGACCTTCTTGAAGTGCTTGACCAGCTTCTTCAGGTCGGCGGCGTCGAGGTCGGTGTCGACGGTGACCTTCTTGGCGGCCTTGGCCTCGTCGAGGGCGTCCTCGAAGAGCTCGCCGTCCACGCCGAGCACGGTCTTGCCGAACATCTGGATGAGGCGGCGGTAGGAGTCCCAGGCGAAGCGCTCGTCGCCGGACTGCTTGGCCAGACCGGTCACCGAGGCGTCCGAGAGGCCGATGTTGAGGACGGTGTCCATCATGCCGGGCATGGAGAACTTGGCACCCGAGCGCACGGAGACGAGGAGCGGGTCGTCGGCCTGGCCGAGCTTCTTGGCCATCTTCTGCTCAAGGGCGTCGAGGTGCGCGCTGACCTCGTCGCGCAGCTCGGCCGGCTCCTCGCCGCTGTCGAGGTAGACCTTGCACGCCTCGGTGGTGATGGTGAAGCCGGGAGGGACCGGCAGGCCGAGGTTGGTCATCTCGGCGAGGTTCGCGCCCTTGCCACCGAGCAGGTCCTTGAGGTCCCTGTTCCCCTCGGTGAAGTCGTAGACGAACTTCTGGCTGTGCTGGAGGTCCTTGTCTTCCGACACGGGTCTCGACTCCTCGGGTCCGAAAAAGCGTGGCGGCTGCCCTGACGGCGAGGAACATACCCAGATCGAAGGTGTCTGGGTACGTCCACTTGTGGGTCATGGGGCCTTAACCACCCGTCCGCCAGCAGATCGAAAGTAACCGGTGTGTAACCCGGGCGATCTTGATGTGTTCACACCCTGAAGCCGGGTTTGCCGTAACCCGGGAAATCACGCTCATGTGAGCGTGCATCTCGACAAGTGAGTTTACTTCTTGAACACGGAAGGGGTGGCACTCAGTGCCACCCCTTCTAGAGATGCAGCCGCACAAAAATCGCTCATCTGAGCGCAACCCCTATCAGGGGTGGCGAGAATCACGCCGTACGAGGGGCTGGAATTCCACGATCCGGACCCGGATCCGGGACGTCCCAGCCACCGGATCAGCCGCCGGAGGTGTCCAGCTCGGCCTCGGCGCCGATGCCCGAGCAGTCGTACGGGTCCTTCAGCCAGCCGTCCGGCAGGACCACCCGGTTGTTGCCCGAGGTCCGCCCGCGCGGGCCGTCGGCGCCGTCCGGCCACGCCTGGTCCAGGTCGAGCTCGCTCAGCTGAGCGCCCAGCTCCTCCAGGGACGAGGTGACCGCCAGCCGCTTGCGCATCTCCGAACCGACCGAGAAGCCCTTGAGGTACCAGGCCACGTGCTTGCGGAAGTCGATCACACCGCGCGTCTCGTCGCCGATCCACTCGCCGAGCAGCGTCGCGTGCCGCACCATCACGTCGGCGACCGTGCGCAGCGTGGGGCGGGCGTAGGAGTCCGTGCCCTCGAACGCGGCCACCAGGTCCCCGAAGAGCCACGGCCGGCCCAGGCAGCCGCGGCCCACCACGACGCCGTCGCAGCCGGTCTCCTTGACCATCCGCAGCGCGTCCCCGGCCGACCAGATGTCCCCGTTGCCGAGCACCGGGATCTCCGGGACGTGCTCCTTCAGCCGGGCGATGGCCTCCCAGTCGGCGGTGCCGCCGTAGTGCTGGGCGGCGGTGCGGCCGTGCAGCGCTATCGCGGTGACGCCCTCCTCGACGGCGATGCGGCCCGCGTCGAGGTAGGTGATGTGGTCGTCGTCGATGCCCTTGCGCATCTTCATGGTGACCGGCAGGTCGCCCGCGTTGGAGACGGCCTCGTTGAGGATCGCGCGCAGCAGCGGGCGCTTGTACGGGAGCGCCGATCCCCCGCCCTTGCGGGTGACCTTGGGGACCGGGCAGCCGAAGTTCAGGTCGATGTGGTCGGCCAGGTCCTCGTCGACGATCATCCGGACCGCCTTGCCGACCGTGACCGGGTCCACGCCGTACAGCTGGATCGAGCGGGGCGTCTCCGTCTCGTCGAAGTGGATCAGCTGCATGGTCTTCTCGTTGCGCTCGACCAGCGCCCGCGTCGTGATCATCTCGCTCACGAACAGGCCCTTGCCGCCGCTGAACTCGCGGCAGAGGGTACGGAACGGGGCATTGGTGATGCCGGCCATGGGCGCCAGCACCACGGGAGGCTGCACGGCATGCGGGCCGATGTTGAGCGTGGTCATCCCGCCATTGTCGCGCATCCCGGAGGTCATTAGTTAGACGTACTACATGGACCAGATCATTAGTTAGGCGTACTATCCACAGCATGCCCGATCTCAGCCCCCGGCGCCGCATGCTCGTGCTGGCGATCTGCTGCATGAGCCTGCTGATCGTCGGCCTGGACAACACGATCCTGAACGTGGCGCTGCCCACGATGCAGCGCGAACTGCACACCACCGTCTCCGGGATGCAGTGGACCATCGACGCCTACACGCTGGTCCTCGCCTCCCTCCTCATGCTCTCCGGCTCGACGGCCGACCGGATCGGACGGCGCCGGGTCTTCATGGCGGGCCTGGTCGTCTTCACCCTCGGCTCGCTGCTCTGCTCCCTCGCGCCCAACCTCGGCGCGCTCGTCGCCTTCCGGACCGTGCAGGCGGTCGGCGGCTCGATGCTCAACCCGGTGGCGATGTCGATCATCACCAACACCTTCACCGACCCGCGCGAACGCGCCCGCGCCATCGGCGTCTGGAGCGGCGTCGTCGGCATCTCCATGGCGGCGGGCCCGATCGTCGGCGGTCTGCTCGTCGACTCGGTCGGCTGGCGCTCGATCTTCTGGATCAACCTTCCGGTGGGCCTCGCCGCGCTCCTGCTGACCTGGCGCTACATCCCCGAGTCCCGCGCGCCCAAGCCGCGCCGCCCCGACCCGGTCGGCCAGCTCCTGGTCGTCGCCCTGCTCGGCTCCCTCACGTACGGGATCATCGAGGCACCCAGTGCCGGATGGGCCTCACCGCAGATCCTGGCGGTCTGGGCGCTGGCCGCCGCCGCGCTCGCCGGGCTGCTCCGGTACGAGCCGAGGCGCGCCGAACCCCTCATCGACCTGCGGTTCTTCCGCAGCGTGCCGTTCAGCGGGGCCACCGTCATAGCGGTCTCGGCGTTCGCCGCGCTCGGCGGCTTCCTCTTCGTCAACACGCTCTACCTCCAGAACGTGCGCGGCCTGGACGCCCTGCACGCCGGGCTCTACATGGTGCCGATGGCGGCCGTCACCATGGTGGTCGCGCCCTTCTCCGGCCGCCTGGTCGCCAGCCGGGGGCCGCGCCCGTCCCTGCTGATCGCGGGCGTCACGATGGCCGCGAGCGGGCTGCTGTTCGCCGCGTTCGACGGCGAGACGTCGACGCCGCTGCTCTTCACCTCGTACGTGCTGTTCGGCCTCGGCTTCGGCATGGTGAACTCGCCCATCACCAACACCGCGGTCTCCGGGATGCCCCGCGCCCAGGCCGGGGTGGCGGCGGCGGTCGCCTCCACCAGCCGCCAGACGGGCCAGACGCTCGGGGTCGCGGTGATCGGCGCGGTCCTGGCCGCCGGCCTCACCGGCGCCGCGGGCTCCCCCGGCTACACCACCGCGTTCCCGGACGCCGCCCGCCCCGCGTGGTGGATCATCACGGCGTGCGGCCTGGCGGTACTCCTGACGGGCGCGGCGACAAGTGGCCGCCGAGCCCGGGAATCGGCCCGCCGCACGGCGGAACGCCTGGAACCGGCGGAGGAGGGGGTGGGGGCGGGGGTGTCGTAGGGGGCGGGTCCGGGGGCATGTCGGGGGGCGGGGCCCCTCCACCGGACGAGGGCTGCTTCGGTCCCGCCCGAGAACCGGCGGGGCTTCGGCTTCCTCGGCCAAGAAGGCGAACAACGGGTCCCCGGCCGTGCCGTGGGGCCGGAAGGCGACCGGGGCCCGTCGCTGGGTCCGCCTGCCGGGAATGGTCCGGGTCATGGGCGGCCATACCGCGTCGGCCGCTTACTGCCGGCGCGGGGTTCTGGGGGTGTGTCAGCGCTCGCTGCGGGCCGTCACAGGGGTGTCCCCCGCCGTACGCGCTCGGCCAGGCGCTCCACCACGTCGGCGGCCAAGTGGCCCACGTGCACCAGCGCCTCGCCCTTGTGGCTGGCGGCGCCCCGGACGCTGTTGAGCGTTCTCTCCGGCGCGTCCACCAGCCTCAGCACGTCGCGGAACGCCTCGGCGGCGCTGTCGGCGACGGCATTGCTGTCGCGCCATTCCTGCATGGTCATGGGCATGGGCAGTTCCTCTGGGTGGGGCGGGGGCGCGTGGGCGCTCGCTGCACTACCGGCGAGGTTCAGCGTGGGGCACCGATGGGAAGCGTTCAACCTGCTGGAACCGAACGGAAGGAAGGCGAACGCCCCTTGAACCGACGGGAGTTGAACCCCGACGCCTCGCCCCAGGCGGCCTACGGGGCACGCTTGCGCAGCCTGCGGGAGGCGCGCGGCTGGACACAGGACGAGATCGCCCGGCGCACGGAATACTCCAGCGTGCACATTTCGGCGGTGGAAGTTGCCCGGAAGCCTCCTACCCTTCGGTTTTCGCGCAGACTGGACCGCGCCTTCGGCCTTGAGGGCAACGCCGCCTCGTTCGAGCGCGAGTACCGCGAGATCAAGCACGGCGGCCTGCTGGAGGGGTTCCCGGAGTACGTGGGGCTCGAGGGTCGCGCGGCCGAGATCCGGCTGTACGAGATCGGTATCGTTCCCGGACTTCTACAGACTCCGGAGTACGCGCGGGTGCTGGCGGACAGCGCCGTGCGCCGAGGCGCCATCACGCCCGAACAGGCCGACGAGAGGGTCGCGTTCCTGGCCGATCGCCAGGCGACGCTGACGCGGTCCCGGCCGCCCATGCTGCTGGTGGTCATGGACGAGAGCTGCATCCGCCGGTCGGTCGGTGGGCGCGAGGTCATGAATGGACAGTTCGACCGGCTGATGGAGCTCGCCGAGCTACCGAACACCGTGCTGCAGATCGCCCCGTACGCCATAGGAGAGCGTCGCCCGTTCGACCTTCCGGTGAACCTGTTGACGCTGTCGGACCTGTCCGTGACCGCGTACGCCGAGTCCCAGATCCGGGGCCACTTGGACCGGGACACGACAGCCGTGCTCCCCCTCCTGGCGGCCTACCATCAGTTACAGGCCGAAGCACTGCCGCAGGTCGCCTCGGTGGCCATGATCAGAGAGGCACGAGAGGGCACCCCGTGACAACCGAACCGAACCTTCGTTGGTTCACCTCTTCTTACAGCAACAACGGCGGTAACTGCGTCGAGGTGTGCGGCGACTTCGTCGACTCGCGCGGCATCGTCCCCATCCGTGACAGCAAGCTGAGCGACAGCCCCGTTCTGCACGTCTCGCACGCAGCCTTCGCCGGACTGGTGGCGTACGCCAGGCAGTCCGGCTAACCCAGCCGAACCGGGTCCCGCCGCCCCGCCCCCGCGGGCGGCGGCGGGACTTCCGATTCCCGCGCCAGCGCCAGCAGTCGATCCAGGCGGATGCGGGTGTCCTCGTCCAGGGGGACGTACGTGACCAGGCGCGGGCCCGACGCGGGGCCCAGCCACAGGTTGGTGTGTTCCAGGTGCAGCAGGCCGACATGGGCGTTGCGGATGAACTTCTCCCGGCCGCCCTGGCCCACCACCTCGTGGCGCGCCCAGATCTCGCGGAACTCCGCCGACCCGTGCTCCAGCCGCTTCAGCAGCGTCTTCCAGGCGGGCTCGGCCAGGTGCTCGGCCATCGAGGCGCGGAACTTGGCGGCCATCATGCGGTTCATACCCGGCAGGTCCGCCACCGCCGCCCGCCAGTCGTCGTTGGTGAAGGCCAGCCACATGCAGTTGCGGTCCTCCGGCGCCAGCGCGTCCAGGTCGCAGAGCAGCCTGCCGTACGTGCGGTTGTACGCCAGGATGTCGTACCGGCTGTTCTGGACGCAGGCGGGCATCGGCTCCAGCTGGTCCAGCATCGCGCGCAGCGACGGCGTCACCGTGGGGCAGGGCGCGTGCGGGTTGGGATCGCCCGCGCCCGCCAGCGCGAACAGGTGGGCCCGCTCGCTCGGGTCCATCAGCAGCGCCCGCGCCAGCGCGTCGAGCACCTGCGCCGACACCTGGATGTCCCGGGCCTGCTCCAGCCAGGTGTACCAGGTGACGCCCACCGCGGAGAGCTGCGCCACCTCCTCGCGGCGCAGCCCCGGGGTGCGCCGGCGGCGGCCGTGCGGCAGCCCGACCTGCTCGGGCGTGATGCGCTCGCGGCGGCTGCGCAGGAATTGGGCGAGCTCGTGCCGTCGTACGTCCGACTCCGGGGCCACAGTGGTCATGCCACCAGGGTGCCGTACCGCTCAGCCCATTGCCAGGTAGTGGAAGTACCAGGATAAGGAGACTCTGGTACCAGGCTGGGAGAAGAGCGATCGTCTTCTGTGTGAGCAATGACCTGAGTCCCGCACCCTCCCCCTCACCCGCCCCGGCACGCGCTTCCTCCCCCGCCCGAACCGCCTCCCCCGCGGCCCCCGCCGTCCCCGTGATCCACCACGACGGCACGGCGATAGGGCCGCTCGGGCTCTTCACCGTGCTGCTCGGCGCGGCCCTGCCACTGATCGACTTCTTCATCGTCAACGTCGCCCTGCCCGCCATGGAGAAGGACCTCGCGGCGGGCGCGGCCACCCTGGAACTGGTCGTCGCGGGCTACGGCGTCGCCTACGCCGTCCTGCTCGTCCTCGGCGGACGGCTCGGCGACACCGCCGGGCGCCGCCGCCTCTTCCTCATCGGCATGGCGGGCTTCGGCCTGACCTCGCTCGCCTGCGGCCTGGCGCCCACCGCGTGGACGCTGGTGGCGGCCCGGGTCGCCCAGGGCGCGACCTCCGCGCTGATGCTGCCGCAGGTCCTCGCCACCATCCAGGCCACCACCGCGGGCCCGCGCCGGGCGCGCGCGATGAGCCTGTACGGGGCGACCGCGGGCCTGTCCATGGTCGCCGGGCAGATCCTCGGCGGCGTACTGGTGGCCGCCGACATCGCGGGCAGCGGCTGGCGCGCGGTGTTCCTGGTCAACGTGCCCGTGGTGGTGGTCGGGCTGTTCCTCGCGGTCCGGAGCGTCCCCGAGACCCGCTCGGAGCGGCCCGCCTCGGTCGACGTGCCCGGCACGCTCCTCCTCGCCCTCTCCCTGATCAGCCTCCTCCTGCCGCTGACCGAGGGGCGCGCGGCCGGGTGGCCGCTGTGGACCTGGATCTCGCTCGCGGTCTTCCCGGTCGCGGCCGTCGCCTTCTTCCGCACCGAACGCCGCATCGACCGGCGGGGCGGTACGCCGCTGGTCCCGCCGAGCCTGCTGCGCCTGCCCTCGCTGCACCGGGGCCTCGCCCTGATCGTGCCGTTCTCGATCGGCTTCAGCGGCTTCATGTTCGTGATCGCGGTCGTCCTCCAGCAGGGCCTGCGGATGGGCCCGGTGTCGGCCGGGCTCGCGCTGGTGCCGATGGCGGTGGCGTTCTTCGCCGCGTCGCTGGCCGGGCCGCGGCTGATCGGCCGGTACGGCAGCCGGGTCGTCACCACCGGCGGCCTCATCCAGTTCGTGGGCATCGCCGTCCTGATCGTGACCGTCCGGCAGGGCTGGCCGGACCTGGGGATCGCCGCGCTGGCACCCGGGGTCGCGCTCGCCGGACTCGGCCAGGGCCTCCAGCTGCCGGTGCTGTTCCGGATCGTGCTGTCGGACGTCCCGACCGACCGGGCGGGCGTGGGCAGCGGGGTCATGGTCACCACCCAGCAGTCCTCCCTGGCCCTCGGCGTCGCCACCCTCGGCAGCCTCTTCCTCTCGCTGGCCCCCTCGATGGGCACGCGGGACGCCCTGGCGGTGACCCTGCTGGTGCAGCTGGCGGGCGTGGCACTGACGGTCCTGCTGAGCCTGCGGCTGCCGAAGAGGGTGGGGTGAGGGGCTGAGGGGTGGCGGGTGACGGGTGGCCACTGACCACTGACAGGTGACGGATGACAGGTGACGGGTCACGGGTGGCGGGCGACAGGTGACAGAGGGGTGCTGGCCACTGACAGGTGACGGATGACAGAGGGGCGCTGGCCACTGACAGGTGACGGATGACAGAGGGGCGCTGGCCACTGACAGGTGACGGATGACAGAGGGGCGCTGGCCACTGACAGGTGACGGATGACAGAGGGGCGCTGGCCACTGACAGGTGACGGGTGGCAGAGGGGCGCTGGCCACTGACAGGTGACGGGTGGCAGAGGGGCGCTGACAGATGACAACTGACAGATATTGAAATCTGTCATCTGTCATGCGACAGTAGAGAAGCACACCCCCCGTCCCCTAAGGAGTGACCCACCATGCGCACCCGCACCCTCGGCACCACCGGCCCCCAGGTCTCCGCCCTCGGCCTCGGCTGCATGGGAATGTCGGCGCTGTACGGCGAGGCCGACCGGGCCGAGTCCATCGCCACCATCCACGCCGCGCTCGACGCGGGCATCACCCTGCTCGACACCGGCGACTTCTACGGCATGGGCCACAACGAGCTGCTGATCGGCGAGGCGCTGCGCAGCGCGCCGGCCGCCGCCCGCGAGAAGGCCCTCACCAGCGTCAAGTTCGGCGCCCTGCGCGACCCGGACGGCGGCTGGGCCGGGTACGACGGCCGCCCGGCAGCGGTCAAGAGCTTCGCCGCGTACTCGCTCCAGCGCCTCGGCGTCGACCACATCGACGTCTACCGCATCGCCCGGCTCGACTCGGACGTCCCCGTGGAGGAGACCGTCGGGGCCATCGCCGAACTGGTCGAGGCCGGACACGTACGGCACATCGGGATGTCGGAGGTGGGCGCGGAGAGCCTGCGCCGGGCGGCTGCCGTGGCCCCGATCTCCGACCTCCAGATCGAGTACTCGCTGATCTCGCGCGGCATCGAGGCCGAGATCCTGCCGACCGCCAAGGAGCTCGGCATCGGCATCACCGCGTACGGGGTGCTCTCGCGCGGTCTGATCAGCGGCCACTTCACCCGCGACCGCAAGCTGGCGGCCAATGACTTCCGCGGGATGAGCCCGCGCTTCCAGGGCGAGAACCTCGACCGCAACCTGGATCTGGTGGACGCGCTGCGCAAGGTCGCCGAGCACCAGGGCGTCTCGGTCGCGCAGATCGCCATCGCCTGGGTGATGGCGCAGGGCGAGCGGTTCGGCGCGGACGTGGTGCCGCTGGTCGGCGCCCGGCGCCGGGACCGGCTGGCCGAGGCGCTGGGCGCGCTCGACGTCACGCTCGGCGCCGACGACCTGGCCGCGATCGAGGCGGCGGTTCCGGCGGGCGCGGCCTCCGGCGACCGTTACCCGGCGGCGCAGATGGCGCACCTGGACAGCGAGCACTGAGTTGTCCACAGGCCCGGACCGGGTGGCGGACACGGCGGGTAACGTCAAGGTCATGAGTACGGAACCACTGACCGCCGAGCGCATCCTCGAAGCGACCGAGGAGGTGCTGCGCCGCCACGGCCCGGCGAAGGCCACCGTCGTCGACGTCGCCCGCCAGCTCGGCGTCAGCCACGGCAGTGTCTACCGCCACTTCCGTACGAAGGCGGCGCTGCGGGAGGCGGTCACCAAGCGCTGGCTGGACCGTACGACGCTGCGCCTGAGCTTCATCGCGGACGACGAGCAGCGCGCCCCCGCCGAGGCGCTGCACGAGTGGCTGGCCGCGCTGTTCGAGGCGAAGCGGCACAAGGCGGGCGACGACCCCCAGCTGTTCGCGACGTACGAGGTGCTGCTCGCGGAGAACAGCGAGGTGGTGGACGAGCACATCACCGAACTGGTGGGCCAGATCGGCCAGATCGTCCACGCGGGCGTGGTGCGGGGCACGTTCGCGGCGCTGGGGCCGGACGAGTCGGTGGCCCGGGGCGTCTTCGACGCGACGAGCCGCTTCCACGACCCGGGATACGCACAGCAGTGGCAGCACCCCGGCATCCAGGGCGAGTTCGAGGCGGTGGTGGACCTGCTGCTGCGCGGCCTGCGGGCGTAACCCACCGACGCCCACGAGCGCGTGGCCTCACCGGGCCACCGGGCCACCGGGCCACCGGGCCACCGGGCCACCGGGCCACCGGGCCACCGGGCCACCGGGCCACCGGGCCACCGGGCCACCGGGCCACCGGGCCACCGGGCCACCGGCTGGATCGTCCCACCGGCCGGACTGGGCAACCGAACGGAGGCCGTCCCGGCCGGACCGGGCCACCGCGCGCAAGCCGCTGCCACCGCCCCCGGCGTCCGGCTCCCTCCCCCGCGCTAAGGCGCGACGTACCCCAGCGTCGCCGTGCCCGAGCTGCACGAGAGGGTGATGACGCGGTCCGATCCCGCGTCGATGACGTTCTCGTCGATCTCCCTGGCGCCCGAGCCCGTCTCGCCCTCGACGCGGTAGCGGGTTCCGGCCGGGACCGCGACGGCGACGCTGCCCGAACCGGCCCCGGCGTCCACGGACCGCGGCGGGCTGACGAACTCCAGCTCGGCGCGGCCGGACCCGGTCCGCACCCGGGCCCGGTCGGATCCCAGCGCCGCCGCGCTGAGGGAGCCGGAGCCGACGGAGGCGCTGAGCGGGCCGCGCACGCCGTACAGCCGGACGCTGCCCGAGCCGCCCCGGATGTCCAGCGGGCCGGTGAGGCCGCTGACCCGGACCGTGCCGGAGCCGCCGCGCACCGTGAGCGCGACTCCCTCCGGGACGGTCAGGTCCAGCTGGACCGAGCAGCCGAGGCTGGTGACGGCGAGCCTGCCGTCGCACTCGGGCCGCAGTTTGAGGGTGTCGCCGTCCCACTCCTTGCGGACCCTGGGCTTGCGCAGCGACCAGGACAGCCGTTCCTGGATGCGGACCTTGCCCTCCGTCCCGGGGCCGACGCTGAGTTCGGCGCTGCCGGAGTCGACCTCGACGGCGGTGACGCGGTGCCGCTCGCTGGTCTCGAAGGACGTGTAGCTCCTGCTCTGGCGGGCGTACTGCGCGTACACCTCGACGCACACCGGCGCCACCACGAACAGGGCGCTGAGGACGGCCACCAGGATCCACCTCCCCCGGTGGCGGGGCCGGTCCACGACCCCGGTGGGGGCGCTCCCGCCCACCGCCCGACCGGTCGTGGCACCCCCGCCCGCGGCGCCCCCGTCCGCGATCAGCTCGCCGGTGGCCCGGTCGTCCGCGGCCCGGTCGCCCGTCGTCCGCCCGATCGTCGTCCGCCCGTTCATGACCCGCCGTCCAGGAACCGCAGTACCGCGAGGACGCGGCGGTGGTCGCCGTCGGCGACCGGCAGGTCGAGCTTGGCGAAGATGTTGTTGATGTGCTTGGCGACCGCGCTCTCGCCGACCACCAGCTGCTCGGCTATGCCCGCGTTGGAGCGGCCCTCGGCCATCAGGGCGAGGACTTCGCGCTCGCGCGGGGTGAGCCGCTCCAGCGGGTCGTTGCCGCCGCCACGGCGCAGCAGCAGCTGCGCGACGACCTGCGGGTCCAGCGCGGTGCCGCCGTTGGCGACGCGCTTGAGGGCGTCGATGAACTCCTCGACGTCGGCGACCCGCTGCTTGAGGAGATAGCCGATGCCGCCGGTCTGCGCGGTGAGCAGATCGGCCGCGTACCGCTCCTCCACGTACTGGGAGAGCAGCAGTACGGCGGTGTCCGGCCATTGCTGACGGATCATCAGAGCGGCCCGGACGCCCTCGTCGGTGAAGCCGGGCGGCATCCGGACGTCGACGAGCGCCAGGCGGGGGCGGTGCTCCTCGACGGCGGCCAGCAGCGCCTCGGCGTCCTCGACCTCGGCGGCGACCTCGAAGCCCGCCATCTCCAGGACCTTGGCCAGTCCGATCCGCAGCAGGACCAGGTCTTCGGCGATCACAGCCCGCACGGCAACTCCACAGTGATGACAGTCGGGCCCCCGAGGGGGCTGTTGATCCGGATGGTTCCGTCCACGGACCCTACGCGTTTGACGAGGCCGCGCAGTCCGGTGCCGCCCGCCGCGTCCGCGCCGCCGCACCCGTTGTCGCTGACGGTGACGCGCAGCAGGTCCTCGTGGCGCCGGACCCGGACGGAACAGCGGGTGGCCGCGGCGTGCTTGGCGACGTTGGCCAGCGCCTCGGAGACGACGAAGTAGGCGACGGCCTCGACGGTGGGCGACGGGCGGCGGTCGATGTCGACGGTGAGTTCGACGGGCAGCGGGGCGCGGGCGGCGATGCCGGAGAGCGCCGCGTCCAGGCCGCGGTCCTCCAGGACGGCCGGGTGCAGGCCGCGCACCAGGTTGTTGAGCTCCTCGATGGCTTCCTTGGCCTCGCGGTGCGCCTCGTCGATGACGGCCCTGGCCTCGGGCGGCAGGTCGGTGAGGGTGGCGCGGGCGAGGCCGAGGTTCATGGCGAGGGAGACCAGGCGCTGCTGGGCGCCGTCGTGCAGGTCGCGCTCGATGCGGCGGCGTTCGGCGTCGGCGGCGTCCAGCACCCCGGCCCGGCTCTCGGCGAGCGTCTCCACGCGCCGCTCCAGCTCCTTGGCCCGGTTGGGGCCGAGGAGGACGGCGGCGGCATGGGCGTCGAGGCGGGCGGCGGCGGCGGCGAACCACGGGGTGGTGAGCAGCAGGAGCACCCCGCCGACGGTGAACAGCACGTACGAGTCGGTCCAGCCCGGGAGCGGGGCGCCCAGCGGCAGCGCCCACACCCAGGAGAAGACGAGGGCGCCGCCGATGCCCGCCGCCCAGGCGCACACCACCAGCACTCCGGCGGCGGCGGCGAGCGGGGCGACGAGCAGGTGGTAGCCGTACTGGCGCCAGGTGGACTCCGAGCGCAGCCGCTCGACGAGTCCGCGCCGGCTGAGCCGTCGGTTGCGCCGGGCGACGCGCGGCACGTCAAGACCGAGCAGCGACCAGAAGCGGCTGCGCTGCAGGACGGTGAGCAGCGGGCTGAGCACGAGGACGAAGAGCAGGGCGCTGGGGGTGTGGCCGGGCGCGATCACCATGTACGTGATCGCGCCGGCGGCGGGCAGCGCCAAGGGGACGCCGGCCACCGAGAACGCGGTGTTCCGCCAGGCCCACGCCGACCAGGGGGCGTGTGCGGCGGTCCAGTCGTACGCACGCCGCAGCGGGCCGGGAGTTGCCATGTACATACGGTAGATGCCCAGGTCGGGGGCGTGCCATCACGCTGCTGCCCGGCCGGGGGTATAGCTGGCACCACCCCCGGTCCGGACGGCCGCGCTACTGATTCCCACGGCTCGGCGGGCCAGTCTTGTCGTCGTGCCCGGGGGAACGCCCTCCGGCCGGAAGGAGACCCGCCCCCATGACTCTCGTCGCCCCGCAGATCCGGATCCGCAGGCCGCGGCTGGCGACCCTGCTGGCGGGCGCCGGGATCGCGCTGGTGCCGTGGATGGCCGTGCTGACGAGGACCCTGCCGCAGACGGCGGAGGTCTCGAACTGGGCCACGGCGTGGGTGGGTCTGGACGCGGCGCTGGCCGTGGGGCTGGTGGGGACCGGGACGCTGCTGCGGCGCCGGGACCCGCGGGTGTCGCCGCTCGCCGCGGCGACGGGGGCGCTGCTCCTGATGGACGCGTGGTTCGACGTCACGACGTCGGCGCCGGGTCCCGAGCTGACGACGGCCCTCGTGCTGGCCGTGTGCGCGGAGCTGCCGCTGGCGGTGGGGTGCGCGGTGGTGGCGGTGCGGCGGGCCGCCTGACCCACGGCCCCGGGGGGGGCAAGAGCCGAGCCCCGTACCGCCTGACGGGCGGTACGGGGCTCAGCCACGTGCGGCGCGGTCCGCGGGGAGGCGCGGGGGCGCTCCTCCGCGGCCCGCGGGCGGACCGGAGGGTCAGCAGCCCAGCAGTCGGCTGCCCAGGTAGGACTGGATCTGGTCCAGGGAGACGCGCTCCTGGGACATCGTGTCCCGCTCGCGCACGGTCACCGCGTTGTCGTCGAGGGTGTCGAAGTCGACGGTGACGCAGAACGGCGTGCCGATCTCGTCCTGGCGACGGTAGCGGCGGCCGATGGCGCCCGCGTCGTCGAACTCGATGTTCCAGTTCTGCCGCAGGTCGGCCGCCAGGCCCTTGGCCTTCGGGGAGAGCTGCGGGTTGCGCGAGAGCGGCAGGACCGCGACCTTGACCGGCGCCAGGCGGGGGTCGAGGCGCATCACGGCGCGCTTCTCCATGACGCCCTTGGCGTTCGGCGCCTCGTCCTCGCTGTAGGCGTCGAGGAGGAAGGCGAGCATGGAGCGGCCGACACCGGCGGCGGGCTCGATGACGTACGGGGTCCAGCGCTCACCGGCCTCCTGGTCGAAGTACGACAGGTCGCTGCCGGAAGCCTTGGCGTGCGCCGAGAGGTCGTAGTCGGTGCGGTTGGCGACGCCCTCCAGCTCGCCCCACTCGCTGCCGCCGAACTGGAAGCGGTACTCGATGTCGGCGGTGCGCTTGGAGTAGTGGGAGAGCTTCTCCTTCGGGTGCTCGTACCAGCGCATGTTCTCCTCGCGCAGGCCGAGGCCGGTGTACCAGTTCCAGCGCTCCTGCATCCAGTACTCCTGCCACTTCTCGTCCTCGCCCGGCTTGACGAAGAACTCCATCTCCATCTGCTCGAACTCGCGGGTGCGGAAGATGAAGTTGCCGGGCGTGATCTCGTTGCGGAAGGACTTGCCCATCTGCGCGATGCCGAACGGCGGCTTCTTGCGCGAGGTCAGCTGGACCTGGGCGAAGTTGGTGAAGATGCCCTGCGCGGTCTCCGGGCGCAGGTAGGCGACGGAGCCGCTGTCCTGGGTCGGGCCGAGGTGGGTGGCGAGCAGGCCCGAGAAGTTCTTGGGCTCGGTGAAGGTTCCCTTGTTGCCGCAGTTGGGGCAGTTGAGGTCGGCGAGACCGTTCGCCGGCTCCTTGCCGTGCTTCTCCTCGTACGCCTCGATCAGGTGGTCCGCGCGGAACCGCTTGTGGCAGGAGGTGCACTCGGTGAGCGGGTCGGTGAAGGTGGCGACGTGGCCGGATGCCTCCCAGACCTCGGTGGCCAGGATCACCGACGAGTCGATACCGACGACGTCCTCGCGCGCGGTGACCATGTAACGCCACCACTGGCGCTTGAGGTTCTCCTTCAGCTCGACACCCAGCGGCCCGTAGTCCCAGGCGGCACGCTGACCACCGTAGATCTCGCTGCAGGGGTAGACGAAGCCACGGCGCTTGCTCAGGTTGACGATGGTGTCGATCTTGTCGGCGGCCACGTTGCTCTCTTCATTACGACGACGACGAACGGCGAATGCCTCAGATTAGCGGCGGCCTCCACCCCCGGATCAAATCGGTATCCCGCCCGGCATCCCCGCACCGCCCGGAGGGGGTCCCGGGACCGGGCTTGTTGACAATCGTTTCCACTTTTGTTGAAAATGACTGTCATGAACGTACGACGCCTCATACCCGCCGCCGTCCTGTCCACCGCCGCCGTACTCGGCCTGAGCACCCTCACCGCCTGCTCGGGCTCCTCGTCCGCCGCGGCCCACAAGGACGGCAAGCTGGACGTGGTGGCGTCGTTCTACCCGATGCAGTACCTGGCCGAGCGGATCGGCGGCGACCACGTCGCGGTCCGCAACCTCACCAAGCCGGGCGTCGAGCCGCACGACCTGGAGCTCAGCCCCCGCCAGACCGCCTCCCTCGGCGAGGCCGACCTGGTCGTCTACCTCAAGGGCATCCAGCCCGCCGTGGACAAGGCCGTCGCCCAGTCCGGCGCCAAGCACACCGTCGACGCGGCCACCCTGACCGCCCTGGAGGACCACGGCACCGAGGTCGGCCACGACCACGAGGGCGAGGAGCACCACGGCGACAGCGAGGCAGGCGCCGACCCGCACGTGTGGCTGGACCCGGTCAAGTACGCCGAGGTCGCCAAGGGCGTCGGCAAGGCGCTCGCCAAGGCCGACCCCGGGCACGCGGCCGACTACGAGAAGAACACCGCGACCGTGGTCAAGAACCTCGGGACGCTGAACGAGAAGTTCGCGGCGGGTCTGAAGACCACCGCGACCAGGACCTTCATCACCACCCACTCCGCCTTCGGCTACCTCGCCGAGCGGTACGGCCTGGTCCAGGAGGGCATCGCGGGCATCGACCCCGAGGCCGAGCCGAGCCCGGCCCGGGTCCGCGAGCTCCAGTCCATCGCGAAGAAGGACCACGTCAACACGGTCTTCTTCGAGACCCTGGCCAGCGACAAGACCGCCCGGACCCTCGCCGGGGACACCGGTCTCAGGACCGACGTCCTGGACCCGCTGGAAGGCATCACCGACAAGTCCAAGGGCGCCGACTACCTCCAGGTGATGGAGTCCAACCTCACCGCGCTCCAGAAGGCGCTCGGTGCGAAGTGAGCGATCCCCAGTCCGCATCCGGCGCATCGGAGGCATCTGCGATGGAACCCGTCATATCCCTGACCGGGGCCACGGCCACCCTCGGCTCGCGTCCCGTCCTGCGCGGCGTCGACCTGACCGTGCGGCGCGGCGAGGTCGTCGCCCTGCTCGGCGCCAACGGCTCCGGCAAGTCCACCGCCGTCCGCTCGGTCATCGGCCAGGTGCCGCTGACCGGGGGCCGCGTCGAGCTGTTCGGTACGGAGCTGAAGCGCTTCCGGGAGTGGGCGCGCGTCGGCTACGTGCCGCAGCGGACCACCGCGGCCGGTGGCGTGCCCGCCACCATCCGCGAGGTCGTCGCCTCCGGCCGGCTCTCCCGCAGCAGGCTGGGGCTCCTCTCCAAGGCGGACCGCGCGGCCGTGCGCCGGGCCATCGAGCTCGTCGGCCTAGCCGACCGCGCCAGGGATTCGGTCAACGCGCTCTCCGGCGGCCAGCACCAGCGGGTCCTGATCGCCCGCGCGCTCGCCTCCGAGCCCGAGCTGCTGATCATGGACGAGCCGATGGCGGGCGTCGACCTGGCCAGCCAGGAGATCCTCGCCGAGACCCTGCGCGAGCAGGTGGCGGGCGGTGCGACCGTCCTGCTCGTCCTGCACGAGCTCGGCCCGCTGGAGCCCCTGATCGACCGCGCGGTGGTGCTGCGCGACGGCTGCGTCACCCACGACGGCCCGCCGCCCAAGGCCACCGGCCAGCACGCCCTGCCCGGCCACGACCACGTCCACCCCCACTCGGCCGCCGAGCCGATCCGCACAGGACTGCTGACCTGATCATGGAAATCCTCCAGACCGCCTTCATGCAGCGGGCACTCATCGCGGCCGTCCTCGTCGGCATCACCGCGCCCGCCGTCGGCATCTACCTGGTCCAGCGCCGCCAGGCGCTGATGGGCGACGGCATCGGCCATGTCGCGATGACCGGCGTGGGCCTCGGCTTCCTGCTCAACAGCAGCCCGGTGTGGATGGCCACGCTCGTCTCGGTGGTCGGCGCCGTGACGATGGAGCTGATCCGGGCGTACGGCAAGACGCGCGGCGACATCGCGCTCGCCATGCTCTTCTACGGCGGCATGGCGGGCGGCGTGCTGCTGGTGAACCTCTCGGACACCGGCTCCAACGCCAACCTCTCCTCGTACCTGTTCGGCTCGCTCTCCACCGTCTCCGACTCGGACGTCACCTCGATCTGCCTGCTCGCGGGCTTCGTGGTGCTCGTCACCGTGGGGCTGCGGCGGCAGCTGTTCGCGGTGAGCCAGGACGAGGAGTTCGCCCGGGTCACCGGGCTGCCGGTGCGCGCCCTGAACCTGCTGATCGCGGTGACCGCCGCGATCACCGTCACGGTCGCCATGCGGGCCGTCGGACTGCTGCTGGTCAGCGCGCTGATGGTGGTTCCGGTGGCGGCGGCGCAGCAGATCTCGCGCTCCTTCGCGGTGACGTTCGTCCTCGCGGTGGCCATCGGCACCACCGTCACCCTGGCGGGCACGGTCACGTCGTACTACCAGGACGTGCCGCCGGGCGCCACGATCGTGCTGCTCGCCATCGGCGCGTTCATCGCCCTGACCGCGCTCGCCGCACCTTTGGCGCGAAGGCGAGCACGGCTGGCCGAAACCGCCGCGCAGCAGTGCACCCTGGAGGTACCCGGGGCGCGGACCACCGCCGACGAGGCCACGGTCTGACCCCGACCTGGCAGAATGGCCCGACGACGTGAGCGGGCGACGGTAAAGGGAGGCACCTGTGGCGACGGCTGGACCACCCGTACGCGGCCGGTCGACCAAGCAGCGGGCCGCCGTGGCGGCGGCCCTCGACCAGGTGGACGAGTTCCGCAGCGCGCAGGAGCTGCACGACATGCTCAAGCACCGCGGCGACTCGGTGGGGCTCACCACCGTCTACCGCACCCTGCAGTCGCTCGCCGACGCCGGTGAGGTCGACGTGCTGCGCACCAGCGACGGCGAGGCGGTCTACCGCCGCTGCTCCTCGGGCGACCACCACCACCATCTGGTCTGCCGGATGTGCGGCAAGGCCGTGGAGGTCGAGGGCCCCGCGGTGGAGAAGTGGGCGGAGTCGATCGCGGAGCAGCACGGCTTCGTGAACGTGGCGCACACCGTCGAGATCTTCGGCACCTGCGCGGAGTGCGCGGCCACGGGCACGGAGAAGTAGGAACCCCCTTCCCGTAGGAACCCCTTCACCGAGAGGCGGGGGCGCGGACCGGCAACGGTCCCGCCCCCGCCTCTTCGGCATGCCGTACGCGCGGGTTCAGCACGCCGTACGCACGGGTGCGGCACGCCGTACGCACGGGTGCGGCACGCCGTACGCGCGGGGCGCCCGGGCAAACATGCGGGGCCCCCGGTCGGTTAGCCGAGCCGCCCATAGCGGTTTCCCGCCGCCGGGAACGGCTGATTCCAGTCGGTGGACGAGCGGCCCACGATCGCCCCACCCGCCCCAGGAGCACCAGGCGGGGCCGAATCACGACGGTCCCCCCTCGTCCGCCCTGGTCAGCAAATCCCTTTTGACCTGCGGAAGTTCCGGCCTCGCGGTGCACTGCCCGACCCTTCCCCACCCGTACGGTCGGGCGCGTATCCGCCGGTCCACGGCCGGGGCCGAATGGCATCTTTGGGTCACTCTCGACCCGGACTAAAGAAACCGTCGGGTTGGTTTCTATACAATCTCCTTCCTGGCTCCCTTCCTCCAGAGCCACCCCTCTTCTGTGTGACAACGGAGTGACACCATGAGCAAGCAGCAGCGAGCGGAGCGGACGCGCCAGACCCTGATCGTCGCGGCGGCCGAGGTGTTCGACGCGGACGGCTTCGCGCCCTCCGCCCTCACCACGATCAGCACCCGGGCAGGCGTCAGCAACGGCGCCCTCCACTTCCACTTCGTGAGCAAGAACGCCCTGGCCGAGGCCGTCGGAGAGCACGCCATGGCGTCGCTCCGGCAGATCGCCGCACCGCGCGAGGCCGGGCACGGACGGGCCCTCCAGGTGCTCGTCGACACCTCCCACACCCTGGCCTTCCGCCTCAACGACGACGTCATCCTGCGGGCCGGATTCGGGCTGAGCGGCGACGCCACCTGGAAGGGCACCATGGACCTGCGCCAGTACTGGGCCGACTGGGTCGGCGAGGTGCTGGCCGGCGCGGCGGCCGAGGGCGCGCTCGCCGAGGGCGTCGCCGTCGAGGACGCCAAGGCGGTCATCGCGGCGACGACCGTCGGCTTCGAGGCCATGGGCCGCAGCCACCCGCGCTGGTCCTCGCGGCAGATGTTCGGCAAGTTCTGGCGGCTGCTGCTGCCCCGGCTCGCCCGCGCGGACGTCCTGGGCGCCCTCAAGCCGGAGGGCAGCCCGGGGCTGGCCGCCGCCATGCCGTAGGCGGCCTGCGGGACGGACGCGAGCAGGGGTGGATTCGTGTCCCGCCGGGGGGCGGGACACGGGTCCACCCCTGCTCGCGTGCCGGGGGTCCGGGCCCGCACCGGCGTGCGCCGGTACCGGCTTCGCCCTTCGTACGGGCTCCGCACGGGCCGGAACGGGGAATTCGCCTAATTCTGACGCACGTCCGGGAAAGAATCCGGAATTCCTCGCCCGAGAACAACCACAGAGGAACGTCAGACGAAGCACAGAGAATCTGCAAAGGAGTTACCGGGAATCCACAGACAGCCCTCCCGACCTGCGGCGGGACCCCGATTCCCGTACCCCGTACGGCGCTTGGGGCGCGACACGGCGGACGAGACGGTGGACAACTGCGGAGTAACGCCGGATACGTTCCCTCCAGGATGCTTCGAGGGTGGGACTGTACAAACCCTCACGGTGTTCCGTTCTCGATCTTTCCGAATCAGCACCCGCAAGTTGAGGAGCCGTCGTCGTGCGCAAGGTGCTCATCGCCAACCGTGGCGAAATCGCTGTCCGCGTTGCCCGAGCCTGCCGGGATGCCGGGATCGCGAGCGTAGCCGTCTACGCCGACCCGGACCGGGACGCTCTGCACGTCCGCGCGGCCGACGAGGCATTCGCCCTGGGCGGTGACACCCCGGCCGCCAGCTACCTGGACATCACCAAAGTCCTCCAGGCCGCCGCCGACTCCGGCGCCGACGCCATCCACCCCGGCTACGGCTTCCTCTCCGAGAACGCCGAATTCGCCCAGGCCGTCCTCGACGCCGCCTCACCTGGATCGGCCCCCCGCCCCACGCCATCCGCGACCTCGGCGACAAGGTCGCCGCCCGCCACATCGCCCAGCGCGCCGGCTGCCCCCGTCGCCGGCACCCCCGACCCCGTCGCCGCGCCGACGAAGTCGTCGCCTTCGCCGCAGAACACGGCCTGCCCATCGCCATCAAAGCCGCCTTCGGCGGCGGCGGACGCGGCCTCAAAGTCGCCCGCACCCTCGAAGAAGTCCCCGAACTCTACGAGTCCGCCGTCCGCGAGGCCGTCGCCGCGTTCGGCCGCGGCGAATGCTTCGTCGAGCGCTACCTCGACAAGCCCCGCCACGTCGAGACCCAGTGCCTGGCCGACACCCACGGCAACGTCGTCGTCGTCTCCACCCGCGACTGCTCCCTCCAGCGCCGCCACCAAAAACTCGTCGAGGAAGCCCCCGCCCCCTTCCTCACCCCCGAGCAGGTCACCGAGCTCTACACCTCCTCCAAAGCCATCCTCAAGGAAGCCGGCTACGTCGGCGCCGGCACCGTCGAATTCCTCGTCGGCCAGGACGGCACCATCTCCTTCCTCGAAGTCAACACCCGCCTCCAGGTCGAACACCCCGTCACCGAAGAAGTCGCCGGCATCGACCTCGTACGCGAGATGTTCCGCATCGCCGACGGCGAAGCCCTCGGCTACGACGACCCCGCCCTGCGCGGCCACTCCTTCGAGTTCCGCATCAACGGCGAAGACCCCGGCCGCAACTTCCTGCCCGCCCCCGGCACCGTGACCACCTTCACCCCGCCCACCGGCCCCGGCGTCCGCCTCGACGCCGGCGTCGAATCCGGCAGCGTCATCGGCCCCGCCTGGGACTCCCTCCTCGCCAAACTCATCGTCACCGGCGCCACCCGCGAACAGGCCCTCCAACGCGCCGCCCGCGCCCTGGAAGAGTTCACCGTCGAAGGCATGGCCACCGCCATCCCCTTCCACCGCGCCGTCGTCAAGGACCCCGCCTTCGCCCCCGAACTCACCGGCAGCCACGACCCCTTCACCGTCCACACCCGCTGGATCGAAACCGAATTCGCCAACGAGATCAAGCCCTTCGCCGCCCCGGCCGACGCCGAGGCGGACGAGGAGGCCGGTCGCGAGACGGTCGTGGTCGAGGTCGGCGGCAAGCGCCTCGAAGTCTCCCTGCCCTCCTCCCTCGGCATGTCGCTGGCCCGCACGGGCCTGGCCGCCGGTGCGAAGCCGAAGCGCCGGGCGACCAAGAAGGCGGGGTCGGCGGCGTCCGGCGACACCCTGGCCTCCCCCATGCAGGGCACGATCGTCAAGGTCGCCGTCGAAGAGGGCCAAGAGGTCAAGGAAGGCGACCTCATCGTCGTCCTCGAAGCCATGAAGATGGAACAGCCCCTCAACGCCCACCGCTCCGGCACCGTCAAGGACCTCGCCGCCGCGGTGGGCGCGTCCGTCACGTCCGGTGCCACCATCTGCGAGATCAAGGGCTGAGGAGTCTCTCGATGCTGAAGGAAGTCAAGCGTCTGGATCGGGTGATCATCCGTTTCGCGGGTGATTCGGGGGACGGGATGCAGTTGACGGGGGACCGGTTCACCTCGGAGACCGCGTCGTTCGGGAACGACCTGTCGACCCTGCCGAACTTCCCCGCCGAGATCCGGGCCCCGGCCGGGACCCTGCCCGGTGTCTCCAGCTTCCAGCTCCACTTCGCCGACCACGACATCCTCACCCCGGGCGACGCCCCCGATGTCCTGGTCGCGATGAACCCCGCCGCTTTGAAGGCCAATCTGGCGGACGTGCCGCGCGGCGCGGACATCATCGTGAACACCGACGAGTTCACCAAACGTCCCATGGCCAAGGTCGGCTATGCCACGAGCCCGCTGGAGGACGGCACCCTGGACGCCTACCGCGTCCACCCCGTGCCCCTGACCACGCTGACGGTGGAGGCGCTCAAGCCGTTCGAGCTGACCCGCAAGGAAGCCGAACGCTCCAAGAACATGTTCGCGCTGGGCCTGCTGTCGTGGATGTATCACCGTCCCACCGAGGCGACCGAGGCGTTCCTGCGCCGCAAGTTCGCCGCGAAGCCGCAGATCGCCGAGGCGAACGTGACGGCGTTCCGGGCGGGCTGGAACTTCGGGGAGACCACCGAGGACTTCGCCGTCTCCTACGAGGTCGCGCCCGCCACCCACGCGTTCGCGCCCGGCACCTACCGCAACATCTCCGGGAACCTCGCCCTGGCCTACGGCCTGATCACCGCCGCCCGCCAGGCCGACCTCCCCCTCTACCTCGGCTCCTACCCCATCACTCCCGCCTCCGACATCCTCCACGAACTCTCCCGGCACAAGAACTTCGGCGTGCGCACCTTCCAGGCCGAGGACGAGATCGCCGGCATCGGCGCGGCCCTGGGGGCCGCCTTCGGCGGGGCGCTGGGGGTGACCACCACCTCCGGGCCCGGCGTCGCCCTCAAGTCGGAGACGATCGGCCTTGCCGTGTCCCTGGAACTGCCGCTGCTGATCGTGGACATCCAGCGCGGCGGCCCCTCCACCGGCCTGCCCACCAAAACCGAGCAGGCCGACCTCCTGCAGGCCATGTACGGCCGCAACGGCGAGGCGCCCGTGCCCGTCGTCGCCGCCCGGACCGCCGCCGACTGCTTCGACGCGGCGATCGAGGCCGCCCGCATCGCCCTGGCCTACCGCACACCCGTCTTCCTGCTCTCCGACGGCTACCTCGCCAACGGCTCCGAGCCCTGGCGCATCCCCGACGCCGACGAACTCCCCGACCTGCGCGTCCAGTTCGCCACCGGCCCCAACCACACCCTGCCCGACGGCAGCGAGGTCTTCTGGCCCTACCAGCGCGACCCCCGCACCCTGGCCCGCCCCTGGGCCGTGCCCGGCACCCCCGGCCTGGAACACCGCATCGGCGGGATCGAGAAACAGGACGGCAGCGGCAACATCTCCTACGACCCCGCCAACCACGAACACATGGTCCGCACCCGCCAGGCCAAAATCGACGGCATCACCATCGACGACCTCACCGTCGACGACCCCGACCACGCGGACACCCTCGTCATCGGCTGGGGCTCCACCTACGGCCCCATCACCGCCGCCGTCCGCCGCCTGCGCCGCGACAGCATCCCCATCGCCCAGGCCCACCTACGCCACCTCAACCCCTTCCCCGCCAACCTCGGCACCATCCTCGCCCGCTACCGCAAAGTGATCGTGCCGGAGATGAACCTCGGCCAGCTCGCCACCCTCATCCGCGCGAAATACCTCATCGACACGCACTCCCACACCCAGGTCAACGGCATGCCGTTCAAAGCCGAACAGCTCGCCACCGCCGTGAAAGAGGTCATCCATGACTGACACGACCGATCTCACCGAGGTAACCGGGGTGAGTGGGGTGGCTGATGCCTCGGACCTGCTCCAGCTGGTGCCCCGGGCCGAGGCACGGCAGTCGATGAAGGACTTCAAGTCCGACCAGGAAGTCCGCTGGTGCCCCGGCTGCGGCGACTACGCCGTCCTCGCCGCCGTCCAGGGCTTCATGCCCGAACTCGGCCTCGCCAAAGAGAACATCGTGTTCGTCTCCGGGATCGGCTGCTCCAGCCGCTTCCCCTACTACATGAACACCTACGGCATGCACTCCATCCACGGACGCGCCCCCGCCATCGCCACCGGCCTCGCCACCAGCCGCCGCGACCTCTCCGTCTGGGTCGTCACCGGCGACGGCGACGCCCTCTCCATCGGCGGCAACCACCTCATCCACGCCCTCCGCCGCAACGTCAACCTCAAAATCCTCCTCTTCAACAACCGCATCTACGGCCTCACCAAAGGCCAGTACTCCCCCACCAGCGAACTCGGCAAAATCACCAAATCCACCCCCATGGGCTCCCTCGACGCCCCCTTCAACCCCCTCTCCCTCGCCCTCGGAGCCGAAGCCACCTTCATCGCCCGCACCATCGACTCCGACCGCAAACACCTCACCGACACCCTCCGCGCCGCAGCCCACCACCCCGGCACCGCCCTCATCGAGATCTACCAGAACTGCAACATCTACAACGACGACGCCTTCGCCACCCTCAAAAACCACACCGAAGAAGCCGTCATCCGCCTCGAACACGGCCACCCCATCCTCTTCGGCACCGACAACAACCAAGGCGTCACCCGCAACCCCCACACCGGCGACCTCGAAATCGTCACAGTGACCCCCGACAACCAGGCCGACATCCTCATCCACGACGCCCACGCCCCCACCCCCACCACCGCCTTCGCCCTCACCCGCCTCGCCGACCCCAACACCCTCCACCACACCCCCATCGGCATCCTCCGCAACACCCAACGCCCCGTCTACGACACCCTCATGGCCAACCAACTCGACACCGCCATCGAACAACACGGCAAAGGCGACCTGACCACACTCCTCACCGGCAACGACACCTGGACCGTGGTCGGATAGCGGCGGGACGCGCGAAGCACCCCCCATCGTTAAACCGGGTATCCGGTTTGTTAATGTCCTCCCGTCCGAGCAATGGGGGGACGCATGAGCACAGGGCTGGACTCCGTCGTGAGCGGTGGTCCGACGGGACCGTCACGCCTCGGGGCGGCGCGCCCCGGGGCGCGGGGACCCGACCGTTCCCCCCGCCCCCGCGCGCGCTCGCTCCACGACGAGCTGGGCTCCGCACTGGCCGCCGCGGCCGACCTCGTGGCGCGGCACACGGCGGAGTCCGGCGGAAGCCCGCACCTGGCCGCCGCGCGCCGGGCGCTGCGGCAGGCCATGGACATCTCCGGGCACCTCTCGGGCGGCCCCGTCCGCGCCACCGCGCTGCCCTCCCTCCTCGGCTCCCTGCGCGCGTTCACCGCGGCGGGGGCGCCCGCGGGCCTCGACGTACGGCTCTCGGCGAGCGGTGACGAACGGCTCCTTCCGGACATCTGCCGGCGCGAACTCCTGCTCGCCGTGCGGGAAGCTTTGGGCAACAGTTTCCGCCACGCGCACGCGGATCATGTGACCGTGGCCGTACGCTGCGAGGACCGCTGGGCCAGTGCCACCGTCACCGACGACGGTCTCGGATTCGACGCCGACCAGCTGCTTCTGCCCGGCCACCGATGTCCGGGCCTGCGTGCGAGCGCCGACCGGATCGACGATCTCGGCGGCCGTCTCACCGTCGAGAGCAAGCCAGGCGTCGGCACCCGCGTCGACGTCCGACTTCCGCTGCGCCCACAGTGATTCCGCGCGGCGGACCCTCCGCCCGTCCCCATCATTTTCGGAGCACCCCCATGCCCCAGCACTGCCCCATCACCATCGACACCGCCGGGACCGACATCCACGGCGAGATCGCCCGGATCCGCGAGCAGGGCCCGGTCACCCGGGTCGAGCTGCCCGGCGGCGTGGCCGCCTGGTCGGTCACCAGCACCGAGCTGGTCAAGAAGCTGATGACCGACCCGCGCGTCTCCAAGGACGCCGAACAGCACTGGCCCGCCTGGATCAGCGGGGAGATCCCGCGCACCTGGCCGCTGGCCATCTGGATATCGGTGCGCAGCATGATCACCGCGTACGGCGAGGAGCACAGCAGACTGCGCAAGCTGACCTCCCGGGCGTTCACGGCGCGCCAGACGGCGGCGCTGCGGCCGACGATCGAGCAGATCGTCGGCGATCTGCTGGACAAGCTCGCGGACGCCCCCGCGGACCGTCCGGTGGACCTGCGCAAGGCGTTCGCCGGGCCGCTGCCGGTGCAGGTCATATGCGAGCTGTTCGGCGTCCCCGAGAGCGCCCGCGACCGGCTGTGCCGGCTGATCGACATCACCTTCCTCACCGAGGTGACCGCCGAGGAGGCCGAGGCGAACGGGCGCGAACTGTACATGGCGCTCCACGAGTTCATCGCCTTCAAGCGCGCCAACCCCGGCGACGACATGACCAGCGGTCTGATAGCCACCCGCGACGAGGACGACGGCAGCGGTCTGACCGAGGTCGAGCTGGTGGACACCCTGCTGCTGATGATCTCGGCGGGGTTCGAGACCGTGGTCAACCTGATCGACCAGGCCACGCACCTGCTGCTCACCCACCCCGAGGAGCTGGCCCGGGTGCGGCGCGGCGAGGTGGCCTGGGAGGACGTGGTCGAGGAGACCCTGCGGGTGGAGCCGCCGGCCGCCCATGTGCCGCTGCGGTACGCGGTGGAGGACCTGGAGCTGGGCGGGGTGCTGATCCGCCGGGGCGAGCCGATCCTGGCCGCGCTGGCCGGGCCGGGGCGCGACCCGGAGGTGCACGAGGACGCGGAGGTCTTCGACCCGGCGCGCCCGCTGCGCCGCGAGCACCTGGCGTTCGGGCACGGGGTGCACTTCTGCCTGGGCGCGCCGCTGGCCCGGATGGAGGCGACGGTGGCGCTGGCGGCGCTGTTCGAGCGCTTCCCCGACCTGGCGCTGGCGGCGCCCGAGGAGGGCTTGGCCCAGCTGCCGTCGTTCATCTCCAACGGCCACCAGGAGCTCCCGGTCCTGCTGCGCGGCTGAGACACGCGCCTGCGGGACGCGCAACAGGGGCCCTGCCGGTGGTCGGCGGGGCCCCTGTGGCGCTCTCGGCGCGGTTCCGGTCCCGTACGGGAGCGGTTCAGGCGCTCACGCGAAGGCGTGCGCGTGGTCGCGGGCCCACTCCTCGTAGGAGCGGGCCGGGCGGCCGGTGACCTCGCGGACGGTGTCCGTGACGGAGCTCTTGGCCCCGGCGCGCTGGCGCTCGGCGCTGTGCAGCAGCGCCTCGGCCACCGCCTCGGGGTAGCGCTTCAGGAGTGCGGCGCGGGCGCGTTCGGGGCCGAGCTCCTCGAAGCGCAGCGGGCGGCCGAGCACCCGGGCCAGGCACTCGGTCTGCTGGGCGGCCGTGATGGGCGCGGGGCCCGTCAGGGCGTACTCCCGGCCTTCGTGCGCGCCCGGTTCGGTGAGCGCGCGGGCGGCCACCGCCGCGATGTCGCGCGGGTCGACGGTCGCGTTGGGCGCGTGCCCGTGGAGCGCCCGCACCACGCCGTCGGCGCGGACCGAGGGCGCCCAGGACAGGGTGTTGGTCATGAACGCCCTGGGCCGCAGCATCGTCCAGGCCGGTCCGGCCTCCCGTACGGCGCTCTCGTTCTCGCGCTGGCGGCGGGTGATGAGGTCGTCGGCGGCCGGGTCGGTGACGGCGAACGCCGACAGCTTGACCAGGTGGCGCACCCCGGCGTCGCGGGCCGCCGCCGCGAACCGGGCGTCGTCCGGCTTGCCGGGGTCGGCGGTCACCAGGAACGCCGCCCGGACGCCCCGCAGCGCCCGGTCCAGGCTGTCGCGGTCGGCGTAGGCGCCGGGCACGACCTCCACCGCCGGGCCCGTCACCTCCACGCGCTCGGGCCGCCTGGCCAGGATGCGCAGCGGGTGGTCGGCCGCGAGCAGCCGGGCGAGCGCGCCGCCCACGGTTCCGGTCGCTCCGGTCAGCAGGATCACCCTGGTCCCTCTTCCGTTCCGGGTCTCAACCGCCGTGCGGCGCCGACAGGGTGGCCAGGAAGACCAGGCTGCCCTCCTGGTGGCCGGTGACCTGTACGCCGGTCCGGCCGTCCGGGCCGGGTGCCGCGTCGGCCACCTGGATCCAGCACGGGCTGTCGAACTCCGCGTACCGGTGGAACGCTATGTCACCGGCGAGCGGGACGAACGGGCCGGGTCCCAGGGCCGCGCTCGCCGCCTGGCGGGCCGCCTCCAGGAGCAGCATGCCCGGCACGTGGTCGTTGGCGCGCTGGAAGAGGGTGGGGTGCGCGGTGTCCACGCGCAGCCGCCACACCCGCTCCTGCGGGCAGGCCGAGAGCACCACGTCGGCGGCGCGGGAGCGGCCCGCGAGGTCGGCGGGGACGGGCTGCGGGACGAAGCCCCCGGTGCCGGGGAACTCGCGGTCGCCGCGCAGGCGCCGGTAGACGCCGGAGCTGAGGACCCGGGCCGCGCCGGAGCCGGTGGCGACCAGCCGGCCCAGGCGGCGCAGCACCCAGTCGACGCGCAGCCGCGACAGCTGGCCGCCGCGCCGCTCCAGCTCGGAGAACTCCAGCTCGACGTCGATGAGCGCGGACTGGCCGCCGACGTCCAACTGGTCGGTGTACAACTGGTAGGCGAGGTCGGTCAGCATGAAGTGCGAGTCGAGCGAGACCTCGTAGCCCGCGTGCACGATGAGCATCGCGGCCTGGCGCATCGTCTCCACGACGAGCATCGGATCGTGCAGGTCGCCCGCCACGGGTTCGAAGAACTCGTGGTCGTGCGGCCAGAGCGCGGTCACCGTGAAGGTGTCCTCGCCGCGCCGCCGCCAACCGCACGGGAAGGCGTCGGCGGGCCTGGCACGGTGGACAAGTTCTGGCGAAACGGCGTAAGTACGCTCTCCCTTAACCGGTTCCGTACCGGATATGGGTATAGCGCTGGTCAAGACTGCTGGTGTTCTGGGCATGGCTCCCCCCCGGGGCATGTACGAAGACACGTAGTCCTGTCGTCCCACTGATAAGATACAAACTAGACGGTTTTTTTCAAGAGCGGGGCGGGCGGCCCCGAACATTCATGGCGTCGATACTCTGGCGCAACACAAGGAGGCAGCGTGGCGAAGCAGGACCGGGCGATCCGGACCAGGAGGGCGATCCTGGAGGCCGCGGCCATGGTCTTCGAGAAGCAGGGTTTCCAGGCCGCCACCATCACGGACATCCTGCGAGTGGCGGGCGTCACCAAGGGCGCGCTCTACTTCCACTTCCAGTCCAAGGAGGCCCTCGCCCACGGCGTCCTGAACGAGCAGGGGACCAGCTCCGCGGTCCCGCCGCAGCCGATCAAGCTCCAGGAGCTCATCGACGCGGGCTCGGTCCTGGCTCACCGGCTCCGTACCGACCATCTGGTACGGGCGAGCGTCCGCCTCACGCTCGACCAGCAAGCGTACGGCCTCGACCGCACCGGGCCGTTCCGGCACTGGAGCGAGGTGAACGTCGACCTGCTCACCATCGCCAAGGAGCGCGGCGAGCTGCTGCCCAACGTCGTCATCTCCGACACCGCCGAGCTCTACGTCGGCTCGTTCGCCGGGCTGCAGATGATGTCGCAGATCCTCAGCGACTACCAGGACCTCTCGCACCGGCACTCCGTCCTGCAGCGGCACATCATGGCCAGCATCGCCGTGCCGCAGGTGCTCGCCGCACTGGACTTCGACGAGGGGCGCGGCTCCCGTATCTCCGCCGAGCTGGAGCTGGCCGCCGCCACCGCGGTGTGCGAGGGCGCCGGGGTCTGACCCGGCCGCCCCCGCCCCACCCGCCCCGGCGCCCTCGCCGGGGCCATGCGCACGCCCTAGACGCCGGCTCCGGGGCCCTCCTGGCCCGGGATGACGGCGTTGGGGAGGGCCCCGCCGAACCGGCGGTCGCGCTGGGCGAACTCCAGGCAGGCCCGCCACAGGTCACGACGGTCGAAGTCCGGCCACAGCACGTCCTGGAAGACCATCTCGGCGTAGGCGCTCTGCCAGAGCAGGTAGTTGGAGGTGCGCTGCTCGCCGCTGGGGCGCAGGAACAGGTCCACGTCCGGCATGTCCGGGTAGTACAGGTACTTGGCGAAGGTCTTCTCGGTGACCTTCGAGGGGTCCAGCCGTCCCGCCTTCACGTCCTCGGCCAGCGCCTGCGCCGCGTCCGCGATCTCCGCCCGGCCGCCGTAGTTCATGCAGAAGTACAGGGTGAGCCGGTCGTTGTCCTTGGTCTGCTCCTGCGCGATCTGGAGCTCCTTGGCCACCGAGCGCCACAGCTTGGGCATCCGGCCCACCCAGCGCACCCGGATGCCCAGCTCGTCGAGCTGGTCGCGGGTCTTGCGGATGAAGTCGCGGTTGAAGTTCATCAGGAAGCGCACCTCGTCGGGCGAGCGCTTCCAGTTCTCGGTGGAGAAGGCGTACAGCGAGATGGCGCCGACGCCCATCTCGACCGCGCCCTGGAGCACGTCGAGGACCCGCTCGGCGCCCACCTTGTGGCCCTCGGTGCGGGGCAGGCCGCGCTCCTTGGCCCAGCGGCCGTTGCCGTCCATGACGACCGCCACGTGCTTGGGGACCAGCTCGCCGGGGATCTTCGGCGGGCGGGCGCCCGACGGGTGCGGCTCGGGGGTCTTGTACTCGCGCCGGGACCGGCCGCCCAGGATTCCGCGTCGTGCCATGTGGGGTCCTTCTCCCTCAGTTCTTCTCTACGTACCGCAGTGAGCGCAGGCCGCGCTCCAGATGCCAGTGCAGATAGGCCGACACGAGGCCGCTGCCCTCGCGCACGTGCCGGGGCTCGCTCGCGTCGGCCGTCGCCCAGTCCCCCGTGAGCAGCGCGCTCAGCAGTCCGACCGCCTCCGCAGAGGGTACGACGCTGCCGGGCACCCGGCAGTCGGCGCAGACCACTCCACCGCTCGCGATCGAGAAGAACCGGTTGGGGCCGGGCAGGCCGCACTTCGCGCAGTCCTCGAAGCTGGGCGCGTAGCCGTTGACGGCCAGCGAGCGCAGCAGGAAGGCGTCCAGGACCAGGTTGGGGGCGTGCTCGCCGCGCGCGAGGGTGCGCAGCGCGCCCACCAGCAGCAGGTACTGCTGGACGGCGGGCTCGCCCTCGTGGTCGGTGAAGCGCTCGGCCGTCTCCAGCATCGCCGTGCCCGCGGTGTAGCGGGCGTAGTCCGTGACGATGGCGCCACCGTACGGAGCGATGGTCTCACTCTGGGTGCACAACGGCAGCCCGCGCCCGACCAGTTCGCTGCCGCGCGCGAAGAACTGCACGTCCACGTGGGAGAACGGTTCGAGACGCGCCCCGAACTTGGACTTGGTGCGGCGCACCCCGCGGGCGACGGCGCGGACGCGGCCGTGGCCGCGGGTCAGAAGCGTGATGATGCGGTCGGCCTCACCGAGCTTCTGGGTGCGCAGCACGATGCCGTCGTCCCGGAACAGACTCATGGCCCCATTGTTTCACCGCCGGGGGCGGGCCCGGCCCCTACGGGGTGCGTCCCGGCCGCGGAGCGGCGCCCGCGGCGGGCGGGCGTCAGGACGGGGTGCGGGCCGCCGCCAGGAGGCGGGCCACGTCGTCCCCGCAGAGCTGGAGCGCGCCGCCGACGGTGGTGAGCACCTCCCGCTCGGCCGGGCTGTACGGGCCGTCCGCCAGCGCGATGCGGGCGCCCTGCAGCAGGATGGACTCCCGGCCCGCCGGGGCGAGGTGCGGGGCCAGCGGCTCCAGGGACTCGTGCAGCTCGATGGCGAGGGCCGCGCCGCACGGGTCGGCCTCGGTGTCGGTCAGGAACCGGCCGGTGTCGGCCGCCAGCGCCTCGATCAGGGTGATCAGCTGGTCCTCGGTGCACTCGTCGTACCCGGCGGCCCGCACGGCGGCGGCGGCGGTCGCGGTGACCGTGCGCGAGGAGGTGCCGCCCGCGGCCAGCACGGCGAGGGCGACGGTGTGCACGGCGTCGCGCAGCATCGCCGAGAAGCGGGTGGTGGTCGGATGGTCCAGGACGTCCGTGCCGAAGTGGCTCTCGCAGGCCGCGCACTCCACCACGGGCCCGGCCGCACCGCGCGGCATCAGCGGCACGCCGAGGACGGCGAGGCGCCGACGGCCGGTGCGGCGGCGGAAGTTGCGGTCTCCCCCGCACTCGGGGCAGAAGAACTCCCCGTCGCCGACGGTGGTCCAGGACGTACGGATCGTCCAGATACGTTCGAGAACGCCCACGGCGCGAGGCTTCGTCCCGTTCTGTCCTCGGCCTTGCACCACCGCGCACCTCCGTAACGGACCGGCAACATTGCCGCGTTGACGTGATGTTAGCCACATCGATGATGTGACGTCAGCACCCCGTAGGGAGGAGTGGCGGAAAGCGGACGCCCCGCCGACCGGACGGGGTCGGCGGGGCGCCGCGAAATCGGGTGCGCGGCCCGTGCGGGCGGTCAGCGCGCCGAGCGGTTGACGGCCGAGATGACGGCCTTCAGGGAGGCGCGGGTGGTGTTGGCGTCGATGCCGATGCCCCACAGGACCTGGCCGTCGATCGCGCACTCGATGTACGACGCGGCCTGCGCGGACGCGCCCTCGCTCATCGTGTGCTCCTGGTAGTCCAGCAGCCGCGCGTCCACGCCGATGGCGGCCAGCGCCGCGAAGAAGGCGGAGATCGGGCCGTTGCCGGTACCGGTCAGGACCGTGTCCGCGCCGTCCACGACCGCCTCGACGGTCAGGGTGTCGCGGCCGTCGGTGTCGGTCGTGGTCTGGCCGGAACGCAGTTGGATGCGGCCCCACTGATTGGCCGGGTTCGGCAGGTACTCGTCCTGGAAGACCGACCAGATCTGGCCGGGCGTGACCTCGCCGCCCTCGGCGTCGGTCTTCGCCTGGATGATCCGGGAGAACTCGATCTGCATCCGGCGCGGCAGGTCCAGCTTGTGGTCGTTCTTCAGGACGTAGGCGATACCGCCCTTGCCGGACTGGGAGTTGACCCGGATGACGGCCTCGTAGGAGCGGCCGACGTCCTTCGGGTCGATCGGCAGGTACGGCACGGCCCACTCGATGTCGTCCACGGTGACGCCCCTGGCGGCGGCGTCCGCCTCCATCGCGTCGAAGCCCTTCTTGATGGCGTCCTGGTGGGAGCCGGAGAAGGCGGTGTAGACCAGGTCGCCCGCGTAGGGGTGGCGCGGGTGGACCTCCATCTGGTTGCAGTACTCGCTGGTGCGGCGGATCTCGTCGATCTGCGAGAAGTCGATCTGCGGGTCTACGCCCTGGCTGAACAGGTTCATCCCCAGGGTGACCAGGTCGACGTTGCCGGTGCGCTCGCCCTGGCCGAACAGGCAGCCCTCGATGCGGTCGGCCCCGGCCATGATCGCCAGCTCGGCGGCGGCCACCGCCGTGCCCCGGTCGTTGTGCGGGTGCACGGACAGGCAGACGAACTCGCGGCGGGTCAGGTTGCGGCTCATCCACTCGAACCGGTCCGCGTGCGTGGAGGGCGTCGAACGCTCCACCGTGGCGGGCAGGTTGAGGATGATCTCGCGGCCCGCCTCGGGCTGCCAGACGTCGCAGACCGCCTCGCAGACCTCCAGGGCGAAGTCCAGCTCGGTGTCGGTGAAGATCTCCGGGCTGTACTGGTAGCCGAAGGTGGTCTCCGGGCCCAGGATCTTCTCCGCGTACTCCATCACCAGCCGGGTGCCGTCCACCGCGATCTGCTTGATGTCGTCCTTGGAGCCGCGGAAGACGACCCGGCGGAAGGTCGGGGCGGTGGCGTTGTACAGGTGCACGGTGGCCCGGTGGGCGCCGCGCAGCGACTCCACGGTCCGCTCGATCAGGTCCTCGCGGGCCTGGGTCAGGACGGAGATCGTCACGTCCTCGGGGATCGCGCCCTCTTCGATGATCGAGCGTACGAAGTTGAAGTCGGTCTCGCCGGACGAGGGGAAGCCGACCTCGATCTCCTTGTAGCCCATCCGCACCAGCAGGTCGAACATCTCGCGCTTGCGGGCCGGGCTCATCGGGTCGATCAGCGCCTGGTTGCCGTCGCGCAGATCGGTGGACAGCCAGCGCGGCGCCTTGGTGATCCGCCGCTCGGGCCAGGTGCGGTCGGGGATGTCCACGGCCTCGTAACGGCCGTACTTGTGGACCGGCATCCCGGACGGCCGCTGGGTGTGGGTCGCGTTGGTGACGGGCGTCGGACGGCCGACGGACAGAGAGTTCTCAGACATCGCGTAGGGCTCCTCGGGTCCTGCAGAACGTAGGACGGCCGACTGAGTCGAAGCAGCACCAGATCCCGCGGGGAGGGGGTCGGCCTACGACTACAGGCCCTCGCCGCGGCAGCTAAGGAGAAGCAGCCCGAAACGCATGATGTGCCGCAGCCTAGCCGAGGGGCGCCGAAAGCGCCGGTCCCGTTTCAGTATGCGGGACGTGACGGCGGGGACCAGGGACCAAAGTCCCGTCCGGGCGGCCGGGCGCGGTCCTGACGCGGGACCGGGGCCCTGCTAGACAGGGAGCATGCGAATCCAGGTGACCCGCACAGGAGGTTTCGCCGGTATCGAGCGCCGGGCCGAGGTCGACACCTCGGGCCGGACCGACGCCGAGGAGTGGGAGGAGCTGGCCGCCGCGGCCCTCGCCGACTCCCCGGCCGAACCGCCCACCGGCGTACCCGACGGCTTCCACTACGAGATCACGGTCGACGGTCTCACCGTCCACTGCGCCGACCCCGCGCTGACCCCCGCCCAGCGCACGCTGGTGTCCCGGGTGCTGAAAGAGGGTGCGTAGCCGCAAAGGGGGTGCGGAGCGGCCCGGCCGCTTGCTTTGATCGGGGAATGACACCGCGAACCCCCGAGATCCCCGGGATCGGCCTGCTGGAGCACTACTACGACGCGGTGCCGCGTCCCTCGGCGCGCGCGGAGGACTTCGGTCCGCTGACGCTGTTCGTACGGGAGGGAGCGGGCTGGCCGTTCTACGCCCGCCCCACGCCGGGCCACGTCGGCCCGGTCTCCCCCGCCGACGTCGACAAGGTGCGGGCCCGCCAGCGGGAGCTGGGGGCGCCGGAGGCGTTCGAGTGGGTCGGGGAGGTGGCGCCGGGGCTGCGGGCGGCGGCCGAGGCGTCCGGGCTGACCGTGCACGCCCATCCGCTGATGGTCCTGGCGCCCGCCGCGCCGACCCCGGCGCCGCATCCGGCGGTACGGATGCTGGGCGCGGACGATCCGCTGCTGCACGCGGCCCTGGTGCTGCCGCACCTGGCGTTCGCCGCGCCCGGCACGGCGGTGGGGGCGGCGGGTCCGGCCGAGCTGGCCGCCGAGATCGGGGCGCGGGCGGGCGACGGGCGCGCCGAGCAGGTCGCCGGGCGCATCCGCCGCGGCGAGACGGCGATGGCCGCGGCCTTCGAGGACGGGCTGCCGCTGTGCTCGGGCATGCACAATCCGGTGGGCGGGGTCACGGAGATCGTGGGCGTGGGCACGCTGCCGTCGGCCCGGCGGCGGGGGCTGGGGGAGGCGGTCACGGGGGCGCTGGTGCGGGATGCGCGGGGGCGGGGGGCGTCGACGGTGTTCCTGTCCGCGGGGGACGAGGACGTGGCCCGGATCTACGGCCGGCTGGGGTTCGTGCGGGTGGGGACGGCGCTGATCGCGGAACCGTAGTTTTCGCCCCACCCCGCCCCTTCCCGAAACCCTCCGGGGGCTCCCGTTCGGCTGCGGCCCGGTGGGGGGGCTGGTCGCGCAGTTCCCCGCGCCCCCAGAAGGGCCCTCCGGGCCCACCTCCAGGGGCGCGGGGAACTGCGCGAGAAGCGACCACGCCCCGCAGCCGAACGAGGTCTTCCAGGGGCGCGGGGAACTGCGCGACCAGCCACGCACGGCCCGCGGACGAAGGCGGGTCTCAGGGGCGCGGGGAACTGCGCGAGGAGCGGCCACCGGCCCGCGGACGAAGACCCCGCCTAGAAGCCCAGCTTGCGCAGCTGCTTCGGGTCGCGCTGCCAGTCCTTGGCGACCTTCACGTGAAGGTCGAGGAAGACCGGGGTCCCCAGCAGCGCCTCGATCTGCTGGCGCGACTTCATCCCGACCTCCTTGAGCCGCTTCCCCTTGGGCCCGATGATGATCCCCTTCTGGCTCGGCCGCTCGATGTACACGTTCGCGTGGATGTCGAGCAGCGGCCGGTCCGCCGGCCGGTCCTCGCGCGGCAGCATCTCCTCCACCACCACGGCGATGGAGTGCGGCAGCTCGTCCCGTACGCCTTCCAGCGCCGCCTCACGGATCAGCTCGGCCACCATGACCTGCTCGGGCTCGTCCGTGAGGTCGCCCTCGGGGTACAGGGCCGGGCCCTCGGGCAGCAGCGGCACCAGCAGGTCCGCGACCAGCTGGACCTGCTGGTCGCCGACGGCCGAGACGGGCACGATCTGCGCCCACTCGAAGCCCAGCTCGTCCCCGAGCTTCTGCACGGCGATCAGCTGCTCGGCGAGCGCCTTGGAATCGACCAGGTCGGTCTTGGTGACGATCGCGATCTTGGGGGTCTTCTTGATCCCCGCGAGCTCCTTGGCGATGAACTTGTCGCCGGGCCCGAGCTTCTGGTCCGCCGGGAGGCAGAAGCCGATCACGTCGACCTCGGCCCAGGTCGTGCGGACGACGTCGTTCAGACGCTCGCCCAGCAGCGTGCGCGGCTTGTGCAGGCCCGGCGTGTCGACCAGGATCAGCTGGGCGTCGGGGCGGTGCACGATGCCGCGGACGGTGTGCCGCGTGGTCTGCGGACGGTTGGAGGTGATCGCCACCTTCTGTCCGACCAGAGCGTTCGTGAGGGTGGACTTGCCCGCGTTGGGGCGGCCGACGAAGCAGGCGAAGCCGGCCCGGTGGGGGGCGTTGTTCTCAACAGTACGAGCGCTCATGCCGCCCATTCTCCCCGATCCGCACGCCCCCGCCGCACGTCACCCCCGCCGTGCCCGCCTCCGCCGCAGCCGCCACCCCGTGAGTCCGGCCGCCAGGGCCGCCACCAGGACCCCGAGGGCGAGCCAGGGCAGGGCCAGGAAGGAGGTGCCGGCCCGGCCGGTGACGTCCTTGGCGCTGGCGGTGAGCGAGACGTCGCCCCAGTCCAGCTGGGGCGAGCCGGACCAGGGCTCGGTGAGGCGGACCTTCTGGCCGGGCAGCAGCTCGGCCGGGACCTGCGTCAGGGAGCGGCGCAGCAGCGTACGGCCGAACAGGCCCTTCGCGGTCAGTTCGACCTTGGGGTCGAGCGTGACGTTGCCCCGGTTGTGGAGCGTGTACGAGATGACGCTGCGGCTGGTCCCGGCGCCCGGCACCAGCGGGCGGTGCTGGCTGAGCGAGACGTCCTCGACGGCGAGCGCCGGTACGGCCGGGCCGCCGATCCGCAGGTAGACGCGGGCGCCGACGGCCTGCTGCACCCCCATGGCGACCGGTCCCCGCCCGGCCGCGACCCGCTCGTCCAGGGCGACGAGCGCCCCGGGGTGGTCGCCGGGCTCGGCGTCGGCGGGGACGGTGATGGTGAAGGGCACGGTGACAAAGGAGCGCGCCGGGACGGTGACGGTGGGCCGGCCGGTCCGGGTCCAGGCGCCCACGCCGTGCTGCGGCTCGCCCCGGGTGCGTACGGCGAATCCGCCGTCGCGTTCGGTGTTGTACGCGTCCGCCCCGTACAGCCGGAAGGTCATGGGCGCGGCCGTCTTGTTGGTGACGGTCACCTGGTCGCTGAGGGTGGTGCCGGGTTCGGCCGCGAGGTAGAAGTACGGGCGCCGGTCGGCGCCGCCGGCCGACGGGTAGACGGCCCAGTTGCCGTTGTCGGCGGCGCGCGCGGGCGCGCTGGGCGCGAGGACGGCCGCGGCCAGCAGGAACGGCAGCAGCAGGGAGAGCTTGCGCACGGTCACAACCCCCGGGGACGGGTGGGCCGGCCGGGTGCGCGCCCGGCCCACGGGTGGATCAGGCCAGCGTGAGTGTGAGCACACCGGCGTAGGAGCCGGGGGCCGTGAACGCCGGGACGTTCAGCGAGACCCGGGCGTCGACGGTGAACTCGCCGCCGGTGAGCGCCGCGTTCGGCGTGGTCGCGAGGGTCGCGCCCGCGCTGCCGACGGTGCCGGGAGAGCCCGCCGCGCAGGTCGACGGGGAGCCGGCCTTGGTGGTGCAGACGGGGGTCCAGCCGAGCTTTCCGGCGTCGATCCTGGCCCCGCCGGGGCCGGTGAAGTCGGTGACCTTGCCGGTCAGGGACCAGCCCGCGGGGCCGCCGCGGAAGTCCTGGACCGTCACCGTCTGGAGCGAGCCCCGGGAGAAGCCGCCCTGGCCGAAGTCGACGGCGTCCATGGTGACGGCGTCACCGGCCTGGGTCATGGAGAGCGTGCCCGCCTTCACCGAGGAGGTGAGCTTCTGGCTGTTCGGCGGGGTCGGCGTGTTGTCGATGACGGTGTACGCCGCCGGGCCCGCGCCCTTGTCGTCGCTCCAGCTCGCCCCTTCGTAGGCGACGATCCCGCTGGTCGCCTTGTCGTTGACGGTCAGGGAGGTGGAGAACCCGCCCTGCGCGTCGGCCGTGACCGTCGTCCGGTCGGCCGTCTCGGCCGCTCCGGCACGGCCCGCGACCGTCACGGTCGCGCCCGCGGTGAACTTGGTCCCGGTGACGGTGACACCGGCGCCGGGGTTGCCGGAGGCGGTGCCCAGCTGGACGGTCCGCTGGTTGGTCTGGCCGCCGCCGGTCGCGGTGACCGTCTCGGAGACGGGCGCGGGCGGGTTGGTGACCGTGCAGGGGGTGTCCAGCTCCATGATGTAGCTGGTGTGGATGTTGTAGTCGCCGGGCGAGAGGGTGATCGCGCCGGGTGCGGTGACGGTGAACGTACCGGTCATGGAGAACGGCGGGAACGCGCCCTTCCCCGGCACCGGGTCGTTCTTCTTGGGTCCGGCGACGGTGACGTCGCCGCTCTGGGCGCCGCCCAGGGTGACCTTTCCGGTGGGGGTCATGATGTCGGCGGGCAGCGCCAGGTCCACCGGGTTGCTCGCGGCGGGCTTGCTGACCGTGTACGTGACGGTGACCGTGTCGCCGACCTTGGGCGCCGCCTTGTCGACGGTGATCTGGGCGGTGGTGGTGCCGTCGATCGGCGGGATGCCCGCGATGGGCGGGGGTACGCAGTGCGTGGCGAAGTCGACGGGCGTCGCGGCCAGCGCGTGGGCGGGCGCGATGAGCGCGCCGCCGCCGGCCATGAGCGCCGCGGCTCCCAGTACGGCGGCCCAGTGGCGCCGTCTTCGTGCTGAAGGCATGACTGCCCTCCTCTGCGGTTGTGGCGCAGCAGCGGCTCGGCTGCGCCGGCAGGGAGCCATTGACATGGGGGCGCGAAAAGAAGTCAATGCCATCCGGATCCATTGACTGATGGCCCATCAGATACTGTCAAGATCCGCGTTCTCGCAGGTCAAACGGGAGATCGGGGTCCGCGACCGACGGCAGAGCCGGTACCGCCGAGGCGGCACCGGCTCCTTGGTGCGTGGGGGGTCGCAGGGGCGGGCGCGGATCAGCTGAACACGAACGGTCCGGGCGCCTGGGCGGCCGTCGAGGTGCACGTCACCGTGACCCCGAAGACCAGCATCTTCACCGAGCCGGGATGGGCGTTGGCGGTGAGCCCCGGCGAGACGGTGCCGCTGAGCGGACCGACCGTGACCCCGCTGCCCGCGGCCATCGCGGGGTTGCGCTTCCCGCTGAAGACGAGGGTGCCGCCGCCCGACTTGGCCATGGTCAGCGTGGTGGTGATGGTGTCCGCGCCGACCCCGATCGGGGTGGTGATCTCGGAGGAGGTGAGGGTGACGGTGGCGGCCGTGCCGTTCTGGGCGACCGTCAAGGTGGCCTCACCGCCGCCGTAGAAACCGCAGTTGTAGACCTCGGTGGCGGACCCCGGGGAGACGGCCTCGGCCGTCGGGGCCAGCACCAGTGCACCGGTGGCCAGCCCGCCCGCGGCGAGCGCCGCGATGAGCAGTGGCCTCTTGCGTACCATCGGTTCCCCTTCCCGTACTTCCCGTACAGGGAGTTGGCGAGTGCCGCGCTGGAGCGCATGCGCATGCGCGTGAAACCGGCCGCGGGCGGGGTGCGCACGCCACGCGGGAGGAGGGCGGCCGACTCGGCCCGGGGGCCGCGGCTCGCGCCCCCTGCCCGGCCGCAGCGAATCTGACGGTCCGTCGGATGAACTGCTGTTCATTGATGCGCGGGGGGTGCGGGGGCGCAAGGGGGGAAGGGGGGTTTCTTCGACACGCCCCGAGGACGGCCGAAACCCCCCACCCCCACAACCTGAAACCAGCCACCCCGTTTCTGGCCGAACTTCGTCTGCGGGCCGTGGTGGGTTGCTCGCGCAGTTCCCCGCGCCCCTCAAAAGCGGTGGCTGAGCCCGCCACTTCATCCCGCCCACACCCCCGAAGAGGGGCCCGGAGGGCCCTCCCAGGGGCGCGGGGAACTGCGCGAGAAGCGACCACCGGGCCGCAGACGAACACCGGGCCCAACACCCGCGTGGGGTCAGGCCACCGCGTGGGTGCGGAGCTCGCCGTCCGGCCCCGCCAGCAGCACCGGCGTCCCCGCACCCCCCAGATCCCGCACGGCCGCCAGATCCTCCGCCGGCACCTCCACCGCCTCGCTCACCACGGCCGCCGCCTCCAGCGACTTCGCCCCGCTGGCCACCGCCATCGCCACCGCCGTGCGCAGCGCGGACAGCTTGAGGGAGTCGAGCTCCACGGTCCCGGCGACATAGGTTCGCCCGGTCTCGTCCCGTACGGCCGCGCCCTCGGCCACCTGGTTGCGGGCGCGGGCGCTGCGCGCCAGCGTGATGATCTTGCGGTCCTCGGGGTCGAGTCCGGTGCTCTGAGTCATGCGACGAGCATAAGGAGTGGCCCCGGACGGCCGCGCCTCAGCCCGCCACCGGGTACATCGACCCGCGCCGCCCCTCCGGCGAGGTCAGCCACTCCAGCTTGGCGGCGGTGTCCGTCTCGGGCAGCGGGTTGTGCAGCACGATCGTCAGGTCCGGCCGCGCCGGGATGCGCAGCTGGGTGGACTCGACGTACAGGGCGCCGACCACCGGGTGCGCGAGCTCCTTGCTGATCTGGCCGCCCGGCAGGATGTCCCGCCGCGCCCACAGCTCGGCGAACTCCGCCGACAGCCGGGACGCCTCGTCCACGACCTCCTGGAAGCCTTCGTCGCCGGGGTGCTCGGAGCAGGCGGCCCGGTACTGGGCCACCACGTTCGCCGCGATCTCGTCCCAGCGCTTGGCGCGGGAGCGGTAGACGGGGTCGGTGAAGAACGCGATCAGGCAGTTCTGCACGATCTCGGGCCGCATGCCGAGCACCAGGGCGGCCGAGTCGTTGTACATCACGGTGTTCCAGTACGCGTCCATGATGTGCGCCGGGAACGGCATCCAGGCGTCGATGAGCCGCTGGAGCCCCTGGCACATGTCGGCGACGGCCGGATCGACCTCGGGCGCGGGCGGATTGAGCCCGGCCAGCACGTACAGGTGCCGCCGCTCGGCGCTGGTCAGCTTGAGGACCCGGCCCACCGAGTCCAGGACCTGCGGCGACACGCTGATGTCCCGCCCCTGCTCCAGCCACTGGTACCAGGAGACCCCCACCCCGGCGAGGACGGCGACCTCCTCGCGGCGCAGGCCCGGGGTGCGGCGGCGGGCGCCGCCGTCGGGCAGCCCGGCGTCCGTGGGGCTGATCCGGCCCCGCCGGTTCATCAGGAACTCGCGCAGTTCGGTGCGGCGCGATGACTTCTCGACCGGCGTGGCCACGTATCCCACTCCCCCTCGTCGGCTGCCTGCCGGCACCCCCGGGCACTGCCTGGTGGTGCCACCAACAGGATAAGTTCCCACTCTCCACGGGCATTCCCGGGCGGCCAGGCTGTGGCCATGGCACTCGACACCCACACCGCACCGGCCGCGCCGGTCACCGCCCCCGGACAGGAGGACGGCCGGCTCTCGGGCCGGGCGAAGCTCGTCCTGTTCGTGCTGTGCGCCGCCCAGTTCATGGTGGCGCTCGACTTCTCCGTACTCAACGTGGCGCTGCCCGTGCTCGGCGAGGACCTCGGTCTGAGCCGGTCCGCGCTGCAGTGGGCGGTCACCGCGTTCGCCCTGCCCTCCGGCGGCTTCCTGCTGCTCTTCGGCCGGATCGCCGATCTCCACGGCCGCAAGCGGCTGTTCCTGGCGGGGCTCGCCCTGTTCGGCGCGGCCTCGCTGCTCGCCACCCTCGCCTGGGACCCGGCGTCGTTCCTGGCGGGCCGCGCGCTCCAGGGCCTGGGCGCCGCCGTGATCGTGCCGACCGGGATGTCGCTGCTGACGACCACCTTCCCCGAGGGCCCGCAGCGCGACCGCGCGCTCGGCATCAGCGGCACCCTGCTCTCGCTGGGCTTCACCGTCGGCATGGTGCTCGGCGGGGTCATGACGGACACACTGGGCTGGCGCTCGACGATGGGCCTGCTCACGGTCGCCGCGGTGATCGTGCTGGCGCTGGCGCCCGGCCTGCTGCCCGGCTCGCTCCGGCACGACCGTACGGGAGCGGCCGGAGCCACGGACCGCCCGCGGCTGGACGTGCCCGGCGCGATCACCGTCACCGGCGGTCTGCTCGCGGTGATCTACGCCCTGTCCACGGCGGCCCAGCGCGGCTTCGGCGGTGTGGACGTGTGGGGCACGCTGACCGTCGGCGTCCTGCTGCTCGCCGCGTTCGTGGCGGTCGAGACGCGGGCCGGGACGCCGCTGGTGTCGCTGACGATGCTGCGGCGCCGCACGGTGGCGTGGGGCAACCTCGGCGGCCTGGTCACCTTTTCGATGATGTCGACGGTCGTCTTCGTCCTGACCCTCTACCTCCAGGAGGTGCTGGGCCTGTCGTCCTTCCGCACCGGTCTGGTCTTCGGCGTCCAGGGCGTCATGTCGGCCCTCGCCGGAACGTACGCCGCCAAGGTCATCGGCCGTTTCGGCGCCCGCCGCACGCTGGTCGGCTCGCTGCTCGGCCAGGGCCTGTTCGTCGCCCTGCTGCTGGCGCTGGGCAGCGGGTCGGGCGCACTGCTCGCCACCGTCGCCGTCTCGCTGGCCAGCATGTGCCACCTGGGCGCGATCATCTCGTACGGAGTGACCGTCACCAGCGGCGTCCCCGACGAGGAGCAGGGGCTGGCCACCGGTCTGGTCACCACCACCCAGCAGGTCGGCATCACCATCGGCATCCCGCTGCTGGGGGTGCTCGCCACCACCGGGGGCGACCTCTTCCACGGGGTGCGCACGGTGCTGCTGATCGACGCGGTGATCGTGGTCGCGGCGGCGGCGCTGGTGGCGGCCGGTCTTGGCCGCCAGAAGGGCTGAGGGGTCAGGGCCGGTCGAGCCGGAGCCGCTCGGCCTTCGGCAGACCGGCCACGACCAGGTCGTAGGAGTCCTCGATCAGCTCCCGGACCAGCCGGTCCGGGAGCCGCTCCACGTCCACCGTGTTCCAGTGCCGCTTGTTCATGTGCCAGCCGGGCACGATCGCCGCGTGCTCGGCGCGCAGCCGCACCGCGTCGTCCGGGTCGCACTTGAGGTTGGCGGTGAGCGGGCTGCCGCCCAGGTCGCTCAGGGCGAACATCTTCCCGAGGACCTTGAAGACCGAGGTCCGCGAGTCGAAGGGGAACTCCTCCGTCGCCGCGTTGAACGACAGGCAGAAGGCCCTGAGCTCCTGGGGCGTCATCACGTCAGGTCCTCCGCCTTGGCCGGGACCGGCTCCACGAGCACGGTCACGATCTTGTTCCGGCGGCCCGCCGGGGACTCGGCGGTGAGCCGCAGCCCCCGCCCGTCCGGCAGGTCCACGACGGCCGTGGCGCCCGCGATGGGCACCCGGCCGAGCGCCTTGGCGAGCAGCCCGCCGACCGTCTCCACGTCCTCGTCGTCGTACTCGTCGAGCCCGAACAGCTCGCCCAGGTCGGTGATGTCGAGCCGGGCGGTGACCCGGAAGCAGCCGTCCGCCAGCTCCTCGACCGGCGGCAGCTCCCGGTCGTACTCGTCGGTGATCTCACCGACGATCTCCTCCAGGATGTCCTCGATGGTGACGATGCCGGCCGTGCCGCCGTACTCGTCGATGACGACGGCGACGTGGCTGCGGTCCTGCTGCATCTCGCGCAGCAGGTCGCCGGCGTTCTTGGTGTCGGGGACGAAGGCGGCCGGGCGCATCGCGGTGGAGACCAGGTCGGCCTCGGAGTCGCGGTTGATGTGCGTCTTGCGGACCAGGTCCTTCAGATACACGATCCCGACGATGTCGTCCTCGTTCTCGCCGGTCACCGGGATCCTGGAGAAGCCCGAGCGCAGGGCGAGGGTGAGCGCCTGGCGGATGGTCTTGTAGCGCTCGATGCAGACGAGGTCGGTGCGCGGCACCATCACCTCGCGCACCAGGGTGTCGCCGAGCTCGAAGACGGAGTGCACCATCCGGCGCTCCTCGTCCTCGATCAGGGACTCCTGCTCGGCGAGGTCGACCATGGCGCGCAGCTCGGCCTCGGAGGCGAACGGGCCCTTGCGGAAGCCCTTTCCGGGGGTCAGCGCGTTGCCGAGGAGGATCAGCAGCTGCGGGACCGGGCCCATGATCCGGGCCAGCGGCAGCAGCACGTAGGCGGCGGCCGTCGCCGTGTTCAGCGGGTGCTGGCGGCCGATGGTGCGCGGCGAGACGCCGACGGCCACGTACGACACGAGGACCATCACCGCGATGGCGACGACCAGCGCCGTCCAGGTCTCCCCGAACTCCTCCAGGCAGACGTAGGTGACCAGCACCCCGGCCGCCATCTCGCAGGCGACCCGCACCAGCAGGGCCACGTTGAGGTAGCGGGTGGGGTCGGCGGCCACCTGGGCGAGCCGGGCCGCGCCGCGCCGCCCGGACCGCACGGCCTCGGCGGCGCGGAACGAGGAGGTGCGCGCGATGCCGGCCTCCGCGCAGGCGGCCAGCCACGCGACCACGACCAGGGCGACGGCGCCGAAGATCAGCTGTCCGGTCATGAGACGGTCGGCGCCGGGGAGGGACCGGTGAAGCCCTTCTCCGCCCGCCAGCCGTCCACGATGGCCGCCTGGAGCCCGAACATCTCGGCCTTCTCGTCCGGCTCCTCGTGGTCGTACCCGAGCAGGTGCAGCACTCCGTGGACGGTCAGGAGCTGGAGCTCCTCGTCCATCGAGTGCTGCGTCGGCGCGTCCTCGCCCTGCTTCTTGGCGACCTCGGGGCAGAGCACGATGTCACCGAGGAGCCCCTGCGGGGGCTCCTCGTCGTCCTTGGCCGGCGGACGCAGCTCGTCCATCGGGAAGGACATGACATCGGTCGGGCCGGGCAGGTCCATCCACTGGATGTGGAGCTGCTCCATGGCGTCGGCGTCCACGACGATCACCGACAGCTCGGAGAGCGGGTGGATCCGCATCCGCGTGAGCGCGTAGCGGGCGATGTCGAGGATCGCCTGCTCGTCGACCTCGGTTCCGGACTCGTTGTTGACGTCGATCGACATGGTGCGCTCTGACTACTTCCCGTTGCGGTCCTGCTGGCTGTCGTACTTCTCGTACGCGTCGACGATACGGCCGACGAGCTTGTGCCGGACGACGTCCTGGGACGACAGCCGGGAGAAGTGGACGTCCTCGACGCCCTCCAGGATCTCCTGGACCTGGCGCAGACCGCTCTTCGTGCCGTTCGGCAGGTCGACCTGGGTGATGTCACCCGTGATGACGATCTTCGAGTCGAAGCCGAGGCGGGTGAGGAACATCTTCATCTGCTCGGCGCTGGTGTTCTGCGCCTCGTCGAGGATGATGAACGCGTCGTTCAGCGTGCGTCCGCGCATGTACGCCAGGGGGGCGACCTCGATCGTCCCGGCGGCCATCAGCCTCGGGATCGACTCGGGGTCGAGCATGTCGTGCAGCGCGTCGTAGAGCGGGCGCAGATACGGGTCGATCTTCTCGTAGAGCGTGCCCGGCAGGAAGCCGAGGCGCTCGCCCGCCTCCACGGCGGGGCGGGTCAGGATGATCCGGGTGACCTGCTTGGACTGCAGGGCCTGGACCGCCTTGGCCATGGCGAGATAGGTCTTTCCGGTACCGGCGGGGCCGATGCCGAAGACGATCGTGTGCTTGTCGATCGCGTCGACGTACCGCTTCTGGTTGAGGGTCTTGGGGCGGATCGTGCGACCGCGGCTGGAGAGGATGTTCTGGGTGAGCACGTCGGCCGGGGTCTCGTGGCCGTCCTCCGCCTTGCCGTTCTCGCTCGCCCTGAGCATGGCGATCGAGCGTTCCACTGCGTCCTCCGTCATCGGCTGACCGGTGCGGAGCACCAGCATCATCTGGTCGAACAGGCGTTGGATGAGCGCGACTTCCGCCGGGGTCCCCGTGGCACTGATCTCATTGCCCCGGACGTGGATGTCGGCCGCCGGGAATGCCTTCTCGATCACGCGCAGCAGCGAGTCGCCGGATCCGAGCAGCATCACCATCGGATGCTTGGCAGGGACCTTGATCCGGGCACTCGCCTGCGGCTGTGTGGGTGTCTGAGTCATGGGCCGGCTCTGTGGCCTGCACATACCTCCCGTTGCAAGGTTCTCGCCGCTCGACAACCTCTGGACTACCAAGCGTACGACCTGGCACCGACAGCGCCGAGGGGTTTTCCGCCCGGGAACGGACCGCCCGCCGGGCCGGTCCCGGGCCGCGGGTACCGGCCCTCACGCCGGGCGGCGGAAGCCGATCGTGGGGACGGCCCGGCGCAGCGGCCACGGCCGGGCCGTGCCGGGCAGCAGGCCCTCCAGGAAGGCGTACCGCCGCAGCGCGGCCGGGTCCTGGCCCGGCCGGGCGTGCACGGCCTGCCACCAGGCCGCGATCTCCGCCCAGCCGGGCGCCGACAGCGATCCGCCGAACTCCTGGACCGAGAGCGCCGCCGTCAGTCCCGCGAAGGCGAGCCGGTCCGCCAGCGGCCAGCCGGCCAGCGTGCCGGTGACGAACCCGGCCACGAACACGTCCCCGGCCCCGGTCGGGTCCAGCGCCTCCACGGCGATCGCGGGCACCTCGGCGGTCTCCCCGGTCGAGCCGTCCACCGCGTACGCGCCCTCCGCGCCCAGGGTGACCACCGCGACCGGCACCTTCTCGGCGAGGGCGCGGGCGGCGGCGCGCGGGCAGTCGGTGCGGGTGTAGCGCATCGCCTCGCCCGCGTTGGGCAGGAACGCCTCGCAGTGTTCGAGCCCGGCCAGGGCCGCCAAGTCCCAGTGGCCGGTGTCGTCCCAGCCGACGTCGGCGAAGATCCGCGCACCGCCCCGGGCGGCCTCGGCGATCCACTCCTCGGTGCGGCCGGGTACCAGGGAGGCGATCGCCGCCCGGGCCAGCGGCGGCCGGGCGGGCGCCTCGGCGTGGCACGGCACCGCCTCGGGGGGCGCCTCGTGGCCGTGCGAGACCATGGTCCGCTCGCCCTCGTACGCCATGGAGACGGTGACCGGGGAGTGCCAGCCGGGCACGGTCCGCGACAGCGAGAGGTCGATGCCCTCGCCCTGCTCCAGCGCGTCCCAGCAGTACTCGCCGTAGTGGTCGTCGCCGAACGCCGCCGCCAGCGAGGTGCGCAGGCCGAGCCGGGCCAGGGCGATGGCCATGTTGGCGACGCCGCCGGGGCTGGAGCCCATGCCGCGGGCCCAGGACTCGGTGCCCCGCACGGGGGCCGAGTCCAGGCCGGTGAAGATGATGTCGAGGAAGACCGTCCCGGTCAGGAAGACGTCGCACTCCGGGTCGCGGGGCCCGCGCACCTTGTCCAGCGGGTCGACCCCCGCGGTGTGGCCCCGCCGGTCGCGCGACCGGTCCGCTGGGCTCTGCTGCTCTCTGCTGGTTGTGGTCACGGCGGGCTCCCGTTCGCGTACGGATCAGGCCAGTGTGCCCGATCCGGCCCGCCGGGTCCTCGTCCTACCAGCGCGGCAGTGCCGGAGTCCGCCACCGCGCGTGCCCGGGGGCGCGCCGCATCGCCGCCGCGTCGTCGCGTTCGCGCAGGGTGCCGTCGTCGGCCAGCCAGCGCCGGTGCAGGCGCTCCAGCGCCGCCCGGTCGAGCTCCACGCCGAGGCCGGGGGCGTCGGACACGGGGAGGCGGCCGTCGCGGAAGACGTGGCGGGCGGTGATGACGTCCTCGCTCTGCCAGGGGTAGTGGCTGTCGCAGGAGTGGCGCAGGTCCGGCACGGTCGCGGCGACGTGGGTCATCGCGGCGAGGCTGATGCCGAGGTGGGTGTTGGAGTGCATGGACAGGCCGACCCCGAACGCGCGGCAGACCGCGGCCAGTTCGCGGGTGTTGCGCAGCCCTCCCCAGTAGTGGTGGTCGCTGAGGACGACCTGCACGGCACCGGTCAGGAATGCCTCGCGGATCTCGCCGAAGGTGGTCACGCACATGTTGGTGGCGAGCGGCACGGAGGTGCCGGCGGCGACCTCGGCCATCGCGCGCGTGCCGGACGCCGGGTCCTCCAGGTACTCCAGGACGTCGGCGAGCGAGGCCGCCACCCGCAGTGAGGTGGCGGTGCTCCAGGCGCCGTTGGGGTCGAGCCGCAGGGGCCGGCCGGGGAAGGCGGCGGCGAGCGCCCGGACGGCGGCGACCTCCTGTTCGGGCGGGAGGACGCCGCCCTTCAGCTTGAACGAGGCGAAGCCGTGCTCGCGGGCGAACCGGCGGGCCTGGGCGACGATTCCGGCCGGGTCGAGGGCGGCGCCCCAGTCGTCCTTCTCCCCGGCGCCGCCGGGGTGTTCGGCCCAGCGGTAGAAGAGGTAGGCGCTGTATTCGACGCTGTCGCGGACCTTGCCGCCGAGCAGGGTGTGCACGGGCACGCCGAGCGTCTTGCCGAGCGCGTCGAGGCAGGCCACCTCGAAGGCGGAGACGACGGAGAGCCGCAGCTTGTCGGCGGTGCGCGCGCCGCGCAGCCCGCCGACGTCCACGGAGTCGTCGACGCGGGAGCCGTCCACCTCCACTGTGTTCATCAGTGTGAACAGGCCGTTGAGATCGGCGATGTCGTGCCCGGTCAGCAGGGCGGCGTAGGGGCCGGCCAGTTCACGGTAGGCCGAGTCGCCGTAGGTCTCCCCCAGGCCGCTCACCCCGTCCTCGGTGACGACCTCGACGATCAGCCGGGGCGTGTACGGCTGGTGGACGCCCTGGACGTTGAGGAGCGGCGGGTCGGCGACGAGGACGGGGGTGAACCGGACTTCGGCGATCGCCCGGCGGCCGGTCGCACGCTTCCTCGTATGTGCATCCATGGGAATGGAGACTAGATATGTGAACGAGAAAGGGTCAAGGGGTCCCGCACGGCCTCCCGGTGGCGCGGCGCCCGGGAGGCCGGTGCGGGCCGGGGCTCAGGACGGGGACGGGGCGGGGAACTCGTACGCGTCGACCTCGGCGAGGTAGCGCGCCCGCAGCTCCTCCGCGTCCTGGAGGAAGGAGGCCAGGAAGGAGTTGCGGGCCAGCGTGCGCAGGGCCTCCTCGTCCAGGCCGAGCGCCTCGCGCACCGCGTCGAAGTTGTCGCCCGCGTACCCCCCGAAGTAGGCGGGGTCGTCGGAGTTCACCGTGCACAGCAGGCCCGCGTCCATCATCCGGCGCAGCGGGTGCCCGGTCAGCGACTCCACCGCGCGCAGCCGGACGTTGGAGAGCGGGCACAGCGTCAGCGGGACGCGCTCGCGCACCAGCCGGGCCACCAGCTCCGGGTCCTCCAGCGCCCGCAGCCCGTGGTCCACCCGCTCCACGCCCAGCACGTCCAGCGCCTCGGTGATGTACGACGGCGGGCCCTCCTCGCCCGCGTGCGCCACCTTGCGCAGCCCCAGCGCGTCGGCCGCCGCGTACACCTCGCGGAACTTGGCGGGCGGATGGCCGACCTCCGCCGAGTCCAGGCCGACGCCGGTGATCCGGTGCAGGTGCGGGCGGGCCGCCTCCAGCGTCTCCAGGGCGGACTCGGCGGACCGGTCGCGCAGGAAGCAGAGGATCAGCCGGGTCGAGACCCCGTGCCGCTCCTCGCTGCGGTCCAGGGCCCGGCCCAGGCCCGCCACGACCGTGCCGAGGGGCACGCCGCGCGAGGTGTGCGCCTGCGGGTCGAAGAAGATCTCCGCGTGCCGCACGCCCTGGGCCGCCGCGCGCGCCAGGTACGCCTCCGCCAGCGCCTCGAAGTCGTCCTCGGTGCGCAGCACCGCCATCAGCGAGTAGTACAGGTCGAGGAAGGACTGGAGGTCGTCGAAGAGGTACGCCTTCCGCAGCTCCTCGGCGTCCGCGTAGGGCAGCCGCACGCCGTTGCGCGCGGCCAGTTCGAAGGCGAGCCCGGGTTCGAGGGTGCCTTCGATGTGGAGGTGGAGTTCGGCCTTGGGGAGGGGCATGGGGGACTTTCCGGTGGTGGCTAGGTGGTGCGTCTGGGCAGGGGGACCCGCATCAGGTCGGCCGCGACGGTCAGTTCCCCCGTGAACCCGGCGGCCCGCGCCTGGCGTTCGAACTCCGCCGGGTCGGCGTAGCGCTGCGAGAAGTGGGTGAGGACGAGATGGCGGACCCCGGCGTCACGGGCCACCCCGGCGGCCTGACCGGCCGTCAGATGCCCGTGGTCCTCGGCGAGCCGCACGTCCTCGTCCAGGAACGTGGACTCGATGACCAGCATGTCGCACCCCTCGGCCAGGGCGTGCACGCCCTCGCAGAGCCGGGTGTCCATGATGAACGCGAACCGCTGGCCGGGCCGCACCTCGCTGACGTCGTCGAGCGTGACCGCGCCGAGCGAGCCCTCGCGCCGGAGCCGGCCGACGTCGGGCCCGGCGATGCCGTGCCGGGCGAGCAGGTCGGGCAGCATCCGGCGCCCGTCCGGCTCGGTGATCCGGTAGCCGTACGCCTCCACCGGGTGCGACAGCAGCCGCGCCCGCAGCGTGTAGGCGTCGGTGACGGCCAGCACCGCCCCCTCGCCCGCCACCGGCACCTGGGCCAGCTCGACCGTCTCGCGGTAGGCCGTGGCGTACCGCAGCCGTTCGAAGAAGTGCTGACCGCTCGCCGGGTAGTGTGCGGTGACCGGGTGCGGGACCCGGTCCAGGTTGATCCGCTGGATCACACCGGCCAGGCCCAGCGAGTGGTCGCCGTGGAAGTGCGTGACGCAGATCCGGTCGATGTCGTGGGCGGCGACACCGGCCCGCAGCATCTGCCGCTGGGTGCCCTCGCCGGGGTCGAAGAGGATGCCCCCGCCGTCCCAGCGCAGCAGATAGCCGTTGTGGTTGCGGTGCCGGGTCGGGACCTGGCTGGCGGTGCCGAGCACCACCAATTCACGTACGGACAACTGGGGTTACCGGTCCTATCCCGGCGGCCACTGCAGTCCGCGCCCGCCCAGCACGTGGGCGTGCGCGTGGAAGACGGTCTGGCCCGCGCCGGATCCGGTGTTGAAGACGATCCGGTAGCCGCTGCCGTCGATCTTCTCCTCGGCGGCGATCTCCCCCGCCGCGCGCAGCACGTCACCGGCGACCACCGGCTCGGCGGCGGCCAGCGAGGCCGCGTCCGGGTAGTGGACCCGGGGGATGACCAGGACGTGGGTGGGCGCCTGGGGGTTGATGTCGCGGAAGGCCACGACGGTCTCGGTCTCCCGGACGACGGTCGCCGGGACATCGCCCGAGACGATCTTGCAGAACAGGCAGTCCGCCTGCGGCTCTCCGGCCACGGTCCTGAGCTCCTCGTTCGCGGTGGATCGGTTCACTGGGCATGCTACTGACGTTTGCCCGGTGATCCTCACTTGCCCCGGAACGACTCCGTCACCGTCACGGTGACCGTGACCGTCGGACGGCTCCCCGGCTTCCCCGGCGGCCTGGGCGTGCTCCTGGTCGGCGGCGGCGCGTTGCAGTCGCCCAGCACATTGGCGCGGAAGACCGTGCGGTCCCCGACCTTCGCCGTCAGATCGCCCCGCACACAGCGGTCCTCGCGCGCCTCGGTGACCTTGCCGGTGACGTTGATCTTCTTGTTGTCGTCGGTGCGGCCCCGGCAGTCGACCGTGGCGACCGTCCGGGTCGCGGCGGGCGACGGGGTACGGGTCGACGAGCCGCCGTCGGTCTTGGCGGTGCACGTCAGGTACCGCACCTTGAAGCCGTCGTGCTCCAGCTTGCTCGTCGCGACCTTGTCCGTGGTCACCGAGACGGTGACCGAGCTCATCCCGCCGACCGGATCGCAGGCCGCGGCCCCGGCCGCCGCACCCGCGGCCAGACCGAGCGCCGCCAACGCGCGCCGGTGCCGCAGCGGCCACGTGACACCTCTCCTTGCCCCCATACGCGCCAGCGTCCCACCGCCGCGCCGACGGCGGTAGAGGGCTTTACGACGTCACGAGCGGTTCTGTGGCGTCACGACCAGCGGCCGGTGCGCCCCATCAGCAGGGCGGCGGCGGCCGTGCCCGCCGTGGAGGTGCGCAGCACGCTCGGGCCGAGCAGGTACGGCTTGGCGCCCGCCTCCTCGAAAGCCGCCAACTCCTCGGGGGAAACGCCCCCTTCGGGGCCCACCACCAGGACGATCTCCCCCCGGTCGGGCAGCTCGGCGGTGGCCAGCGGCTCGCTCGGGGTGTCGCGCCCCTCGTGCAGCACGGCGGCGAAATCGGCCGTGGCCAAAAACGCGACAACCTGCTTGGTCGTCATCGCGTCCCCCACCTCCGGGAACCGCACCCGGCGCGACTGCTTGCCCGACTCGCGGGCCGTGGCGCGCCACTTCGCCAGCGACTTGGCTCCCCGGTCGCCCTTCCACTGCGTGATGCAGCGCGACGCCTGCCAGGGCACCACGGCGTCGACGCCCACCTCGGTCATCGTCTCCACCGCGACCTCGCCCCGGTCGCCCTTGGGCAGCGCCTGGACGACGGTGATGCGCGGCTGCGGCTCCGGCTCCCGCGACACCGAGTCGAGGCGGACGACCAGCCGGTCCTTGCCCTCGGTGTCCAGGACCACGCAGTCCGCCCGGGCTCCGTGGCCGTCGGTGAGGACGACGTCCTCGCCGGGCTTGAGGCGCTTCACGGAGACGGCGTGCCTGCCCTCGGGCCCGTCCAGGACGTAACGGCCGCCCGGGCCGGACTCGGGGAAGCGGTCGACGACGAAGACCGGGGCGGTCATGGCGTACTCCTCATGTGGTTCGGTTCCTCCATGCGTCGGCCAACGCGGCCAGCGCCGCCTCCAGTTCGGCGGCCAGCACCTCCACCAGCTGCCCGGCGGGCAGCGGGCGGGCGAGGCGGTGGCCCTGGCCCGCCCACAGCGCCATGCCCTGCGGGTCGCCCGCCGCGGCGGCGGCCCGGCGCAGCCCGGCGGTCAGCTGGTGCACCTCGGGGTAGGCGGCCGGGGCGTACGGTCCGTGCTCGCGCATGAAACGGTTCACCAGGCCGCGCGCCGGCCGCCCGGAGAACGCGCGCGTCAGCTCCGTGCGGGTGAACAGGGGGTTGGTCAGCGCCTGCTGGTGCAGCAGGTGCGCGCCCGACTCCGGGCAGGCCAGGAACGCGGTGCCGAGCTGCGCCGCGTCCGCGCCCGCCGCCAGGACCGCGGCTATCTGGGCGCCGCGCATCAGCCCGCCCGCCGCGATGACCGGCAGCCGTACGCTCTCGCGGACCTGGGTGATCAGCGCGAGCAGCCCGAGGCCGGAGCCGTCCGCCTGCGGGTCGTCGCGGTGCGTGGCCTGGTGGCCGCCCGCCTCGATGCCCTGGACGCACACCGCGTCCGCCCCGGCGCTCTGGGCGGCCAGCGCCTCGTCGGGGGTGGTCGCGGTGACCACGGTGTAGGTGCCGAGCGCCGTGAACGCGGCCAGCACCTCGCGGTCGGGGCAGCCGAAGGTGAAGGAGACCACCGGGACGGGGTCCTCGCGCAGTATCGCCAGCTTGGCCTCGTAGCCGTCGTCGCCGCCCGAGTCGGCGTCGCCCAGCGGCGTCTGGTACCAGGCGGCCTCGCCCGCCAGCTGGCTGCGGTAGACCTCGACGACGGCCGGGTCGGTGTGCGGGGGCTGCGGCAGGAACAGATTGACCCCGAACGGCCGCCCGGTGAGTCCGCGCAGCTGCTTGATCTCCTGGTACATGCCGTCGGCGGTCTTGTACCCGGCGGCCAGGAACCCGAGTCCGCCGGCCTCGCCGACCGCGGCGACCAGGCCGGGGGCGGAGACGCCACCGGCCATGGGAGCCTGCACGATCGGATACCGGCAGAGATCGGTCAAAGCCATGCCCGCATCGTGCCACGGGCACGCCCCGGCTCCGAATCGCCCCGTGGCACCGGCCCCCGCACCCCGGGAAACCCGGGGGTACGGGGAACGGCGGGCTCGGCCGAGCGGCCCGTCAGCGGCCGTTGAAAGCGTCCTTCAACCGCGAGAACAGCCCCTGCTGCCCCGGCTGACTGCACTCCCCCGGGGACAACCCCCGGACCCCCGGCCGAGCCGGACGTCAGCGGCCGTTGAAAGCGTCCTTCAACCGAGAGAACAGCCCCTGCTGCCCCGGCTGGAACTGGCCCAGGGGGCGCTCCTCGCCGCGGAGCTTGGCCAGCTGGCGCAGCAGGTCCTCCTGCTGGGGGTCCAGCTTGGTCGGGGTGGTGACCTCGACGTGGACGATCAGGTCGCCCCGGCCGCCGCCGCGCAGATGCGTGACACCGCGCCCGTGCAGCGGGATGGACTGGCCCGACTGGGTGCCCGGGCGGATGTCCACCTCCTCCATGCCGTCCAGCGTCTGCAGCGGCACCTTGGTGCCGAGCGCCGCCGCCGTCATGGGGATGGTCACCGTGCAGTGCAGATCGTCGCCGCGGCGCTGGAAGACGTCGTGGTTCAGCTCGTGGATCTCCACGTACAGGTCGCCGGCGGGGCCGCCGCCGGGGCCGACCTCGCCCTCGCCCGCGAGCTGGATGCGGGTGCCGTTGTCGACACCGGCCGGGATCTTGACCGTGAGCGTGCGCCGCGAGCGGATGCGGCCGTCGCCGGCGCACTCCGGGCACGGGGTGGGCACCACGGTGCCGAAGCCCTGGCACTGGGGGCAGGGCCGGGAGGTCATGACCTGGCCCAGGAAGGACCGGGTGACCTGGGAGACCTCGCCACGGCCGCGGCACATGTCACAGGTCTGGGCCGAGGTGCCGGGGGCGGCGCCCTCGCCCGAGCAGGTCGTACAGACGACCGCCGTGTCGACCTGGATCTCCTTGGTCGTGCCGAAGGCCGCCTCGTTGAGGTCGATCTCCAGCCGGATCATGGCGTCCTGGCCCCGGCGGGTGCGCGAGCGCGGTCCGCGCTGCGCCGCGTTGCCGAAGAAGGCGTCCATGATGTCGGAGAAGTTGCCGAAGCCGCCCGCGCCAAAGCCGCCGGCGCCACCGCCGCCCGACGACGACAGGGGGTCGCCGCCGAGGTCGTAGACCTGCTTCTTCTGCGGGTCCGAGAGGACCTCGTAGGCGGCGTTGATCTCCTTGAACCGCTCCTGCGTCTTCGGGTCCGGATTCACGTCCGGGTGAAGCTCGCGGGCGAGGCGCCGGAACGCCTTCTTGATCTCGTCCTGCGATGCGTCGCGGCGTACGCCCAGTACGGCGTAGTAGTCCGTGGCCACTTACGACTCCGCCAGGATCTGTCCGACGTAACGTGCCACTGCGCGTACCGCTCCCATCGTTCCGGGGTAATCCATGCGGGTCGGTCCGACCACGCCGAGTTTGGCGACCGCCTCGCCGCCCGAACCGTAGCCGACCGAGACGACGGACGTGGAGTTCAGCCCCTCATGGGCGTTCTCATGCCCGATTCGTACGGTCATGCCCGATTCCTTGGCCTCGCCGAGGAGCTTGAGGAGCACCACCTGCTCCTCCAGCGCCTCCAGCACCGGCCGGATGGTCAGCGGGAAGTCGTGTCCGAAGCGGGTGAGATTGGCGGTACCGCCGATCATCAGCCGCTCCTCGGTCTCCTCGACCAGGGTTTCGAGCAGGGTGGAGAGGACCGTCGAAACGGTTCCTCGGTCCTCCGGTTCGAAGGACTCCGGCAGCTCCTGCACCAGCGGGGGCACATCGGCGAAGCGACGGCCCACCACCCGGCTGTTCAGCCGCGCCCGCAGGTCCGCGAGCGAGGTCTCGCCGAACGGCGCCGGGCAGTCCACCAGCCGCTGCTCGACGCGGCCGGTGTCGGTGATCAGCACCAGCATCAGCCGGGCCGGGGCCAGCGAGAGCAGCTCCACGTGCCGCACCGTGGACCGGGTCAGCGACGGGTACTGCACCACGGCGACCTGCCGGGTGAGCTGGGCGAGCAGCCGGACCGTGCGGGCCACCACGTCGTCCAGGTCGACCGCGCTGTCCAGGAAGTTCTGGATGGCGCGCCGCTCCGGGGCCGACATCGGCTTGACGCCGGCCAGCCGGTCGACGAACAGCCGGTAGCCCTTGTCGGTGGGGATGCGGCCGGCGCTGGTGTGGGGCTGGGCGATGAAGCCCTCCTCCTCCAGCACGGCCATGTCGTTGCGCACGGTCGCCGGGGAGACGCCCAGCGCGTGCCGCTCGGTCAGGGCCTTCGACCCGACCGGCTCCTCGGTCCCGACGTAGTCCTGGACGATGGCGCGCAGGACCTCAAGTCTGCGTTCACTGAGCATCGCGCACACCTCCAGCTGTCGTCCCTCGGCGCTCCGCCTGGCACTCTGTGCGTTCGAGTGCCAGCAATCCCCCGGCCAGTGTACGGCCGACCAGTACACCCCTAGCAAGGGCGGCCGACCGTGACGCTCGCGGCACGGTGGAGCGGCGCGGCCCGGCGCCGCCTTCCGGCACCCGGGATAGCGTCACGTCATGGACGTCAGATGGGAAGAGTTCGGCTGGGAGCGACTGGGCGACGGCGTGGGCCGGCGCCGCCTTCCGGGGTGGGACGCGACGGCCGGTCTGGTCGTGGGCGACCGGGCCGTACTGCTGTACGACACGGGGTCCACGCTGCGCGAGGGCGCCGAACTGCGCGCCCAGGCCCAGGCGCTGGCCGGGCGCCGAGTGACGCACATCGCACTGAGCCACCCCCACTTCGACCACGTGCTGGGCACCGCCGCGTTCGCGGGCTGCGAGGTGTACGGGGCGGTCGGCATCGACCGGGTGCTGGACTCCGAGGCGCTGTGCGCCGACGCCGTCGCACAGGGGGTCCCGGCCGAGCGGGCCGCCGAGGCCGCCGACCTGCTGGTGCGCCCGCACCACGCGGTCAGCGGCGAATGGACGCTGGACCTGGGCGGACGCCAGGTGCTGCTCGCCAACGTCGGGCCCGGCCACAGCGGCCACGACCTGGCGCTGCTGGTGCCGGGCACGCCCGAGGTGGTGTTCTGCGGCGATCTCGTGGAGGAGTCCGGCGAACCGCAGGCGGGCCCGGACGCGGTCCGCACCCGCTGGCCCGCCGCCCTGGACCGGCTGCTCGCGCTCGGCGGCGAGGACGCGGTGTACGTACCGGGGCACGGGGCGGCCGTCGACGCGGCCTTCGTCCGCGCCCAGCGCGCCGAACTCGCCGCCAGGTTCGGCGTGTCGTAGCCCCTCGGGGGGCGCCGGTCAGGCCGTATTGTCATCCGAATGCGCAGCTACAGCCCGGACCTGACCCCGCCCTGGAAGAAGCGGACCCCGGTCCCCGAGGTCCCCGCCGAGTCCGACCTGGTGGTCGAGGAGGTGGGGACGGGGTTCTGCGGGGCGGTGATCCGCTGCGAGGCGGGCACGGTGACGCTGGAGGACCGCTTCGGCAAGCACCGGGTGTTCCCGCTGGCCGAGCGGGGCTTCCTGCTCGAAGGCAAGGTCGTCACCCTGGTGCGCCCGGCCGCGGGCCCGGCGCGCCCGGCGCGCACGGCCTCCGGATCGGTGGCGGTGCCGGGGGCGCGGGCGCGGGTCGCGCGCGCCGGGCGCATCTATGTGGAGGGGCGCCACGACGCGGAGCTGGTGGAGAAGGTGTGGGGCGACGACCTGCGCATCGAGGGCGTGGTCGTCGAGTACCTCTCCGGCGTCGACGACCTCCCGGCCATCGTCGCCGAGTTCGCCCCCGGCCCCGACGCGCGGCTCGGCGTACTGGTCGACCACCTGGTGCCGGGCTCCAAGGAGTCCCGGATCGCGGCAGCGGTCACCGGCGAACACGTCCTGGTGGCGGGCCACCCCTACATCGACGTGTGGGAGGCGGTGAAGCCCGCGTCGGTCGGGATCCCCGCGTGGCCGGTGGTACCCCGGGGCGAGGACTGGAAGACGGGGGTCTGCCGCACCCTGGGCTGGCCCGCGAACACGGGCGCGGCATGGCAGCGGATCCTGTCCCGGGTCCACAGCTACAAGGACCTGGAGCCGGAGCTGCTGGGCAGAGTGGAAGAACTGATCGACTTCGTGACAACCCCCCACCCCTGACCCCCACCCCGAGCCCCCAAGGGGCGCGGGGAACGGCGCGAGAAGCGACCACGGCCCGCAGACGACAGCGGGTCCAGGGGCGCAGCCCCGGGCGTTCAGGGGCGCGGGGAACGGCGCGAGCAACCCACGACGGCCCGCGGACGACAGCGGGCCCAGGGGCGCAGCCCCGGGCGTTCAGGGGCGCGGGGAACGGCGCGCGAAGCGACCACGGCCCGCAGGCAAACACAGGGGCCCAGGGGGCGCAGCCCCCGGGCACTCAAGGGGCGCGGGGAACTGCGCGAGCAACCCACGACGGCCCGCAGACGACAGCGGGCCCAGGGGCGCAGCCCCGGGCATTCAGGGGCGCGGGGAACGGCGCGAGCAACCCACGACGGCCCGCGGACGACAGCGGGGGCCCGGGGGCGCAGCCCCAGGGGATCAGTCCACCAGGTCGCGAACCACCGCATCCGCCAACAACCGCCCCCGCAGGGTCAACACGGCCCGCCCCTCCCCGTACGGCCCCGCCTCCAGCAGCCCCTCCACCAGCGCCCGCCCCGCCGCCGCCAGCCCCGCGGGCCGCAGCAGCGCCAGCTCGCACCCCTCGCGCAGCCGCAGCTCCAGCAGGATCCGCTCGACGCGCCGGTCCTCCGCGGCGAGGACCTCGCGCCCGGCGCCCGGCGTGCGCCCACCCGCGAGCGCCGCCGCGTAGGCACCCGGATGCTTCACGTTCCACCACCGCACGCCCCCGACATGGCTGTGCGCGCCGGGCCCCGCACCCCACCAGTCGGCCCCGCGCCAGTACAGCTCGTTGTGCAGGCAGCGGCCCGCCTCGGTGGTCGCCCAGTTCGACACCTCGTACCAGTCGAACCCCGCCCCCGCGAGGACCTCGTCGGCGATGAGATAGCGGTCGGCGTGGACGTCGTCGTCGGTCATCGGCACCTCGCCGCGCCGGATGCGGCGCGCCAGCTGGGTGCCCTCCTCCACGATCAGCGCGTACGCCGAGATGTGGTCGGGGCCCGCGCCCACGGCCGCCGCCAGCGACTCGCGCCAGTCCTCGTCCGACTCCCCCGGCGTGCCGTAGATCAGGTCCAGGTTGACGTGGTCGAAGCCCGCCGCGCGCGCCTCGGCGACGCACGCCTCGGGCCGGCCGGGCGTGTGCGTACGGTCCAGGATCTTCAGGACGTGCTGCTTGGCGCTCTGCATCCCGAAGGAGACCCGGTTGAAGCCGCCGGCCCGCAGCTCCTCCAGATACGCCCGGTCCACCGACTCCGGGTTCGCCTCCGTCGTCACCTCGGCGTCGTCCGCCAGCCCGAACTCGTCCCGGACGGCCGCCAGCATCCGCACCAGGTCACCGGCGGCGAGCAGGGTCGGGGTGCCGCCGCCGACGAAGACGGTCCGCACCGGGCGCGGGTCGTCGCCCAGCACCTTGCGGGCCAGGCGCACCTCGTCGATCAGGGTGTCGGCGTAGTTGTCGCGGGAGGCGAGGACGCCGCCGGAGCCGCGCAGCTCGGTGGCGGTGTAGGTGTTGAAGTCGCAGTACCCGCAGCGCGTCGCGCAGTAGGGAACGTGCAGGTAGAAGCCGAGCGGCCGGTCCTGGGCGCCCGCCAGGGCGGCAGGGGGCAGCGACCCGTCCTCGGGCACGGGCTCACCATCGGGCAGTACGGAAGGCATGCCCCCATTGTCCGCCACCCGCGGCGCCTTCCCCGCCGCACGCCCGGCGGGCCGGTTCGGCGGGCCGGATCAGCGGGCCGGTTCAGCGGGCCTGGAGGACCAGCAGCGCCAGGTCGTCCTCGGGCGGCGTCGTCCCGAACGCGTACACCGCGCGCTTGATGGCCTCCGCGACCCCGGTGGCCGTCATCCCGGCGCAGTCGGCAAGCGCCGCGGCGAGCCCGTCGCCGTCGTCGAACATCTCCGTGCCCGAGCGCCGCTCGGTCACCCCGTCGGTGACGCACAGCAGGGTGTCGCCGGGCAGCAGCCGGAAGCTCTCGCTCTCGTACGCCGCTCCCTCCACCACCCCGATCAGCACCTGCGGCACGGCCGCCGCCCGCACCGTGCCCTCGGGCCGCAGCAGCAGCGGCAGCGGGTGCCCGGCGCTGGCCAGGGTGCAGCTCACCCCGCCGCCGTGCTCCTCGGGGACGGGCACCAGCTCCCCGTAGAGCAGGGACAGGAAGCGGCTCTGCGGGCCCTCGGCGACCCCGTGCCCGCCCGCCGCCGCGACCATCCCGGCCGCCGCCTCGGCGGCCTCCACCCCGTCGTCGACGAGCAGCTTGTTGAGGCGGTCGAGCACGTCGTGGACCGCGTACCCCTCCCGGGCCAGCAGCCGCAGCCAGGGGCGGACCAGGCCGGTGACGACCGCCGCCTCGGGGCCGCTGCCCTGGACGTCGCCGAGGGCGAAGCACCAACGGCCGTCGGCGCCGGGGAACAGGTCGTAGAAGTCGCCGCCCGCCACGCCCTCGCCGCTGGGCTGGTAGACGAGCGCGCTGTCGACGCCCGGGATCTCGGCGACCCCGGCGGGCAGCAGCCCGCGCTGGAGCACCCGGCTGATGGTGACCTGGCGGGTGTACTGGCGGGCGGCCCCGATCGCCAGGGCCACCCGGCGTACGAAGTCCTCCACGAGGCCGGTCACCTCGTCCGGCATCCGCGCCAGCCCGCCCCGCCCGAGCATCAGCACGCCGACCGCCCGGCCGCCCGCGACCATCCGGTAGGCGAGCGCCGCCCCGTCGCCGGGCTCGTCGCGGCACGGCCAGGGCACCGGGACCGGGCCGCCGCGCGCGGACTCCGGCAGCCGGGGCGGCTCCTTGTCCAGGGCCGCCCGCAGCTCCTCGATGCCGGACTCGCGGGCGTGCCAGACCCGGGCGAGCCGGGGCTGGCCGACGGGTCCGCCCGCCTCCGGGTCGAGCCAGACGGCGCACCAGTCGGCGAGCCGGGGCACCAGCAGCTGCCCGGCGAGCGCCGCGATCATGTCCTCGTCGAACTGGCCCGCCAGCAGGTCGGACGCCTCGGCGAGGAAGGAGAGCGCGCCCCGGTTGACCCAGTCGCGGTCGTGGGCGGGCGCGGGGCGGGGCGCGGTGGCGAGCATCCCGGCGGCGCGCAGCCCGCGCTGGAGCCGCTCGTCGGCGCCCCCGTCGGCCCCGTGGGGCGGCTCGGCGCCGCCGTCGCACGCCAGCGGCAGGCGCGCCCACACCGTCTTGAGGCCGGTGCGGTAGGTGATCCCCCAGCACTCCGCGAGCGCCGCGACCAGGTGCAGGCCGTGGCCGTACTCCGGCGCGCCCGGCTCGTGCGCCCCGCGCGGCTCGTTGCGCACGACCCGGGCGGGGTGGTGGTCGGAGACCTCCAGGACCACCGCGCCGGGGTCCTCCCCGGCGGGCCGCTCCAGGCGGCAGACCAGGTCGACCGTGGTGCCCGCGTGCACCACGGCGTTGGTGACCAGTTCGTTGACGAGTATCGCCGTGTCGTCGGCGACGCGGTCGTCGAGGGCGTCGGTGCCGGACAGGCCGAGCGCCGTCCAGTCGGCGAGCGCGGCCCGTACGAAGCGGCGGGCGGCGGACGGCGCCAGCGGGTTGCCGGGCAGGCTGGTGCGGACGCAGGCCCGTCCGTCGCCCTCGGCCGGGCCGGAGACGGACGGGGCCGCGGGCGAAGAGGGCGACTGGAGTGGGCGGTTCACGCTCTCCCGCTGCGTTGGAATGGACCCCACGGTGCGTCTCCTGACCGGTTCTCACAATGCGCACCTCATGACACCGACAGAGTGACAGACTGAGCGTGCCCATAAGCGCCGAGTCACCGAAGTGGGCCGAGATGACGAAGGACACCGCAGTGCCGCGAGGTGACGGGGACTGGATCCGCGCACCGGAGTTGCGCCCGCTGCTCGCCGCCATGACGGCGCTGCGCGACGGCGACTTCCGGGTGCGCCTGCAGGAGACGCACGAGGGGATACCGGCCGAACTGGCGGCCATCTTCAACCAGGTCGCCGCCCGCAACCAGCACTTCACGGACGAGCTGATGCGGGTGCGCCGCGAGGTGGTGCGGCACGGCAGGCTGGACGAGCGGCTCGCGGCCAGCCCCGGCCAGGGCTCCTGGACGTCCGGGGTGACCAGCGCGAACACCCTGATCGACGCCCTGGTGGTGCCGGCGGCGAACGCGACGCGCGTGCTCGACGCGGTGGCGGGCGGCGATCTGACCCAGCGGGTCGACCTGCACGACGGGAACCGCCAGCTGCGCGGCGATCTGCGCCGGCTCGGCGGGGCCGTCAACAAGATGGTCGACCAGCTCTCCCTGTTCACCGGCGAGGTGACCCGGGTGGCGCGCGAGGTCGGCACCGAGGGCCGCCTCGGCGGGCGCGCCAAGGTGCAGCGCCTCAGCGGCAGTTGGCGCGATGTGACCGAGGCCGTCAACACGATGGCGGCCCGCCTCACCGCGCAGGTCCGCGACATCGCGGCGGTGACGACGGCGGTGGCGCGCGGCGACCTGACCCGTACGGTGACGGTCGAGGCGACCGGTGAGCTCCTCGAACTGAAGCTCACCGTGAACACGATGGTGGACCAGCTCTCCGCCTTCGCCGACGAGGTCACCCGGGTGGCCCGCGAGGTCGGCACCGAGGGTCAGCTGGGCGGGCGCGCCCAGGTCAGGGGCGTCTCCGGGGTCTGGAAGAACCTCACCGACAACGTCAACTTCATGGCGTCCAACCTCACCTCCCAGGTCCGCAACATCGCCCAGGTCACCACCGCCGTCGCCAACGGCGACCTGTCGCAGAAGATCATGGTGGACGCGCAGGGCGAGATCCTGGAGCTGAAGTCGACCATCAACACCATGGTCGACCAGCTCTCCGCCTTCGCCGACGAGGTCACCCGCGTCGCCCGCGAGGTCGGCACCGAGGGCAACCTCGGCGGGCGCGCCCAGGTCAGGGGCGTCTCCGGGGTGTGGAAGGACCTCACCGAGAACGTCAACTTCATGGCGGACAACCTGACTTCACAGGTCCGCAACATCGCGCTGGTCTCCACCGCCGTGGCCCAGGGCGACCTCGGCAAGAAGATCACGGTGGAGGCCAAGGGCGAGATCCTGGAGCTGAAGTCGACCATCAACACCATGGTCGACCAGCTCTCCGCCTTCGCCGACGAGGTCACCCGCGTCGCCCGCGAGGTCGGCACCGAGGGCAACCTCGGCGGTCAGGCGCAGGTGCGCGGGGTGTCCGGGGTGTGGAAGGACCTCACCGACAACGTCAACTTCATGGCGTCCAACCTCACCTCCCAGGTCCGCAACATCGCCCAGGTCACCACCGCCGTCGCCAACGGCGACCTCTCCAAGAAGATCACCGTGGACGCGCGCGGCGAGATCATGGAGCTCAAGGACACCGTCAACACGATGGTGGAGCAGCTGCGCGCCTTCGCCGACGAGGTCACCCGGGTGGCGCGCGAGGTCGGCACGGACGGCCGGCTCGGCGGGCGCGCCCAGGTGCTGGGCGTCTCGGGCGTCTGGAAGGACCTCACCGACAACGTCAACTACATGGCGGACAACCTGACTTCACAGGTCCGCAACATCGCCCAGGTCGCCACGGCGGTGGCCCAGGGCGACCTCTCCAAGAAGATCGACGTGGACGCGCGCGGCGAGATCCTGGAGCTGAAGACCACCATCAACACCATGGTGGACACGCTCTCCTCGTTCTCCTCCGAGGTCACCCGGGTCGCCCGCGAGGTCGGCTCGGAGGGCCAGCTGGGCGGCCAGGCCCGGGTCGAGGGCGTGTACGGCACCTGGAAGCGCCTGACGACGAACGTGAACGAACTGGCGCTGAACCTCACCACCCAGGTCCGCGCGATCGCCGAGGTGGCCTCGGCGGTGGCCCAGGGCGACATGTCCCGCTCGATCACCGTGGAGACCCGGGGCGAGGTCTCCGAGCTCAAGGACAACATCAATCTGATGGTGGCCAATCTGCGCGAGACGACCCGCGCCAAGGACTGGCTGGAGTCGAACCTGGCGCGGCTCGCGGCCCTGATGCAGGGCCACCGGGACCTGATGGAGGTCGCCGATCTGATCCTGCGCGAGCTGACCCCGCTGGTCAACGCGCAGTACGGGGCGTTCTTCCTGGCCGACCCGGACGAGGACGGCACCCCCTCCCGCACCACCAGCGCCACCAAGGGCCTCGCCTTCATCGCGGGGTACGGCTCGGCGCAGGGCGCCACCGTCGACACCACCGGGATGCCGGGGCACGGGCTGGTGCGCCAGGCGGCCCTGGAGAAGAAGCGGATCCTCCTGGAGGAGGCCCCGCCCGACTACATCAAGATCAACTCAGGGCTCGGGGAGGCGTCCCCCGCCAGCGTGGTGATCATCCCGATCCTCTTCGAGGACAAGCTGCTCGGGGTGATCGAGCTGGCCTCCTTCTCCCGCTTCTCCGACGTCCACCTGGCCTTCTTCGACCAGTTCGTCAACACCATCGGCGTCGCCATCAACACCATCATCGCCAACTCCCGTACCGAATCGCTGCTCAGCGAGTCCCAGCGGCTCGCCATCCAGCTCCAGGAGCGCTCCGACGAACTCCAGCGCCAGCAGGCCGAACTGCAGCGCTCCAACGCCGAACTGGAGGAGAAGGCGGCCCTGCTCGCCACCAGCTCCCAGTACAAGTCGGAGTTCCTCGCGAACATGTCGCACGAGCTGCGCACCCCGCTCAACTCGCTGCTCATCCTGGCCCGGCTGCTCTCCGACAACCCCGACGCCCACCTCTCCGAGCAGGAGGTGCAGTTCGCCTCCACCATCCACCGCTCCGGCTCCGACCTGCTCCAGCTGATCAACGACATCCTGGACCTGTCGAAGATCGAGGCCGGGCGGATGGACGTCCGCCCCAAGCGGCTCCCGCTGATCAAGGTCCTCGACTACGTCCACGCCACCTTCCGCCCCCTCACCCTGGACCGGGGCCTGGCCTTCGAGGTCGCCGTCGGCGAGGACGTGCCGCGCGAGATGTACTCCGACGAGCAGCGCCTCCAGCAGATCCTGCGCAACCTGCTCTCCAACGCGATCAAGTTCACCTCCTCCGGCCGCGTCGAGCTGAGCGTCGGCCGGGTCAAGGAGCCGGACGACGGGACGCCGCACACCGAGGACCTGATCGCCTTCGCCGTCACCGACACCGGCATCGGCATCGCCCCCGAGAAACTCCCGGTGATCTTCGAGGCGTTCCAGCAGGCCGACGGCACCACCAACCGCAAGTACGGCGGCACCGGCCTCGGCCTCTCCATCAGCCGCGAGATCGCCGGGCTGCTCGGCGGCCGGATCGTCGCCGCCAGCGAGCCGGGCCGGGGCTCCACCTTCACCCTGTACGTACCGGTGCGCCACCCCGGGCATCCGGTCGGCGAACCCGACCAGCCGCCCGAGCTCGGCCCGGACCCGGCCGAGCCGCTCTCCTCCGACCACGTCCTGCTGCCCGACCAGGACGACGGCTGGCCCACCAGCACCAAGCTGGAGGAGTGGAAGCGGGGCCGCGCCGGGCAGGTCCTCCCCGGGCGCCGGGTGCTGATCGTCGACGACGACATCCGCAACGTCTTCGCGCTCACCCACGTACTGGGCCGGGTCGGCATGCCCGTCCTGTACGCGGAGAACGGCCGGGAGGGCATCGAGACCCTGGAGCGCAGCCCCGACGTCGAACTGGTCCTGATGGACATCATGATGCCCGAGATGGACGGCTACGAGACGATCGAGGCGATCCGCCGCAGCCCCCGCTGGGCCGAGCTGCCGATCGTCGCGCTCACCGCGAAGGCGATGCCCGGCGACCGCGAGAAGTCCATCGCCCAGGGCGCCAACGAGTACGTCCCCAAGCCGGTCGACGTGGACCGGCTCCTCACCGTGGTCTGCGCACTGCTGGACCCCGAGGGCGGCGCGGGCGGTCCGGGACCGGACGGCGGTTCCGTACCCGAGCAGACACGCGGCACCGGGGAGCCCGCCGCCGCGCCACCGACCACGTAAGGCGACACGATGATCATTGATGCACCGCCCGGCGACCGGGCGAGCATCCTCCTCGTCGACGACATGGAAGACAATCTGATCGCCCTCGAAGCGGTCCTCGGATCCCTCAACGAGCCGCTGGTACGGGCGCGTTCGGGCGAGGAGGCGATGAAGGCACTGCTGCGCCGGCCGTTCGCGGTGGTCCTGCTCGACGTGCGGATGCCCGGCATGGACGGCTTCGAGACGGCGTCCAACATCAAGCGCCTCGACCAGACCAAGGACGTCCCGATCATCTTCCTGACCGGGACGGACGCCGACAGCGGCTACGCGTTCCGGGGGTACGCCACGGGCGCGGCGGACTTCCTGACCAAGCCGTTCGACCCCTGGGTGCTGCGGGCCAAGGTGAACGTCTTCCTGGACCTGCACCGCAAGAGCCGCCAGCTGGAACGGCTCCTGGCCCAGGAGCAGCAGCACCTGGCCGAGATCGCGCGCCGGCTGACGGCGATCGAGGAGGAACTGGCCCGCGGCGGCCCGGCCGAGGTCACCGAACTGCGCCACCAACTGGCCGCCCTGGAAAGCCTGATGCGCGACCTGAAACGGGGCCACGACCGCTAGGACCGCTCACGGGACCCGCCTTCGCCGCCGGGCGGGCGGAGGCGGATCGGGCGACGGCCCCAAAGGGGCGGACGTGAATCCGGCGTCCGGCCCCCGGCGGCCGTGCCCGGTTCCTCAAGGACCCGGGCTCACGCCTCGCGCGAGCCCGCGTACATCTCGTCGATCAGCGCCTTGTACTCGCGCTCGACGACCGGGCGCTTCAGCTTCAGGCTCGGGGTCAGTTCGCCGTGCTCGACGTCCAGGTCGCGCGGCAGCAGCCGGAACTGCTTGATGGTCTGCCAGCGCTGGAGCCCCTCGTTGAGCCGCTTCACATAGCCGTCGATCAGCGCCACCGTCTCCGGGTCCGCCACCACCTCGGCGTACGAGCCGGAGACGCCGTGGTCCTTGGCCCAGCCCAGGATCGCGGGCTCGTCGAGCGCGATCAGCGCGGTGCAGAAGTTCCGGTCGGCGCCGTGCACCAGGATGTTGGAGACGAACGGACAGACCGCCTTGAACTGGCCCTCGACCTCGGCCGGCGCGATGTACTTGCCGCCCGACGTCTTGATCAGGTCCTTCTTGCGGTCGGTGATCCGCAGATAGCCGTCGGGCGAGAGCTCGCCGATGTCACCGGTGTGGAACCAGCCGTCCGACTCCAGCACCTCGGCCGTCTTCTCGGGCAGCTTGTGGTAGCCCTCCATGATGCCGGGGCCGCGCAGCAGGATCTCGCCGTCGTCCGCGATGCGCACCTCAAGACCGGGCAGCGGCTTGCCGACCGTGCCGGTGCGGTACGCCTCGCCCGGGTTGACGAAGGAGGCGGCGCTGGTCTCGGTCAGCCCGTACCCCTCCAGGATGTGGATCCCGGCGCCCGCGAAGAAGAAGCCGATCTCGGGCGCGAGCGCGGCCGAGCCGGAGATGGCGGCGCGCAGCCGCCCGCCGAACGCCTCGCGGATCTTCGAGTACACCAGCGCGTCGGCGACCTTGTGCTTGGCGCCGAGCCCGAAGGGCACCGACGCCCTGCCGGTGCGCCGGAAGTTGTCCTGGCTGACCTTGGCGTACTCCCGGGCCACCTCGGCCGCCCACTGGAAGATCTTGTACTTGGCGCCGCCCGCCTCGCGCGCCTTGGCCGCGACCCCGTTGTAGACCTTCTCGAAGATCCGGGGGACGGAGGCCATGTAGGTGGGCCGGACCACCGGCAGATTCTCGATGATCTTGTCGACCCGGCCGTCGACGGCCGTGACGTGCCCGACCTCGATCTGTCCGGACGTCAGCACCTTGCCGAAGACGTGCGCCAGCGGCAGCCAGAGGTACTGCACGTCGTCGCCGCTGATCATCCCGGTCGCGGCGATCGCCTTGGCCATGTACGACCAGTTGTCCTGCGGCAGGCGCACGCCCTTGGGCCGGCCGGTGGTGCCCGAGGTGTAGATCAGGGTGGCCAGCTGGTCGGAGGTGATGGCCGCGATCCGCTCCTTGACCGCGTCCGGGTTCTTCTCCAGGTACGCGGCGCCGCGCGCCTCCAGCTCGGCCAGGCTCAGCACCCAGCCCTCGGGGTCGCCCTCGGCGGGCCCGGCGCCGGCCGGGTCGATCACCACGACATGGGCGAGCTCGGGCAGCTCGGCGCGCCGCTCGCGGGCCTTCGCCAGCTGGACCGCGTTCTCCGCGATCAGCACCCGGCTCTGCGAGTCGGCCAGGATGTACGCCGACTCCTCGGCGTTGGTCTGCGGGTAGATCGTGGTGGTCGCGCCGCCCGCGCACATCACGCCCAGGTCCGCCAGGATCCACTCGACCCGGGTGGCGGAGGCGAGCGCGACGCGCTCCTCGGAGGTGACACCCAGATCGGCGAGACCGGCGGCGATGGCGAAGACCCGCTCGGCGGCCTGGCCCCAGCTCAGCGACTTCCACTCGTCGGGACCCTGACCGCCGGCGGCCGGGACCGGATGGCGGTACGCCTCCTGGTCCGGGGTCGCCTCCACGCGCTGGACGAAGAGGGCCGCCACCGACGGTGGCCGGTTCTCGATCAAGATCTGTGTGTCGCTCACGACGTCCTCCGAGCTGGCCTGCGGCAGGGCTGCGGCTGCTTCTTGTTTAACTGGCGAGTAACCATCGGGCCGTGATCAGAGTAGAGCGCCGCCGCCCGGCGCGTAAGAGGCAACAGAGGCGGGTTTCATAACGAACGGGCCCCCGCTCCGAGGAGTGGGGGCCCGTGTCGTGACCGGGGTCGAAGGGGTTCCGGGGCCGTTTCGCCCCGACACCTACCGACCGGTCACTTCGACCGGTTACCGGCCGGTCACTTCGTGTCGCGCGTTCCGCTACTTCTTCTTGGACGCGCTCTCGTCGCTGGAGAGCACCGCGATGAAGGCGTCCTGCGGAACCTCCACGGAACCGACCATCTTCATCCGCTTCTTGCCCTCCTTCTGCTTCTCCAGCAGCTTCCGCTTACGGGAGATGTCACCGCCGTAGCACTTGGCGAGGACGTCCTTGCGGATGGCGCGGATCGTCTCGCGGGCGATGACCCGGGAACCGATTGCCGCCTGCACCGGCACCTCGAACGCCTGCCGCGGGATCAGCTCGCGCAGCTTGGCGACCAGCCGCACGCCGTAGGCGTACGCCGCGTCCTTGTGCGTGATCGCCGAGAACGCGTCGACCTTGTCGCCGTGGAGCAGGATGTCCACCTTGACCAGGCTGGACGCCTGCTCGCCGGTGGGCTCGTAGTCCAGCGAGGCATAGCCGCGGGTCTTCGACTTCAGCTGGTCGAAGAAGTCGAAGACGATCTCCGCGAGCGGCAGCGTGTAACGGATCTCGACCCGGTCCTCGGAGAGGTAGTCCATGCCGAGCAGGGTGCCGCGCCGGGTCTGGCACAGCTCCATGATCGAACCGATGAACTCGCTCGGCGCGAGGATCGTGGCACGCACGACCGGCTCGTACACCTCCGAGATCTTCCCCTCCGGGAACTCACTCGGATTGGTGACGGTGACCTCCTTGCCGTCCTCCAGGACGACCCGGTACACCACGTTCGGCGCGGTCGCGATCAGGTCGAGACCGAACTCGCGCTCCAGCCGCTCCCGGATCACGTCCAGGTGGAGCAGGCCCAGGAAGCCGACGCGGAAACCGAAGCCGAGCGCGGCCGACGTCTCCGGCTCGTAGACCAGCGCGGCATCGTTGAGCTGCAGCTTGTCCAGGGCCTCGCGCAGGTCCGGGTAGTCCGAACCGTCCAGCGGATACAGACCCGAGAAGACCATCGGCTTCGGGTCCTTGTAGCCGCCGAGCGCCTCGGTGGCGCCACCGGTCATCTGCGTGATGGTGTCACCCACCTTCGACTGGCGGACGTCCTTCACACCGGTGATCAGATAGCCCACCTCACCGACGCCCAGGCCGTCGGCCGGCAGCATCTCCGGCGAGTTCGTCCCGATCTCCAGGAGCTCGTGCGTGGCGCCGGTCGACATCATCCGGATCCGCTCACGCTTGTTGAGCTGCCCGTCGACCACACGTACGTACGTGACGACGCCCCGGTACGAGTCGTAGACCGAGTCGAAGATCATCGCGCGGGCGGGCGCGTCGGCCACACCGACCGGCGCGGGCACGTCGCGCACCACGCGGTCGAGCAGCGCGTCCACGCCGACACCGGTCTTCGCGGAGACCTTCAGCACGTCCTCGGGCTGGCAGCCGATGAGGTTGGCCAGCTCCTCGGCGAACTTCTCGGGCTGCGCGGCCGGCAGGTCGATCTTGTTGAGCACGGGAACGATCGTGAGGTCGTTCTCCATGGCGAGGTAGAGGTTGGCCAGGGTCTGCGCCTCGATGCCCTGGGCGGCGTCCACCAGCAGGACGGTCCCCTCACAGGCCGCGAGCGACCGCGACACCTCGTACGTGAAGTCGACGTGCCCGGGAGTGTCGATCATGTTCAGGATGTGCGTCCGCCCCTGATCGCCCCCCTCGGTGGGAGCCCACGGCAACCGGACGGCCTGGCTCTTGATCGTGATGCCACGCTCACGCTCGATGTCCATACGGTCGAGGTACTGAGCGCGCATCTGCCGCTGCTCGACCACACCGGTCAGCTGGAGCATCCGGTCGGCAAGGGTCGACTTGCCGTGGTCGATGTGCGCGATGATGCAGAAATTGCGGATCAGAGCCGGGTCGGTACGGCTCGGCTCGGGCACGTTGGGAGGAGTCGCGGGCACGCAGGGTCCTGATTCTTGAGACGCGGGGCGTCTCGTCTCGGGCGATGTCGGATCGATACGTAGCCCCCATCGTCCCATGGGAACGGGACTGCGACCGGTTTGGGCCGCCAGCTGGACGGCTGGTAACCTGGGCAGCTGTGTCTCGTCTGCCCTCTCAGCGGCGAGTGCGCACAACCATCTGATACATCGAACCTGAAAAGGCTCTTTCGTGGCGAACATCAAGTCCCAGATCAAGCGGAACAAGACCAACGAGAAGGCGCGCCTGCGCAACAAGGCCGTCAAGTCCGAGGTCAAGACCGCGATCCGCAAGGCCCGCGAGGCTGTCCTGGCCGGCGACGTCGAGGCGGCCACCACGGCTGTCCGCGCCGCCTCCAAGAAGCTCGACAAGGCCGTCAGCAAGGGCGTCATCCACAAGAACGCCGCCGCCAACAAGAAGTCGGCGCTGGCCACCAAGGTTGCCGCCCTCCATGCCTGACCGAACGACCGGCCCCCGGGCCGCTCACCCGGTCGGCCTCGGCTGACCACTTGATAGTCCACCGGTAGGGACCCAGCGGGCCCTCTCATCCGCTCCCACCCGGTACCAGCACCACCGCCGCACGCGGCCTGCGTTCGCCACGCGGGTGCGGCGCCCAGCTTGAAACGGAACCCCGTTTCCACCCCTTTTTGCGGGGGTGGGGGCGGGGTTTCGTGCGTGGGGGGGCGTGTGTGTGGGGGGGGCTGCCCACATGCCCCGTTTCCGCCGGGGGGGGGAGGGGGCGGAGTGCCCATGTGGGGGCGAGGGGGTGTGGAGGGGCGGGGGTGCGCGAAGGTGTGCGGCCCGGGGGGGGCGGAGGTCCCGGGGCCGGGCCCCCCGGACGGGGCGCAGGGGCGGAGCACCGCAGGCGGGGTGCAGGGGCCGCAGGCCCCGCGAAGAGGTCCCGGGGCCGGGCCCCGTGGGCGGGGTGCAGGGGCTGAGCCCCGCAGGCGGGGTGCAGGGGCGGAGCCCCGCAAGCCGGGTGCAGGGCCGCAGGCACCCTGAAGAGGTCCCGGGGCCGGGCCCCCGGACGGGGTGCAGGGGCGGAGCCCCGTAGGCGAGGTGCAGGGGCGGAGCCCCGCAGGCGGGGTGCAGGGGCCGCAGGCCCCGCGAAGGGGTCCGGGGGCGGAGCCCCCGGGAAAAAACCCTCTACCTCGCTCCCCCCACCCCCGGCGGGTTTGGGGAAGGGGCGGGGAGGGGCAACCTCACCGCCGCCCCCGAGCGGCCCGAGCCACCGCAACCACAGCCTTCTCCAACGCGTACTCCGGATCGTCCCCCCCGCCCTTCACCCCCGCATCAGCCTCAGCAACAGCCAACAACGCCACGGCGACCCCATCAGGCGTCCACCCCCGCATCTGCTGCCGCACCCGATCGATCTTCCACGGCGGCATCCCCAGCTCCCGCGCGAGATCGGCGGGCCGCCCGCCCCGGGCGGAGGACAGCTTCCCGATGGCCCGCACCCCCTGAGCCAGCGCACTGGTGATCAGTACCGGCGCCACCCCCGTCGACAACGACCACCGCAACGCCTCCAGCGCCTCCGCCGCCCGCCCCTCGACGGCCCGGTCGGCGACCGTGAAGCTCGACGCCTCGGCCCGCCCGGTGTAGTAGCGCCCGACGACCGCCTCGTCGATCGTCCCCGCCACGTCCGCGCACAGCTGCGACACCGCCGAGGCCAGCTCCCGCAGATCGCTGCCGATCGAATCGACCAGCGCCTGACACGCCTCGGGCGACGCCGAACGCCCCAGCGCCCGGAACTCCGACCGCACGAACGTCAGCCGCTCCGCCGGCTTCGTCGTCTTGGGACACGCCACTTCCCGCGCCCCCGCCTTGCGCGCCGCGTCGAGCAGCCCCTTGCCCTTGGCACCACCGGCGTGCAGCAGCACGAGCGTGATCTCCTCGGCGGGCGCGTCGAGATACGCCTTCACGTCCTTGATCGTGTCCGCCGACAGGTCCTGCGCGTTCCGCACGACCACGACCTTGCGCTCGGCGAACAGCGACGGACTGGTCAGCTCGGCCAGCGTGCCGGGCTGCAACTGGTCGGGCGTGAGGTCGCGCACATCGGTGTCCGCGTCGGCGGCCCGGGCAGCCGCCACCACCTGCTGCACGGCGCGGTCGAGCAGCAGGTCCTCCTGGCCCACGGCGAGCGTGACGGGGGCGAGCGGATCGTCGGTGGAATTCTTCCTGGTGGCCATCGCCGTCCAGCATCCCACGCCCCACTGACAGCCCCCCGCGCCCTGCCCCGGCACCCGTTCCCCGCACCCCTCCCCGTACCGGAGAATGGCCAGGTGAGCGATGTGACCCGACACGTACTGGTGCTGCCCGACCGCGACGCCGCCGAAGAGCTGGCCGAGGAACTCCCCGCCCGCTTCGCCGTCACCGAGGAGCCCCAGCTCGTACGCGACGCCCTGGCCGGCGAGGACGACGCCGAGGACGCCCAGTGGCTGATCGTCATCGAGGACCCGACCGCCCGCCTGGACCCTGCGGCCCTGAACGAACTGGCCGAGGAGTACGAGGGCTGGCTGGAGACGCCGTAAACGGCGCGACGGCAGCGGCCCGGCCGGAACGCGCCGCCCCGACGGACCGACCGGCCCGGACGGGGCGGGACGAGGCGACGCGTACAAGGCCGGGCGGGGCGGCGCGTACAAGGCCCGGGCGGGGCGGCGCGCACGGGCCGCCGGTTGAGCGCGGGCGGGCTTAGCCGAGAGCGCCGGGCGGCCGAGCCCGAGACCGACGGGGTAGGGGCGGCCCAGCAGTCGGCCGGGCTCAGCTCGCCTTCGGCACGACCTGGATGTCCAGATCGATGGAGATCGACGACCCGATCGCCGCGATGCCCCGCGCCAGCATGGTCTGCCAGGTCAGCGTGAAGTCCTCCCGGTGCAGCTCCGCCGTGGCCCGGCAAGCCGCCCGCGTCTCGCCCTCCAGCCCGGTCCCCAGCCCCAGGTACTGCGTGTCCAGCGTGACCGTACGGCTCACTCCGTGCAGCGTGAGACCGCCGATGACCGCCCAGCGGCTGCCGCCCCGGTGCACGAACCGGTCGCTGTAGAACTCCAGCGTCGGAAAGCGCGCCACATCCAGGAAGTCCCCCGACCTCAGATGGTCGTCGCGCATCCCCACACCGGTGTCGATGGTCGCCGCGTCGATGACCACGTGCATCGCCGACTCCTCCATGGCCGACCCGATCCGGATCGCCCCCGCGAACGAGTTGAACCGCCCATGGATCCGCGCCAGCCCGATGTGCCGCGCGGTGAACCCGATCTGGGAGTGCGTCGGATCGATCTCCCACTCGCCCGGCTCGGGCAGCGCAGGCGGCTGCGCCAACTGCAGCTGCACGTCCCCCAGCCCGGCCAACGCACGGGGCGCCACCAGCGCGTTGCTGTGGAACGGCGTGTACCCCTCCGCCTTCACCGCCAGCCGGTACTCCCCCGCCGGAACCGTCGCCAGCACACTGCCGTACGGATCGGTCTCCCCCGCCACCACCTTGCGGCCCGCGCTGTCGCTCACCACGAACTCCGCCTGCCGCACCGGCTCACTGACCGGATCCAGCACCCGGCAGGTGAGCACTCCGGCCGTCGGCGGCACGTTCACCGCCGCGAGAGGACCGGCACGCCCCGTACGGGAAGAGTCGGTAGAACGCCTGCCGGGCCAGCGGCTGAACAAGGTGCACGCACCCCCGCGAGAAGGATTTTCCGGACCACGCACGGCCAGGACATCCTCGTCACGGCAGGACTTGCGGCCCTTGACGAAGAAGCATTCGATCACTGTTGCCCCGTTCGAGGCAAACGCAGACAAACATGCCCCCTGCGGCATCTGCGCGGTGTATTCCATCTACGACATGTGTGAACCGTGCGATCCCTATGAGCCGTATGCCCAGTTGAGCAACACTGTCCACGAAAACCCGAATTGCTACCGGGGGTTACGGGGGGGGCGAAGCCGGGGGGATCCGGAGGGGTGGGCGGTCGGAGCCGGAGGGAGGAGCCGGGAGGGCTGGGGGCTGGGGGCTGGGGGCTGGGGGGGCTGGGGGGGGCTGGGGGCTGGGGTCAGAGAAGCCAGGGAGACAGGGCAAACCAGGGAAGCCGGGGGAAGGGGCCCGGGGCCGGGGGAAGCCGCAGAGCCAGGGAAGCCCGGGAACGTGTGGCCCAAGCCGCCGCCCTCTCCACGCGGGGGTGGGGGGCTCCCCCCCACCCCCCACCCCCTCCCCGCCCCACCCTTCACGAGCCCCGCCCGAAGGCCACCGCCCTCAGCCCGCTCCCCTCCCCCGTCACCGCGACCGCCCCGTCCGTGTCCGTGCGCAACACCCGCGCCCCGTACGCCCCGAGCAGGGACACCGTGTCCGGCGCTGGATGGCCGTATGGGTTGCCCCGGCCCGCCGAGATCAGGGCCAGGCGTGGACGCACCACGCCCAGCAGCGCCGGATCCTGGTGCGCCGAGCCATGGTGGGCGACCTTGAGGACGTCCACCTGCGGCAGCGCCGGATACGCCCGCAACAGGGCGTGCTGCGCGGGCGGTTCCAGGTCCCCGGGGAGCAGCAGCACCATCCCGGGGGCCCGTACGAGCAGCGTGACGCTCGCGTCGTTCGGCCCGTCCGGCCTGACCGTCGGGGGTGGCAGCGGCCACAGAGCCTGCCAGGACAGGCCGCCCAGGGCGCGCCGTTCGCCCGGCTCCACGGGCACGACCGGCACCCCCGCCCCCGCGGCGGTCCGCAGTACGAACCGGGCCTGTTCGGGCGGTTCCTCGAACGTCGTCGTCTCGATCGCCCCCACGGCCCGGCCGCGCAACACCCCGGGCAGCCCGGCCACATGGTCGGCGTGGAAGTGGGTGAGCAGCAGCAGGGGTACGCGTCTGACACCCAGCTCCCGGAGGCACCGGTCGACCGGTGCGGGGTCGGGCCCCGCGTCGATCACCACTGCCGTCCCCTCCCCGGCGGCCAGCACGGTCGCGTCCCCCTGTCCCACGTCGCACATCGCGAACACCCAGCCCGGTGGCGGCCAGCCGGTCACGATCCTGGTCAGCGGCGCGGGCCGGATCACGGCGAGCATCAGGAGCAGGGCGCACCCCGCTGCCGTCCAGGGGTGCCGGGGCAGTCGGCGGGCCAGGAGCACCCCGGCCACGGTCGCCGCTGCCAGCAGCAGTCCACCACCCCATCCGTCCGGCCATCTCGCCTGCGCACCCGGCAGCCCCGCCCCGGTGCGGGCGATGTCCGCGATCCACCCCGTCGGCCATCCGGCGCACCGGGCCAGCACCTCGGCCACCGGCATCGCGAACGGTGCCACGGCGAGCGTCGCGAACCCGAGCACCGTGGCCGGCGCGACCGCCAGTTCGGCCAGCAGGTTGCACGGGACGGCCACCAGGCTCACCCGGGCCGCGAACACCACCACCACGGGCGCGCACACCAGTTGTGCCGCGCCCGCCGCCGCCAGCACTTCCGCGAGCCGGGGCGGCACCCCTCGCCGCCGCAGAGCCTCGCCCCATCCGGGGGCGAGGGTGAGCAGCGCCCCGGTGGCCAGGACGGAGAGCAGGAACCCGTAGCTCCCGGCCAGTTCGGGCGCGTACAGCACCAGAACCAGTACGGCGGCGGCCAGTGCCGGGATGAGTGATCTGCGGCGGCCGGTGCCGATCGCCAGCAGGGTGACCACCCCGCAGGCCGCCGCCCGCAGCACGCTCGCCTCCGGTCGGCACACCACCACGAACGCCACCGTGAGTACCCCGCCGAGCAGCGCGGTGGCCCGCAGGGGGATGCCGAGGCGCGGGGCCAGGCCGCCGCGCTCGGCCAGCGAGGCCCGCCCGGGCGGGCCGATGAGCAGCACCAGCACGATCACCAGGTTGCTCCCCGACACCGCCATGAGATGCGCGAGGTCGGTCGCCTCGAAGGCGTCGCGCAGTTCGGACGGCACCTGCGAGGTGTCTCCGACGACGAGTCCGGGCAGCAGCGCGCGAGCGTCCGGGGACAGGCCCTCGGCTGCCTTCCGCAGCCCGGCCCGCAGCCCTCCCGCCGTGCGCTGCAGGGCAGTCGGTCCTCCCACGATCTCCGGCCGGGCCCGCTGCGGCACCCGTAGGACGGCGGCCACCGGACCGCCGTCCGACGACGGCGGCGCCAGCCTGGCGGACACCCGTAGTCGAGTCGACGGCAGCAGGGCCTGCCAGGACTTCGGGGCGATGACCAGGACCGGTGTGCGCACCCGGCCGGCCCGGCCGTCCGGCCCGACGACCCGGGTCGCCTCTGCCTGGAGCACGACGGTGGCACCGCCCCACGCCTGCGCCTGGGCTCGTGCGCGCACGGGCTTCGGGTCGGAGGTGGTCGTCAACTCGACGGTGGCGTGCGCGAATTCCCGTGCCAGGCCGGGGAGCGGCCCCCGTCTCGACTCGGCCATCTGCAACGCCGCCGAGGTTCCCCCGGCCGCCGCGCACAGCAGCACAGCTGCCACAGCCACCCGGTTCGCCCACCAGGGTCCGGCCCGGCTCCGGGGCGACGGTCCAGAGGGCGAACCACCGGAGCCACCCCCGTGGGCCCCGGTTCGACCAGCCCCGTCAGCCCTGCCTACGCCATCGGATCTATCAGCCCCATCAGCCCCATCAACCTCCTCAGCCCTGCCAGCCCCATCAGTGCCACCAGCCGCACCGCCCTCGGCCCCGCTTCCGCCGCCACCCGGGCTCCCGTCCTGGCCCTCGCTCCGGCCCCCGCCGCCCGCACGCGCGGCCCCGTTCCCCCGCCTCCTGCGCCAGAGCGTCGGCGCCAAGAGGGCCCCCGCCGCCACCAGGCATCCGACCAAGCCCCAAGTGATCCACTTTCCGGTGTAGTTGAGGGCGATCGCCGCAGCCGCCCAGGCGCCCAGTGCGGGCGGGACCAGACGGAGGTCCGCCGGGCCTTCCTGGTGGGGGTTGGCGGCGCCGAGGCGGTTGCCGGAGGCGTCGTGGACCGCCGGGCGCCTCACGGCCGCACCAAGGGCTGGAGGTCTTCGAAGCGGCGGTCGCCGATCCCGTTGACCTCGCGGAGTTCGTCGACGGACCGGAAGCCGCCGTGCTGGACGCGGTAGTCGACGATGTGCTGGGCGAGCACCGGGCCCACGCCCGGCAGGGCGTCCAACTGGTCCAGCGAGGCGGAGTTCAGGCTGACGGGCGTGCCCGCCGCCCCTCCCGCCGCGCCCGAAGCGGCGCCGCCGCCCGTGGGGACCGACCCGGTGACACCCGGCGGCGCTCCGGGAACCCCGACGGCCACCTGTTCGCCGTCCGTGAGGACGCGTGCCCGGTTGAGGCCGGTCAGGTCCACTCCCTCCCGTACACCTCCCGCCGCCGCCAGCGCGTCGGCGACCCGGGAGCCCGTCGGCAGGCGGTGGATGCCCGGCCGTCGCACCTTGCCGCTGACGTCCACCACGATCCCGCCGCCGGGCGCGGCCCCGGCGGCTCCGGCTCCTGCCACTCCCGCCCCTGGCCCGGCCATGCCGCCCGCCCCGGCGGCTGTCGCCCCGCTCGGCGCCGCCGCAGGACCGTGCGGGCCGCTTCCGGGGCTGGGCGTGGGGGCCCCGGAGCGGATGGGCGGCGGAGGCCCGGCCACTCGTTCCGGCGCCCTGACGGGTTCCGGTCGTCCCGCCCAGAAGTGCTGTACGGCGAATCCCACGGCCACGACCAGCACCACGCTCAGCGCGGCCAGGCTCTTCGGTCTGAGCCCGCATCGCACCTGCACCCACACCGGCAGCCGTTCCCACAGCGCCGCCCAAGCCCGTTCCCCCATGCTCCGGAGCGACGCCATGGCTGTGTGCGGCTGAGCCAGGGCAGGAGCGGATGCCGCGCCAAGCGCAGGTGGAGGTAGCGACGGTGGTGGTGCGGGCGGTGGGAGCGGGGTCGGCGGCAGCACGGATGTCGGCGCTCGTGTCTCCGTCGGGGCGGGCGGGGACGACGGCGCCGTGCCCGGCAGCAGTGCCTCGGCCCGCCGCCTCGCCGCCGCGCCCGCGGAGGCGCGGACCTGGGCGCTGTGTGTGCGACGGCCGTGACCATGGCGGGCACGGCCGTCCGAACCGGGGGCCCGGCCCGGTCCGCTCGTTGCGATGCGTGGTGATCGGATAGCCATGCCGAGAACGGTAGGCAGCTTCGGCCGACCCCGCCGAGCAGGCTCAATTCCCGTGGATGACGGGCCAGTTGTGGATAACTCCGCCACTCGAACGGGTGGCTCCGCTGCCGCGCGCGGCCCGGAAACGGGGCCGTGGACGGCTCAGCGCGACGAGACCACCGCTCCCAGCAGTCCGGGTCCGGTGTGGGCACCGATCACCGCGCCGACCTCGCTCACGTGCAGGTCCTCAAGGCCGGGCACCCGTGTCCGCAGCCGGTCCGCGAGCGCGGCGGCGCGCTCGGGGGCGGCGAGGTGGTGGACGGCGATGTCCACGCGGCTTGCCCCGGCCCGCTCCACGACGATTTCCTCCAGCCGGGCGATCGCCCTCGACGCGGTGCGCACCTTCTCCAGCATTTCGATCCGGCCGCCGTCCAGCTGGAGCAGTGGCTTGACCGCGAGCGCCGAGCCGAGCAGTGCCTGGGCCGCGCCGATACGGCCGCCCCGGCGCAGATAGTCCAGGGTGTCGACGTAGAAGAAGGCGGAGGTGCCGCCGGCGCGCTTCTCGGCCGCCGCGACCGCCTCGTCGAGGGTGCCGCCCGCGTCGGCGGCCTCGGCCGCGGCCAGCGCGCAGAAGCCGAGGGCCATGGCGACCATGCCGGTGTCCACCACGCGTACCGGCACCGGTGCGTCCTTCGCGGCCAGCAGGGCGGCGTCGTAGGTGCCGGAGAACTCGGCCGACAGGTGCAGCGAGACGATCCCGGTGGCGCCCGCCTCCGCAGCGGCCCGGTAGGCGGCGGCGAACACTTCGGGGCTGGGCCGCGAGGTGGTCACCGGGCGGCGTTTCTGCAGGGCCAGGGCGAGGGAGCGGGCCGAGATCTCGGTCCCCTCCTCCAGCGCCCGGTCGCCCAGGACGACGGTCAGCGGCACCGCGGTGATGCCGTGCCGCTCCATCGTCTGCGGCGGCAAGTAGGCCGTTGAATCGGTGACGATCGCGACATGGCGGGACATGAGCGGGAGGTTACCCGCCGGGGCCCGCACACGGGAGCCCGACCCCGGTCCAATGATCGGTTCGGATGATCGTGTCAGGTTGTGGTCTCGGGACGGACCGTCTTCTGCCATGGGTAGGTGGGCGCGGGCTGGGGCGCGGGAATCGCCTGCGGGCCGTCGGTGGCGGCCGGGGCCGGGTCGGCCCAGCTCCGGCCGGTGTCCGGTGTGCTGGGCGTCCGGTCGGCACCGGGCGCCGTCGTCACTCCGGTCGGCTCCGTGGTCCCCGGGCGCGGCGCGGTGGTCGGCCCCTTCGTCGCCCAGTCCCGCAGCGCCCCCGACTCGACCTCGATCTCGGCACTGAGGGCCGCCAGGTCGTCGTCGGAGAACTGGCGGGCGCGGTCACGGGCGGCCCAGCGCAGGGAGTCCGCCGCGTGCGTGATCCTTTCCGTACGCTCGCGCAGTTCCGGTATGCGGTCGGCCGTGCGCGTGCGGTCCGGCTCGCGCTCCAGGCGCTTGAGCTCGTCGTCCAGCTCGTGCCCATGGCCGCTCAGCCGCTCGAACAGGACGATCGACTCCTTGAGGGACTCGTCGTGCGCCACGCCCGCGTGCAGCGCGTCCTGGGTGGCCCGCATCGAGGTGCGCAGCGAGAGCCGCAGCTGGGCGAGCTGGCTCGCCACTCCCGTCTGGCCCATGCTCTTGGCGCGCAGCGTGGTGTCCTCGACGGCCTTGCGGGCCTGCGTCACCGTACGCTCCACGCCCCGCTTGGCGGCTCGGGCGGCCTTGACCGCCAGGTAGACGCCCAGCGCGACGAAGGCGACGAATGCCAGTGCCAGGATCGCGATCGCGGCTTCCATGGACGTCCCCTCGGTATCGGCCGGCTTCCCCTCCACCGTAAACGGAACGGGCAGGTTGGGAGTTCCCGTGGAACCCCCAACCTGCCCGTAGGGGAAACCCCCCACTACCGCTCAGCCCATCAGGCCGGAACGATGTTCACCAGCTTCGGCGCCCGCACGATGACCTTGCGGATCCCGGCGCCGTCCAGTGCCGCCAGCACCGCCTCGTCGGCCAGGGCCAGCTTCTCCAGCTCCTCGTCGGAGATGGTCGGCGGGATCTCCAGGCGAGCCTTGACCTTGCCCTTGATCTGCACGACGCAGGTCACGGTCTCGTCCACCACGTACGCCGGGTCGGCGACGGGGAAGTCCTGGTGGACGACCGAGTCCAGGTGGCCCAGCTTGCACCACAGCTCCTCGGCGATGTGCGGGGCCAGCGGCGCCACCAGCAGGACCAGCGGTTCGGCGACCGTGCGCGGCAGGGCGCCGCCCGCCTTCGTCAGGTGGTTGTTCAGCTCGGTGATCTTGGCGATGGCGGTGTTGAAGCGCATTTCCGCCAGGTCGCCGCCCGCGCCGTCGATCGCCTTGTGGAGGGCGCGCAGGGTCGCCTCGTCCGGCTCGGCGTCGGTGACGGTGACCTCGCCGGTGGTCTCGTCGACGATGTTGCGCCACAGGCGCTGCAGCAGCCGGTACTGGCCGACCACCGCGCGCGTGTCCCACGGCCGCGACACGTCCAGCGGGCCCATCGCCATCTCGTACAGGCGCAGGGTGTCCGCGCCGTACTCGGAGCAGATCTCGTCCGGAGTGACCGCGTTCTTCAGGGACTTGCCCATCTTGCCCAGCTCGCGCTTGACCGGCTCGCCCTCGAAGAAGAACTGGCCGTCGCGCTCCTCGATCTCGGCGGCCGGGACCGGGAAGCCGCGGGCGTCGCGGTAGACGTACGCCTGGATCATGCCCTGGTTGTACAGCTTGTGGAACGGCTCGGCCGAGGAGACGTGGCCCAGGTCGAACAGGACCTTCGACCAGAAGCGCGCGTACAGCAGGTGCAGCACGGCGTGCTCGGCGCCGCCGACGTACAGGTCGACGCCGCCGTGCGGCTGGCCCTCGCGGGGGCCCATCCAGTACTGCTCGATGGCCGGGTCGACCAGCTTCTCGCTGTTGTGCGGGTCCAGGTAGCGCAGCTCGTACCAGCAGGAACCGGCCCAGTTGGGCATGGTGTTGGTCTCGCGGCGGTAGCGCTTGGGGCCGTCGCCCAGGTCCAGGGTGACGTTGACCCAGTCCTCGTTGCGCGACAGCGGCGTCTCGGGCGAAGTGTTGGCGTCGTCCGGGTCGAAGGTGCGCGGCGAGTAGTCCTCCACCTCGGGCAGCTCCAGCGGCAGCATCGAGGCGGGCAGCGAGTGGGCGACGCCGTCCTCGTCGTAGACGATCGGGAAGGGCTCGCCCCAGTAGCGCTGGCGGCTGAACAGCCAGTCGCGCAGGCGGAAGTTGACGGTGCCCTCGCCGATGCCGCGCCCGGCCAGCCACTCGGTCATCTTCTCCTTGGCCTCGGCGACGCCCAGGCCGTCCAGGGAGATCTCGGCGTTCGCCGAGTTGACCAGCTTGGCGTCGTACGAGGCGAACGCCTCGTCCCAGGCCGAGGCGTCGGTGCCGCGGTCGTCCGAGGGCTGGACGACGCAGCGCATCGGCAGTTCGAAGGCGCGCGCGAAGGCGAAGTCACGGGTGTCGTGCGCCGGGACGGCCATGATCGCGCCGGTGCCGTAGCCCATCAGGACGTAGTCGGCGATGAAGACGGGGACCTGGTCCCCGCTGACCGGGTTGACCGCGTACGCGCCGGTGAAGACGCCGGTCTTCTCCTTGGCGTCGGCCTGGCGCTCCACGTCGGACTTGGACGCGGCGAAGGCGCGGTACTTGGCGACGGCCTCGGCGGGGGTGGCGTGTCCGCCGGTCCACACCTCGTGGGTGCCCTCGGGCCAGGCGGCCGGGACGATGGTGTCGACCAGCTCGTGCTCGGGGGCCAGCACCATGTAGGTGGCGCCGAACAGGGTGTCCTGGCGGGTGGTGAAGACGGTGATCGCGTCGTCGCCCACGGCGAAGTCGACGCGGGCGCCCTCGGAGCGGCCGATCCAGTTGCGCTGCTGCAGCTTGATGGCCTCGGGCCAGTCCAGCGCGTCCAGGTCGTCCAGCAGGCGGTCCGCGTAGGCGGTGATGCGCATGTTCCACTGGCGCAGCTTCGCCTTGAAGACGGGGAAGTTGCCGCGCTCGGAGCGGCCGTCGGCGGTGACTTCCTCGTTGGCCAGCACGGTGCCCAGTCCCGGGCACCAGTTGACGGGGGCGTCCGAGGCGTAGGCCAGGCGGTAGCCGCCCAGGACCTCGGCGCGCTCGGCGGCGTCCAGCTCGCTCCACGCGCGCGTACCGGGAGCCTGGCGCTCGCCGCTGTCGAACTGGGCGACCAGCTCGGTGATGGGACGGGCCTTCTTCGCCTCACTGTCGTACCAGGAGTTGAAGATCTGGACGAAGATCCACTGGGTCCACTTGTAGTAGTCCGGGTCGATCGTCGCGAAGGAGCGGCGCTTGTCGTGGCCCAGGCCCAGGCGGCGCAGCTGCGCCTTCATGTTCTCCATGTTGGCCTCGGTGGAGGTCCGAGGGTGCGTGCCGGTCTGCACCGCGTACTGCTCGGCGGGCAGGCCGAAGGCGTCGAAGCCCAGCGTGTGCAGCACGTTGTGGCCACTCATGCGCTGGTGGCGGGCGAAGACGTCGGTGGCGATGTAGCCCAGCGGGTGCCCGACGTGCAGTCCCGCACCCGAGGGGTACGGGAACATGTCCATGATGAACTTCTTGGGCCGCGCGACGACCGCCGGGTCTCCGGCCAGGTCACCGCTGGGGTTCGGCGCCGCGTAGGTGCCCTCGGCGTCCCAGAAGTCCTGCCAGCGTGCCTCGATGTCGGCGGCCATGGCGGCCGTGTAGCGGTGCGGCGCGGCCGACTCTGCGGCAGCGGAATTCGTCTCGCTCATGATCCTTAAAGCTCCATCGATCGTCTCTGCCAGCGGCTGCGACATTCACCAAACGAAAAAGCCCCTCGCACAGGAGGGGACGCCGCGCCGATTCCGACCGGCTCTTTTCCACGGTCGGGACTGATCAGCGCGGCTCGCTAAGCAGAAGGCGTACGGCACGCATGGCGTCAGGGTACCGCAGGGCCCGTACGGCCCGCACAGAGTGTTCACGGGGCGCCCCAACGAGCGCAGCCCACAGAGGTTACTCCGCGTACCGACCTCTTCTGGGGCAACCGCACAAACGCCGTACCCCTCGGTATGCGGCGACCTAGCATGCGGCGCACGGGACCACTTTGCCGAACCATTCGGAGTCGCCCCATGAACCCTCCCCGCTCCATCCCGAAACTGAACATCCCGTCCCCCAAGGGACGGGCGAAAGGAGGGATGTCCGGCGCACTGCTGGTCATCTCGGCCGTGCTGATACCGGTACTGGCCGCCGCGACCGGCGGCGCCTTCCGTGCCGCCCTGGACTTCACCACCGGAGTCCTCTCGCTGGTCTGTCTGACCGCCTCGGTCGTGTGGGGGCTGCTCGCCACCGACCGCGTCCTGATGACGACCCGCCACCGGCTCGTCGCGCAGGCCGTGCACCGCGCGACCGCCGTCTCCTCGATCGGCTTCCTGCTGGTCCACATCACCGTCAAGATCGCCGTCGGCCATGTCGGCCTGCTCGGCGCCCTCGTGCCCTTCGGGCTCGGCGTCAGCGGCTCGGACGGCCTGATCGGCCTCGGCTCGCTGGCGGCCTACCTGATGGTCGCCACGGCCGCCACCGGAGCCCTGCGCAGCGTCTTCGCCAACCCCGACCGCGCCGCCGGACAGTGGCGCGCGGTGCACATGCTGGCCTACCCGGCCTGGTGCTTCGCCCTCGTCCACGGCCTGTACGCGGGCCGTCAGGCGGCGGGCTGGGTCGTCACGCTCTACTGCCTCTCGCTGGCCGCCGTGGCCGGCGCCCTGGTCGTACGCTCGCTGCCGCGGCCGGTGCGCCGCCGCCTCACCCGCCGCCTCTCGCGCATCCTCGCGCGCGTGGAGGCAGCCCAGGCCGTCGCTCCGGACGCCTCCACCCCGCAGCCGCACCCGGCCGACCCCTCCTCCGCCCGCTACGAGGCCCCCGCGCCGCATCCCTACCCCACGGACGCGTTCGCGACCGACCGCTTCAGCGCCGACCGCCTGCCGGCCGACGAGGCCGGGCCCGACCGCTACGAGACGGCCGCGCTGTACGAGTCGGAGCAGGCCCGTGCCGTTCCCGGGCCCGCGTCCGCCCAGGGCATCTCGGCCGCCTACCGCGCGGTCTCCCTGGCCCCCGCACCGCCCCAGTACGCCCCGAGCTGGCCGACGCCCACCCCGCGTCCGCCGGAGAACATGCCGCTCCACGACAGCGGCGAGCCGGACGCGGGCCTCACCGGCGCCGGACACACCGGCCTCGGCGACACCGACGGCTACGGCGACCCCCGTGGCACCGGCCCGGCCGGCAGCGACTTCACCGGCGCCGACGGCACCGGCCCCGCCGGTTTCGCGGACCCCTCCGGTTTCACGGGCTCAGCCGGTTTCGCGGGCTCCGGCGGCTTCGAGGAGACCGCCCCGCTGCCCACCGTCCCCTACGGGGACGAGAGCGCCGCCTTCCAGGCGCCCGGATACCAGGACCAGGACCACGCCCCCCACGCCCCCGTACCGCCGCAGCCGGGACCGCCCCCGCGGTCCGGGCCGTACGACCCGTCCCCCACGCTCGACCCGTCCAGCCCGTTCCACCAGCCCGTCGCCGGTGAGCCCTGGCACAGTCCCGCAGGAGACCGCCCGTGAACGTGCCCCTGCCCGACGTCCCCGAGGTGCGCGTCGTCGGACTGCCGCAGCTGACCGCGGGGTTCGACCTCGTCGAGCGGCTCGGCCTCGACATGCACCTGAAGGTGCACGGCCCGCTGGAGCCGGTGCCCGGCGAGCGGCTGGCCCAGCTCGCCGAGGAGATCCGCCTCAACGGGCGCGGCGGCGCCGGGTTCCCCTTCGCCCGGAAGCTGCGGGCGGTCGCCAAGTCCGCGATACGCAAGGGGGTGCGCCCGGCCGTCGTGGTCAACGCGAGCGAGGGCGAGCCCGCCTGCCGCAAGGACACGGTGCTCGTCAACCGCGCCCCCCACCTGGTCCTGGACGGCGCCCTGCTGGCCGCCGAGGCCCTCGGCGCCCGCACCCTGGTGGTCGCCGTGACCCGGGACTCCACGGAGGCGTCGATCCGCGCCGCGTTCGCCGAGCGGGGCCTGGCCGACCGACGCGGCAGCGCGCTGCGCGCGCGTGTGGTGCGCACCCCTGAGCGGATGGTCTCGGGCGAGGCTTCGGCGGTGCTGCGGGCCGCGGGCGGCGGCCCGGCACTCCCGCCGGGCCGCAAGGTGCGCGCCTCCGACACGGGTCTGGGGGGCGCGCCGACGCTGCTGTCCAACGCCGAGACGTACGCGCAGCTGGCGGTGGCCGCCCGGGTGGGGCCGCGCCGCTACGCCCACTCGGGGCTGCCCACCGAGCCCGGCACGGTCATGCTGACGCTGTCCGGCGCGGTCGCCCGGCCGATGGTGGTGGAGGTGCCCACGGGCGTGCCCCTGCGGTACGTGCTGCAGCTCGCGGGGGCGCCGCCAGTGCCCCAGGGCGTGCTGACCGGCGGCTACCACGGAAGCTGGCTGGACGCGGCGGCGGCGCACGACGCGGTGATCTCCCGGGAGTCGCTGGCCGCGCTCGGCGGGGCGCTGGGCGCGGGCGCGATCCTGCCGATCGGGCCGGAGACGTGCCCGCTGGGCGAGGCGCTCAGGATCGCCAACTGGCTGGCGGCGGAGACCGCCGGGCAGTGCGGGCCCTGCCGGCTCGGCCTGCCGGCCGCCGCGGGCGGTCTGGCGGACGTCCTCAACGGGGGCGGCCCGGCCGCCCTGGAGGCGCTGCGCGAGGTGACGGGGGCCGTGAAGGGCCGGGGTGCCTGCAAGCACCCGGACGGCTCGGCCCGCTTCCTGACGTCGACCGTCAACGCCTTCACCGACGACCTGGCGGCGCACGTCCTGGGCGGCGGCTGCGGCCGACCGACGCTGGGCCTGCTGCCGCTGCCCGGCGACGGCTACGCGGAGGAGGGCGTCCCCAGCGGCGAGAAGGTCCTGGTCGACTGGACGCTGTGCGAGGGGCACGGCCTGTGCGCGGATCTGATTCCGGAGCTGATCCGGCTGGGCGCGGACGGCTATCCGTCGGTGGCCGACGCGACCGTCCCGATGCATCTTCGGGGGCGGGCGCAGCGGGCGGTGCGCCGGTGTCCCGCGCTGGCGCTGCGGATCGAGCAGGCGCCCGCCGAGCTGCCCGCGCTGATGGCCCCGGCGCGCAAGGCCCTGGGAAGCGGGCGGGGTTGACCGGTTAGCAGGAGACGGCAAGAAGGCGGCCACCCGATCGGGTGGCCGCCTTCTTCACTGTGGAGCTAAGGAGAATTGAACTCCTGACCTCCTGCATGCCATGCAGGCGCTCTACCAACTGAGCTATAGCCCCTTGTTCTGTTTTCCGCCCGGTTTCCCTGGCGACATCGAGAACATTACAAGGCCCCCCGGCACTCCACCAAATCGGTTGCCGTTCTGTGCCCACCAGGCCGGTAACGTCCCCTTTTGTGACCGTGAACGTGCTCGCGCACACCGCCGCCCGTCGCACCCGTGTCCGCCGTCCCGTCCTGCTCGCCGCCGCGGTCTGCCTGCTCTCCTTCGGCGCCTTCTGGGCCGCCCAGCGGGCCGCCGGGGTGTCGATGATCGACCTGATGGTCTACCGGGCGGAGGGCGCCACCGTGCGGGCCGGGGCGGACCTGTACGCGATGCGCGCCACGCGCGCGCGGCTGCCCACCACCTACCCGCCCTTCGCCGCGCTGCTGTTCACACCCCTGACGCTGCTCGGGGTGGAACAGATGCGCACGCTCGCCACGGCCGCCAACCTCGCCCTGCTGGTCGCGCTCGCCCAGCTGTCCCTGCGGCTCGCGGGAGGCGGGCGGCCGGGGGCGGCGCTGTGGGTGGCGGCGCTGACCGTGTGGTGCGAGCCGGTGTGGACGACGCTGCGCTACGGCCAGATCAATCTGCTGCTCGCGGTCGCCGTCCTGTGGGACTTCACCCGCAGGACGGGGCACCGGGGCGCGGGGGCGGGGATCGGGCTGGCGGCGGCGGTCAAGCTCACCCCAGCCCTGTTCGCGCTCTTCCTGCTGCTGGGCGGAACGCTACGCGCGCGTAGTCGCGGGGGGAGGGAACTGCTGCGGCGGGCGGCGACGGCCTGCGCCGTGTTCGCCGGGGCGACCCTGGCCTCGGCCGCGGCCCTGCCCGCCGACTCGTGGCGCTTTTGGACCTCGGCCGTGTTCGAGGCGGGCCGGGTGGGCCGGGCCGAGGACACCGCCAACCAGTCACTGCGCGGGGTGCTGGCGCGCCTGCTGCACACCGGGGACCCCGGCGCCTGGTGGGCGGCGGTCGCGGCCGTCACGGCGGCGCTGGGGCTGTGGGCGGCGGTACGGCTGGAGGGGCGCGGGGAGCGGGCCCCGGCCGTGCTGTGCTGCGCGGTGACCGCGCTCCTGGTCAGCCCGGTGTCCTGGTCGCACCACTGGGTGTGGTGCGTGCCCGCGCTGGTGCTGCTGGGGCGGGGCGGGCCGCGCCGGGCGACGGTCGCGGGCGCGCTGTTCTGCTCGTACGCCCTGTGGTGGGTGCCGCACGGTGCGGGGCGGCCCGAACTCGCGCAGAGCGGTGTGCAGATGGCGCTGTCGGCGCTGTATCCGCTGGCCGGGGCCGTTTTCGTGGCGGCGGCGCTCAGGCCGTGGCGAACGAGTAGAACCTCTTGAGGGTGCAGTGGGCCTCCAGGAGGCGGCCGTAGATCGGCTCGCCCTCCAGCTCCCGGTAGGTCTCGATCGGGTCGCCTTTTATGATCAGCGCCCGCGCGCATTCCTCGCACCAGTACTGGTAGTCGGCATTGACGGGTTCCATGTCCCGCACGATGGGCGTACCGCTGCCGCACCAGTCGCACTTCCGCCTGTGTGCACCCATCTCAGCTCCAGTTGCGGCCGGGGGGCGGACACGCGCGCGGGGTGGCCCCGGGAGCGCCGGGCAGCCGGACGGAGCGGGCCGGGCGACCGGTGGCTCTCTTCGACGCAACGGCCAGGTCCGGGGCCTCGTCGCCGCTCGCAGGCATCGCGGTCTCCCTCCCGTTCGGTCCGTCGTCCCCCTCCGGCCGTCACGATTCTGCCATGGCCGCGCAAGAGGGTCAGCGGCGTCGTGATAGGAGACCCGTCGCTGCCCCCGCGAGCGCCGCCGCGCCCAGCGCGAGAGAGCACGCCCACAGCGCGTCGCCCGAGCTGTGCGCCCCTGTCGTGAGCCGGTTCAGGAAGAGCGCCCCGAAGGCCGCGACCCCGATGAGCTGGCCGAGCTGGTTGACGGTGGCGAGCAGTCCGCTGGCGTCCGCCGCGTCCTCGGGCCGTACGTCGGCGAGCGCGCGGGCGAAGGTCGGGCTGAAGGCGAGGGCCAGCCCGGCGCCGACCCCGGTGAACGCGGCGTAGAGCGCGAATCCGCCGGTGCCGCCGCCGCGCAGCAGGGCGCCGGTGGCGAGTGCGGAGAGTGCCGTCAGGGCGAATCCGCCCGGCACCAGGGCGCGTTGCCAGGAGGCGGGCCAGCGCCGCCAGGTGAGGCCGACGGCGCCGAAGACCACGGCGGTCGGCGCGAACGTGAGGCCCGCGCGCAGGGCGCTGTAGCCGAGTCCGCCCTGGATGTGCAGGGTGAGGGTGAACAGGAAGCCCGCGTTGATGGCCATGACCACGACGATCCGGGCGACCGCGAGGCCCATGCCGGGCAGGCGCAGCACGCGGGGTGCGATCAGCGGGGCGCCGCCGCGGCGCGCGAGCCGCGACTCGTGCGCCCAGAACGCCGCGAACAGCAGCACGCTGGATCCCAGCGACAGCCAGGCCCACAGCGGCCAGCCCTCCTCCTGCCCGAGCACCAGCGGCACGGTGAGCAGCGAGACGGAGGCGCCCAGCAGCACCAGGCCCGGCAGGTCCAGATCGCGCGCCCAGCGGGCGGCGCCGCGGTGCTCGTGGCGCTCGCGCGGCAGATGGCGCACGCCCAGGAACAGCAGGACGAGCCCGAGCGGCACGTTGACCAGGAAGACCGGCCGCCAGCTGGTGCCGAAGAGGTCGGCGCTGACCAGGATGCCGCCCAGGACCTGTCCGGCGGCGGCGCCGGTGGCGAGCACCGCGGAGTAGACGCCGAGGGCACGCACGCGTGCCTCTCCGGTGAAGTTGCGCTGGATGAGGCTGAGCACCTGCGGGATCATCAGCGCCGAGCCCGCGCCCTGGGCGATCCGGAAGGCGATCAGCTGGCCGGCGCCCTGGGCGAGCCCGCAGGCCAGCGAGGCGGCGGTGAACACGACGAGGCCGACCAGGTAGAGCCTGCGGTGCCCGAGCAGCACGCCCAGGCGCGCGCCGGTGATCAGCAGCACCGCGTACGCGATGGTGTATCCGGCGACGACGAGCTGCAACGCGGCGCCGGAGGCGTGCAGTTCGAGACGGATGGTGGGGGCGGCGACATTGACGATGAACACGTCGAGGAGCGCCATGAACTGCGCCGCCAGCACGATCGCGAGCAGCAGCGGGGACCGGTTGTCAGTGGCACCGTCTTTACTGTGCAGGGGACTTGGACCCGTGGAGAGCGCTGTGGTCATGGCGTCGAGCCTGACTCCGTTCCGGTACGGGTAACGAGAGCCCGCCGATGCTGGTACCGACAGCACCTGGCATCGGTGGGCGACGGGATCGACGATGGGGGACGTGACGACTGTGGCTACACCCAATGGACGCCGGAGGCCGGAGCTGGCCGCGTTCCTGCGCGGCAGGAGGGCGCGGGTCACCCCGGCCGACGTCGGCATGCCGCCGGGGATCCGCCGGCGCACCCCGGGCCTGCGCCGCGAGGAGGTCGCCCAGCTCTCCGGCGTCGGCGTCACCTGGTACACCTGGCTGGAGCAGGGCCGCCCGATCAACGCCTCGCCGCAGGTGCTGGACGCGGTGGCGCGCACGCTGCGCCTCGACCAGCCCGAGCGCGAGCACCTGTACCACCTGGCGGACGTGCCGTGCGAGCCGGACCGCGAGGCCCCGGTGCTGGACGTGGGCCCGGAGATCCAGGGCATCATCGACGCCCTGGACCCGCATCCGGCCGTGGTCTACAACGGCCGCTACGACATCCTGGCGACCAATCCCGCCTACCGGGACCTGTTCGACATCCCGGAGATACGGGCCACGGGCGTGCGCAATGTGCTGTGGACGCTGTTCACGGTGTCCGAGACGAACTGTCCGGTGCTCTTCCGCGACAAGGAGCTGCCGGTGATGGTGGCGACCCTGCGCTCGGAGTACGGCCGCCATGTGGGCGAGCCCGCCTGGGAGTCGTTCATCACCCGGCTCTCCCGGGCGAGCTCCGACTTCGCCGAGCTGTGGCAGAACGGCGACGTGGTGCCGCCTGGCCCCCGGGTGAAGACCTTCCGCCACCCCGCCGTCGGCGAGATGCGGATGACCTCGGTGTCCTTGTCGATCAACGGGATGCCCGAGTCCCGGATCGTCACCTACACGTCGAACGACGAAGAGAGCCGCGCGCGTCTGGCGAAGCTGCGCGCGCTGCGGGAGAAGATCTGGGGGTGAGGTGCCCGCCGGACACGGGGCCGACCGGGCGCCTCACCCCCGGCCCGGGGCCGAAGGGGCGCCGGACGCGGTCGGCGAAGGGGCGGGGGCGGGGGCGGGCCGAGGATGGAACAACGAAAGATCCCGCCCGGTCGACCGACCGGACGGGATCTCGTCACTGTGGAGCTAAGGAGAATTGAACTCCTGACCTCCTGCATGCCATGCAGGCGCTCTACCAACTGAGCTATAGCCCCGCTGTTCGCTTTGTTTCCCGCGCTCCCGCGCTGCGAACAAGAAGAACTTTAGCCTGTGACCTGCCAGAAAGTGAAATCCGGTGGTCGCACCGCCCGGGCGGTGGGGCGACGGCCCCGGCCGGGGCCTCAGTCGTCGTCGCCGAGGACCGGCTCGGGCAGCGTCCCCGCGTTGTGCTCCAGCAGGCGCCAGCCGCGCGCGCCCTCGCCGAGGACGGACCAGCAGCAGTTGGAGAGGCCGCCCAGGCCCTCCCAGTGGTGCGCCTCCAGGCCCAGCAGACGGCCGATGGTCGTCCGGATGGTCCCGCCGTGGCTGACGACCACCAGGGTGCCGTTCTCGGGCAGCTTGTCGGCGTGCCGCAGCACCACCGGGGCGGCCCGGTCGGCCACCTCGGTCTCCAGCTCCCCGCCGCCCCGGCGCACCGGCTCGCCGCGCTTCCACGCCGCGTACTGCTCGCCGTGGCGCTCGACGATCTCCTCGTGGGTCAGGCCCTGCCACGCGCCCGCGTACGTCTCGCGCAGGGCGTCGTCGTGCTCCACCGGCAGCCCGGTCACCGCGGCCAGCTCCTGGGCGGTCGCGGCGGCCCGCTTGAGGTCGGAGGAGACGATCGCGTCCGGCTGCAGGGCCGCCAGCAGGCGCGCGGCACGGCGCGCCTGCCCGAGGCCCGTCTCGGTCAGCTCGATGTCCGTGGAGCCCTGGAAACGGCGCTCCAGGTTCCACGCGGTCTGACCGTGCCGCCACAGGACGACACGACGGCCCCGGCCGGGTTTGGCGCTGCTGTTCAGCTCAGCTCACCGTCCTCCGTCCCGCCGTGCAGCTGGGCGTGCTCGGCGGCCTTGCCGCGGGTCTTCACCGCGTCCTCGGGAAGGGGGAGCTCGGGGCAGTCCTTCCAGAGCCGCTCCAGAGCGTAGAAGACGCGCTCCTCGCTGTGCTGGACGTGGACGACGATGTCGACGTAGTCCAGCAGGATCCAGCGGGCGTCGCGGTCGCCCTCGCGGCGCACCGGCTTGGCGCCGAGCTCCTTGTTCAGGCGCTCCTCGACCTCCTCCGCGATCGACTTGACCTGGCGGTCGTTGGGCGCGGAGGCGAGCAGGAAGGCGTCGGTGATCGACAGCACATCGCTGACGTCGTACGCGATGATGTCGTGCGCGAGCCGGTCGGCGGCCGCCTGGGCGGCGGCGGTGATGAGCTCGATGGAACGGTCCGTGGCGGTCACAAGCTGGCTTTCGTCGGCGGTCAGATCGATTCAGATCGTCATCCAGGATCTCACGGACCGCCGACACCCCCGAAAGGATTACTTGACCTTGTAGTCCTTGCCGAGCACCACGGACACGTCCGCGTTGGCCGCGGCCTTGCCCTGCTTGACCGCACCGGCCGGCAGACCCAGCGTCTTGGCGACCTCTTCGGCCTTCGCCTTCTGCGCGATGTCACCGTAGGTGACGGTGGAGGCCGTCTGGGTGCCCGCGCCGCCCGCGTCGATGACCGAGTAGCCGCCGTTGACCAGGGTGATCCGGGCGGTGTCGGCCGCCTTGGCGCTGCCGCTGCCGTTGGCCACCCCGACCCGGACGGTCGCGCTCTTGTCGGGTGCGTTGACCGAGCCGCCGAGGATGTCCTTGACGACGCTGTCGCTCTCCTGCGCGCTGAGCGTGCCGTCCGGCCGCACCGGAAGGACCGTCGTCTTGTACGCGCCGATCTTGGCGTGCTCGGCGAGCTTGGCCAGGGAGGCGCCGAGGTCGGACTCGGGCAGCGAGGGATCGAGGATCTGCGCCAGCGTCTGCACGGTGATCGTGGCGGCCTTGGGGTCGTCGGAGATCTTGCGCAGCACGCCGTACATCACCTGGCCGAACCGCTGGAGCTGCTTGGCCTCGGTCTCGCCGGGCCCCTGGTAGGTGGCGTAGGCGACGGCCATCTGACCGGTGAGGGTCTGGTCCTCGCCCTTCTTGACCACGGGGGCCGCGCCCGCCTTGGCGCCGGGAACGTCGGCATCCGTACTGATGTCGATGTTTCCGACCAGGTCGACCAGGTTCTCCAGGAACGGCGTGTCCAGCCGCCAGGTGCCGGTGATCTTGGTGCCGAGCAGGGTGCCGAGGGCTTCGCGGGTGCCCTGCGAGCCGTCACCGGCGACGGACTTGCCGAGCGTGGTGCGGGTGCCGTCGTCATTGGCGATGGCGAGCGTGTTGGGCAGCAGCACGGTGGTGCCCTGCTTGGTGGTGACGTTGTTGACGAGCAGCGCCGTGGAGGTGCCGCCCTTCTGGGTGTTGTGCAGGTGCAGGACGATCACGTCCCGCTTCTGCGCCCCGGCCGTGACCGCGGGCCCCTTGGTGTCCGAGGACGACAGGCCGGGCAGCTTTCCGGCGTACCAGAGGTAGCCGACACCGCCGACGGCCGCGAGGGCGAGGACCACGACGAGCGCCACCACCCGGTTGCGGCCCCGGCGCCGCGCCTCCTCGCGCCGCTCGGTGCGGCTCTCGGTGAACTTCAGCCAGTCGATGACGTCTTCGGAGTCCTCGTCGGGCTCCTCGATGAACGAGAACTGCTCGGTGCGGTAGTCGCGTTCGTCCTTGCGCTGCTGCGGCAGGACCGGCGCCCGCTCCTCCGCCGCCTCGGCCGCGGCCTCCCGCACCTCGTCCGGCACCTGGGTCTGCGCCTGGGCCGGGACCTGGGGCGGCGCCTGCACGGGCGCGGCCTGCTGGGCGGGCGGCTGCTGCTGGCTCCACTGCTGCTGGGAGGAGTCGTAGCCGTAGCCCTGCGCCGCCGGCCGACCGTACGCGTCGTAGTCGTAGGAGGGCTGCTGCTGGGCGTACGGGTCGTATCCGTAACCGCCCTGCTGCTGGGGCTGCTGCGGCGGGTTCTGGGCGTACGGGTCGTGCGAAGCCTGCTGCGGTACCTGCTGGTACACCGGCTGGCCGTACTCGTCATAACCGACAAGCTGCACCTGTGGTGCATAGGGGTCGTACGGGTCCTGTCGGTCGTTCACCGGGTGCCCTTCTCTCACTCGCCGCGGTACAGCTGGCGCTTGTCGATGTAGCGCACCACACCGTCCGGAACCAGATACCAGACCGGGTCCCCCTGCGCGACCCTCGCCCGGCAGTCCGTCGACGAGATCGCCAGAGCGGGCACCTCCACCAGCGACACCCCGCCCTCGGGCAGCCCGTCGTCGGTCAGTATGTGGCCGGGCCGGGTCACCCCGATGAAGTGGGCGAGCGAGAACAGCTCGTCCACGTCGCGCCAGGTCGTGAGGATCTGCGAAAGGGCGTCGGCGCCCGTGATGAAGAAGAGGTCCGCGTCGCTGTTCTGGGCGCGCAGGTCCCGCAGCGTGTCCACGGTGTACGTCGCGCCGCCGCGGTCGATGTCGATGCGGCTGACCGAGAACTGCGGGTTCGACGCGGTCGCGATGACCGTCATCAGATACCGGTCCTCGGCCGCGGAAACGTTCTTGTGGCTCTTCTGCCACGGCTGGCCCGTCGGCACGAACACGACCTCGTCCAGATGGAACTGGGAAGCCACCTCACTGGCGGCCACCAGGTGTCCGTGGTGGATCGGGTCAAACGTTCCGCCCATCACGCCGATGCGACGCTTGACCGGACCGGTAGGCACTTCCTGCTCTCCCATGCGTGCAGAGCCTACTGGCCCGGTGGAACCGCCCCGACTCAGCGGTCGCGGTTGAAGCGCGTGGTGATCCACAGCAGGAGCAGCAGCGCGAACAGGGCGCCGCCGCCGGTCACGTAGGGGCTGAGGCTTTCGTGGTTGCCGCCGTGCTCGGCACCCTCGGCGAGGGTGACCAGGTGCGTGGCGGCGGTGCTGGTGAGGCTCATCGTCAGCAGGACCTATCCGGGAGTCGGAGCGGAGACTTCGGGCACATCGTATGCGGGCCGCCCGGGCACTCTCACGCCGACTCAGCCGTTCAGTCCTTGACGGCACTCCCGGCGTCGGGGCTCGCGTCCCGCCGCTGCTCGCCGTCCGGCTCGGCCGCCGCCGCGTCGCCGCCCTCGTTCGAGCGGTAGCCGCGCAGCAGCAGCCAGGCGAGGCCGCCCGCCCCCAGAATGGACACCAGCAGCAGGATCCGCAGCACATTGCCGGGTCCTTGCTGGTCGGAGGCGGCGGCGAGAAGAGTGACGGCGTCCGGCATGGCAGGTGTCTCCTTGGTTATCCACAGGCCCCCGCCCCACGGTAGCCCCACCGCCTAGGGTGGATGTCGTCAGGGGGACGAGCCGAGACTCTCAGACAGGGGGACACATGACCGACGACCTTCACGACAGCGTGCCGAGCAGGCAGCGCCGACGCTTCCCCGGGATCTCCTCCCGGGCCTACGAACACCCCGCCGACCGGTCGGCACTGGTCGCGCTGCGCAAGCTCAGCGGCTTCGACACGGTCTTCAAGTCCCTCAGCGGCCTGCTGCCGGAGCGCAGCCTGCGCCTGCTGTTCCTCTCCGACTCCGTGCGCGTGAGCGACGCCCAGTTCGCCCACCTCAACGCCATGCTGCGGGACGCCTGTTACATCCTGGACCTGGAGAAGGTCCCCCCGATGTACGTGACGCAGGACCCCCGCCCCAACGCGATGTGCATCGGCCTCGACGAGCCGATCATCGTCGTCACCACGGGCCTGGTGGAGCTCCTCGACGAGGAGGAGATGCGCGCGGTCGTCGGCCACGAGGTGGGCCACGCGCTCTCGGGCCACTCCGTGTACCGCACGATCCTGCTCTTCCTCACCAACCTGGCGCTGAAGGTCGCCTGGATCCCGCTGGGCAATGTGGCGGTGATGGCGATCGTGACGGCGCTGCGGGAGTGGTTCCGCAAGTCGGAGCTCTCCGCCGACCGGGCCGGACTGCTGGTCGGCCAGGACCTCCAGGCGTCGATGCGGGGCCTGATGAAGATAGCCGGTGGCAACCATCTGCACGAGATGAACGTGGACGCCTTCCTGGAGCAGGCCGAGGAGTACGAGGCGGGCGGCGACCTGCGCGACTCGGTTCTGAAGATCCTCAACGTACTGCCCCGCTCGCACCCCTTCACCACCGTGCGCGCCGCCGAGCTGAAGAAGTGGGCCGCGACCCGCGACTACCAGCGGATCATGGACGGCCACTACCCGCGCCGCGACGAGGACAAGGACACCTCGGTCAGCGACTCCTTCCGCGAATCCGCCTCCTCGTACGCGGAGACCGTGCGCACCAGCAAGGATCCGCTGATGAAGCTGGTCGGCGACATAGCCGGCGGCACCGCGGACCTGGGCGGCAAGCTCTACGGAAAGTTCACCGGCGCGGCCTCCGGCGCCCGCTCCGGCAAGCGGCCCGCCGACCAGGCGGGCGACGGAGACGGCGGCACGAGTGGGAGCGGCACGAACGGAAACGGCACGACCGGGAATGGCGCGGACGGCGGCAACGGGACCGGCGGCGGCAACGGAGCTGGCGGTGGCACTGACGGCCCGCAGGACGGGCCGAAGGAAAGTTAGGAGCGACTGGAAGGCCGGCACCGACTAGGGGGTCGGCTGGGCGCTGGTGGAGAGGGTCCCGCACAGGGCCGCGGTGGCGGGGCCGGTCGCGTACGGATCGGTGCCCGCCGGGCCGCTCGCGCTGGTCCGCTCCCCCGCCAGCAGCGGTCGCAGCTGCGCGGAGACATCGGCCGAGCACGCCTGCGGCCCGGCCTCCACATAGCTGAACTGGAGCTCCACCTGGTGCAGCCGCAGATTGTCGCGGTCGAACCGGAAGTGCAGCTCACGGCGGACGGTGAAGAGCGAGGCCGTCTGGTCGGAGCCGCTGCTCGCCGCGGGGCGCAGGGCGTACGTGAAGGTGTGGTCGGACGTCACGTCCAGGGTGTCCCGGCCGGACTCCGCGTAGTGGAAGGTGCCCTGCACGCGCACCTCGGGGTCGGCCAGTGCGACTTTGGCCGGATCGAAGCGCACCAGCCAGCCGGTCGCGGCGTGCCGGCCGTCGTCGGCCGGGTTGTCCATGCTCTGGTCGAACTGGGGAATGAGCTCCGGGTCGAGCAGCGCCCGCACCTGGTGGACGGACTTGCCGGACAGGACCTGCGGGTCGAGGGACGACTGGACCAGGTACTCCTTGGCGGTGGTCACCCCGGCGATGATCTGGCTCTCGGAGAAGTGGGCGGTCCTGCGGACGGCCGGGAGGTTGATGCCCTCGGCGCCGGTACGGAACTGGGCCGCCGGGCTGTGGTCGAAGAGGCGGGCCACGTCGATGCCGGGCACGACGCCCTGCGGGGCCAGGGGTATCACGGTCATCCGCAGGGGCTCGGCGGCGACATTGCCGCCACCGGGCTGGTAGGGGTGGCGCAGGCCCATGTAGACGGCGGTACCGAAGGCGATGAAGAGGAGCACCGCCAGCGCGACGATCTGCTTGGTGAACGGACGGAACGACCAGTTGGAGCGGCTGCGCACGGCGCGCGCGTGCTCACGCATCCGCTCCTGTGCGGAGAACTCCTGCAGGCGAGCAGCACGAACGAACGATTCGTCGAATACGACGGACCGGTACTCGTCGTCACCTCCGCCCGGGAGGCCCTCCGGTGTCCCCTCGGGTGGCTCTCCACGCCCTGCCATACCTTCAGGGTAGGTCGACGGAGGGGCCGATAAACGCGCTGGTACGCGACAACTTCTGACGAGTTCGCACGCGGTTGTGCAGAGGGGGGTCAGAGCTGGGTCAGAGCTTGGTCAGGAGGGGTGGGGCGGGGCCGGGGGCGGGGGCAGGGGGCGGGGGGGGAGCCCCCCTCCCCCCTCAAGACCTCCGAGGCGCCACCGGCACCCTCGGTACTGCCGGGACCGCGGGGCCCGAGAAGTCCGGGGAGGCGGTCGGGGCCGTGGGGGCCGCGGCGGCGGGGACGGGGAGGGCCGGGGTGTCGATGTTCGTCGTGGTGGCGGGGGTGGGGCCGGGGTCGCTGCGGCCCGAGGAGGCGCCCCGGTAGACGGCGGCGAAGGCGAGCGCGACCATGCCGATGCCCATGATCAGGGCGAGCAGCCAGGCGACGGTGCGGTGCCAGCGGGCCCGGCCCCGGTAGGGGCGCAGGGCGCCGCCGTGCGGGCCGTAGGGGCCGCTGCCGCCGTCGAGGGGGGCGCCGTAGGGGTCGAGGTCGCCGGTGGCGCGGGGGAAGTCGTCGTCGGTTCCGGCGCCCGCGCGGGCGCGGGCCGCTTCGGCTTCGGCGCGGGCCTGGGCGGCGGCCAACAGCCGTTCGACCGCGCTGGGTTCATGGATTTCGGCGGCCCGTACGAAGTCCTCGTCGAAGACCACGGAGGCGAATGCGTCGTCCGCGCCCCCGCGGTCGTCGTCGGGCTCCCAGCCGTCCGGGAACGGCTTGCCCCCCACGTCGTCCGGCACGGGTTCAGCGTAGCCCCGTGGCGGGCGCTTTGGGCAGGGAGTGTCCGAAGTCTCCCCTTCGCGGCCGGCCGGGGCGGGGCCCGGCGGGCTGTCGGCGGCTGCTCCGAACGGGTGGTTCGGGGTGGCTAGCGGATGTGTCCGTCGCCGGTGACGATGTACTTCGTGGAGGTGAGTTCGGGCAGGCCCATGGGGCCTCGGGCGTGCAGTTTCTGGGTGGAGATGCCGATTTCCGCGCCGAAGCCGAACTGGCCGCCGTCGGTGAAGCGGGTGGAGGCGTTGACGGCGACGGTGGTGGAGTCGACCAGCTGGGTGAAGCGGCGGGCGGCGGCCTGGCTGGTGGTGACGATGGCCTCGGTGTGGCCGGAGGTCCAGGTGCGGATGTGGGTGACGGCCGCGTCGAGGGAGTCGACGACGGCCGCGGCGATGTCGTAGGAGAGGTATTCGGTGGCCCAGTCCTCGGTGGTGGCCGCGAGGACGGTCGCCTTGGTGGCGTCGGCGTAGGTCTGGACGCGTGCGTCGCCGTGGACGGTGACGCCGGCGTCGGCGAGGGCGTCGAGGGCGCGGGGCAGGAAGGCGTCGGCGATGTCGCGGTGGACGAGGAGGGTCTCGGCGGCGTTGCAGACGGAGGGGCGCGACGCCTTGGAGTTGATGAGGATGTCGACGGCGGTGTCGAGGTCGGCCTGGGCGTCGACGTAGACGTGGCAGTTGCCGGTGCCGGTCTCGATGACGGGGACGGTGGACTCTTCGACGACGGTCTTGATGAGGGAGGCGCCGCCGCGCGGGATGAGGACGTCGACGAGGCCGCGGGCGCGCATCAACTCGCGTACGGAGTCGCGGGATTCGCCGGGGACGAGCTGGACGGCGTCGGCGGGCAGGCCGGTGGTGGCGACGGCGTCGCGCAGGACCTGGACGAGTGCGGTGTTGGACTCGTAGGCGGAGGAGGAGCCGCGCAGCAGGACGGCGTTGCCGGACTTGAGGCAGAGGGCGGCGGCGTCGACGGTCACGTTCGGCCGTGCTTCGTAGATGATGCCGACGACGCCGAGGGGGACTCTGACCTGGCGCAGGTCGATGCCGTTGGGGAGGGTGGAGCCGCGGACGACTTCGCCGACGGGGTCGGGGAGGGCGGCGACGTGGCGTACGTCGGCGGCGATGGCGCGGATGCGTTCGGGGGTGAGGGTGAGCCGGTCGATGACGGTCTCGCTGGTGCCGGCGCGGCGTGCTTTGTCGGTGTCGCGGGCGTTGGCGGCGACGATGTCGTCGGTGCGGGCTTCGAGGGCGTCGGCGATCGCCTGGAGCGCGTCGTCCTTGGCCGCGCGCGGCAATGGCGCGATTTCGGCGGCGGCCGCGCGGGCCCGGTGGGCGGCCTGGATGACCGGGGACTGGTTCTCGTGCGGGGTAGACGCGCTCATGTGCGCAGGGTAGTGCGCCGGGCGGGTGTGTTCCGCATGGGTTCCAGTCTCCGAGACGCGGTTCTCACGGGCCGGTCGCGGGGGCGGGTGCGGGGGTGTCCGGGGTGGTGGGTGGGGCGGGCGGGCGGCGGGGGACGGCCGGTGGGTCGGTCCCCGGTCCGCGGTGGCCTGAAAAGGGGTGGTCTCAAAAGGGGTGTACGCCGACGGGGGCGGCGGGTGGTGGGCCGTATCCCTCGGCGAGGCGCTGGTGGTAGGTCTCGCGGTCGATGACTTCGAGGCCGACGATCTCCCAGGGCGGGAGTTTGGCGGTGGAGCGGTGTTCGCCCCACAGGCGCAGGGCGACGGCGGCGGCGTCGTGCAGGTCGCGGGCCTCTTCCCAGTAGCGGATCTCGGCGTGGTCGCCCGCGTATCTGCTGGTCAGTAAGAAGGGGTGGTCGTGGGCGAGCTGTTCGAGGCCGCGCCGGACCTCTTTGAGGGGTGCTTCGGCGCCGGAGACGCTGAGGGTGATGTGCCAGAGCCTGGGGGTGTCCCCGGGCCGGGTGTGCTCGTCGGTCCCGGCTATGCCGGCCCCTGTGCCCACGCTGGTCAGGGTCGGCCCGTCTTCCCCGGCGGCCCTGCGGCCGTGGGTTCCCCCGACTCGGGGCGCCGCCCCCGGGCGCGCTCGTCTCACCGGCGGCCTCCTGTGATGCTGTGATGCGATGTCGTACCCCCCGCGGGTCAGCCCGCGAGTACCCCGCAACAAAGTTGACCAGTCCTGGCCGGGTCGCGGGGCCGTTTTCGTGAAGGTGTCGGTCCGATGGCCGGACTTTCAGCCGTTCTAGGGGTGCAGAACGACCAGATCGTCCCTGTGTACGACTTCTCGCTCGTAGGCGGGGCCGAGTTCTCTGGCCAGTTCGCGGGTGGAGCGGCCGAGGAGCTGGGGGATCTCCTTGGCGTCGAAGTTGACGAGGCCGCGGGCGATGGCGCGGCCGGTGGTGTCGCGGAGTTCGACGGGGTCTCCGGCGCTGAATTCGCCTTCGACGGCGGCGATTCCGGCGGGGAGCAGGGAGGAGTGGCGTTCGAGGACGGCGGTGACGGCTCCGTCGTCGAGGACGAGGTGGCCCCGGGGGGTGGAGGCGTGGGCGAGCCAGAGGAGGCGGTCGGCGGAGCGGCGGCCGGTGCGGTGGAAGTAGGTGCCGGTGTCGCGGCCGGCGAGGGCGTCGGCGGCGTGGCTGGCGGAGGTGAGGACGACGGGGACGCCGGCGGCGGCGGCGATGCGGGCGGCTTCGACCTTGGTGACCATGCCGCCGGTGCCGACGCCGGCTTTGCCGGCGCTGCCGATCTGGACGTGGGCGATGTCGTCGGGGCCGTGCACTTCGCGGATGCGGGTGGTGCCGGGGGTGCTGGGGTCGCCGTCGTAGAGGCCGTCGACGTCGGAGAGGAGGACGAGGAGGTCGGCGCGGACGAGGTGGGCGACGAGGGCGGCGAGCCGGTCGTTGTCGCCGAAGCGGATCTCGTCGGTGGCGACGGTGTCGTTCTCGTTGACGACGGGGAGCGCGCCCATGGCGAGGAGCTGGTCGAGGGTGCGGTAGGCGTTGCGGTAGTGGGCGCGTCGGCTGGTGTCGTCGCTGGTGAGGAGGACTTGGCCGACGCGTACGCCGTAGCGGGCGAAGGAGGCGGTGTAGCGGGCGACGAGGAGGCCCTGGCCGACGCTGGCGGCGGCCTGCTGGCGGGCGAGGTCGGTGGGGCGCCGGCGCAGGCCGAGGGGGGCGAGTCCGGCGGCGATGGCGCCGGAGGAGACGAGCACTATTTCCTTCTCGCCGCCGCTGCGGGCTTTGGCGAGGACGTCGACGAGGGCGTCGACGCGGTCGGCGTCGAGGCCGCCGGAGGCGGTGGTGAGCGAGGAGGAGCCCACCTTGACGACGATCCTGCGGGCTTGGGTCACGTACTGCCTTGCCACGGTCACACCGGGAAATCTATGCCAGGCCGCGGGCGGGGCGCGCGGCTGTTTCGGTCGCTGGACAGGCGGGGGCGGCGGGGGCGGGCCGCGGGGCCTGGGTGGGGCGGCCCCGCCCGGGTGGGGCGGGGTGCGGCCGGCGGTCGGGCCGCTGCTCCCGTTGGGGGGCGGCCCCGCCCGGGTGGGGGCGGGGCCGGGCGGGTCAGTCGCGCGGGTGGCGCAGCAGCCAGCCTTCCCAGGCGGAGGTGATCATGGCGCGGATGTCGTGGCGGGCCGTCCAGTCGAGTTCCTTGGTGATGAGCTCGGCGGAGGCGACGACGCGGGCGGGGTCGCCGGGGCGGCGGGGGGCGACTTCGGGGGCGGGTTCGGTGATGCCGGTGACGTCGCGGATGATGTCGACCATTTCGGCGACGGAGGCGCCTTCGCCGCGGCCGATGTTGAGGATGAGGGCGGCGGCGGGGTCCGCGGCGAGCCGGTGGGCGGCGGCGACGTGGGCGGAGGCGATGTCCTCGATGTGGATGTAGTCGCGGACGCAGGTGCCGTCGGGGGTGGGGTAGTCGTCGCCGAAGATGAGCGGCGCCTTGCCCTGGGTGAGGCGCTCGAAGACCATCGGGACGAGGTTGAAGATGCCGGGGTCGCCGAGTTCGGGGGTGGCGGCGCCGGCGACGTTGAAGTAGCGCAGGGAGGCGGTGGCCATGCCGTGGGCCTTGCCGACGGCGCTGACGAGCCATTCGCCGGCGAGCTTGGTCTCGCCGTAGGGGCTCATGGGCAGGCATTCGGTCTGCTCGGTGACGAGGTCGACGTCGGGCATGCCGTAGACGGCGGCGGAGGAGGAGAACAGGAAGCGGCGTACGCCGGCGTCGGCGGCGGCTTCGAGGACGGTGCGCAGTCCTTCGACGTTCTCGCGGTAGTAGTGCAGGGGGCGTTCCACGGATTCGCCGACCTGCTTCTTGGCGGCGATGTGGATGACGCCGTCGACGTCGTTCTCGCGCAGGACGCGGTCGAGGACCTGGCGGTCGAGGACGGTGCCGCGCTCCAGCCGGACGCCTTCGGGCAGCCGCGCCGGGTCTCCGGTGCTGAGGTCGTCGAGGACGACGACGTGGTCGCCGCCGTCGACGAGGGCCTTCACCACGTGGGATCCGATGTAGCCGGCGCCGCCGGTGATCATCCAAGTCATGCGGACAGTCTAGGAGCCCGTGGGGGCGGGCCCGGCCCGCTGTGACTTTTCGTACGAACGTGAAGGCCGCGTAAACGCGGGGCGCGGCGGCCCGCGCGGGGGGTGCGGAAGAGGCGTACGGGATGGTCCCGTACGCCCCTGTTCGCTCCCGGTCCGCCCGGCTGTGCGCGCCGGTGCGGTGTGTCGGTCAGACGGTGCCGGCGCGCGGCGGGACCCTGGTCACCGCGGGGGTGGTGGTGAGGCCGAGCGTGACCAGGGCGACGCCCTGGCTCGCGCCCTGGACGACGGCGGGGGCGCCGACCATGAATCCGGAGGACGCGTCGCCGTGGAGGGTGACTTGCTTGCCGCTGTCGACCATTTCGATGGAGCCGGTGCCGCCGCGGCTGGTCAGCATGACGCCGCCGGTGGCGAGGTCCTGGCCGCCGACGAGGGCGACCGGGCCGTAGCCGGTGACCTTCTGGTCGGGCAGTTCGGTCCAGCGTCCGGCCTGCCCGCCGCGCAGCTGGGCGATGTTGACCTGGTCGCTGGCGGGCTTGTGGTAGGCGAGCAGCACGGAGCCGTCCTTGGCGGCGACGGCGTCGGGGGCGTCGCCGGGCCGGGTCTTGAGGCCGCGGGCGCCGCGCACCATGGCGCCGCCCGCGTCCTTCTGGGTCCAGTGCTCGACCCAGCCGAAGGCGGAGCCGAAGACGTGGACGCGGCCGTCGCCGTCGACGGCGGCGGTCAGGCCCTCCTGGATCTGGCCGCCGCCGGGCAGCTTCTGCCACGGCGACCAGGTGCCCTGCTTGTTGCGGACGCGGGTGCTGATGCCCTTGGCGGCGTTGCGCACGAAGACGTGGACGGTGCCGTCGGGGGCGGCCACCGCGGTGGGCGGGCCGGTGAGGCGGCTGCGCCGGGCGTCGGTCTCGGGGTTGCCGAGGCTGATCCACTGCTCGGCGAACGGGCCGCCGGGGGTCTTCTGCTGGAGGAGGACTATCTCGCGGGTGTCGTCGTTGTCGGCGGAGCCGAGGCCGGTGAAGCGCAGTCCGAAGACGAGGTGGCGGCCGTCGGCGCCGGCGACGGCGCTGAGGGCGGGGGCGAGCGGGCCGCCGCCGAGGTCCTCGGCGGTGCCCCAGCCGCCGCTGAAGGGGCCGGACTCGCGCCAGCGGGCGGCGCGGGTGCCCAGGACCGCGTAGACGCTCATGCGGCCGTCCTTGTCGACGACGACCTTGGGGCCGGCGGTCGGGTAGCGGCGGTGGGTGGAGCGCACCCAGCCCTTCTTGGACTTGAGGACGCCGTTGACGCCGACGGAGTAGTCGCCGCAGCCGGAGGCGTTGCCGCAGCTCCAGCTGGGGGCGCCGCCGTAGGCGTTGAGGTACTCGGTCTTCTGGTGGACGGTGTCCGAGGGCAGGTTGTAGGGCCAGCGCTGGTTGTAGTAGCCGCGGAAGGACTCGACGAGGAAGCCGGGGGTGCGCGAGCCCTGGGCGGTGCCCTGGCCCCACTCGGCGAGGGCGCGCCAGGTGAACAGGGCGGCGGCGGTGTGGTCGGGGTGGTCGGAGTAGCCGACCTGGTCGCTGCCGCGCGGGTGGAGCTTGTCGTGGACCTGGGCGTCGGGGTCCGGGTCGAGGGTGCGCACCAGCGTGGGCCGGTACTTGCGCATCAGGAAGACGAGGGTGTCGGTGAGCTCGTCGCGGCTGTAGGTGTAGCGCTCGCGGACGGGCGACTCGGGCGTGGGCTGGGTGCGCAGGACGACGCCGGGGGTGTTCCACAGCTGGGTCATGCCGACCCAGCCGCGGCCGGTGCGCTCGTGCATGCGCAGGCTGAGGAAGATCAGCTCGGCCCGGCGGCCGTTGTACTCCAGGACGTTGAGCTCGGCCTCGCGCCCGCCGGGCAGTCGGAGGGCGGTACGGGTCCAGGGGGTGAACAGGGTCGCGCCGAGCATCCGGGCGTACGCCTGGCGCAGGCCCTGCTGGCGCGCGGAGACGTAGGCGGGGACGTCGGGGCGGGCCTTGGGCTCGCCGGGGGCCTGGTTGACGCCGAAGGAGCCGCCGCCGGTGACGTACACGGAGACGACGGGGATGTTGCGTTCGAGGGTGTTGAGCGTGTCGGGGTTCATGAAGAACAGGTCGTCGTCCGGGTGCGCGACGATGGCCATGGCCAGCGGGCTGCCGGGGGTGTCGAAGTTGCTGCGGTGGTCGGCCGGCAGCAGCGCGACGGGCTTCGGCGGTGCGCTCGTGACGGCAGCGCCCCGGGCCGAGGGGTGCTTGCTGTCGCAGCCGGCGATCGCCCCGGCCGCCACGACCCCCGCCATCGAAGCCAGCACGGCACGCCGGGAGGCCGTTCGGCGTCCCATGTTCGGCCAGCGTCCCATGTCCTTCTCCCACTCCCCGCTTCACGTTCATCCGCGATCAAGCAGACCGCCACCCGAGGAGAGGGAGGAAACTTCGTTTGGGTTCCACTCGATGAAGCAATCGTGATGCATCGATAGAATTACGAAGCAACTTGCCGATCTTACGCATTATTGGCAGCATGCAACGCTGACCATTAGCCCAGACGAGAGCTAGGTTCACCGTGAGTGACTCACTGCTGCCCTATGCGGTGGGCGCCGCCAAGCGGGCACGCCGTGCGGCAGTACGAATGCGCCGTCGCGTCGAGCAGATGCATACCGTACCGGCCATCGACGGAGTCAAGCCGCGTCCGCTGCTGCACCCCGTGCACTTCTCGGTCTCCGGCGGGCGCACCCTCAACTTCGCGGTGACCTTCCCGCGCCGCCCCGAGGCGGTCAGCGCGGCCCACCTGGAGTTCTCGCGCGGGCGCGCGGTGGTCAAGGTGGAGCTGGAGCAGGAGCCGCAGAGTGACGGATCTCTCCTTCTGACGGCGACCGCGCCGCTGCGCCATGACGATCCGTCGGAGACCGGCACCCGCGGTCCGGTGCTCTCCAGCGGCACCTGGCGCATGGAGGTCGTGGTCACCGGCAGCGACGGCCGCGAGTTCCGTACGAAGATCGCGGCGGCCCCGGCGGACACCTCCGACGGCCCGACGCTGGCCACTTCCCCCTCGCCGTCCAGCGGCGCCGTCTTCCGCCCGGTCCGCTCGGTCGACGGCCGCTCCATGCTGAGCGTGCGCGGCCCGCGCCACCAGGCGGAGCTGACCTCGTTCGAGCTGCGCTGGGACCGGATCGTGGTGCACGGCCGGCTGATCGCGCACAAGGCGCCGGTGAGCGAGTACGTGGCGGAGGCGGTGCTGCGGCGCAGCAACAAGGCGGTCGCGGTGACCCCCGAGTGGGACGGCGACCGCTTCACCTTCGACGTACCGCTGGCGCAGATGGCGGTCGGCCGCACCACCCGCACCTGGGACATGCATCTGAAGTCCGGCGGAACCCGGATCAAGATCGCCCGGAAGCTGACCGATGTGCGTCACCCCAAGCAGGTCTACCGGACACCGTTCCGTATCGTCGCTCTCGACAACGGCGCGCTGGCGCGGGTGCACGCCTATGTCACCCCGGCCGGCGTGTTCGCCGTGTCCTGTACCGGATTCGGAACCGCCCCCCGTGGCGCAGAGGAAGTTGCATGAAGATCACGTTTCTGCTCACCTGGGGCGACGAGATGGGCGGCACCGAGATGGCCGCCTACACCCAGGCGATCCATCTGGCTCCCCGCCACGACGTCGAGGTGCTGAGCGTCTTCAAGACCCGCCCGGAGCCGTTCTTCGCGGCGGCCCAGCAGGTCAAGCGGCGCTATCTGGTGGACAGGACCGGATCGTACGGACGTCCGGTGCGCCCCAGCTCCCTCGACGAGAGCACCTGCCGGACGCTGGAGTCACTGCCGAGCGAACTGATCAAGCCGTCCTGGGAGTCGACGTTCGACCGGCTCTCCGACATCGAGATGACCGCCACGCTGGGCTCCCTCGACTCCGACGTGCTGATCACCACCACCCCGGCGCTGATGGCGGCGGCGGCCGAGCTCGCCCCGGCGAGCGTGGTCACCGTGCACCAGGAGCACCGCGCCTCCCAGCTGCGCGGCGTCTCCGGTGAGCCGCTGCTGGTCTACGGCCCGCGCATCGACGCGCTGGTGTCGCTGACCGAGCGCACCAACGACTGGTTCTCCGACTCGCTGCGCGAGGCCGCGCCCGAGCTCGCCGCGATCCCCAACGCGGTGCCGGACGGCTACCGTCCGCGCGCCGACCTGGAGTCCAAGACGATCGTCCTGGCTGCCCGGATGACCCCGGAGAAGCAGCTGGACCACGCCATCCACGCCTTCCACCGGATCTCCTCGGACTTCCCCGACTGGCAGCTGCGGATCTTCGGCGACGGCCCGCAGGAGGTGCGCCTGCGCCGCCTCGTCGAGGGCCTGGGCATGCACTCGCGGATCGAACTGGTGGGCCGCTCCTCGCAGATGGAGCAGGAGTGGGCCAAGGCCAGCGTCTGTCTGCTGCCCTCGCGCAACGAGGCGTTCCCGCTGGTGCTCCTGGAGATGTTCGCGGCCGGCGTGCCCGTCATCGCGTACGACATCGTCACCGGGCCCGCCGAGATCATCCGCCACGACGTGGACGGTCTGCTGGTGCCGCCGGGCGACATCGACTCGCTGTCCGTGGCGATGTCCCGCCTGATGGCCGAGGACGACACCCGCCACGCGTTCGGCAAGGCCGCCCGCAAGGGCGTGTACGAGCGGTTCGGCGGCGAGGACATCACCGCCCGCTGGGAGCAGCTCTTCACCAAGCTGGTGGCCCGCCGCGACTCCCCCGAGCGCCTGGCCCAGCGCGCCGACCGCACCGCCCTGCGCATCGCGGCCGGCGGCACCCGAAGCTTCAGCGTCGCCGCCCCCGTCTCGGCCCTGTCGAACTCGGCGGACGAGCAGAAGGCCCGCGAGGTGCTGCTGCAGGCCCAGGACCGCACGGGTACCCTGATCCGTTCGGCGGGCCGCCTCGCCGAGCAGCGCGACGACGTCACCGGTCCGCGCATGGCCCAGCTGAACCTGGAGATCACCGCCAAGGTCCTGGAGGACGCGGGGATCCCCTACATCCTGCTGCGCCACGACGCGGGCGTCGCCCACCGGGTGGCCGTCCCCGTGGAGATGCGCCGCCGGGTGATGGAGGCGATGGCGAGCGGTCTGCACGGCAAGCCCGTCTACGCCGAGCTGGTGACGCCGCGCGGCGCCGCCCCCGGCGCGGTGCTCGCCGAGCGCCTCGGCGAGGTCGGCGAGGTCGCGGGGCTGCGCGTCTTCAAGCCGATCACCTCGGAGAGCCGCACCCTGCGCTACGGCCCGGCCTACGGGTGCAGCGTGGAGTTCTGGGCGGAGTCGGAGGAGGACGGCTGGCGCGAGACGCCCCGGCTGACCACCCTGCTCGGCCGCCGCCTGCCGAACCTGGAGGCCACCGCGAAGCTGCGGGTCGCCGACCGGGACTACCCGACGCTGGCGCAGTTCACCAAGCAGCTGATGTGGGACGTCGACTACCCCATCGACGTCGTCTACACCTGGGTCGACGACACCGACCCGGCGTGGCAGGGCCGCCGCGACGCGGTGCGCCGCAGCCGGAACATGCCGACCAACGACGCCGACAGCGGTGACGTGCGCTTCCGCAACCGCGACGAGCTGCGCTACTCGCTGCGCTCCCTGGAGATGTTCGCGCCCTGGGTGCGGACCATCTACCTGGTCACCGACGACCAGACCCCGGAGTGGCTGGACACCACGCAGTCCGGCATCAAGGTGGTCTCCCACCGCGAGATCTTCAAGGACGCGGCCTGGCTGCCGACGTTCAACTCGCACGCCATCGAGAGCCAGCTGTACCGGATCGACGGTCTGGCCGAGCACTTCCTCTACCTCAACGACGACGTGTTCATCGGCCGCCCGCTCAACCCGTCGTCGTTCTTCCTGAGCAACGGCGTCGCCAAGTTCTTCCGCTCCCCCACGGCCGTCCCGCCGACCGAGCCGTCCGACGACGACGAGGGCTACTTCGCCGCGGCGAAGAACAACCGGGCGCTCCTGGAGGAGGCGTTCGGGCGGACCGCGACGACCAGCTTCCTGCACGCGCCGCACCCGCTGCGCCGCAGTGTGCTGACCGAGATCGCCGACAAGTTCCCGGACGAGGTGGGCCGTACCGCGGCCAACCCGTTCCGCGCCAACTCGGACCTGTCGATCACCTCGTCGCTGCACCACCACTACGGCTACCTGATCGGCAGCTCGGTGCCCAGCGCGATCTCGTGCAGCTACATCAACGTGGGCAACTACGAGCACCACACGGTGCTGACCCGGCTGCTCGCCGAGCGCGCCCACGACGTGTTCTGCATCGGCGAGTCCGCCGACGCGGAGGTGTCGGTGGAGGAGCAGGACCGCGTGCTGCGGGCGTTCCTGAGCGCCTACTTCCCGGTGAAGTCCCGCTTCGAGCGCGACTGACGCGCCTGACGCGTCGGACACCGGAAAGGGGCCCGCCCCCGGCCTTCGGGCCGGGGGCGGGCCCCTTTCTTCCGGGGGTGCGGGGAACCGCGCGCGAAGCGGCCACGCGAGGGCAGATCCCCCTGCCCCGGTGGGCGTCACTTCTCGTACGGGCTCCGCACCGGGAAGTACGCGTCCAGGAACGGCGTGATCAGATCCTTCTGCTCGTGCACGTCCTGCTCGGTGGAGACCGTGTCGTTGACGCAGAACACCGTCTTGTCCCGGTTGGCGAGCAGGCGCCCGAGCCGCGTCTCGGTCCAGGGATGCGTCAAGTCGAGGTAGGTGTACGGGAGTTCGGAGGGCACCGCGCGCTGCGTGTGGTACGCGTAGTAGTGGTGCAGCGACGACGAGATGGAGATGTCGTCCTCCGAGCGGAACCGGCTCGCCTCGGTGTAGCGGTACTCCGGCTCGAACTCCGTCTCGATCTCGGTGAGCAGGCTGCGCCGCAGCGGGTGCGGCATGTGCTTCATCTTCTGCACGACCACCGCCCCGTACCGCTCCTCGATCAGCCGCCGGTTGTTCTTGCCCGCGGCGGCCACCGGCGGGTCCTCGGGGGTGCGCGCGCCCAGCGGTACGAGGGCGGGCGACGGGAAGAACTTGGTGAGGCCGCTGGAGAGGAAGAAGTCCTGCGGGGTGACCTCGTTGCCGAGCATCACGTCGTCGTTGAAGTACAGGAAGTGCTCGGCAAGGCCCTCGATGTGGTGGAGCTGGCTCTCGATGGCGTGCGAGTTGAAGGTGGGCAGCAGACCCGGGTCGCGGAAGATCTCCTTGTGGCTGACGACCTTGATGCCGGGCTGCGTGGTGTCCAGCCACTCCGGGGTCTGGTCGTCGGTGACGAGGTAGATGTTGCGCACCCACGGCGCGTACATGTGCAGCGAGCGCAGCGAGTAGCGCAGCTCGTCGCGGCTCAGATAGCGCGCGGCGTTGGCGGCCTCGGCGTGGTAGGTCTCGCCCGCGAACCGGGCGCGGCGGCGCAGCCAGGCCGGGTCCGCGCCGTTCACCCAGGTGTAGACGACGTCGATCGGGAAGGTGATCTCGTCGGTGGGGTGGATGGCGAACTCGGCGCGGGTGGGCACCTGGGCGGCGTCGGGGGCCTCGCGCGGGGCGAGGTGGGTGAAGTACGCCTCGGAGATCCGGGTGGTGGGGCCCTGGAGGGCGAGGTCCTCGGTGAGCTTGCCGACCCGCGGCGGCACCAGCCGGCCCTCCTCCTCGTGCCAGAACTCGATGTCGCAGCCGTAGCGGTTGCCGAGGACGAGGCGGTGGGTGTCGTCCGTGCGGTACCAGGTGACGCGGACGGTCCCGGCGGTCTTGAACCGGCGCCAGGTGGCGTCCTCGTAGCCGGGCAGGGAGGTCTCGGGGACCGGGTTGTTGCCCTTGACGTGGGTGACGTAGCCGGGCTGGTCGCCGCAGAGCGCTTCGAGGACCTTCAGCACGGCCGTGCGGTCGTCCTCGCGGACGGCGACGGCGGCGGCGGTCTCCGAGCGGCCCCGGACGCAGAAGTGGTCGAGACCGGCCGCGTGCAGGGCCCGCAGCACGGCGTCGAGGTTGGCGCGGCGGGCCGTCAGCGGGGTGACTCCGGGCTGGACCAGGGCGACCTTGGGGTCCTTGCCGACGTGCACGACCGCGCGGTCGGCGCCGGAGGCGAGGGTCTGGTAGCGCTTGGTGACGCGGGCGGCGCGCATCTTCTCGGCGACGGCGGCGCCGCCGGCGATGCGCATCTTGACGCGGCGGCGCATGTCGGCGTCGACCTGCGCCACGATCGCCTTGCGGACGCTCTCGGGCACGGCCCGCCGGTAGACCCCCAGCAGTCTCGGTGCCTCGGGATTACGCACGGGGGGCTACTCCTTGACGTTCGGTGGACATCGTACGTTTGCTGAACGTGTCCAGTATGCCGCTGCGGCCCGCGGCCCCCGATGCCGGGTTTTCCCGGGTGCGGAATCGGCTGCGGGCCGGTGGGGGCCGAGCGCGCGGTTCCCCGCGCCCCTGGGCATTCAGGGGCGCGGGGAACCGCGCGACGAGCCGCGGACGGCCCGCGGACGAAGGCTCAGCCCGTCAGAACGGCTTGAACTCGTCGAACTCCTGCTGGGCCTCGTCCCGCTCCGCCTCGCGGTCGCGGCGGCGCTGGGCGGCCGGGCGCGGGGCTTCGAGACGGTGGTCCTCGCCGCGGCGGCCGAGCATCTCCGCGCCCGCCATCATCGTGGGCTCCCAGTCGAAGACGACCGCGTTCTCCTCGGGGCCGATGGCGACGGCGTCGCCCGCGCGGGCGCCCGCCTTCATCAGCTGGTCCTCGACGCCGAGGCGGTTGAGGCGGTCGGCGAGGTAGCCGACGGCCTCGTCGTTGTTGAAGTCGGTCTGGCGGATCCAGCGCTCCGGCTTCTCGCCGCGCACCCGGTAGACCTCGCCGGCCTCGTCGTAGGTGACGGTGAAGCCCGCGTCGTCGACCGCCTTGGGGCGGATCACGATCCGGGTGGCCTCCTCGACGGGCTTGGCGGCGCGCGCCTCGGCGACGATCCCGGCGAGCGCGAAGGAGAGCTCCTTCAGCCCGGTGCGGGCGACGGCGGAGACCTCGAAGACGCGGTAGCCGCGCTCCTCCAGGTCGCCGCGGATCATGTCGGCGAGGTCCTGGCCGTCCGGGATGTCGATCTTGTTGAGGACGACGACGCGGGGCCGGTCCTCCAGGCCGCCGTACTGCTTCAGCTCGTCCTCGATGACGTCGAGGTCGGAGACCGGGTCGCGCTCGGACTCCAGCGTCGCGGTGTCCAGCACGTGCACCAGCACCGAGCAGCGCTCGACGTGGCGCAGGAACTCCAGGCCCAGGCCCTTGCCCTGGCTGGCGCCGGGGATGAGGCCGGGGACGTCGGCGATGGTGTAGACGGTGGAGCCCGCGGTGACCACGCCGAGGTTGGGGACCAGGGTGGTGAACGGGTAGTCCGCGATCTTCGGCTTGGCGGCGGAGAGCACCGAGATCAGCGAGGACTTGCCGGCGCTGGGGTAGCCCACCAGGGCCACGTCGGCGACGGTCTTCAGCTCCATGACCACGTCACGGGCCTCGCCGGGCTCGCCGAGCAGCGCGAAGCCGGGGGCCTTGCGGCGGGCGGAGGCCAGCGCCGCGTTGCCGAGGCCGCCGCGACCGCCCTGGCCGGCGACGAAGGTGGTGCCCTGGCCGACGAGGTCGGCGAGCACGTTGCCGTCCTTGTCGAGGACGACGGTGCCGTCCGGGACGGGCAGGACCAGGTCCTGGCCGTCCTTGCCGGAGCGGTTGTCACCGGCGCCGGGCGCACCGTTGGTGGCCTTGCGGTGCGGGCTGTGGTGGTAGTCGAGGAGCGTGGTCACCGACTGGTCGACGACCAGGATGACGTCGCCGCCCCGGCCGCCGTTGCCGCCGTCGGGGCCGCCGAGCGGCTTGAACTTCTCCCGGTGCACGGAGGCGCAGCCGTGGCCTCCGTTACCCGCGGCGACGTGCAGCTCGACGCGGTCCACGAAGGTGGTCATGGGCTTGCCTCCTGGGGATCCCCCCGACCGGAGGCCGGGGGATTACGGAATGTCTGGGTAATGCCGTGTTTCATTAGAAACACGCGAAAGGCGGACCCGCTTCCCGTACGGGGTCCGTACGGGAAGTGAGGTCCGCCTCACGTAAGAACCGGTCAGGCGACCGGAACGATGTTCACGACCTTGCGGCCACGGTGGGTGCCGAACTGCACCGCGCCGGCCTGCAGGGCGAACAGCGTGTCGTCGCCACCGCGGCCGACACCGGCGCCCGGGTGGAAGTGGGTGCCACGCTGGCGGACCAGGATCTCACCGGCGTTGACGGTCTGACCGCCGAAGCGCTTCACACCGAGCCGCTGAGCGTTGGAGTCGCGACCGTTCCGGGTGGACGATGCGCCCTTCTTGTGTGCCATGTCTCCTCAGTCCCTTACTTCGCAGCCGCGGGGATGCCGGTGACCTTGATCGCCGTGTACTGCTGGCGGTGGCCCTGGCGACGGCGGTAACCGGTCTTGTTCTTGTACCGAAGGATGTCGATCTTGGCACCCTTGTGGTGGTCCACGACCTCGGCCGTGACCTTGATGCCGGCCAGCACCCACGGGTCGCTGGTGACAGCGTCGCCGTCGACAACGAGCAGGGTCGAGAGCTCGACCGTGTCGCCAACCTTGGCAGTGGAAATCTTGTCAACCTCAACGATGTCGCCGACAGCAACCTTGTGCTGGCGACCACCGCTGCGCACGATGGCGTACACGCGGATCTCTCTCTCGCTCGGAACGGAACCCCTGAAGCCAGCCGCGTCACACGGGCGAACCCGTGATGATCCGGAATGGACGAGCGGCCTCTCCCCACGACCTCGACGGTCGCCGGGAGGGAGGTGCTCAGAGGCGGGCGCGCATGGAAACACGCCGAGGGTCAAGGTTACGGTCCGACCTCCCGGTGGTCAAACCGGGGCCCGCCGCTCCGGGCCCGTGAGCCGGTTACCAGAGGTCACTGCTTCAATAATCACTCGTGCACCTGCGTTCGCTGCTCTCCATGCCCCGCATGCTGCGCCACGGCTCGTCCGTCGGCGCGGACCTGCCGCCCGACGAGGCCGTCACCCTGGACGCCCCGGACGGCCCGCTGCGCGACGCGCTCGCCGCCCTGCACGCCGGTGACCGGGGTCCCGCCGCGGCCCTGCTCGCCGGGACCCGGGAGCGCGCCGAGTGGGAGCGGCGCAGCACCTGCGTGGGCCGCCTCGCCACGGCCGCCCTGCACAGCCCCGGCTGGCTCGACGACTGGCTGGCGCAGGCGCCCGAGGACCCCGACGCGGTACTGGTCAAGGCCGAGCTCTGCGTCCACCGGGCGTGGGAGGTGCGCAGCGCGGCGCGCGCCAAGGACGTGGCGCCCGAGCAGTTCCAGGCGTTCTTCGCGCTGCTGGGGGACGCCGTCCCGGTGGCGTCGGCGGCGGCCCGGCTCAACCCGACCGATCCGGTGCCGTGGCAGATCGCCCTCACCCACGCCCGGGGCAGCCAGGCGTCCCGCGAGGTGTTCGACGCGTACTGGGCGGAGGCCACCGCCCGCTCCCCGCACCACTACGGCTGCCACGCCGCGGCCCTGCAGTACCTCTCCGAGAAGTGGTACGGCTCGCACGCCGAGATGTTCGCCTTCGCCGAGCGGGCCGCCGGGAGCGCCCTGCCCGGCTCCAAACTGCACGCGCTGCCGCTGCTGGCGGCCGTGGAGTACGTGGTGGCCTCCGACGACCCGGCCCGCCAGAGCCCCGTCAAGCGCTCCCGCATCGACGCCGCCGTGGAGCGCGGCCTGGAGCTGTCCACCTGGTACGAGCCGGGCGACCCGGACGCCGCGGACTTCCGCAACCACCTGGTGCTGATGCTGATCCTGCACGAGCGGTGGGCCGAGGCGCTGGACGTGTTCCGGGCGATCGGGGTGGGCGCGCGGACGCTGCCCTGGGCGTACCTGGGCGAACCGCGCGAGGAGTTCCTCGAACTGCGGTCGGGAGTACGGATGCAACTCGCCTCGCACACACCGTTCTTCTCCGCACCCGCCCGGTCCGGGTCCGGCGGGTCCGGGTCCGCCCGGTCCGAGTCCGGGTCGGGCGGGTCCGGGTCCGGCTCCGGCTCCGGCGGGTCCGGGCCAGGCTCCGGCGGGTCCGGGTCGGGCCGCTCCGGGTCCGACTCCGCACGGTCCGGGTCCGGGTCGGGCCGGACCGGGTCCAGGTCCGGCCGCTTCAGGGCAGGGTCCGGCCGCTTCGGGTCCGGATCCGCCCGGTCCCGGTCCGGGTCCGGCCGCTCCGGAGGGGCCGTCGGGTCCCCCGCCAACTCCGGACCCGCCGGGGCTCCGGGGTTCGCCCCGGGGCCCGGTGCCGCCTCCGGCGCGGCGGGGGTCCCCGCGGCGCGCACCGCAGTGCCGCACTCGCTCGCGATAGCCGCCGCGCCCCCGCACGAGGTGGCCGAGGCGGCCCTGATGTGCGGCGTCTCCCTGCGGATCGCGCCCGCGCGCACCGGCATGAGTTACGTGGAGCTCGTCCCCGACCCCGCGCCCGGGCGGCGGGCGGCGCTGGCCGGGGACGACCGGCTGACCGCCGCCGCCGACAGCTTCACCACCGGCGAGAAGTGGCCCGCGCTGGTGCTGCGCCGCACCGAGTCGCGGTACGGGCTCACGCTGCTCCAGAAGGGCAAGGAGACCGCCGCCCACCAGTGGGACCCGCAGGGGCCGGTCACCGACCACGTGCAGGCGTCGGCGACCGCGCAGGCGCTGGCGGCGGCGTTCTCGGTGGGCGACGCCCGGCCGCTGGTGGTGCTGCTGCGGGGCGGGGACTCGCCCGCCCGCCGCCAGTCCGACCTGGTGGCCGCGCTCGGGCTGCCGCCGCTGCCGCCCGGCTTCGGCGAGGAGGACGAGGTGCTGCGGACCGCCCCCGGCGCCCAACTGCTGGCCCGCCGGGGCGTGTTGCGCGGCATCCGCGACTCGCTCGCCACGGACCTGGGGACCCCGGCGCTGCCGGTCCCGCGGAGCCGTCGCTGGTGGCGGCTGCGGGTGGTGGCGCTGCTCGTGCTGGTGCCGCTGTCGGTGTACGCGTGGACGACGCCGGACTGGTACCGCGCGACGATCCCGACGCTGACGGCCCTGTTCCTGTCCGCCCAGCTGCGGACGGCGTGGCGCACGAGGCGCTGACGCGCGCACGGAATTCTCCTGCGGGCTGCGGTGGGGCGCCCGCGCCCCTATGAGGCCCGGCCTTCACCTGCGGGCCGGTGGGGGCTGGTCGCGCAGTTCCCCGCGCCCCTGGCGGGTTCGGGTCCTCCGGCGTACGAGGGGCGGGGCACGGGGGCCGCAGGCCCCGTGCTTCAGGGGCGCGGGGAACTGCGCGAGCAACCCAGCACGGTCCGCAGCCAAAACCCCGGCCCGACAAGGGGCGCGGGGAACTGCGCGACCAGCCCACCACGGCCCGCAGGCGAAGCCGAAGGCCCGGCCCAGGGGGTTCCTGGGCCGGGCCTTCGGCCGGCGTCGTGCCGACGGAGGATCAGCCCTCCGTCGCCACCGGCTCAGCCGCCGCCTTCTTGGCAACCTTCTTCGCCGTCGTCTTCTTCGCCGCGGTCTTCTTGGCCACCGTCTTCTTGGCGACCGCCTTCTTCGCGGTGGTGGCCTTCTTGGCCGTCTTCGCCGTCTTGCGGGCCGCCTTCTTGGCCGGGGCGGCCTCCTCGACGGGCTCCGCGACGTCCGCCGCGGCCTCATCCGCGACAACCGCGACCGGCTCGGCCACGACGGCCTCGGCCACCGGCGCGGACGCCACCACGACGACCGCAGCCTCCTGGGTGCCCGACGGCGACCCCGCGGGCGCGGTCGCCTTGCGGGTCACCCGGCGACGGGCCCGCGGCGGGGCGGCGACGGGCGCCTCCTCGACGACGGGCTCGGCCACCGGCTCGGCCACCACGGGCTCCGCCGCGACGACCGGCTCCGCCACCGCGACCGGCTCGGCCACGACGACCTCGGCCGGGGCCTCGGCGGCGGCCGGCGCACCGGCGGGCGCGGTCGCCTTGCGGGTGGCCCGGCGACGGGCCCGCCCGCGCGGCGCCTCGTCCTCGATGAACGACGCCACCGTCACCGCCCTGGGCTCCGGCTCGACCACCGGCTCCGCCACGGCCGGCTCGCTCTCGGCGGCCCGGCGGGGCGCACCGGCCGGGGCCGACGCCTTGCGGGTCGCGCGGCGACGGCTGCGGCCACCACGGGCCGCGGCCTCCGCCTCGGCGGCGCTGCTGTACAGCTCCTCGTCCGGCACGAACTCCGGCTCGGCGAGCGCGACGGGCGCGGCGACCTCGGCCGCCACCTCCGCCTCGGTCTCGACGGCCTCGGTCTCCACGGCCTCGTGCTCGTGCACGTCGTGGTCGTGCCCGTCGCCGCCCCGGCCGCGCTTCTTGGAGCGCTTGCCGTTGCCGCCGCCACCGGTGCCGGTGGGCTGCTCCATGTGGACGATGACACCGCGTCCGTTGCAGTGGACACAGGTCTCGGAGAAGGACTCCAGCAGGCCCTGGCCGACCCGCTTGCGGGTCATCTGGACCAGGCCCAGCGAGGTGACCTCGGCGACCTGGTGCTTCGTACGGTCACGGCCCAGGCATTCGAGCAGGCGCCGCAGCACCAGGTCCCGGTTGGACTCCAGGACCATGTCGATGAAGTCGATGACGACGATGCCACCGAGGTCGCGCAGCCGCAGCTGGCGCACGATCTCCTCGGCCGCCTCCAGGTTGTTCCTGGTGACGGTCTCCTCCAGGTTGCCGCCCTGGCCGGTGAACTTGCCGGTGTTGACGTCGACGACGATCATCGCCTCGGTCTTGTCGATCACCAGCGAGCCGCCGGACGGCAGCCAGACCTTGCGGTCGAGCGCCTTGGCGAGCTGCTCGTCGATCCGGTACGTCGCGAAGACGTCGACCTCGGAGGTCCACCGCTGGAGGCGGTCCGCCAGGTCGGGGGCGACGTGCGAGACGTAGCCGTGGATGGTCTCCCACGCCTCGTCACCGCTGACGATGACCTTGGAGAAGTCCTCGTTGAAGATGTCGCGGACGACGCGGACGGTCATGTCCGGCTCGCCGTACAGCAGGCTCGGCGAGGAGGTCGAGATCTGCTTGGACTTCTTGGAGATCTCCTCCCACTGCGCCTGGAGCCGCTCGACGTCGCGGCGCAGCTCGTCCTCGCTGGCGCCCTCGGCGGCGGTGCGCACGATGACGCCCGCGTCCTCGGGGACGATCTTCTTGAGGATGGTCTTCAGGCGCGCGCGCTCGGTGTCCGGGAGCTTGCGGCTGATGCCGGTCATCGAGCCCTCGGGCACGTACACGAGGTAGCGGCCGGGCAGCGAGACCTGGCTGGTCAGACGGGCGCCCTTGTGGCCGATCGGGTCCTTGGTGACCTGCACCAGGACCGACTGGCCGGACTTGAGGGCGGCCTCGATGCGGCGCGGCCCGTTGGCCATGCCGAGCGCCTCGAAGTTGACCTCACCGGCGTACAGGACGGCGTTGCGGCCCTTGCCGATGTCGACGAAGGCGGCCTCCATCGACGGCAGGACGTTCTGGACCTTGCCCAGGTAGACGTTGCCGACGTACGAGGTGGCCTGCTCCTTGTTGACGTAGTGCTCGACCAGCACGTTGTCTTCCAGGACGCCGATCTGGGTGCGCTCGCCGCTCTGGCGGACGACCATCACGCGCTCGACGGCCTCGCGGCGCGCCAGGAACTCCGCCTCGGTGATGATCGGCACCCGGCGGCGGCCCTGCTCGCGGCCCTCGCGGCGGCGCTGCTTCTTCGCCTCCAGACGGGTCGAGCCCTTGATGGACTGCACCTCGTCGGACGGCTCGGCCTTCTCGCGGGCCGGGCGCGGCTCGCGGACCTTGACGACGGTGCGCTCCGGGTCGTCCGAACCGCCCTCGTGGTCACCGCCGTCACCGCTGCGGCGACGGCGCCGGCGCCGGCGACGGCTGCTGCTGGTGCCCGCGGCGGACGGGGTGTCGTCGGACTCGTCGTCCTCGTCCTCGTACGCCTCGGCCTCCGCCTCGGCGGAGTCCTCGGTGTCGGTCTCCTCCTGCTCGGCGGACTCGCCCCGGCGACGGCGGCGGCCACCGCGGCGGCGACGGCGCGAGGGACGGTCGTCCTCGTGCTCCTCGGCCTCGGCGCCCTCCGGCTCCTCCTCGGCGGACGCGTCCTCGTCGGCCGTCTCGGCCGCGGGGGCCTGCGGCTCGGGCGCGGACTCGGCGCTCTCGCCGCGACGGCGGCGGCGACGGCGGGAGCCGCCCTGCGGCTCGGCCTGCTCGACGACCGGCTCGGCGACGGTCTGCTCCGTCTCCTCCTCGTCCGTCTCGTCCGTCACCTCGGCGGCGGCCTGGGCGGCGGCAGCGGCGGCGGTCTCGGGGGTCTGGAACATCGGCTCGTGGAAGACCGGCGCCTGGAAGACGGCGACGGCCGGGCGGGTGGCGCGGCGGCGGGTGGGGGCACCCCCCTGGCCCTTGGCGCCCCGGGGGAGGCCGGTCTCCGGCTTCTCCTCGGCCTGGGGTGCCTCGGGCGCCGCGGCCTTCGCGGGCTCCTCGGCGGCGGCGGCGGTGGTGGTGGTCGTGGTGAACTGCGGCGCGGTGGCCTTGCGGGTCGCGCGGCGGCGGGTGCGACCGCGGGGCGCCTCGTCCTCGGCGGCCTCGACGGCGCTCTCCTCGGCGACCGGCGCCTCGGCGACGGGCTCGGCGGCCACGACGATCTCGGCGTCCTCGGCGGCCTTGGGCGCACCGGCCGGAGCCGTGGCCTTACGGGTGGCACGGCGACGGGTGCGCGCCGGAGCGGCACTCTCCTCGGCGGCGGCCACGACGGCGGCCTCCTCGGCCGGGGAGGCGACCGGGTCCTCGGCGGCGACGGCCGGCGGCGCACCGGCGGCCGGGGTCTCCTCGACGGCGGGCGCACCGGCGGGCGCGGTGGCCTTGCGGGTGGCGCGACGGCGGGTACGGGCCGGAGCGGCGCTCTCCTCGACGGCCTCGACGGCCTGCGGCTCGACGGCGGCCGGGGCCTCGACGGGCTCGGCGGCCACGACGATCTCGGCGTCCTCGGCGGCCTTGGGCGCACCGGCCGGAGCCGTGGCCTTACGGGTGGCACGGCGACGGGTGCGCGCCGGAGCGGCACTCTCCTCGACGGCCTCGACGGCCTGCGGCTCGACGGCGGCCGGGGCCTCGACGGGCTCGGCGGCCACGGGCGCCTCGGCGGCGGCGGTGGCCTTGCGGGTGGCACGGCGGCGCGGACGGGCCGGAGCGGCCTCCTCGGCGGCGGGCGCGGCACTCTCGACGGGGGCCTCGGCGGCGGCCGGGGTCTCCTCGACGGCGGCCGGGGCACCGGCGGGCGCGGTCGCCTTGCGGGTGGCGCGGCGGCGCGGACGGGCCGGAGCGGCCTCCTCGGCGGCGGGCGCGGCGGTCTCGGCCGGGGCCTCGGCGGCGGCCGGGGTCTCGGGCGCGTCGGCGCCCGCGGCTCCCGGCGGACCGGCGGGCCGCGACGCGGCGCGGCGCCGGCGGCGCGGCGGCAGCGTGTCGCTGGGGCTGTTGTTGTCGTCCCCGGTCACACCGGGTTCGTTCTTCTCGTTCTCAAGCATGCGGGCGTAGCTCCCGTCACGCTCCCGGGCGCCGCGCCTGGTTCCGGTCCGAGCGGCCCGTCCGCGTGATGTGCGCGGAAGCCGTCGTCCGGGGCGCGGGCGCCGCACGGGAGCTGATATGTCCGGCTCGCCGGTTCCGTACGCGATGTACGTACGGCCTGGCGAAAGTCTCCTGGTCAGTGCGCGGCCCGACCCAGGTGGCTCCCGAGTACCAGGGCTGCGCTACAACGACGTGCCCTTACGCGGCAGGACCTTCCGGCACCGTCGCAGGGGCGGTCCCGGCGGCCTTGGGTGGAGCGGCCGGGGCTGCCTCGCGGTCGGGCGCGAGCGGGTCGGTCACCGTGCCGGACTCCTCGTCGAAGAGCCCCTGCGCCAGCCTGGTCACCGCTGCGGGGACCGGCGGCGCCAGGTCGGCCACAGCTCGGAGACCGGACAGGACGTCGTCGGGTCGCACGGCAGGTGTCAGGTGCCGTACTACCAGGCGCAGTATCGCACAGGGCTTGTCCACCGGCCTATTGATGGGCCCGGCGGGAGCCTCTCCGGTGGAGCCGGCGGAGTCGGACTGCGGAGGAAGCGCCTGGAGACCGGCGACGGCGCCGCGCGTGTCGAAGGTGCGCATGCCGTTCTTGGTGCGGCGCTGGACCTCGACGGTCTCGGCGGCGAGGAAGGCGTCGACGGCCTTGCGGGCGTCCTCGACGGGCACGCCGTCGAGCCGCATCTCCCAGACGGAGGCGGTCAGCCGGTCGGCCAGGCCCGAGGTGCGGGCCTCCACGGCGTCGGTGATGTCGAGCCCGGTGGGCAGCGACTCGTCGAGCAGCGCCCGCAGCGTCGCCGGGTCGCGGTGCTCGGTGAGGGCGATCTCCAGGTACTCGGCCTCGGAGCCGGTGCCGGTGGGCGCGGCGTTGGCGTAGGACACCTTGGGGTGCGGGGTGAAGCCCGCCGAGTACGCCATGGGCACCTCGGCGCGGCGCAGCGCGCGCTCGAAGGCGCGCTGGAAGTCGCGGTGGCTGGTGAACCGGAGGCGGCCGCGCTTGGTGTAGCGCAGTCGGATGCGCTGCACCGCAGGTGCGGGCGGCGGGCCTTCGGGCTGTCGCTTGCCCAGTGGTTCTTCTCCTCGTGCGGGGCGGGCGCGGTGGGCGCCGCCCACCTGTCCTGTGGGGGCCCTCCGGTCGCGGCCCGCGCGCCGCCCGGCTCATCCCTCCGTCTTGTGGAGGGAGATCTCGGGGGCGGGCACCGCTCCGGAGGCAGTAGTTGTACTACCCAGAGTACGCGCCGGATGCCGCCCGGGTTCCCGGGGCGGCCCGCCGGCGAGCGCCCGCCAGGCGTCCGCGCGGGCCCGGCGCACGGTGTCGCGGGCCGAGGCGAGGGCCTCGCGGGCGGTGCGTCCGGCCGCCGCCAGCGCCTCGCGGGCGGCCCGGCCCGCGACGGCGGCGGCGCGGGCGGCCGGGGCCCACAGGGTGTCCCGCGCCCAGTGCAGCACCGGCGCGCACAGGGTGCGCCACACCCAGCGCACCGGCCGTCCGGCCAGCTGCCACCCGAGCCACTTCAGGCCGCGGCCGAGGGCCCGCGAGAGGTGTCCGGCGATCCGCCAGGCGTGCCCGAACGCGGCGCCGGTCTCGTGGGCGACGACGGCCACGGCGTGTCCGAGGGGGGTCAGCACCCGGCGCCAGAACCACCCGACGGGTACCACGAACAAGATCAAACCCACTCGAACGAGGGCGGTTCCGATCGCGGACAGGGCCACGCCGATCCCCCGCCCGGCCCAGCCGAGCACGGCCCACACGCGGGCACCGACCCAGCCGAGCACGGCCCACACGCGGGCGCCGACCCAGCCGAGCCCGATGCCCAACCCGGAGCCGAGCCGGGCGAGCGCGGCCCACACCCCGGAGGCGGCCCACACCACGCCCGACCAGCAGGCGGCCAGCACCCATCCGCTCGCGCGCCCCAGCGGGGCCAGCGCGTACCGGTACGCCCAGAGCGCCGGAGCGGCCACCCCGTACCGCCACAGCGGCACGGCCAGCCACCGCCACAGCCAGGCCAGGGGCACGCCCACCAGCACCCGTCCGGCCCGGACCAGGCCGTGGCCGAGCCACACCAGCGGGACGACGACCAGGGTCCGCCCCAGCCAGGCCAGCGCGCGTCCGGCCGGGCGCAGCACCGCGCGGTGCACGGCCCGGCCCGCCGCGGCGACCGCGTCCCAGAGCAGCCGGACGGGAACCACCAGGACCAGCACCACGATCCGTACGGGGACGCGGATCGCGACGGTCAGACAGCCCTCGGGCTGCCTCGGCGGTGGCTGGTGGTCCTGTTCCATGCGGGTAAGGACGCGGCGCAGGCCCCGCACCGTTGCGGTGCGGGGCCTGCTGTGATCAACCGGTGATCGTGTGGTTACTTGACGACGGTCAGCGGCAGGAGCTTCTTGCCGGTGGGGCCGATCTGGATGTGCGTGTCCATCTGCGGGCACACGCCGCAGTCGAAGCACGGGGTCCAGCGGCAGTCCTCGACCTCGGTCTCGTCCAGCGCGTCCTGCCAGTCCTCCCAGAGCCAGTCCTTGTCGAGACCGGAGTCCAGGTGGTCCCAGGGCAGGACCTCCTCGTAGGTGCGCTCGCGGGTGGTGTACCAGTCGACGTCCACGCCGTAGGAGGGCAGGGTCTTCTCGGCGCAGGCCATCCAGCGGTCGTAGCTGAAGTGCTCGCGCCAGCCGTCGAAGCGACCGCCGTCCTCGTAGACGGCGCGGATGACCGAGCCGACGCGGCGGTCGCCGCGCGACAGGAGGCCCTCGACGATGCCGGGCTTGCCGTCGTGGTAGCGGAAGCCGATCGAGCGGCCGTACTTCTTGTCGCCGCGGATCTTGTCGCGGAGCTTCTCCAGGCGCGCGTCGGTCTGCTCGGCGGAGAGCTGCGGCGCCCACTGGAACGGGGTGTGCGGCTTGGGCACGAACCCGCCGATGGAGACGGTGCAGCGGATGTCGTTCTGGCCCGACACCTCGCGGCCCTTGGCGATCACGTTGACCGCCATGTCGCCGATCTGGAGGACGTCCTCGTCGGTCTCGGTGGGCAGGCCGCACATGAAGTACAGCTTCACCTGGCGCCAGCCGTTGCCGTAGGCGGTGGCCACCGTACGGATCAGGTCCTCTTCGGAGACCATCTTGTTGATGACCTTGCGCATGCGCTCGGAGCCGCCCTCGGGGGCGAACGTCAGACCCGAGCGGCGGCCGTTGCGGGTCAGCTCGTTGGCGAGGTCGACGTTGAAGGCGTCCACGCGGGTCGACGGCAGCGAGAGGCCGATCTTGTCCTCGGTGTAGCGGTCCGCGAGCCCCTTGGCGATCTCACCGATCTCGGTGTGGTCGGCGGAGGAGAGGGAGAGCAGGCCCACCTCTTCGAAGCCGGTCGCCTTGAGGCCCTTCTCCACCATCTCGCCGATGCCGGTGATGCTTCGCTCCCGCACGGGGCGCGTGATCATGCCGGCCTGGCAGAAGCGGCAGCCGCGGGTGCAGCCGCGGAAGATCTCGACGGACATGCGCTCGTGGACGGTCTCCGCGAGCGGCACGAGCGGCTGCTTGGGGTAGGGCCACTCGTCGAGGTCCATGACGGTGTGCTTGCTGACCCGCCACGGCACGCCCGACTTGTTGGGCACGACACGGCCGATGCGGCCGTCCGGCAGGTACTCCACGTCGTAGAAGCCCGGCACGTACACGTTGCCGGTCCTCGCGAGGCGGAACAGGACCTCCTCGCGTCCGCCGGGGCGGCCCTCGGCCTTCCACGCGCGGATGATCGCGGTCATGTCGAGGACGGCCTGCTCGCCGTCGCCGATGACCGCGCAGTCGATGAAGTCCGCGATCGGCTCGGGGTTGAAGGCCGCGTGGCCGCCCGCGAGGACGATCGGGTCGTCGACGGTGCGGTCCTTGGACTCCAGCGGGATGCCCGCCAGGTCCAGGGCCGTGAGCATGTTGGTGTAGCCGAGCTCGGTGGAGAAGCTGAGGCCGAAGACGTCGAAGGCGCCGACGGGCCGGTGGCTGTCCACGGTGAACTGCGGCACCTTGTGCTCGCGCATCAGCTCTTCCATGTCCGGCCACACGCTGTACGTGCGCTCGGCCAGGACGCCCTCGCGCTCGTTCAGCACCTCGTAGAGGATCATGACGCCCTGGTTGGGGAGTCCGACCTCGTACGCGTCCGGGTACATGAGCGCCCAGCGCACGTCGCAGCTCTCCCAGGGCTTGACGGTGGAGTTGAGCTCACCGCCGACGTACTGGATGGGCTTCTGCACATGCGGGAGCAGAGCTTCGAGCTGTGGGAAGACCGATTCGGCGGCAGTCATCTCGACGAACTTTCGTGAGCTGGCAAGGGGGCGACTCTCTAGCGTAACCCGCTCACGAGGTGCCCCCCGCCGCCGCGATCCCCCGGCTCAGGCCCCGAGCCGCGCGCGCAGCCCCGGGCGGGACGCCGCGCGCCAGACTTCCGGCAGCTCGCGCTCGCGGTCGGCCGCCGCCGCGGCCTCCCGTCCGTACAGGAGTCCCCAGGTGAACGCGGACTCCCCGGCGAGGTGCGCCTGGACCGCGAGGCCGCGCAGGGCCTCGCGGGCCACCACGCTGTCCTGGTGGTCGCCCAGCACCGTCTGGACGGCCTTCATCCGCTGGGCGAACTTCCTGGCCGGGGCGCCCAGCGCCGGCCGGGCGGCCTCGGCGGAGTAGCGGACGCGCTTGGCCGCCTTGCGGGCCTCGTGCAGGGCCAGGTCGCGCGGCTCGCCGGGGTCGAGCTCCAGGGCGTCCACCACCCGGCCCGCCAGCCGCCCGTAGTCCTTGACGACCGCCTTGGACACCACCTCGGCGGCCGGGCGCCCGGCCGCGGGGCGCAGCGGCGGGCCCGCCAGCAGCGCGTCCAGGGTGTCGAGCAGGACGAGGTAGCGCTTGCTGTCGAGGACGGCGATGGTCTTGCGGCGCGAGCCGGAGCGGCGGGCCGTGCTCCAGGTCCGCAGCCGGGACCGGACCGGTCCGAGGACGAGGGTCCTGGGCAGGGCGGCGAGGTGGCCCTGGAGGCGTTCGGTGAGCACTTCCTGGTCGCGGTCGACGCCGAGTTCGCCCGCGAGCCACTTCAGCTCCTCGCCGACCGGGTCGGTGACGCTCCGGTCGAGGACCTTGGCGTACGACTTGAAGGCGCTGCGCAGCCGGCGGGTGGCGACGCGCATCTGGTGGACGGAGTCGGGCAGGTCGCGCCGGACGGCCGGGTCGTGGTCGACGAGGGCGTCGCGCTGGGCGCGCAGATAGCCCAGCACGTGGCCGCCCGCGCTGTCCTCGTCCCCGTCCCGTACGGAGGCGGCGGGTCCGGGCAGGCCGGGCACGTCGGGGGCGGTCCCGGCCAGGGCGCGGGCCAGTTTCGACGCGCTCGCCGAGGGGCGCAGGCCCGCCTTGCGCAGGCGCTTGCCGACGCGGTCCAGGAGGGCGGGGTCCCCGTCGTCGGCGAGCTCCACCTCGACCTCGGTCCAGGTGGCGGTGGCGCCCGCGGGGCCGGGGCCGAGCCGGACGGCCCGTACCGCGTCGACGCTCACCTCGGCGAGCAGGGCGCCGTCCGCGTCGAGCAGATGGGTCACGTGGCGGGAGGAGAGGAGCCGGACGACGGGGTCGAGCCGGCCGTCGCGGACGCGCGAGCGCAGCAGGGCCGCGAGGGCCCGGGGCACGTCCGGGGAGAGCGGGGCGCGGATCTCGTCGCGGATGCCGGTGGCGACCGGGAACTTCAGGTGCCAGCCCGCGTCGTCGCCGCCGGTGCGCCTGCGCAGGGTGAGGGAGTCCGCGGCGAGCCGCAGGTCCCGGGTGTCGTAGTAGACCGCGTCCAGTTCGGCCACGCCCTTGTCGACGAGGCTCGCCACGCCCGTGACCCGGGTGAGGTCGGGGAGGCGGACGTCGTCTCCGGTGGCTTCGTACTTCCGCTCGATCTCGCGCTTCGTCTCCGCCATGAACCGAATCTAGACGCGATCGCGGGTCCTCGACAGAGCGCCGGACCGGCCATCTCGGCCGGTCCGGCGCCCCCGCGGTGCTCAGGCCGTTATCGGCCGCTGCACCCTGATCGACTGGAGCAGTCCGATCGCCACCCAGACGGCGAACATCGATGATCCTCCGTAGGACACGAACGGCAGCGGCAGGCCCGCCACCGGCATGATGCCGAGGGTCATCCCGATGTTCTCGAAGGACTGGAAGGCGAACCAGGCGATGATCCCGGCCGCCACCACCGTCCCGTACAGCTCGGTGGTCTCGCGGGCGATGCGGCAGGCGCGCCACAGGACCACGCCGAGCAGGACGAGGATGAGGCCCGCGCCGACGAAGCCGAGCTCCTCGCCCGCCACCGTGAAGACGAAGTCCGTCTGCTGTTCGGGGACGAACTGGCCGGTGGTCTGGCTGCCCTTGAACAGTCCGGTGCCGGTGAGTCCGCCGGAGCCGATGGCGATCCGGGCCTGGTTGGTGTTGTAGCCGACGCCCGCCGGGTCCAGGTTGGGGTTGGCGAAGGCGGCGAAGCGGTTGATCTGGTACTCGTCGAGCAGCCCGAGCACGGCCACCGCGACCGCGCCCGCCACTCCCGCCCCTATCAGGCCGAGCACCCACCGGTTGGAGGCCCCGGAGGCGAGCAGCACGCCCAGAATTATGATCACGATGACCATGACCGAGCCGAGGTCCGGCATCATCATGATGATCAGGATGGGCAGCGCGGCCAGGCCCAGGGACTTGAGCACCGTGCGGTGGTCGGGGTGGGGCGTGTCCCCGGCGTCGACCCGCGACGCCAGTATCATCGCCATCCCCAGAATGATCGTGATCTTGGTGAACTCGGACGGCTGGAGCGAGAAGCCGCCGCCGATGATGATCCAGGCGTGGGCGCCGTTGACGGTCGCGCCCAGCGGGGTGAGGACCGCCAGGATCAGCACCACCGACAGCCCGTAGAGCACCGGCACCGCGCCGCGCAGGGTGCGGTGGCCCAGCCAGATCGTGCCGACCATCAGACCGAAGCCGATGCCGGTGTTCATGGCGTGCCGCATCAGGAAGTAGTACGGGTCGCCCTGGTTGAGCTGGGTGCGGTTGCGGGTGGCGGACCACACCAGCAGCGAGCCGATGAACGACAGCGCGAGCGCGGCGAGCAGCAGCCACCAGTCGAGCCGGCGCACCACCGAGTCGCGGGCGGTCAGCTTGGCGAAGGTGGAGCGCTCGGGTGCGTAGCGCTGGACGGAGAAGCCGGCCATCAGTCCCTGCGCCCCCGTCCGCCGCCCCGGTTGTCGGTGTTGGCCGCGGCCAGCTGCTGGCCCGCGGTCTTGTCCGGGACCTTCTGCGAGTCCGGGTCGTACGGCTCGATCTTCGGGGCGTCGATGGAGCCGTCGGGCTGGATCTTGGGCAGGGACTGCTGCGGCTGGGGCAGCAGGGCGCGCTTGAGGTCCTGGGTGCCGGCGTCGTCGAGGCCGTAGAGCGCGTCGTAGATGTTGCGCACGGCGGGGCCGGACGCGCCCGAGCCCGTACCACCCTGGGAGATCGTCATGACGATCGAGTAGTCCTTGGTGTACGTGGCGAACCACGAGGTCGTCTGCTTGCCGTAGACCTCGGCCGTGCCGGTCTTGGCGTGCATCGGGATCTGCTTCTGCGGCCAGCCGCCGAACCGCCAGGCGGCGGTGCCGCGGGTGGCGACTCCCGCGAGGGCTTCGTCTATGTCGTCGCGGGTCGCCCGCGACATCGGCAGCTTGCCGTGCGCCTTGGGCTTGATCTCCTTGACCGACTTGCCGTCGGCGCTGATCACGGCCTTGCCGACGGTGGGGTCGTAGAGGGTGCCGCCGTTGGAGATCGCCGAGTAGATCGTCGCCATCTGGATGGGGGTGACGAGGGTGTCGCCCTGGCCGATGGAGTAGTTGACCGAGTCACCGGCGCGCATGAGATTGCCTTCGAGGCAGTTCTCGTACTCGATCTTCTCGACGTAGTCGCCGTCCTTCTTGCCGTGCTTGCACCAGGCGTCCTTGTTGGCCTCCCAGAACCGCTGCTTCCACTGGCGGTCGGGGACCCGGCCGGGGACCTCGCTGGGCAGGTCGATGCCGGTCCTGGAGCCGAGGCCGAAGTCGTGGGCGGTCCGGTAGAACCAGTCGGAGGCGTCCTTCTTCGGCTTCATGCCGCCGTCCTTGAGCCACTGGTCGTGCGCCAGGCCGTAGTAGACCGTGTCGCAGGAGACCTCCAGGGCCTGGCCGATGGTGATGTTGCCGTGGCCCTGGGACTCGAAGTTCTTGAAGACCTGGCCGCCGACCGAGTACGAACTGGGGCAGGGGTAGCTGCCGTTGAAGGCGTATCCGGCGCGGACCGCCGCCGCCGAGGAGACCACCTTGAAGATGGAGCCGGGGGCGGCCTGGCCCTGGATGGCGCGGTTCAGCAGCGGGTAGTTGGACTCCTTGCCGGTGAGGGCCTGGTAGTCCTTGGCGGAGATGCCCCCGACCCAGGCGTTGGGGTCGTAGTTGGGCAGCGACGCCATGGCGACGACCCGGCCGGTCTTGGCCTCCATCACCACGACGGCGCCCGCGTCGGCCTTGTAGTTCTCGTTGGTGTTCTTGTCGAACTCCTTGCGGGCCTCTTCCATCGCGTGGTTGAGCTCGTACTCGGCGACGGCCTGGACGCGTGCGTCTATCGACGTGACGATGTTGGAGCCGGGCTCGGCCTTGTCGCTCTGCGCCTGCCCGATGACCCGGCCGAGGTTGTCGACCTCGTAGCGGGTCACGCCCGCCTTGCCGCGCAGCTGCTTGTCGTAGGTGCGCTCCAGGCCCGAGCGGCCCACCATGTCCGAGCGCAGGTACGGCGAGTCGCTGTTCTTCGCCTGGGTGATCTCGTCGTCGGTGACGGGCGAGAGGTAGCCGAGCACCTGGGCGGTGTTGGCCTTGCCGGGCGAGGTGTAGCGGCGCACCGCGGTGGGGTCGGCGGAGATGCCGGGGAAGTCCTCGGAGCGCTCGCGGATCTGCAGGGCCTGCTGGGTGGTGGCCTTGTCGGTGACCGGGATCGGCTGGTACGGCGAGCCGTTCCAGCAGGGCTTGGGGGTCTTGGCGTCGCAGAGCCGGACCTTGTCCATGACGTCCTGCGGCTTCATGCCGAGCACGCCCGCCAGCCGGGTCAGCACCGCCTTGCCCTTGTCGGGCATCTTCGTCAGGTCGGTACGGGAGGCGGAGACCACCAGCCGGGTCTCGTTGTCCGCCAGCGGCACCCCGCGCGCGTCCAGGATGTCGCCGCGCACGGCGGGCTGGACGACCTGCTGCACATGGTTGTTCTTGGCCTCGTCCTCGTACTCCTGCCCGTTGCGGATCTGGAGGTACCAGAGGCGTCCGCCGAGGGTGAGGAGCAGGGAGAAGACGAGGACCTGGATGATGACGAGCCGGATCTGCACCCGGGGGGTGCGTCCCGTCTCGGGGATGTTGCTCACGCCGTGGCCCCCTCGTTCACAGTCGCTTGACGCCCTTGATGCGGCCGGCCCGGGCCGCGCGGTTGCGGGCGGCCTTCACGCGCAGGCCGCCGCGCTGGTTGCCGATGCTCAGCCCGGTGCCGCCGGAGAGCCAGCCGGCCGCGATGCCGCCGCCCTTGCGGGCGCCGGTGCCCGACGACGTGTCGGCGAGCGGGTCGTTCTCGGCGCGTCTGGCGATCGCCATGATCAGCGGCACGGTGAACGGCGCGAGCAGCAGGTCGTAGACGGCGGCCGTGAACAGCAGGTTGGACAGGCCCACATGGCGGGCGGCGGTGTCGCCGACGAGGGCGCCCACGCCCGCGTAGAGCAGGGTGGAGCCGATGGCCGCGCAGACCACCACGACCATGGGGCCGGTCGCCGAGCGCAGCCGGCCGTGGTCGGGCTTGGCGAGCCCGGCCGCGTAGCCGACCAGGCAGAGCACCAGGGCGTACCGCCCGGCGGCGTGGTCGGCGGGCGGGGCGAGGTCGGAGAGCAGGCCCGCGCCGAAGCCGACGAAGGCGCCGCCGAGGTGGCCGTAGACGAGGGCGAGCCCGAGGACGGTGAGCAGCACCAGGTCCGGGACGGCGCCCGGCAGCTGGAGCCGGGCGAGCACGCTGACCTGGACGACGAGCGCGACGACGACCAGCGCGACGGAGAGGATGACCCTGTTGATACGCATCTGGATCAGCTCCTACTGGTCGCCGTCGGCGGCGGCGTTGTTCGCGTTGGGATCGGCGTTGGGCACGGCACCGGGCTTGCGGTTGGGGTCCGCCGGGGGGTTGGCGTTCGCGTTGGGGTCCGGGTTGCCGTTGGGGTCGCCGCCCTGGATGGGGACGTTGGGGTCGGCCTGGTTGGGGGCGACCGCGTTCCCGGCCGGCGGCGGGGTGACCGTCACGGTCACCGTGGGCGTCGGGGTGGGCTTCGGCTTGGCGGGCAGCACCTGGTCGCGCGGGTCGGTGCGCGGGGCCTGGACGACTACGCCGACGATGTCGAGCTTGGTGAACCCGACGTACGGGCGTACGTAGATGGTCCGGGTCAGGTCGCCGCCCGAGGGGTCGACCTTGACGACCTCGCCGACCGGGACGCCCGGCACGAACGGCTTGTCGGCCTGCGAGCCGAAGGTCACCAGCCGGTCGCCCGCCTTGACCTTGGCCTTGCCGTTGAGCAGCTGCACCGACAGCGGCCGGTCGCCCTGGCCGGTGGCGAAGCCCAGCTCGTCGCTGTTCTCCATCCGGGTGCCGACGGTGAAGTCGGGGTCGTTGGCGAGCAGCACGGTGGCGGTGGAGGGGCCGACGGTGGTGACCCGGCCGACCAGGCCCTCCCCGTTCAGTACGGTCATGTCGCGCTTGATGCCGTCGCGCGAGCCGGCGTCGATGGTGACGGTCCAGGAGAAGCCCTGGGCCGCTCCTATCCCGATGACCTGCGCGGCCTTGATGCCGTACTGGCCCTCGCCCGCCGTCTTGAGCATCGAGTCGAGCTGGTTCAGGCGCGAGCGGTTGCGGGCGTCGCTGCCGAGCTTCTGCTTCAGCGCCTCGTTCTCGCGCTGGAGCTCGGAGATCTTGTTGTGCCGCTCCCCCGAGTCCCGCACCGCCCCGATGGCGTTGCCCACCGGGTCGACGGCTGCCGCCATGCCGTTCTCGACCGGTCCGAACACCGTGGCGGCGGCCTGCCGGGCCCCGTCCACCGGCGAATTCTCCCCACCCCGGATGTCGACCGTGATCAGCGCGAACGCTACGGCGATCAGCAGCACCAGGAGCAGCCGGCTCTCTCGTGTGTCCCTCACGTGCGGCGGCCGTGCCTTCCTCGTCGGAATCTGTTCGATCTGTATATCAACGATCCGCCGTACGGGTTGGCAGTGGCCCGTACGGGCGGTCCCCCCGGGCCACTCGGTGACCTGGGGGGACCTGGGCCCGGCCGGAGGTCAGCGGCGCGGCTGGGCGTCGAGGACCTGCTGCAGGGCCTCGAACTCCTCCACGCACTTGCCGGATCCCAGCGCGACCGAATCCAGCGGGTCCTCGGCGATGTGGATCGGCATGCCGGTCTCGCGGCGCAGCCGCTCGTCCAGGCCGCGCAGCAGGGCGCCGCCGCCGGTGAGGACGATGCCGCGGTCCATGATGTCGCCGGAGAGCTCCGGCGGGCACTTGTCGAGCGTCGTCTTCACGGCGTCGACGATCGCGTTGACCGGCTCCTCGATGGCCTTGCGGACCTCGGCGGCCGAGATGACCACGGTCTTGGGCAGCCCGGAGACCAGGTCGCGGCCACGGATCTCGGTGTGCTCGTCCTTGTCGAGGTCGTAGGCCGAGCCGATGGTGATCTTGATCTGCTCGGCGGTGCGCTCACCGAGGAGGAGGCTGTACTCCTTCTTGATGTGCTGGATGATCGCGTTGTCCAGCTCGTCGCCGGCCACCCGGATGGACTGCGCCGTGACGATTCCGCCGAGCGAGATCACCGCGACCTCGGTGGTGCCGCCGCCGATGTCGACGACCATGTTGCCGGTCGCCTCGTGGACGGGCAGGCCCGAGCCGATGGCCGCGGCCATGGGCTCCTCGATGATGTGCACCTGGCGGGCGCCGGCCTGGGTGGACGCCTCGATGACGGCGCGGCGCTCGACCCCGGTGATGCCGGAGGGCACGCAGACGACGACGCGCGGGCGGGCCAGGTAACGCCGCTTGTGGATCTTCAGGATGAAGTAGCGGAGCATCCGCTCCGTGATCTCGAAGTCGGCGATGACGCCGTCCTTCAGCGGTCGTACGGCCACGATGTTGCCCGGCGTACGGCCGATCATCTTCTTCGCCTCGGCACCGACCGCCAGGATGCCGCCGGTGTTGGTGTTGATGGCGACGACGGACGGCTCGTTCAGGACGATTCCGCGACCTCTGACGTACACCAGCGTGTTGGCGGTCCCGAGGTCGACAGCCATGTCACGGCCGATGAACGACATGTTGTTGCTCCCCATGAGGATGCGTCCGGCCTTCCCTAATCGAGCGTTGACGGCTTTTTAGGTCGGCGAGGTGGGTGCTGTGTGGGCGTGAGGCTCCATCGTAGTGCCGCCCGCACGGACACGGCGCGTTGGTCCACCTCTGGTAATGGTGACGACGTGTCGGGGCGATGCGTTCCCGCGATCGGCGTTCATATACCGAAGGGCGACCGAATTCCTTCGGTCGCCCCAGGTCATGAGCGCTATTTGGCTGACACCCGGTCAGGCTTGGACGCGGCCCGGGAAGAAGATCTTCAGTTCCCGTTCGGCCGACTCCTCGGAGTCCGAGGCGTGGATCAGGTTCTCGCGGACGATGGTGCCGAAGTCGCCGCGGATGGAACCGGGGGTGGCGGCGATCGGGTCGGTGGGGCCCGCCAGCCGGCGCACGCCCTCGATGACCCGCTCGCCCTCGACCACGAGGACGACGACGGGGCCGGAGGCCATGAAGCCCATCAGCGGCTCGTAGAAGGGCTTGCCCTTGTGCTCGCCGTAGTGCTGCTCCAGGGTCTCCTGGTCCAGGGTCCGCAGCTCCATCGCCGGGATGGTCCAGCCGGCCTTGCGCTCGATGCGGCCGATGACCTCGCCGATCAGGCCGCGCCGGACGGCGTCGGGCTTGAGGATGACGAGAGTGCGCTGGGTCATGGTGTGCGGCTCCTTGCAGGCATACGTGTGCGGTGAGGCCGAGGCTACAGGGGGCGCGGAGCGCCCGAGCACCCGGACCGGCCCCGTGCCGCCAGGGGCGCGGGGAACCGCGCGGGCGGCCCAGCACGGTCCGCGGCCGAAGGAACCCCTTCCGGGGCAGGTGCTCCGGCTGCGGACCGCGGGCGGCTGGTCGCGGCCCGCGGACGAACCACGCACGCCTACACCTGCGGCTCCGGCTCCGCCGCCTCCGCCTGCGCGGCGAACTTCGCCTTCGCCACGTCCACCTGGCGGCCGAAGTGGATCGAGGCCCACCACAGACCGGCGAAGACCGCGCCCAGGAAGAACATGTGCGGGACGACGAAACCGCTCGCGATCAGGGCGATCTGGAGCGCCCAGCCCAGCTGGAGGCCGCCGGGGCGGGTCAGCATGCCGCACAGGAGCACCGAGAACAGCATGGCGATGCCGCTGACCGTCCACACCGTGGACACGGAGAGGCTGTCGTCCTTCATGGCGACCAGACCGGCGAACCCTATGACGAAGAATTCACCGATGAGGGTGGAAGCGCAGAGCGTGCGCATCGGGCGTCAGCCCCTTCCCAGGAGCAGCCGGGCCTCGCCGACCGTGATCACGGAACCGGTGACGAGGACTCCCGCCCCGGCGTACTCGTCCTCTTCCTCCGCCAGGGTGATCGCCGCCTCCAGGGCGTCGTCCAGACGGGGCTCGACGACCACCCGCTCGTCGCCGAAGACCTCGACCGCGACGGCGGCGAGCTCGTCGACGTCCATCGAGCGGTGGCTGGAGTTGGCGGTGACGACGACCTCGGCGAAGACCGGCTCGAAGGCTTCGAGCAGGCCCTTCACGTCCTTGTCGGCGCTGGCCGCGACCACGCCGATCAGCCGCGAGAAGCCGAACGCCTCGGTCAGCCCCTCGGCCGTGGCCTGGGCGCCCGCCGGGTTGTGGGCGGCGTCCAGGACGACGGTGGGGCTGCGGCGCACGACCTCCAGACGGCCGGGCGAGACGACGGAGGCGAACGCCTTGCGGACGGTGTCCACGTCCAGCGGGCGGGCGTGCTCGGAGCCGATGCCGAAGAACGCCTCGACGGCGGCGAGCGCCACGGCCGCGTTGTGCGCCTGGTGCGCCCCGTACAGCGGCAGGAAGACGTCCTCGTACTCCCCGCCGAGGCCGCGCAGGGTCAGCAGCTGGCCGCCGACCGCGATCTCCCGGGCGACGATCCCGAACTCCATGCCCTCGCGGGCGACGGTCGCGTCCGCCTCGACGGCCTTCTTCAGCATGACCTGGGCCGCGTCGACGGGCTGCTGGGCCAGGATGACGGTCGCGCCCTGCTTGACGATCCCCGACTTCTCCACCGCGATCTCGGCGGGCGTGGAGCCGAGCCGGTCGGTGTGGTCGAGGGAGATGGGGGTGACGACGGCCACCGACGCGTCGATCACATTGGTCGCGTCCCAGGTGCCGCCCATGCCGACCTCGACGACGGCCACGTCCACGGGGGTGTCCGCGAACGCCGCGTACGCCATACCGGTGAGCACCTCGAAGAAGGACAGCCGGAAGTCCTGCTGGGTGTCGACCATCTCCACGTACGGCTTGATGTCCTCGTACGTCTCGATGAAGCGCTCGGCCGTGATCGGCGAGCCGTCCAGGCTGATGCGCTCGGTGATCGACTGGACGTGGGGCGAGGTGTACCGCCCGGTGCGCAGGTCGAAGGCGCCGAGCAGCGCCTCGACCATCCGGGCCGTGGAGGTCTTGCCGTTGGTGCCGGTGATGTGGATCGAGGGGTACGCCCGCTGGGGCTCGCCCAGGACGTCCATCAGCGCGGCGATCCGGGAGACGGACGGCTCCAACTTGGTCTCGCCCCAGCGCGTGGCCAGCTCCGTCTCGACCGCGCGCAGCGCCTTGTCGACCTCCGGGTCGGCGGGGCGGGCGGGAACGGGGTCGCCCTGCGGCGCTCCGCCGTGCGTGCGCAAGGTGCGGCTGCCGGCCTCGATCACGGCGAGGTCGGGGTCGCGCTGGGTCTCGGCCTCGACGATGTCGTCGAAGTGGTCGTCGGGGCTGCTGCTGCGGTCGGGCTGCTCGGTCACGGCCCCAGTCTACGGAGGGGTGCCGACAGGACCTTGGACCCGCCCCTTTCGGGACGTTCGGCCCGCCGCCCCCACAGGGGACGGGGGCAAACTTGGCGATCATGGACATAGGGATCGACCTCGGCACCGCCAACACGCTTCTGTACGCCCGCGGGCAGGGCATCGTGCTCAACGAGCCGTCCGTGGTGGCGATGAAGGAGAACGGGCGCACGGCGCTGGCGGTCGGCACGGAGGCCAAGGAGACCATCGGGCGCACACCGGGCTCGATCACCGCGATCCGTCCGCTGCGGGACGGGGTGATCAGCGACTACGAGGCGGCCGAGGAGATGATCCGGCACTTCGTGAAGAAGGCGGTGCCGGGGCGCCGGCCGCGCACCCGCATGGTGGTGTGCGTGCCGAGCGGGGTCACCCCCGTGGAGCGCCGGGCCATCGTGCACGCCTCGCAGCGGGCGGGGGCGCGGGCCGTCCACCTCATCGAGGAGCCCATGGCGGCGGCGATCGGGGCCGGGCTGCCGGTGGCGGAGCCGCGCGGGTCGATGGTGGTGGACATCGGCGGCGGCACCACGGAGGTCGCGGTGATCTCGCTGGGCGGGATCGTCACCTCGCAGTCCCTGCGGGTGGGCGGCGACCGCATGGACGTGGCGATCACCGACCACGTCCGCAAGGAGCACTCGCTGCTGATCGGCGAGCGCACGGCGGAGGACGTGAAGGTCGCGATCGGATCGGCGTGGCCGGTGCCGGGCGACGAGGAGCTGGAGGGGCGTACGTTCGCGGTACGGGGGCGGGAGAAGGTGGGCGGGCTGCCCAAGACGGTGGCGCTCACCGTCCCGGAGGTACGGGCGGCGCTGGACGAGCCGGTGGAGCAGATCGTGGCGGCGGTGCGGGGGACGCTGGAGTCGTGCCCGCCGGAGCTGGCGGGGGACGTGATGGAACGGGGGATCGTGCTGACCGGGGGCGGCGCACTGCTCCCCGCACTGGACCTCCGCCTCGCGTCCGCGACGGGGATCCCGGTGTTCGTGGCGGAGGCGCCGCTGGACTGCGTGGTGCTGGGGTCGGGGAAGTGCGTGGAGGACTTCGACGGCTTGCAGCGACTGCTCGCGTCGAAGTAGGACGCTGCGGGGGGTGCGGGACTTTGCGGGGGTGACCCGGGCCCCCGGGCCGGTGGGGGTGGCCTGCGGCCATTTGTGCAGGGTGTTCGCCTGCGGGCCGGTGGGGGTGGCCTGCGGCCATTTGCCGGACCTTCGCCTGCGGGCCGGTGGAGGCTGGTCGCGCAGTTCCCCGCGCCCCTGGAGACCCGCCTTCGTCCGCGGACCTTGGTCGCTTCTCGCGCAGTTCCCCGCGCCCCTGACAACCCGCCTTCGTCCGCCGACCGTGCTCGCTCCTCGCGCAGTTCCCCGCGCCCCTGAACCCCCGTTCGCCTGCGGGCCGTGCTCGCTCCTCGCGCCCGCGCGGCGGAGCCGCACGATGTCACAGCCCCGCGACCCCAAGAAGCCTGGGCTGAGCTGGGTGTTTCGGCTGCCGGGTGCCTGCCGGGGGCGCGGGCAGCCGATATGGCGGGCCCGGCCCCCGGCTTTCAAGGGCAGCGGGGAACTGCGCGAGGAGCGACCACCGGCCCGCAGGCAACCGACCACCCAGGGGCGCGGGGAACTGCGCGAGCAAGCCCCACCGGCCCGCAGCCGAAGTCGAACCCGTGCCCGCGCCCCGCAGTGGCAGCACTGGCCGTACCCCCTAGGGGCGCGGGGAACTGCGCGACCAGCCACCCACCGGCCCGCAGGGGGTTTACGCCGTGCCCGACGGCAGTGTGGCCTTCACCTCGTACGTCGTCGACGTACGACGCGTCGTCAGCGCACCCCCCATGCTCTCCACCCGCTCCCGCATGGAGAACGTCCCCGTCCCCGACGACACCGGCGCCGTCGGCGGCACGGTCGACGGGAGGCGGTTGCGGACGTGGACGGCCAGTTCGCCGCCGCGGACGTCGATCGTCACCGCCACCCCCTCCCCCCGCGCGTGCTTCACCGCGTTGGTGAGGCACTCCTGGACCACCCGGTAGACCGCGGCCTGACGCAGCGGGGACACCGCGTACGCGCGCTCGGCCACGTCCAGCGTCACCGGCGTACCCGCCCGGCGGGTCTCGGCGGCGAGGGCCGCGAGGCCCTCCAGGCCCGGTGTGGCCCGCCGCTCGTCCGCACGCGCCACGATGATCTCGTTCAGCATGTGGTGCGCGCGCCGCGCCGTCTCGGCCAGCGAGTCGAAGTCCTGCTCGTGGGGGCCGCCGACGGCCCGCCGCGCCCGGACCTCGGCGGTCACCGCGAGCATGGTCAGCTCGCGCCCCACCATGTCGTGGACGTCCCGCGCCACCGACGCCCGCTCGGCCTGGACGGCTTGCAGGGCCTCGACCTCGCGCACCAGGTCCTGGCGGTAGGTGGCGACGCCGACCGCCGAGGAGAGGACCCCGATGGGCACCACGATGGCGAGGAAGGAGCTGATGGAGTCGGCCCGGTGCTCGGGCCAGCCCGGCGCGAGGTAGAACCCGCAGGCCACCACCACGTACAGGACGGTCGCCAGCACGGCGGTGCGCCGGCCCCGGAAGCGGCCCAGGGAGTACAGGGCGAACTGGATCAGGGTGAGCTGGTGCAGCCAGCCGAGGAAGAGCAGCGCCGCGAGATAGGGGATCCACGGCCAGCGGCGGCGCAGCAGCAGGGTGGCCGAGCCGGCCGCGAGGACGGGGGGCACGGTGGCGCCGGTCAGGGAGTTGTCCGCGGCGGCGAGGCCCGGCACGTCGATGACCATCAGCGCGAACGCGGCGAGCGCGATCATCGTGTCCAGGGCGCGGTCGTCACCCAGCGCGCGCCGCAGGGCGGAGGCGGGGGACGAGGCGTACATGCCTTCCATCATCCAAGGTCTTTGGACCTTTTATGGCTGACTTTCGACCCTTCTTGGGTCTGATTTGAGTGATTTGACCCACGCAGAGGAGGTCCCACGGGCCCGGAACGCCCGAAGGGCCCCGGACCGATCAGTCGGTCCGGGGCCCTTCGGTCACGCGGTCGCGCGGCTACGCCGTCACGCCTGCGGCAGGTTCGCCAGCTGGGTGGTGATCCGCTCGATGTCCGCCTCGGCCTTGGCCAGACGCGTACGGATCTTGTCGACCACGTTGTCCGGGGCCTTCGCCAGGAACGCCTCGTTGCCGAGCTTCCCGTTGGCCTGCGCCTTCTCCTTCTCGGCCGCCGCGAGGTCCTTGGCCAGGCGCTTGCGCTCGGCCTCGACGTCGATGGTGCCCGAGAGGTCCAGCGCCACGGTCGCGCCCGCGACCGGCAGCGAGGCGGTGGCGTGGAAGCCCTCCCCGGCCGGCTGGAGGCGCAGCAGCTGACGGATGGCCGCCTCGTGCGGCGCCAGCGCGGTGCCGTCCAGGGTCAGCTCGGCCGGAACCTTCTGACCGGGCTGGAGGCCCTGGTCGGCGCGGAAGCGGCGGACCTCGGTGATCACCTGCTGGAGCGACTCGATCTCCCGCTCGGCCTCCGCGTCGCGGAAGCCGCTGTCGGTCGGCCACTCGGCGATGACGACCGACTCGCCACCGGTCAGGGTGGTCCACAGCGTCTCCGTCACGAACGGCACGATCGGGTGGAGCAGCCGCAGCGTCACGTCCAGGACCTCGCCGAGGACCCGGCCCGAGACCTTGGCCGCGTCGCCGCCGCCCATGAACGTCGTCTTGGACAGCTCGACGTACCAGTCGAAGACCTCGTCCCACGCGAAGTGGAACAGGGCGTCCGACAGCTTGGCGAACTGGTAGTCGTCGTAGAGGGCGTCGACCTCGGCGACCGTGGCGTTCAGCCGGGACAGGATCCAGCGATCGGTGGCCGAGAGCTGCTCGGCGGGCGGCAGTTCGCCCTCGACCGTGGCGCCGTTCATCAGCGCGAAGCGGGTCGCGTTCCAGATCTTGTTGGCGAAGTTGCGGGAGCCCTGGACCCAGTCCTCGCCGATCGGCACGTCGACGCCGGGGTTGGCGCCGCGGGCCAGGGTGAAGCGGAGGGCGTCGCTGCCGTACTTGTCCATCCAGTCCAGCGGGTTGACCGCGTTCCCGAAGGACTTCGACATCTTCTTGCCGAACTGGTCGCGGACCATGCCGTGCAGGGCGATGGTGTGGAACGGCGGGGTGCCGTCCATCGCGTACAGGCCGAACATCATCATCCGGGCGACCCAGAAGAAGAGGATGTCGTAGCCGGTGACCAGGACGGAGTTCGGGTAGAACTTCGCGAGGCTCTCGGTCTGCTCGGGCCAGCCGAGGGTGGAGAAGGGCCACAGGCCCGAGGAGAACCACGTGTCGAGCACGTCGGTGTCCTGGTGCCAGCCCTCGCCGGTGGGGGCCTCGTCGTCAGGGCCGACACAGACGATCTCGCCGTTCGGGCCGTACCAGACCGGGATGCGGTGGCCCCACCACAGCTGGCGCGAGATGCACCAGTCGTGGAGGTTGTCGACCCAGTCGAAGTACCGCTTCTCCATCTCCTGCGGGTGGATCTTGACCCGGCCGTCGCGGACCGCGTCACCGGCGGCCTTGGCGAGCGGGCCGACCTTGACCCACCACTGCATCGACAGCCGCGGCTCGATGGTGGTCTTGCAGCGCGAGCAGTGGCCCACCGAGTGGACGTACGGGCGCTTCTCGGCCACGATCCGGCCCTCGGCGCGCAGCGCGGCGACGATGGCCGAGCGGGCCTCCAGCCGGTCCAGGCCCTGGAAGGGGCCGGGCGCGGTGATGATGGCGCGCTCGTCCATGACCGCGAGGTTCGGCAGGTCGTGCCGCTGGCCGATCTCGAAGTCGTTCGGGTCGTGGGCGGGCGTCACCTTGACGGCGCCGGTGCCGAACTCGGGGTCGACGTGGGTGTCGGCGACGACCGGGATGGAACGGTCGGTCAGCGGCAGCTTGATCTGCTTGCCGACCAGGTGCCGGTAGCGCTCGTCGTCCGGGTGGACGGCGACCGCGGTGTCACCGAGCATCGTCTCGGCGCGGGTGGTGGCGACGACGAGGGTCTCTTCGCCCTCCCCGTACTTGATCGAGACGAGCTCGCCGTCGTCGTCCTGGTACTCCACCTCGATGTCCGAGATGGCGGTCAGACAGCGCGGGCACCAGTTGATGATGCGCTCGGCGCGGTAGATCAGCTCGTCGTCGTAGAGCTTCTTGAAGATGGTCTGGACGGCCTGGGAGAGGCCCTCGTCCATGGTGAAGCGCTCACGGGACCAGTCGACGCCGTCGCCGAGACGGCGCATCTGGCCGGAGATCTGCCCGCCGGACTCGCCCTTCCACTGCCAGACCCGCTCGACGAACGCCTCGCGGCCCAGGTCGTGGCGGGACTTGCCCTCCTTGGCGAGCTCGCGCTCCACCACGTTCTGGGTGGCGATGCCCGCGTGGTCCATGCCGGGCTGCCACAGCGTCTCGTAGCCCTGCATCCGCTTGCGGCGGGTGAGGGCGTCGATAAGGGTGTGCTCGAAGGCGTGGCCCAGGTGGAGCGAACCGGTGACGTTGGGCGGCGGGATGACGACGGTGAAGGGCTCCTTCTCGCTCGCCGCGTCCGCCTCGAAGTAACCGCGCTCTACCCAGCGCTCATACAGCTCCCCCTCTACCTCGGCCGGCGCGTACTGGGTCGGCAGTTCGGTGGTGGGCGCTGGGTTCTGCTGCTGAGTGTTCTCGGTCACGGGGCCCAGTTTAGGGGTGTCACGGGCCGGTACTGAAACGGGAATCTTTGGTAACGGTCGGGCCCCCGATGCGCCGTGCGGCCCGGCCGTCCGCCAGGATGTCCCGATCGGACAAGCATCTCTAGGGGGAATCCCAGCAATGAGCTACAACCAGCCGGGCCCGTACGGCGGCCAGCCCCAGCAGCCCGGTCCGTACGGCCAGCAGCCGCCGCAGCAGCCGTACGGTCAGCCGTACGGGCAGCAGCCGCCGCAGCCCGGCTACGGCTACCCGGCGCAGCCCCCGCAGGGCGTCCCGCCGCAGCAGGGGTACGGGTACCCGGCCCAGCAGCCCCAGTACGGCCAGCAGCCGCCCTACGGCGCCCCCGTGCCGCCCGCTCCGGCCAAGAAGAAGACGGGCCTGATCGTGACGGCCGCCGTCGTGGCGGTCGCGGTGATCGGCGGCGGGGTGTGGTTCGCGACGAAGGGCGGCGGGGGCGCCGGCAACGGCGACGTGTCCGCGAGCACCAAGGGCTACAAGCTGGTCGCCCCGGCGGAGGTCGGCGAGTACAAGAAGGGCGCCTCGTCCAAGTCCGACAGCTCCTTCACGGACAAGGACAAGAAGGACGCCGCCGAGATGGGGATCAAGGACCCCGCCCAGGAGTCCGGGAACTACAAGGCCGGCGGCGACGCCAGCAACCCGCTGGGCGGGAAGACGCTGATGTTCAAGGGCCTCTACGGCGAGATCAGCGACCCGGCGAAGGCGCTCGACGGGGCGTTCGCGAAGATCCAGAAGGGCAGCGACGAGGACAAGGCGAAGGGTTCTTCGAGCGACAACACCAAGGCCGAGCTGGTGGGCAGCCCCACCGCGGTGAAGCCCGCCGGGTTCTCGGGTGCGCTCATGAAGTGCCAGAACGCCAAGGTCACCGACACCAAGACCGCGAAGTCCTTCGAGATCCCGATCTGCATCTGGTCGGACTACAGCACCCTCGGTGTGGTCGAGGCGGTCGACTTGGCGGCCATCCTCGGCAAGGGCGGCTCGGCGATGCCGACCGACCAGGTCGCCGACCTCGCGGCGAAGCTCTACAACACGGCGCGGGTGAAGAAGTAGCCCGAGGGAGCAGCCCGGGACCCGCGTCCGGGGCGTGCCGCCTTCCGAACGGGTCCACCGGCGACAAGGGCGCCCGGCCAGTCCAACTGGCCGGGCGCCCTTGTGCGTTGCGGGTGCGGCGGGTGCGGGTTACGCGGACTTCTCGTGGCGTCCGTCGTTCTTCACGATCCGCGGCTCGCGCGGGACCAGCGTCGGGTTGACGTTGTTGTGGACGACGTCGGAGGTGATGACGACGCGGGCCACGTCCTTGCGGGACGGGACCTCGTACATCACCGACATCAGGACCTCTTCCATGATGGCGCGCAGTCCGCGCGCGCCGGTGCCGCGCAGGATCGCCTGGTCGGCGATGGCCTCCAGGGCCGGGCGGTCGAAGTCCAGCTCCACGCCGTCGAGTTCGAAGAGGCGCTGGTACTGCTTGACCAGTGCGTTGCGCGGCTCGACGAGGATCTGCAGGAGCGCCTCGCGGTCGAGGTTGTGGACCGAGGTGAGGACGGGCAGCCGGCCGATGAACTCGGGGATCATCCCGAACTTCACCAGGTCCTCCGGCATGACCTCCTGGAACTGGTCGCTCGCCTCGATCTCCCGCTTGGAGCGGATCGTCGCGCCGAAGCCGATGCCCTTGGCGCCCGCCCGCGACTCGATGATCTTCTCCAGGCCCGCGAAGGCACCGCCCACGATGAACAGCACGTTCGTCGTGTCGATCTGGATGAACTCCTGGTGGGGGTGCTTGCGCCCGCCCTGCGGCGGAACGGAGGCCGTGGTGCCCTCCAGGATCTTCAGCAGGGCCTGCTGCACGCCCTCGCCGGAGACGTCGCGCGTGATCGACGGGTTTTCGCTCTTCCGGGCGACCTTGTCGATCTCGTCGATGTAGATGATCCCGGTCTCGGCCTTCTTGACGTCGTAGTCGGCGGCCTGGATCAGCTTGAGCAGGATGTTCTCGACGTCCTCGCCGACGTACCCCGCCTCCGTGAGCGCCGTCGCGTCGGCGATGGCGAACGGGACGTTGAGCATCCGGGCCAGCGTCTGGGCCAGGAGCGTCTTGCCGGAGCCCGTGGGCCCGAGCAGCAGGATGTTGGACTTGGCGAGCTCGATCGCGTCGTCGCGGCCCTGCGCCCCGCCGTTCTCCCCGGCCTGGACGCGCTTGTAGTGGTTGTACACCGCGACCGAGAGGGCCTTCTTGGCGGGCTCCTGGCCCACCACGTAGCTCTCCAGGAACTCGTAGATCTCGCGCGGCTTGGGCAGTTCCTCCCACCGCACCTCGGAGGACTCGGCGAGCTCCTCCTCGATGATCTCGTTGCAGAGATCGATGCACTCGTCGCAGATGTACACACCGGGGCCTGCGATGAGCTTCTTCACCTGCTTCTGGCTCTTCCCGCAGAACGAGCACTTGAGCAGGTCGCCGCCATCACCGATGCGTGCCACGAGGTGCTTCCCCTTCGCCTGGGAGACGCCACGTTCAGCGGCTCCTGGTGCCTCATATCCGACGGTACCTTGCCTGGCCCCCCGTTCGGGCCCCCCTTGGCGCGGTTCACTTTGACGTGCACCGCGCCAAGGGTCCCGGTCGCGTCAGGCTGCCGCGGCCGACGTGGTCTTGCGGGTCGACACGATCTGGTCGACCAGGCCGTACGCCAGGGCGTCGTCGGCGGTGAGGATCTTGTCCCGCTCGATGTCGTCCCGGATCTTCTCGATGGGCGTGGTGGAGTGCTTGGCGAGCATCTCCTCCAGCTGGGTGCGCATGCGCAGGATCTCGTTGGCCGCGATCTCCAGGTCGGAGAGCTGCTCCCGGCCGGTCTGCGAGGACGGCTGGTGGATGAGCACGCGCGCGTTGGGCAGGGCCATGCGCTTGCCCGGGGTGCCGGCGGCCAGCAGGACGGCGGCGGCGGAGGCCGCCTGGCCCATGCAGACCGTCTGGATGTCGGGCTTCACGAACTGCATCGTGTCGTAGATGGCCGTCAGGGCCGTGAACGAGCCGCCCGGGCTGTTGATGTAGATCGAGATGTCGCGGTCCGGGTCCATCGACTCCAGGCACAGCAGCTGCGCCATGACGTCGTTGGCGGAGGCGTCGTCGATCTGGACGCCGAGGAAGATCACGCGCTCCTCGAACAGCTTCGCGTACGGGTCGTACTCGCGCACGCCCTGCGAGGTGCGCTCGACGAAGCGCGGCACGATGTAGCGGTTGTCCACCTGCGGGCCGGTGTAGAGGCCGCTCGCGGAGAAGTTGTTCTGCATGTCGGGGTTCACCATCCTGGTGGCGTTCGGTGGGGCTCGGGGGCTTCGTGGGCCGGGGCCGGGGGCCCGCTCCGCCAGGAGCGGGCGGGGGCTCAGGCCCCGGTGCCGCCGCCGCCCGGAACGAGCGCCGCGTGGGCCATGATCTCGTCGATGAGGCCGTACTCCTTGGCCTCCTCCGCCGTGTACCACCGGTCGCGGTCGCCGTCGCGGATGATCGTCTCGACGGACTGGCCGGAGTGGTGGGCGGTGATCTCCGCCATGCGCGTCTTCGTGCGCAGCAGGTACTCGGCCTGGATCTTGATGTCCGAGGCGGTGCCGCCGATGCCGGCGGAGCCCTGGTGCATCAGGATGTCGGTGTTGGGCAGCGCGAAGCGCTTGCCGGCGGTGCCGCCGGTGAGCAGGAACTGGCCCATCGAGGCCGCCATGCCCATACCGATCGTGACCACGTCGTTCGGGATGTACTGCATGGTGTCGTAGATCGCCATGCCGGCCGTCACCGAGCCGCCGGGGCTGTTGATGTAGAGGTAGATGTCCTTCTCCGGCTCGGCGGCCAGGAGGAGGAGCTGCGCCGTGATCTTGTTGGCGATGTCGTCGTCGACCTGCTGGCCGAGGAAGATGATGCGCTCGTTGAGCAGCCGGTTGTAGACATGGTCGCCGAGGCCACCACCGAGGGACGGCTCGCCGGCGGCATAAGGCATCAGATTCGTCACGTATCCACCTGCTCGTCTCTGACGGCTCCGGCCGTCTCAGCGTCTTCGTTCAGAGGGCGGGGCCTTGGGCCGACTCGTCACCGGCTGACTCCACGCCCCCGTATTCATGGACCCTAACGCGCAGGTAGGACAACGCCATCCCGGTTCCCGAACTGTTCGCTCGGAGCGCAAGGTGGTTGAAGGCCGGGCCCGTACGGAACCGGCCACCGGCCCGCGCGCGCGAGGGGCCCGGCCGGGTACGCGAAGGGGCCCGGACGCTGCTGCGTCACGGGCCCCTCCTTCACGTACGTCGTACGCCTTCAGGCCGAGGCTCAGGCCTCGGTCTTCTCCTCGGCGTCGCCCTCGGCGGCGGCGACGACGGCCTCGGCGGCCTCGTCCTCGTCGTCCTCCAGGTCGACGGCCTCACCGTTGGTGTCGACGACCTTGGCGGCCTCGACGACCACGGCCAGCGCCTTGCCGCGGGCGACCTCGCCGACGAGCATCGGCACCTGGCCGCCCTCGACGACGGCCTGGGCGAACTGGTCGGGGGACATGCCGGAGGAGGCGGCACGGCGCACCAGGTGCTCGGTGAGCTCCTCCTGGTTGACGTTCAGCTTCTCCTTGTTGACGAGCTCGTCGAGGATGAACTGCGTCTTGATGCCCTTGACGGCCGCTTCCTCGGTCTCGGCGTCGAACTCTTCCTGCGTCTTGCCCTGGATCTCCAGGTACTTGGCGAGGTCGAGGCCCATCTGGCCGAGCTGGTGGTGCTCGAGGTTGTGCTTGCGGGTCTGGATCTCGTCCGCGAGGAGCTTCTCGGGGATCGGGACCTCAGTGATCTTCAGCAGCTCGTCGAGGACGCGCTCCTGGGCCTGGGTGGCCTGGTCGAACTGCTTCATGTTCTCCAGGCGCTTGCGGCTGTCGGCCTTGAGCTCGTCGAGGGTGTCGAACTCGGAGGCGAGCTGCGCGAAGTCGTCGTCCAGCTCCGGCAGTTCGCGCGCGGCGACCTGGGTGACCTTGACGGTGACCTCGGCGTCCTTGCCCTCGGCCGAACCGCCCTTGAGCTGCGAGGTGAAGGTGGCCTCGCCACCGGCCTCCAGGCCCTTGACGGCCTCGTCGATGCCGTCGAGCAGCTCGCCGGAACCGATGGTGTACGAGACGCCCTCGGCGACACCGTCCTCCAGGACCTCGCCGTCGACCTTGGCCTCCAGGTCGATGGTGACGACGTCGCCGTCGGTGGCGGCGCGCTCGACCGGGGAGGTCGAGGCGAAGCGCTCGCGCAGGTCCGAGACGGCCTTCTCGACGTCCTCGTCGGAGACCTCGACGGCGTCCACGGTGACCTCGATGCCCGTGTAGTCCGGGATCTCGATGGCCGGGCGGATGTCGACCTCGGCGGTGAAGTTCAGCGTCTCGCCGTCCTTCAGCTCCGTGATGTCGACCTCGGGCTGGCCGAGCGGGTTCAGCTCGGCCTCGTTGACCGCCTCGGTGTAGAACTTCGGGAGGGCGTCGTTGACGGCCTCCTCCAGCACAGCACCACGGCCGAACCGCTGGTCGATGACGCGGGCCGGGATCTTGCCCTTGCGGAAGCCCTTGACCGTGACCTGCTGGTTGATCTTCTTGTACGCCGCGTCGAGGCTGTCCTTGAGCTCCTCGAAGGGCACCTCGACAGTGAGCCGAACCCGGGTCGGGTTCAGGGTCTCCACGGCGCTCTTCACGGTTCGGTCTCCTTGTGGCTGACTTCTGGGGGTTCTACCCGGTGGCCGACGGCCGCGGGCGGATCGGGCCCGGTTCATCGGATTGGTCAGACACACGGGCACGCAGCTTGCATAGTAACCGCAAGCGGGATGCCACCCACAATGTGATCTTGTGCGACGCGGAGCGCGGGGCCCCGGCCCCGGTGCCGGTACGGCGCGGGAACGGTGCTGGTCGGGGTGGCGGGATTTGAACCCACGGCCTTCCGCTCCCAAAGCGGACGCGCTACCAAGCTGCGCCACACCCCGTCGGTGCGACACGTAGGGTACATGCCCGCGGGGAACGCGTCGGCCGCTTTGCGCGGGGCGGGACGCGACGGGACGCGGTGTGCGCGCGCGGGGGGTGACCCGCTACGATGCTCTTCGTGCCGCGGTCCTGGTGACCGGCGGCGCGCCGCACGCGGGCGTAGCTCAATGGTAGAGCCCTAGTCTTCCAAACTAGCTACGCGGGTTCGATTCCCGTCGCCCGCTCCACTGCCCCGGGCCCGGTGACCTGTTCACCGGGCCCGGGGTGTTTTCCGGGCCCGGCGCTCGCGGTCAGAACTTGATCTGGTTGATCGTGTCCGCGAGGGAGTTGAGGAAGCGCTGTATCGACGGCGCCATGCCCGTCGACGCCATGAAGAACCCGAAGAGCGCGGCGACTATGGCCGGGCCGGTCTTGATGGAACCGCTGCGGATCATCACCACCAGGACGATCGCCAACAGCAGCACCGCAGACAGTGAAATGGCCACACTGATCACACCCTCGGTCGGTCCGCCTTGCCGGCCCGGAGCGTGCCGCCGAGCACACCCCGCAGGGTCCATCGTGCCACCAACACCCCTTCAGGTGCTGCCGCGTGACGGATAGCCATCGAAGGGATCACGCCAAACGCGCGTGCGGGTCCGGCAGTCCGAGGAGGGCGCGGACGGTGGCGTATTTGCGGGTGAGGCGCTCCCTGGTCGGCCCGTCCAGGACCGCGAGCCGGGCCGGGTCGGCGTTGTGGGCCAGATCGGCCTCCTTGACCAGCAGCGCACCGGGGGTGGCGAGGATCCTGGCGGTGTACGCCGCCAGGTCCTCGCCGGGCTCCTTGGTGAGCGCCAGGACCATCTCCCGTACGCCGGGGGCGAGTTCGGCCTCCGCGAGCCACCTGGCCGGCAGTGCCGCGTCCTCCACCGAGTCGTGCAGCCAGGCCGCCGCGATCTGGGCCTCGCTGCCGCCCCGCGCGCGGACGCCCTCGGCGACGGCTGCCAGGTGTTCGGCGTAGGGGCGGCCCGCCTTGTCGGTCTGGGCGGCGTGGGCGGCCCGTGCGACGGTCTCGACCTCGGGGAGTGTGAGCATGGGCTCAGCGTAGGGCGGCCCGGGCGGGCAGCGCCGTGGCGGCCAGGCCAAGGCCCAGGACCCCGGCGGCGAACGAGCCGTACAGCAGCGGCGGGATGTAGGGGCCCTCGCCGGTCAGGCCGTTCATCATCGGGACGAGGGTGGCCAGCGCGATCGCCGTGCCGAGCACCAGCCCCGCCGAGGTCACCAGCAGGGCCTCCCAGCGGACCATGCCCATGACCTGGCGGCGGGTGGTGCCGATCAGGCGCAGGGTGGCGAGCTCGCGGCGGCGGTCCAGGACGGTCATGACCAGCGTGTTCGCGGCGGCGATGGCGGCGAAGCCGCCGAGGACGGCCGACATGGTGGTGTTGCCCCAGGCGTTCACCTCGCGCTCGACGCTCTTGGCGGTGGTGTAGCCCGCCGCGTCGGTGACGGTGCCGAGCGGCGCCAGCGCGGCGGCCCGGACGTTCCCCTTGAGGAGGAGTTCGGTGGGGGCGCCGACGGTCGTGGTGTGCGGCGCCAGGTCGCGCTGGGCCAGCGTGACCTCGGCGAGGCCGAGACCCCGGGAGTAGACGGCGGCGAGCTTCAGGGACGCCTTGGCGCCGTCGGGCAGGACCAGCGCGACCCGGTCGCCGACCTGGGCCTTCAGGGCGTCCGCCACGGTCCTGTCGAGGGCGACCGCGCCGGGCACCAGGGCGTCCAGGGAGCCCTCGCGCACCCCCAGGTCCTGGACGCGGGCCAGGTCGGCGCCGGTGCCGGTGAAGCCCTGGGCGGAGGCCGTCTGGAGGCCGCCGGAGAGGAACAGGACCGAGCTGCGGGTCAGGCCCACCGCGGTGGTGACGCCGGGGGTCGCCTTCGCCCGCGCCACCGCGTCGGAGGCCAGGCCGTCGGGGCCGGTGACGACCCGGTCGGCGACCAGGCCCGCCCGCTGCTGCTTCCCGGCGGCGTGGTCCTCGCTGGTGTGCATGAAGACGAGGGTGGAGGAGAACGCCATGGCCAGCACGATCGGGGTGATCGCGGAGGCCAGCCGGCGGGCGTTGGCCCGGGAGTTGGCCGCGGCCAGCGAGGCCGGGGCGCCCGCCGCGCGCAGCGGCAGCCCGAACAGGGCGGCGCAGGCGCGGGCGATCAGCGGGCCGAGCAGGGCGACGGCCAGCATGAAGAGCATGACCACGCCGAGGGCCGCGTTGGCGGAGTCCTCGCCCTTCGTACTGGCGGCCACGCCCGCGCAGACGAAACCGCCGACGAGGGCCGCGAGGCCGAGCGGGGTGCGGATCCAGCCGACGCGCAGCCGCTCCGCGGACGCGTCCCGCAGGGCCTCGCCGGGCTTGGTGCGCGAGGGGCGGCGGGCCGCCAGGTACCCGGACAGGAGCGAGGTGAGCACGGCCGCGCCGACCGCCGCGGCCATCGGGATCCAGGAGACGGCCAGGTCGACGGGGTCCGGGAGCGCGCCCTTGTCGCGCAGCTGCCCGAACCACCAGGTGGCCAGGGCCGTGCCCGGCAGACAGCCGAGCGCGCCGGCGAGCGGGGCGACCAGCAGGGTCTCGGTGGCGATGGTGCGCCGGATCTGGCGCGGGGTCGCGCCGATGGCGCGCAGCAGGGCGTACTCGCGGCGGCGCTGGCCGACCGAGAGGGTGACGGTGCCCGCGGCGGTGAAGACGGCGACCATGGTGGCCACGCCGCCGAAGGAGCCGCCGAGCGCGATCAGCAGCTCCTTGGCGAGGGCCAGGCCGCGGGTCTCGACGGCGCCCCGGCCGTCCCCGGTGTGCACCTTCGCGGCGTCCCCGAGCCGCTCGGCGACCTGGTCGGCGAGGGCACCGGCGCCGACGCCCGGCTTGGCCAGTACGGCGATGGCGTCGGCCCGGCCGGGGTGGCCGGACAGGGCGAGGGCCTGGGTGTCGTCGAACCACACCGTGCCGGGGCTGTCGGTGGTGCCGGACACCGTGAACTGCCGCGCGCCGGACGGGGTGTCGACGGTGACCCGGTCGCCGACGGCATGACCGCTCCCGGTCACCAGCCGGCCGGGGCCGGGCGCGGTGCCGGAGGCGAGCTTCGTACCGGTGAAGGAGGCCGAGCCCCAGCCGTGTGCGGTGGCGGGCGTACTTCCCGTACGTACGGGAAAGGAGACGTCCGCGATCGCCGCGGCGGCGCCGGGGGCCGCGGCGGCGCGGGCGGCGAGGGCGGCGTCGAGCCGTGCCTTGTCGGGCAGCGGCACGGACTCGGTGTCCCGGTCGTCGCCGCTGCCGGTGGTGTGGTGCGCCTGCTGGTCGGCGGCGGCCACCACGGGGACCTGCGCGTACCGCTCGGCGGGGACGGACGCGCGCAGCCCTGACTCCAGGAGGATGCCGCACGCCGAGACGATCGCCGCGGCCATGAACAGGGCGACGAAGGTGCCGACGAACGCGGACGGCTTGAAGCGCAGTGCCGCGCGGGCGAGGCCGTTGGTGCGCATCACGCCGCCATCGGGGCGTGGGCGGCCGTCGGCCGGGCGGTCAGGGTGCGCATCCGGTCCGCGATGCGGGCCGCCGGGGCGCCGCGCAGGGCGTCCACGATCGAGCCGTCCGCGAGGAAGAGGACCTGGTCGGCGTAGGCGGCGGCGCCCGGGTCGTGGGTGACCATGACGACGGTGGCGCCCATGCCGTCCACGGCGGTGCGCAGCAGCGTCAGGACCTCGGCCGCGGTGGTGGTGTCCAGCGCGCCGGTCGGCTCGTCGGCGAAGACGACGTCCGGGCGGGTCACCAGGGCGCGGGCGATCGCCACGCGCTGCTGCTGGCCGCCGGACAGCTCACCGGGGCGGCGCCGCCCCTTGCCCGCGAGGCCCACCTGGCCGAGCAGCTGCTCGGCGCGGCGGTGGTCGGGGCGCTTGCCCGCGAGGCGCATGGGCAGCAGCACGTTCTGCTCGACGGTCAGCGACGGGAGCAGGTTGAACGCCTGGAAGACGAACCCGAGCCGGGCCCGGCGCAGTTCGGTCAGCCGGTTCTCGCTCATCTTGGTGATCTCGGTCCCGCCGAGCCGCACGGAGCCGTCGGTGGGCCGGTCGAGCCCCGCCGCGCACTGCAGGAACGTCGACTTGCCGGAGCCGGAGGGCCCCATCACCGCCGTGAAGCTGCCGCGCGGCAGCTGGAGGTCGATGCCCCGCAGGGCGTGCACGGCCGAGCCGCCGCGCCCGTACTGGCGCCGCACCCCGCGCAGTTCGACGGCCCAGCCGGGGTCGCCCAGTGCGGCCTCGACCGGTGTTGCCCGCCGCTTGGCGCGTCGCAGTGCCATGGTTCTCGACCTCTCGTCGTACGTCCGGTTTCCGATGTACTCGAACGTACGGATCAAGGCCCCTCGCCGACCATGACGGCGGCTGGCGGATCGGGGGTGGGGCTTTCCCCACCGGGCCCCGGGAGTTTCCCCGCCGGCGGGCCGGGGCGCCCGGTCGTACGGGGCTACGCGTCCCGTCGGATCAGCAGCAGGGCGCGGTCGTCGTTGACGTCCTTGGCGACCGCCTCGATGAGGTGCCAGGCCGCTCCCTCGAAGCCGGTGGCGACATAGCGGTCGGCCTCGCCGGTGAGGCGGTCGATGCCCTCCGCGATGTCGCGCTCGGCCGTCTCGACGAGGCCGTCGGTGAAGAGCATCAGGACGTCGCCGGGGCCGAGGGAGCCCTTGACGGGGTGGAACTCGGCCCCGTCGTACACCCCGAGCAGCGGCCCCTCCCCCGACACCTCGCTCCAGCGGCCGGAGCCCGCCTGGAGGTGGAGGGCGGGGAGGTGTCCGGCGGAGAGGAGTTCGTAGTCGCCGGAGTCGAGGTCGAGCACGAGGTGGATGGAGGTGGCGAAGCCCTCGTCCCAGTCCTGGCGCAGCAGATAGCCGTTGGCGGCGGGCAGGAAGCCGTGCGGGGGCAGCGAGCCGAGGAGGCCGCCGAAGGCGCCGGACAGCAGCAGGGCGCGCGAGCCCGCGTCCATGCCCTTGCCGGAGACGTCGGTGAGGACCACTTCGAGGGTGCGTCCGCCGCTGGTGCGGGCGGCCACCACGAAGTCGCCGGAGAACGACTGGCCGCCCGCCGGGCGCAGCGCCATCTCGCGGTGCCAGCCCTTGGGCAGCCGGGGCAGCGAGGACTGGACGCGGATGCGTTCGCGCAGGTCGAAGAGCATGGTGCCGCCGCGCCGCCAGGGCACGCCGACGCGGGCCCGGAACTGGGCGATCAGCAGTCCGAAGAGGCCGCAGGCGGCGACCACCAGGACCGTGCCGGGGGTGACCCGGGCGGGGCCCTCGGTGTAGGGGCCGAGCCGGACGGACTCGACGATGAGGGCGACGGCCGCCGCCGCGTACAGGCCGAGCAGGCTGGCCGGGCGCAGCAGGACGCCGCCCGCCACGATCGGCACGGCCAGCGCTCCGGGGGCGCACCAGACGGGGGCGATCAGGGTGGCGGCGGTGATCGCCGGGACGGTCAGCAGGAGGCCCGCGAGCGCGATCCAGTCGGAGCCGTCGCCCCGGAAGTAGTCGACCCCGGATTTGCGCAGGGCTACCCGTGCCCGGTGCATGGATTTGCGCCACCGGGCACTGAACGAGTCCGCTCCCACACGTCGTGCCATTGCCGGTGACCCTATCCAGCGGATGGCGGCGCGCGCAGGGGGACCCCTGCGCCGGTTCCGCGGCCGGGCGCCGGTGAAGGGCCGGTCACACGGTTTTCCGCGCCCCCGGAGGCCGTGGGGGCGAGGGCGCTAGCGGGGGCCCGGGGGCTGGCAGGCGGGGCACCAGAAGAGGTTGCGGGCGGCCAGGTCGGCCGTGCGGATCTCCGTGCCGCACAGGTGGCACGGCAGCGTCGCGCGCCGGTACACGTACACCTCGCCGCCGTGGTCGTCGACCCGGGGCGGGCGGCCCATGGCCTCGGGGGTGTGCTCGGGCCGGACCGTGTCGATGCGGTTGTTGCGGACGCCCTCGCGCATCAGCGCGGCGAGGTCGGTCCACATCGCGTCCCACTCGGCGCGGCTCAGGTCGCGGCCGGGCCGGTAGGGGTCGACGCCGTGGCGGAACAGGACCTCGGCCCGGTAGACGTTGCCGACGCCCGCGACGACCTTCTGGTCCATCAGCAGCGCGGCGATGGTGGTGCGGCTGCGCGAGATGCGCTGCCAGGCCCGGTCCGGGCCGTCGGCGGGCCGCAGCGGGTCGGGGCCGAGCCGGTCGTGTATCGCCCGCTTCTCGGCGTCGGTGATCAGGGCGCAGGCCGTCGGGCCCCGCAGGTCCGCGTAGCCGCCGGGGCCGGTGAGGCGCAGCCGGACCGTGTCGGTGGGCGGCGGGGGCGTCCCGGTGCCCAGCGCGTACTTGCCGAACAGGCCGAGGTGGACGTGGATCCAGCCGGTGGCCGGGCCGAAGCCCAGGAACAGGTGCTTGCCGTGGGCCTCGGCCACCTCCAGGACCTGGCCGTCGACCAGGGCCGCGCCGTCCGAGAACTTGCCCTGCGGGCTGGCCGCGCGCACGGCACGGCCGCCGAACCACTGCTCGTGGTCGGCGGCCAGCCGGTGGATCGTGTGCCCTTCGGGCATGCCCCGGATCAGTCCTGTCGCGGGTGGTGCGCCGGGATCTCGGGGAGCTTGCCGGTGGTCTCGTACTCGCTGAGCATCTCGATGCGCCGGGTGTGGCGCTCCTCACCCGAGTACGGCGTGGTCAGGAAGATCTCGACGAACTTGGTCGCCTCTTCCTGGGTGTGCATCCGGCCGCCGATGGAGATCACGTTGGCGTTGTTGTGCTCGCGGCCCAGGGCCGCGGTCTGCTCGCTCCAGGCGAGGGCGGCACGGACGCCCTTGACCTTGTTCGCGGCGATCTGCTCGCCGTTGCCGGAGCCGCCGATCACGATGCCCAGCGCGTCCGGGTCCGCGGCCGTCTGCTCGGCGGCGCGCAGGCAGAACGGCGGGTAGTCGTCCTGGGCGTCGTAGATGTGGGGACCGCAGTCGACGGCCTCGTGGCCATGGGCCGTGAGCCAGTCGACCAGGTGGTTCTTGAGTTCGTATCCGGCATGGTCTGAACCGAGGTACACGCGCATGCTCCCGAGTGTGGCATGCGATCGGGCGGGCAGGGTTCATCGGGGTCGGGACCTTCGTCACTGGCCGCCAGGGACCTCGGTCCCCTCATCACGATTCGGAGTCGGGTCTTCCGTACCTGGGAGTACCGGGCTTCAATGCCTGGGTTCGTAACCCGAGCGACCTTTACACCTTTTTAAGGAAGCGTCCATGACCTCGCAAACCTCCCTTGCGAAGGAAGACGGCCGACCGGGCGATCCCGGGAACCCCGAGTCTTCCGGCCTCCAGGCGGGTCTCAAGAACCGCCATCTGTCCATGATCGCCATCGGTGGTGTGATCGGCGCGGGCCTCTTCGTCGGCTCCAGCTCCGGCATCGCCGCCGCCGGTCCCGCCATCCTGCTCTCGTACGCGCTCGTCGGCCTGATGGTCGTCTTCGTGATGCGGATGCTCGGCGAGATGGCCGCCGCCCGGCCCACCTCCGGCTCCTTCTCGGCCTACGCCGACCAGGCGCTCGGCCGCTGGGCCGGCTTCTCCATCGGATGGCTGTACTGGTTCTTCTGGGTCGTGGTGCTCGCCGTCGAGGCGACCGCCGGTGCGAAGATCCTGCACGGCTGGGTCGGGGCGGTCCCGCAGTGGGGCTGGGCGCTGATCGTCATGGTCGTGCTGACCGCCACCAACCTGGTCTCGGTCTCCTCGTACGGCGAGTTCGAGTTCTGGTTCGCCGGGATCAAGGTCGTCGCCATCGGCGCCTTCGTCCTCATCGGCCTGCTGGCCGTCTTCGGCGTCCTGCCGGGCTCGGACAACCCCGGCGACGGGTTCGCGCACCTCACCGACGCGGGCGGATTCATGCCCAAGGGCGCCGGGGCGATCCTCACCGGTGTGCTGATGGTCGTCTTCTCCTTCATGGGCAGCGAGATCGTCACCCTGGCCGCCGGTGAGTCCGAGGACCCGCGCCGCGCGGTCACCAAGGCCACCAACAGCGTGATCTGGCGCATCGCCGTCTTCTACCTCGGCTCCATCCTCGTCGTCCTGACGCTGCTGAAGTGGAACGACCCGGCGATCGTCAAGGACGGCTCCTACGTCGCCGCGCTGAACTCGATCGGCATCCCGCACGCCGGGCAGATCATGAACGTGATCGTGCTGACCGCGGTCCTGTCCTGCCTCAACTCCGGCCTGTACACCGCCTCCCGCATGGCCTTCTCGCTGGGTCAGCGCGGTGACGCGCCGCGCGCCTTCGCCCGCACCAACGCGCGGGGCGTGCCGCAGGCGGCCATCCTCTGCTCGGTCCTCTTCGGGTTCGTCGCGGTCTTCTTCAACTACAAGTGGCCCGACACCGTCTTCGACTTCCTGCTCAACTCCTCCGGCGCGGTCGCGCTGTTCGTGTGGCTGGTCATCTGCTTCACGCAGCTGCGGATGCGCGGGATCATCCTGCGCGAGACGCCGGAGAAGCTGACGGTCAGGATGTGGTTCTTCCCGTATCTGACCTGGGCGACGATCGCGATGATCTCGTTCGTGCTCGTCTACATGCTCACCGACGACGCCGGGCGCAAGCAGGTGCTGCTGTCGCTGCTGGTGGCCGCCCTCGTCGTGGCGATCTCCCTGGTACGGGAGTTCAACCGGCGCTCGGCCACCCGGGTCGAGGTCGTTCAGAGCGGTGTGAAGGACGAGGTCACCGCCGAGTAGGTGCGCAGGGCGTCGGTCTCGGTGGCGGCCAGGTACCAGATGTTGACCTGGTACGACTTGCCGTTCTCGTCGAAGCCCATCTGGCGGGCCTTCCAGGGGTCCCCGTTCTGTGTGAAGTAGTAGTCCCAGACGACGGCCGGGCGGCCGTTGAACGTGGTCCGCTCCAGACGGATCTCGCGATAGCCCGGAACGTCGTGGGAGCCCTGTTCGGCTCCCTGCCACTGGCTCAGGAGATCGCCGCCGCGTACGAGTGCGTACGAGGCGGCGATCTCCTGTTCTCCGTCCGGGGCGTGGTAGTGGATGTTGGACGGGCTCTTGGCGGTGCGCGTCCAGCCCTTGGGGGGCGCCCAGGCGAAGCCGGTCTCGCCGATGGTGCCGGGGGGCGGGGCGCTGGGCGGGCGGGAGGTGCCGGCGACGGTGGGGGCGGTGGCCGTGGCGGCGCCCGCGGAGGACTTGGCGGAGCCGGAGCCGGAGCCCGAGCCGTGGGTGGTGGCGAGGACGACGGCGATCGCCAGGGCGGCGGTGAGGGCCGTCGCGGTGGCGATGAGCGTGCGGGGGCGCCTGCGGCTTCGGCTTCGGGGGTGGGGGGTGCCGTCGGGGCCGGGGCCGGGGCTGCCGCCGGGGGCGAGGCCGGGGCCGGGGGCGGGCCGCGCCCGGGAGGCTCCCCGCCCCGCCCCTTCCCGAAAGTCCTCGGCGGACGGCCGGGTGGGGGTGGAGGGGGTGTTCCCAGGGGGCTCCGCCCCCTGACCCCCGGGCGGGGCCTGCGGCCCCCGCGCCCCGCTCCCGGCCGCCGGGGCGGCGGCGGGCAGCTGGTGCGCCGCGTACGGCCCGAACCCCGCGGACGCCTCGGCGGGGACCGGGTCCACGGGCGGGTCGCCCGGGAGCTCCCGGGGGGCGCCCGGCGGCGTACCCGGCCGGGGTGACGCCTCGGGCGCCGGAGCGGGGGGCGCGGGCGCCTCGGAGAGCGGGCCGGGGGACGCGGGCGCTCCGAAGCCCGGGACGGAGCGCGGGAGCGGGGTGGGCGCCGGGGCCGGGGGCGGTCCGGGTTCCGGGGACGGCGGCTGGGCCCGGCCGGGCTCCGCGGGCGCCGGTGTCCGGGGGATCGCCAGTGTCGGGGGGTGGGGTGGTGGGGTCGGGGGTGTGGCCAGTTGGAGGAGGCTTGTCGTCAGGGCTTCCAGGGGTGGGCGCTGTTCCGGGTCCTTGACCAGGAGCGAGGCCAGTACGGGGGCCAGCGGGCCCGCGTCGGCGGGCAGTTCCGGCTCCTCGTACAGGACCGCGTGCAGCGTCGCCAGCGTCGTCTCGCGGGCGAACGGGGACCGGCCGCCCACCGCCGCGCACAGCGTGGCGCCCAGCGACCAGAGGTCGGAGGCGGGGCCCTGCGGGCGCCCGCCGACGCGTTCGGGCGCCATGTAGTCCGGCGAGCCGACCAGCATCCCCACCACGGTCAGCGCGGTCGCGTCCTGGATCGCGGCGATCCCGAAGTCGGTCAGGACGACCCGGCCGGTCCGCCCGAGCAGGACGTTCCCGGGCTTGATGTCACGGTGCAGCACCCCGACGGCGTGCACCTCGCGCAGCGCCTCGGCGAGACCGAGGCCGATCCGGGCCGCCTCGCGCGGGCTCACCGGGCCGCCCCGGACCAGGGTCTGTTCCAGGGAGCGGCCGTCGACCAGTTCCATCACGATCCACAGCCGGTCCGCCTCCTCCACCACGTCGTAGACGCGCACCACGTTGGGGTGGTCGATTCGGGCCGTGGCGCGCGCCTCCCGCAGGGTGCGCTCGCGGCGGACGAGGCTGTCCTCCACATCGAGGCCGTCCATCCGCATCTCTTTCACGGCGACCTGCCGGTCGAGGATTTCATCGGCCGCCCGCCACACCCGGCCCATTCCACCCTGGCCGATCGTGACATCGAGCCGATAACGTCCGGCCACCAGAAGTCCCCGAATTCCCGGCATTACCGCCCGCCCCCTCAGCACCTGGTGCAACCAGGACAGAAACACGAACTTGCCACCATCACAGCATAATTCCGCGAAATCTTGTGGGACCCTTCTCAGCACTGCTGTCGCCCAACTCGGGTGAGGGGGATGGGAAATGCGTTCGAAAAAACACTGGGGATCCCTGGCAGCCGGTCTCTTCGCCGGACTGCTCATTCTGCCGCTGGGTGCGTCGGCTTTCGCCGACGATCCGACGCCCGGGAGCGACCAGGGCGGTTCGCCCGGCCCCAGCGCCCCCGCCGACGTGAAGATCTCGACCGAACTGCCCAAGGAGATCAAGGTCTCCAATTCCATGGGAACGACCACGCTCACCGCGAAAATCCTCAACAAGGGCACCAAGGACACCGGCCGGATCACCCTTACCGTCCTCGGTCTCGACGGAATGCGGATCACCGGAGTGCCGGGCTGTTCACCGGTTCCGGAGAACAAGCTACCGAAGGGCACGAACACCGGATTCGCCTGTGTCATCGACAATTTGGCAGCCGGTAAAGACAAGTCGTATGCCGTATCCGCCACTTACGATCTGAAGAAGACCGGAAAGATCTGCCTGCCGGTGACCGAGGGCACGGGCGACACGCTCCTGTGGCAGCAGGGGCCGGTCCCGTTCGGCACCACCAGGCCGACGCCCAACGCCCCCGACACCCCGCTGCTGCTCGGCACCGACAACGTGCCCGCGGCCCCGCCCGCCGGCTCCGCCTCCCCGTCGCCGACCGCGCCCGCCTCTCCCGCACCGGCCGCCCCCGGCTCCCCCACCCCGACCCCGCCCGCCCAGCTGCCGAGGACCGGCGTCAACGACGGGGTGCTCCCGCTGCTGGCCGCCGGCTGTCTGCTGCTGTTCGTCGGCTCCACCGGCATCTGGTGGGCCAACTCCCGCCACCACCGCAGGCGCCTGCACTGAGCGGTACGGGCCACGGCATGCGAAAGGGGCCGGACGCGTGCGTCCGGCCCCTTTCCGCGTCCTCGCCGCCGGACTACCTGCGGCCCACGAACTTCCACGCGGCCGGGAGCGCGCCCATCGCCAGCGCCGCCTTGAGCGCGTCACCGAGCAGGAACGGGGTGAGGCCCGCCGCGACCGCCTGGTTCAGGGACATCCCGGTCGAGGCCGCGAGGTAGGGGACGCCGACCGCGTAGACGATCGCCGAGCCCAGCACCATCGTGCCCGCCGTGCGCGCCACCGAGCGGTCGCCGCCGCGCCGGGCGAGCGCGCCCACCACGGTGGAGGCGAGCAGCATGCCCAGCACATAGCCGAAGGAGGCGCCGCCCGCGCCCGAGGTGCCGTTCGCGAACCAGGGCATCCCGGCCATGCCGATCAGCGCGTACAGGCCGAGCGAGAGGAAGCCGCGGCGGGCCCCGAGCGAGGTGCCGACCAGCAGCGCGGCGAAGGTCTGGCCGGTGACGGGGACCGGGGAGCCGGGCACGGGAACCGCGATCTGGGCGGCCACGCCGGTGAGCGCGGCGCCGCCGAGCACCAGGGCGACGTCCCGGGCGCGGGCACCGGGCAGCAGGTCGGCGAGGACCTTCCCGGTGGCGCCGGTACGGGGTGCGGCGGGGGCGGTTGCGGTGCTGGTGGCCATGGGGGAACTCCGCGGTTCGGGGGACGGGAAGCGGTACTCGTGCTGGGGACACCGTGACGTTAGCCGAGGGATTCTCACTCGATCACCATCAGCCGCCCACAAAGCGGCGGTTGGGGCCTTGGTGGGGATCACACAAAGGCCGGACTACTCCCGTCCGCCGGCGTGACCCTCGTCACTGCACCGATGAGGAGTACGTACGGTTTTGCGGATCCGGGCGGGGCTCGGGGAGACTGTAGGTTCCCCATAAACGATCAGTGAGTGATCCGAGAGTTACGAGCGCCATGCACGACGGCAAGACCGCTGCCGGGGCCACCGCCGCCGACACCACCTCGGCCGAGGCCGAGCCCCTCTCCCACGGACTGAAGCAGCGCCATCTGACCATGCTGGGTCTGGGCGGGGTGATCGGCGCCGGGCTCTTCGTGGGTTCGGGCGCGGGCATCGCGGTCGCGGGGCCGGGGATCGTCGTCTCGTATCTGATCGCGGGCGCGCTCGCGATGCTGGTGATGCGGATGCTCGGCGAGATGTCGTCGGCGATGCCGGCGTCCGGGTCGTTCTCGGTCCACGCCGAGCGGGCGCTGGGCCGCTGGGCCGGGTTCAGCGTCGGCTGGCTCTACTGGTTCCTGCTGGTGGTGGTCCTCGCCGTGGAGGCGACGGGCGCGGCCCAGATCGCCAACGGCTGGGTGCCGGGGATGCCGCAGTGGGCGTGGGTGCTGGTCTTCATGGTGGTGTTCACCGCGGCCAACCTGGCGGCCGTGAAGAACTTCGGCGAGTTCGAGTTCTGGTTCGCCACGCTGAAGGTCGGCGCGATCACGCTGTTCCTGGTGCTCGGTCTGCTCGCGGTCTTCGGGGTGCTCCCCGGCACCGACCCGGTGGGGCTGACCCATCTCACCGGGCAGGGCGGCTTCCTGCCGAACGGCTGGGACGGGGTGGTCTCCGGCGTCCTCGCGGTGATCTTCGCGTTCGGCGGTCTGGAGGTCGTCACCATCGCCGCGGCCGAGTCGGACGACCCGGTGCGCGCGGTCGGCCGCGCGGTGCGCAGCGCGGTGTGGCGCATCCTCTTCTTCTACGTGGGCTCGATGCTGGTGATCGTGACCCTGCTGCCGTGGAGTTCGATGCGGCCGGGGCACAGCCCGTACGTGGCCGTGCTCGACTCGATCGGGGTGTCCGGCGCCGGGCAGATCATGAACGTGGTGGTCTTCGTCGCGCTGCTCTCCGCGCTCAACGCCAACCTCTACGGCTCGTCCCGGATGATCTTCTCGCTCGCCGAGCGCGGCGAGGCGCCCAAGGGGCTGCTGAAGACGGCGGGCGGCGGGGTGCCGCGGCGGGCGGTGCTGGCGTCGGTGGCGTTCGGGTTCGTCTCGGTGCTGCTCAATCTGAAGTGGCCCGACTCGGTCTTCCTCTACATGCTCAACGCGGTCGGCGCGGTGCTGCTGTTCGTCTGGAGCCTGATCGCCGTCTCCCAGCTGCGGCTGCGCCGCCGGATCGAGCGCGAGACGCCGGAGAAGCTGACCCTGCGGATGTGGGGCTTCCCCTGGCTGACCTGGGCGGCGCTGGCCGCGATGGCGGCCGTGCTGGTGCTGATGCTCCGGGACGCGGGCACCCGGCCGCAGCTGCTGTGGTCGGCGGGCGCGACGGCGGCGGTCCTGGTGGTCGCCTTCGTACGGGAGCGGCTCGGGCGGCAGACCGATCGTTAGGTCGGGAGTTACGGGCGGGTTTGGCGTGACCCACGAGCGTGGACGTGCCCGTTCCGCGTACGAGATGTGGAGAGCTCTTCACACTGTGTGAGTCGAGTGTCCGGATAGCGGTCGGGTGTTCCCTCTGAGCGGTGTCCCCCACAGACTGTGGCTCCCGCTCCCCGTCTCAGCTACTGAACAGGGTCTGCCCATGTCTCGGACAAACGCGCCCGTGACGACCGACGCGCCGCCGAAGGTCGACTCCCCCCTCACCCACGGCCTCAAGCAGCGCCACCTCTCGATGATCGCGCTCGGCGGCGTCATCGGCGCCGGGCTGTTCGTGGGCTCCGGCGCCGGGATCGCCGCCGCCGGGCCCTCGATCGTCCTCGCCTACGGCATATCCGGCGCGCTCGTCATGCTGGTGATGCGCATGCTGGGCGAGATGTCGGCGGCCAACCCCGCCTCCGGCTCCTTCTCCGTGCACGCCGAGCGGGCCATCGGGCCCTGGGCGGGCTTCACGGCCGGCTGGGCGTTCTGGGTGCTGCTCTGCGTGGCGGTCGGCCTGGAGGGCATCGGCGCCGCCAAGATCATGACCCAGTGGATGCCCGGAACGCCCGAGTGGGCGTGGGTCGCGCTCTTCATGCTGGTGTTCACCGCCACCAACCTCGCGGCCGTGAAGAACTTCGGCGAGTTCGAGTTCTGGTTCGCCGCGCTCAAGGTCGCCGCGATCGCGCTCTTCCTCGTCCTCGGCCTGCTCGCCATCCTCGGCGTGCTGCCCGACACCGACGCCCCCGGCACCTCCAACCTCACCGGCGAGGGCGGCTTCCTGCCCAACGGATCCGAGGGCCTGGTGCTCGGACTGCTCGCCTCCGTCTTCGCGTACGGCGGCCTGGAGACGGTCACCATCGCCGCGGCCGAGTCCGAGAAGCCGGTCCAGGGCGTGGCCCGCGCGGTGCGCACGGCGATGTGGCGCATCGCCGTCTTCTACATCGGCTCGATGGCGGTCATCGTCACGCTGGTGCCCTGGAACGACAAGGAGGTGGTCGCGAAGGGACCGTACGTGGCCGCCCTGGACCACCTCGGCATCGACGGCGCCGGGCAGATCATGAACGTGGTCGTCCTGATCGCCCTGCTCTCCGCGATGAACGCCAACATCTACGGCGCCTCGCGCATGGCGTACTCGCTGGTCGCGCGGGACCAGGGCCCCAAGGCGCTCGGCCGGATCTCCGGCGGGGTGCCGCGCAACGGGGTGCTGTGCTCCTCGGTCTTCGGCTTCGGCTGCGTCCTGCTGAGCTACTGGCGCCCGGACGACGTCTTCCCCTGGCTGCTCAACATGATCGGCGCGGTGATCCTGGTCGTCTGGATCTTCATCGCCGCCTCCCAGCTGCTGCTGCGCCGGCGCACCGAGCGCGAGACGCCGGAGAAGCTGGTGGTGCGGATGTGGCTCTACCCGGGGCTGACCTGGGTGGCGCTGGCGGCGATGGCCGGGATCTTCGTTCTGATGGCCCGTCAGCCCGACACCCGCGACCAGCTGATGGCCACGGGCGCGCTCACCGTGGTGCTGGCCGTCATCGGCTACGTCCGGCAGCGGACGGCGGCCCGCCGGGCGGCCTGACCGCCACGGCCGCCCCTGGCGGAAAAAGCCCGAAAGCCCTGCGTCCGGAGGTCCTAGACCTCCGGACGCAGGGCTTTTTGCTGAGGTGACCCTTAGCTGCACAGGCCAATTCCTGCTGATAGCGTGCACTTGCGTATCAGTTGCAATAAGCAGCCGGAGGGGCTTCGGACATGGCCATTTACACGCTTCCTGAACTTCCGTACGACTACGCCGCGCTCGAACCCGTCATCAGCCCGGAGATCATCGAGCTGCATCACGACAAGCACCACGCGGCGTACGTGAAGGGCGCGAACGACACCCTGGAGCAGCTCGCGGAGGCCCGCGACAAGGACGCCTGGGGCTCGATCAACGGCCTGGAGAAGAACCTCGCGTTCCACCTCTCCGGCCACATCCTGCACTCGATCTACTGGCACAACATGACCGGCGACGGCGGCGGCGAGCCGCTGGAGGCCGACGGCGTGGGCGAGCTGGCGGACGCCATCGCCGAGTCCTTCGGCTCCTTCGCCAAGTTCAAGGCCCAGCTGACCAAGGCGTCGGCGACCACGCAGGGTTCGGGCTGGGGCGTCCTCGCCCACGAGCCGGTCAGCGGCCGTCTCGTGGTCGAGCAGATCTACGACCACCAGGGCAACGTCGGCCAGGGCTCCACCCCGATCCTGGTCTTCGACGCCTGGGAGCACGCCTTCTACCTCCAGTACAAGAACCAGAAGGTGGACTTCATCGAGGCGATGTGGCGGGTGGTCAACTGGCAGGACGTGGCGAAGCGTTACGCCGCCGCCAAGTCCGCCGGCAACGCCCTCCTCCTGGTCCCGTAGGGACCCCCAGACGCCCTGCTCGTGATCGTCTTCTCAACCTTCACCTGCGGGCGGACACACGGACGGCCCCCGCGAGGACGTGACTCGCGGGGGCCGTCCGCACCGGCGGGGCGCACGCGCCCGTACGGCACTGCCACGCGTGCGCCGTCACCGTGCGCCGGTCCCGCACCCATTCGCGCCCGTCCCGCTGTCAGTGCCGGGTGCCATGCTCGACGCCATGAACACTTTCGCGTTCTGGACGCCGGGCGTGGACCCGGGCTGGGAAGACGAGTTCTGTGGCGGGGGGCGGCGGCGAGGCGCTCGCGGGGCGGGTCCTAGTCGAAGATCGGGCCGGACGTGCGGCTGCGCTTGATCTCGTAGAAGCCGGGGGTCGAGGCCACCAGCAGCGTGCCGTCCCAGAGCCGGGCGGCGGCCTCGCCCTTGGGCGCCGGGGTGACGACCGGGCCGAAGAAGGCTATCTGCTCGCCGTCGGCGCCGGGCACCGCGATCACCGGGGTGCCGACGTCCTGGCCGACCTTGTCGATGCCCTCCTTGTGCGAGGCGCGCAGCTGCGCGTCGAACTCGTAGGTCTCCGGGTCGGCGTCCGCGTAGTCGGCGAGCTCGGCGGGCAGCCCGGCCTCCTCCAGGGCGGCGACCAGGACCTCGCGGCCGGAGCCCAGGTCCTGGTTGTGGAAGCGGGTGCCCAGCGCGGTGTACAGCCGGCCCAGCACCTCGGTGCCGAACTTCTCCTGCGCGGCCATGACGACCCGGACCGGCCCCCACGCCTTGGTGCTCAGGAATTCGCGGTAGTTCTCCGGCAGCTCCTCCAGCCGGTCCTCGTTGAGGACGGCGAGGCTCATCAGGTGCCAGCGGACCTCCACGTCGCGCACCTTCTCGACCTCCAGCATCCAGCGGGAGGTCATCCAGGCCCACGGACACAGCGGGTCGAACCAGAAGTCGACGGGGGTCTTCCCGGCCTGGGTCACGGTCTCGGACATGTCTCTCCTCCTGCGGGGACGCCGCTGACGGGTGGCCGTGCGTCCGGTGGATGTGCCTCGGTGCCAACCGGACCGGGGTCCAGCTCATTCCCGCGTGTCCGGCGCCGGGCGGGCATGGCAGGATCGGTGCTGTTCGAACGAGACACGAAGGAGTGCCCGTGCCCGGTGAGAATCTGTCCCGCGACGAGGCCCGTGAGCGGGCCGAGCTGTTGTCCGTCGACGGGTACGACGTCGCCCTCGATCTGCGCTCGGCGGTCGGGGACGCCCCGGACGGGCCGCGTACGTTCCGCTCGGTGACCACGATCAAGTTCCGCTGCGCGCGGCCGGGCGCGGAGTCCTTCGCGGACTTGGTCGCGCCGTCCGTGAACGCGATCACCCTCAACGGCAAGCCGCTCGACCCGGCCGCCGTGTTCGACGGCACCCGGGTGGCGCTGGCCGATCTGGCCGCCGAGAACGTGCTGGTGGTCGACGCGAACTGCGCCTACAGCCGGACCGGCGAGGGCATGCACCGCTTCGTCGACCCCGAGGACGGCGAGGTCTACCTCTACACCCAGTACGAGCCGGCCGACTCCCGGCGGGTCTTCGCCAACTTCGAGCAGCCCGACCTCAAGGCCCGCTACCGCTTCGAGGCGAGCGCGCCCGAGGGCTGGACGGTCTGGTCGAACGGGGAGGGCACCCGGGGCGAGGACGGGGTGTGGCGGTTCGCCGAGACCGAGCCCATCTCCACGTACATCACCTGTGTGGTGGCCGGTCCGTACCACTACGTGACGGACACCTACACCCGCACCCTCGACGACGGCAGCACGCTGGAGATCCCGCTCGGCGCGATGTGCCGCAAGGGCCTGGCCCGGCACTTCGACGCGGACGACGTGTTCCTCGTCACCAAGCAGGGCTTCGACTTCTTCCACGACCAGTTCGACTACCCGTACCCGTTCGGCAAGTACGACCAGGCGTTCGTGCCGGAGTACAACCTCGGGGCGATGGAGAACCCGGGTCTGGTGACCTTCCGCGAGGAGTTCATCTTCCGGGGCAAGGTGACGCGGGCCGCCTACGAGCGGCGCGCCAACGTGATCCTGCACGAGATGGCGCACATGTGGTTCGGCGACCTGGTCACCATGCGGTGGTGGGACGACCTGTGGCTGAAGGAGTCGTTCGCCGACTTCATGGGCAGCTTCTCGCAGGTCGAGGCGACCCGGTTCGACAACGGCTGGATCACCTTCGCCAACGGCCGCAAGTCCTGGGCCTACCGCGCCGACCAGCTGCCCTCCACCCACCCGGTCACGGCCGACATCCGCGACCTGGAGGACGCCAAGCTCAACTTCGACGGCATCACCTACGCCAAGGGCGCCTCCGTCCTCAAGCAGCTGGTGGCGTACGTGGGCCGGGACGCGTTCCTGGAGGGCGCCCGCCGCTACTTCAAGCGCCACGCCTACGGGAACACCCGCCTGGAGGACCTGCTGTCGGTCCTGGAGGAGGTCTCCGGCCGGGACATGGCGTCCTGGTCGCGCTCCTGGCTGCAGACCGCCGGGGTCAACTCGCTCACCCCGCAGGTCACCTATGACGCGGGCGACCGCATCACCGAGCTCGCCATCGCCCAGGAGGCCGTCGAGGCGTACCCGACGCTGCGCCCGCACCGGGTCGCGGTCGGCCTCTACCGCTCCGAGGCGGGCGCCCTGGTGCGCTACGCCCGCGCCGAGGTCGACGTGGACGGGCCGCGCACGGTGGTGGCGGAGCTGGCCGGGGCCGAGCGGCCCGAGCTGGTCCTCGTCAACGACGACGACCTCACCTACTGCAAGATCCGCTTCGACCAGGGCTCGCTGGACACCCTGCGCGCGCACCTGGGCGACATCACCGACCCGCTGGCGCGCGCCCTGTGCTGGTCGGCGCTGTGGAACCTGACGCGGGACGCCCTGATGCCCGCCCGGGACTTCATCGACCTGGTCCTCACCCACTCCGGGCGCGAGAGCGACATCGGCGTGCTCCAGATGCTGCACGCCTGGACCCGCTCCGCGCAGACCCACTACGCGGCGCCCGAGTGGCGCGAGCGCGGCGGGCGGCTGCTCGCCGAGGGCGCGCTGCGCGAGCTGCGGCTGGCCGACCCGGGCAGCGAGCACCAGCTGTCCTGGGCCCGCTTCTTCGCCTCCACGGCCACCACCGACGCCGACTTCCAGCTGCTCGAAGGGCTGCTGGCGGGCACGGCGAAGATCGACGGGCTCGACGTCGACCAGGAGCTGCGCTGGACGTTCCTGGAGCCGCTGGCCGCGCACGGCCTGGCCGACGAGGCCGCGATCGGCGCCGAGCTCGCCCGCGACGACACCGCCTCCGGCAAGCGCCACCAGGTGCGCTGTCTGGCGGCCCGGCCGTCCGCGGCGGTGAAGGCGCAGGCGTGGGCCCAGGTCGTGGAGTCGGACGCGCTCTCCAACGCGCTGGCGGAGGCGACCATCGCCGGATTCGGCCAGGCGTCGCAGCGCGAGCTGTCCGCGCCGTACGCGCCGAAGTACTTCGAGGTGATCGAGCGGGTCTGGGCCGAGCGGTCCATCCAGATCGGCATGGACATCGTGCGCGGGCTCTTCCCGGCCCTCCAGGACAACAGCGCGACCCTCGAAGCCACGGACGAATGGCTCGACGGACACCGGGAGGCGGCCCCGGCGCTGCGCCGCCTGGTGCTCGAAGCCCGTGACGACCTGGCCCGCACCCTGCGCGGCCAGGCGTGCGACGCGGCGGCGGACGCCCGCTGACCCCCGGCGGGGGGCCCGGCGACGGGCCCCCTGTCGGCACTCGAACGCCCGTACTTTAGGACGGGGTTGTCCGGAATTGTCGACGGGCTTGTAACAGCGGTTAAGGGCCGCCGCGGGCGCGGAACACCGGGGTCATGAACCCCAACACCCCGACCTTCGGCGGCGAGACCTCCCCGCTCTCCCCGCGCCCCCTCAGCCACCTCGCCGACGTCCAGCGGCGCGTGCTCTCCTCGGCGCAGCTGCGCGAGCACGGCGTCCCGGCCGCCCGCACCGCCGCCCAGTGCCGCCCCGGCGGCCCCTGGCAGCAGCTCCTGCCGGGCGTCTACGTCCTGCACCCGGGGCCGCCCACCAGCGAGGAGCGCCTGCACGCGGTCCTGCTGTACGCGGGCCGCCCGGCCGCCGAGCGCGCCAGGGCGATTCCCGCGCAGGGCGCCGCGCACGCCGCGCCGCCCGACGCGGTGGTCACCGGGCTCGCCGCGCTCGCCCTGCACCGCTTCTCCTCCGCTCCCCCGCTGCTCTCCCTCGACCGGATCGACGTGCTGGTGCCGCGCACCCGGCGGCTGCGCTCGACCGGCTGCGTCCGGCTGGTGCGGGCGCATGTGATGCCGGTCGCCGAGTCCGTCGCCGGGGTGCCGGTGGCTCCGGTGGCGCGGGCGCTGGCGGACGCGGTGGCCGAGCTGACCGACGCGCAGGCGGTGCGCCGGCTGCTCACCGAGGCGGTGCGCGGCGGCCACTGCGAACCGGCGGTGCTGGTAAGGGAGTTGACCCAGGCGCGGCTGCTGACCCGGGCGCACGTGGTGGACGCGGTGGACTCGCTGCTCGCCGAGGGCCGCACGATCGCCGAGGGCCGCCTCTACGAGATGGTGCGCGTCCACGGTCTCGCGGACCCGCTGTGGAACGTGGACCTGCGCCTGCCGGGCGGCCCGCACATCGGGGGCGTGGACGCGTACTGGCCGGACCAGGCGGTGGCGGTGGAGCTCGACACCCGGGCGCCGCGCACGGGCGGGCGCCAGCCGGACGAGGACGACCTGTGGTGCGAGTACAGCCAGAAGCGCGAGACGCTGGAGCGGCTCGGCATCACCGTCGTGCACATCACCCCGCGCAAGCTGCGCGAGGCGATGGAGCAGCAGGCGACGGTGGTGCGCACGGCCCTGATGGCGTCGGCGGACCGGGAGCCCGCCGCCTACGTCGTGGTGCTCCCCCGGTGAGCGGGCCGCGGGCCCGGCTCCGGCCGGGGGAGCACCGGCGGGTCACCCTGCGGGCGTGGCCGCCGGCCCGGTGCCGCAGAACTCGGCGAGCACCGGCGCCGCGCCGTCGTCGGCCCAGTCGCCGTTGAGGTTGTACGCCAGCGAGTGGCGCCCGTCCCCGGTGGTGACCGCCACCGAGGTGGAGCCGTGGATCCCGCCGTCGTGGCCCCAGACCTCGACCCCGCAGGGCAGCGTGCGCGCCATCAGCCCCAGTCCGTAACCCCCCTCGGGGTGGCCGGGCACCGCGACGGTCGTCATCATCTCCTTGAGCTGGCGCTGGGGCAGCAGCCTGCCGGTCAGCAGCGCCCGGTAGAACCGGTTGAGGTCGCCGGAGTCCGAGACCATCTCACCGGCCGAGCCCGCCATGGACGGGTTGAGCGCGGTGACGTCGTAGGTCCGGCCCGTGGTCTGCTCGGACAGCTTGGAGTAGGCCCGGCCGCTGGGCCGGGGCATCCGGGAGTCGGTGCCGGGCAGCGAGGTGGAGCGCAGGTTCAGGGGGCGCAGCACCCGGCGGTCGATCTCGGCCGCGTACGAGTGGCCGGTGGCCTTCTCGATGACCATCCCGGCCAGGACGAAGTTGGTGTTGGAGTACTTCCAGGAGGTGCCCGGCGCGAAGTCCGGGCGGTGCGCCATGGCGATGGCGGCCAACTGGTCCGCGCTGTAGGTGTCGTAACGGTGTGTCAGGAACTCCGTGGTGAAGATCTTTCGCTGGAGCGCCGCGTCCTCGGTGTAGTCGTAGAGCCCGCTGGTGTGGTTGAGCAGCTGGCGCAGGGTGATCCCGGAGCCGTCGTTGCCGTTGCCGGAGACGACGCCGGGCAGCCAGTGCTCGACGGTGTCGTCGAGGCTCAGCCTGCCCTCGGCCTCCAGTTGCAGCAGCACCGTGGCCACGAACGACTTGGTGATGGAGCCGATCCGGAAGCGGTCCTCGGCCTGCCGCTGGCGGCCGGTGCGCAGGTCGGCGACGCCCGCGTTCCCGCTCCACACCCGTCCGCCGTCCTGGGCGACCGCGACCACGCCGGGCGATCCGGCCGCGACCGCCGCCTCCAGCGCCCGCTGGGTCACCTCGTGCCCGCCCGCCCGCGCACCCCGGGCGTCCGCGGAGGCGGGCGCCACCAGCGCGGTCGCGGTGATCCCGGCGGCCACCGCCACCCCGAGGACCGCCGTCCTGACCCTGCGCCCCGTACGTACCGACATATGCACTCCCTCTGGCCGGGGGCACCTTCGGCGGCGCCCTCGGCGAGGCAGGACCCGGTCCGCCGCGCGGGAGTTGACCGCCCCCGGGACGGTTGAGCGGGTTTCGGCCGATTCCGGACGGCCGGGCGGGGCGGCCGGGTGGCCCGGCGACGGCTGCGGGCGGCGACCGCGCGGCGGCGTCGTGTCACCGCGCCCGTGCCCGCGCGGGCTGATCGGCCCCGGTTCGCCCCGCCTTGCGCCCGATGGCGCATGGCGGGATACCGCCATGTCCGATTCCGGGCTCGGTCAACTCTCCACAAACAACGGTCAAATAGGAAATGCTCAGCGGTCATCCGGCACCGTATTCCGGACCCTTTCTGACCATTAGGGATGCTGATGACCTCCGATTCGCCGAGCGCCGTTCCCGGCGCCAGACGCACGGCCCGAATAGCGGCCGCGGCGGGCCTGGTGGCCGCGCTGATCACCGCGGGCGCCGCCCCCGTCTTCGCCGCCCAGACGGCCGGTCCCACCCCCGTACCCGTGAAGTCCGCCCCGGCCAAGTCCCCCGGGGACAAGCTGGGCGCCGCCGACGAGCAGCGGCTCGCCGAGGCGCAGGCCAAGGGCGAGAAGACCGTCACCGTGATGGTGGCGACCGCCCCCGGCGCCACCGGCGCCGTCTCGCACCAGCTCGACTCGGTGTCGGGCGCCACCGTCGGCAAGGTCGACGACAAGCTCGGCTACGTACGGGCCACCCTGCCGACCGGCACCGCCGAGTCCGCCCTGAAGGCCGCCGCCAAGCTGCCCTCGGTCCACGGGATCGACCTCAAGCAGGAGATCCAGCTGGACGACCCGACCCCGTCGGGCGACAACCCCAAGGGCACCAAGTCCCTGCGCGGCGCCTCCGCCCAGCCCGCGCCGGGCAGGAACACGCCCGCGAAGAACCCGTACAACCCGTCCTTCGAGACGGGCGCGGTCGACTTCGTCAAGCAGCATCCCAAGGCGGACGGCCGCGGCGTCACCATCGGCGTCCTGGACTCCGGCGTGGACCTCGGCCACCCGGCGCTCCAGAAGACCACCACCGGCGAGCGCAAGATCGTCGACTGGGTCACCGCGACCGACCCGGTGGCCGACGGCGACGGCACCTGGCGCCGGATGAACACCGCCGTCTCCGGACCGGAGTTCACCTACCAGGGCCGCACCTGGAAGGCCCCGGCCGGCAGCTACGACATCAGCCTCTTCTCGGAGAAGGTCACCGCGGGCGGCGACGCCAAGGGCGACGTCAACCGCGACGGCGACACCACCGACACCTGGGGCGTGCTCTACGACCCGGTCGCGGGAACCGTGCGGGTGGACCTCAACAACAACGGTGACTTCACCGACGACGAGGCCATGAAGCCGTACAAGGACGGCTACCAGGTCGGCTACTTCGGCACCGACAACCCGGCGACCGACGTCTCCGAGCGGATGCCGTTCACCGTCGAGATCCGCAAGGACGTGAAGTACGACGCGGCCGGGCACACCTCCGACTACGTCAACATCGGCCTCATCGAGTCCGAGCACGGCACCCACGTGGCGGGCATCACCGCCGCCAACGGGCTGTTCGGCGGCAAGATGAGCGGCGCCGCCCCCGGCGCCAAGATCGTCTCCTCGCGGGCCTGCAACTGGTCCGGCGGCTGCACCAACATCGCGCTCACCGAGGGCATGATCGACCTGGTCACCAACCGCCACGTCGACATCGTCAACATGTCGATCGGCGGTCTGCCGGCGCTCAACGACGGCAACAACGCGCGCTCCGAGCTCTACAAGCGCCTGATCGACACCTACGGCGTCCAGCTGGTCATCTCGGCCGGCAACGAGGGCCCCGGCGTCAACACCATCGGCGACCCGGGCCTCGCGGACCACGTCATCTCGGTCGGCGCCACCGTCTCGCAGGCGACCTGGGCCTCCAACTACGGCTCCAACGTGTCGAAGAAGTACGACATGATGCCGTTCTCCTCGCGCGGCCCGCGCGAGGACGGCGGCTTCACCCCGACGCTGTCGGCGCCGGGTGCCGCGATCAACACCACCCAGACCTGGCTGCCGGGCTCCCCGGTCAAGGAGGCCGGCTACTCGCTGCCGGCCGGCTACTCGATGCTCCAGGGCACCTCGATGGCCTCGCCGCAGGCCACCGGCGCCGCGGCCCTGCTGCTGTCGGCCGCCAAGCAGAAGCACATCGACCTGGCCCCGGCCGACCTGCGCACCGCGCTGACGTCGACGGCCAAGCACATCAAGGGCGTTCAGGCGTACGCCGAGGGCGCGGGCCTGATCGACATCGTCGACGCCTGGGACGCGATCCAGGACGGCGCGACCGCCCACGAGTACGCGGTGAAGGCCCCGGTCTCCACGGCGATCAGCTACGCGCTGAAGACGCCGGGCTTCGGCACCGGCATCTACGACCGCGAGGGCGGCCTCAAGGCGGGCGAGAAGAAGACGTACGACGTCACCGTCACCCGCACCACGGGCCCGGACAAGGCCGTGAAGCACCGGCTGTCGTTCAAGAACAACGACGGCACCTTCAAGGTCCTGGGCAAGGACGAGGTCGCGCTGCCGCTGAACACGCCGGTCACCGTCAAGGTGCAGGCGCAGCCGAAGTCGGCGGGCGTGCACAGCGCCATCCTGGAGGTCGACGACAGGCGGACCGTGGGCGTGGACCAGCAGATCCTCGCCACCGTGGTCGTCGCCAAGCCGCTGGTGAAGCCGTCGTACACCTTCACGGACTCCTCGACGGTGCAGCGCAACAGCACCAAGTCGTACTTCATCAGCGTCCCGGCCGGCGCCAAGGCCCTTGAGGTCTCCATGGGCGCGCTGCGCTCGGGCAGCCAGACCCGCTTCATCGCGATCCACCCCTACGGTGTGCCGGTCGACGACTCGGGGACGCCCAACTGCTACCCGAACTACGACAACCCGGCCAACACCTGCCGCCCCGACCTGCGCTCCTACGCGAACCCGCAGGCCGGTGTGTGGGAGATCGAGGTCGAGTCGCGCCGTACCTCGCCCTACCTGGACAACCCGTACAAGCTGGACGTGGCGCTGCTCGGCGCCGCCTTCGACCCGGCCGTGAAGGCCGTGCCGGAGGCCAAGGTCGGCTCCTCGGCCCCGGTCGAGTGGAAGGTCACCAACGGCTTCGCCGCCATCGACGGCAAGCTCCAGGGCGGCTCGCTGGGCTCCGCCAAGGTCGCCAAGCCGACCATCAAGGCCGGTGAGGTCCAGACGACCACGCTGACCGTCGGTGCGGGCGTGGAGCGCCTGGACGTCGCGATCGGCGGCGTCTCGGACACCGCGGCCGACCTGGACCTCACGGTCCTCAAGGACGGCGTGCAGGTCGCCTCGTCCGCCGACGGCGACTCCGAGGAGGCCGTCAGCCTGCTGAAGCCGGCCGCCGGCACCTACACGATCCAGGTCGCGGGCTACTCGGTCCCGTCCGGCTCGACCACGTACAACTACCGCGACGTGTACTACGCGCCGTCGCTCGGCACCGTCAAGGTGGACGACACCAAGGCGGTCAAGCTGGCCAACGGCGCCTCGGCGACCGTCGGCGCGCAGGTCGTGGTGGCCGGCGCGGCTCCCGAGGGACGCCAGTTCTTCGGCGAGGTCAAGCTGGTCAACGCGCGCGGCACGGCCGCGGGCACCGGCAGCGTCGTGATCGAGAAGGTCACGCCGTGACACGCTGAGCACACCCGGGGGCCCGGCGTTCACGGAGAACGCCGGGCCCCTTCGCGTACGCCGGTGCGGTCAGCCCCTGAGCGAGCTCAGGTCCTGGGCGTAGGTGCCGACCGCGTGGGCGATGACGTCGATGTTGAGGTCGAAGTACTTCTTGTCGACGTTCTTCAGCGTGTCGCCGGCCGCGTGGTAGTTGGCGTCGTAGGGCTGCCCGGCCGTGCCGCCCGCCTTCGCCGCCTGCTCCTCGGTCTTGAGGCGCTCGGCGCCGGTGAAGGTGCCGCCGGCCGGGATGCCCTGCTCGATGAACGGGCCGTAGTCGGAGCGGCCGTCGAAGTCGGTGCCCCAGTGCGGGACGCGCTTCTTGTCCAGGTAGCCGTTGATCAGCCGCTCGATCTGGGCGGAGCCGGCCGGACCCGCGCCCGCGCCCGTGCGGTCGGAGTCGTCGCCGTCGTAGACGAGCTCGGCCGGGTTGGGCGAGCCGATCATGTCGAAGTTGAGGTACAGCTTGATCTGCCGCTTCTCCTTCTCCGTCAGCGACTTCACATAGTGCTCGGAGCCGAGCAGCCCCAGCTCCTCGCCCGACCACCAGGCGAACCGCACCTTGTTGGCGAGCGGCTTGGGGTGCTTCTTGGTCTGCCGGGTCTCCTTGGCGAGTTTGAGGGCGACCTCCAGCAGGCCGGCCGACCCGGTGCCGTTGTCGTTGATGCCGGGCCCGGCCTGGACGGAGTCGAGGTGGCTGCCGAGCGCGACGACGCTGTCCGGGTCGCCGCCGCGGGTCTGGGCGACGACGTTGCGCGTCCGGTGGGCGACCGCCTCGGTGGCGACGTCCAGGGTGACGGTGACGTCGCCCTTGGCGAGCTGCGCCGCCAGCGCCTCGCCGTCGGCCAGCGAGACGCCGGTGGCCGGGATGTGCGCGCCTGCCGGGTCGCTGACCGTGCCGTGGACGGGGGTGGTGCCGGAGTGGTTGTAGAGGATGATCCCGGCCGCGCCCGCCCGCGCCGCGACGGCCTCCTTCTGCACGAAGGTGCAGCTGCCCCGCTTGACCAGGGCGATCTTGCCGGTGAAGGTGCCCGACGCGTAGTCGTCGAGCTCGCAGCCCGGGGTGTCGTCGACGCGGGCCGCCTTGAGCTGGGCGGTGAGACCGCCCGCCGGGGCCGCCTTGCTGAAGTCGAACGCGGTGGTCTTCAGCTCGCGCGGCTCGGGCGACGTGACCGTGAGCTTCTCGCGCAGGGTCTTGGACTCGAAGATGTCGAAGTCCTGGTACGCGACGTCGTACCCGGCCTTCTCCAGCTGGTCGTGGACGTAGGCGGCCGAGGCGTCGAAGCCGGGGGTGCCCGCCGCCCGGTTGCCGCCGTTGGCGTCGGCGATCTTCTGGAACTGCCGCAGGTGGCGGTAGGCGCTCTCCCCCGACGACTGCTCCACCAGCTTCCGCGCGAGCCGCTCGGCCTGCCTGCCCGGGTCGTCGCGGTGGTGCGGCTGGGCGACGGCGGGGGTGGCGGCCGCCAGGAGTACGGGGGCTGCGGCCAGGACCGCTATGGCCCTGGTGCGGCGGGATACGCGCACGGGTTCCTCCGGAATACGGGAGCCGGTGACCGTTTATCGGCCCGGATGACAGGACCGTAACCAGCGAAGGGCCTGGTGGGGAGCATTCCTGTGCGGAAGCAATGGAGCCGCCATGAACTCGTCACAAGTGGGAAGGGAGTCTCCTGTTCGGTGGCCCGGGCCGAGCGTGTCTCGTCCCACACCCCGGACAATGGATTGGACAAGTCGGCCGTGGGCCGACGCATCATGGAAGCGCCCGGGCCGTACATACGTACACAAGGAGACATCGTGAGGGTCGGAATCGTCGGAGCCACCGGTCAGGTCGGCGGAGTCATGCGCACCATCCTCGCCGAGCGGAAGTTCCCGGTCGACGAGCTGCGTCTGTTCGCCTCCGCGCGGTCCGCGGGCTCCACCCTCACGTACGAGGGCCGCGAGATCACGGTCGAGGACGCCTCCACCGCCGACTACACCGGCCTGGACATCGTGCTCTTCTCCGCCGGTGGCGCGACCTCGCGCGCGCTGGCCGAGAAGGTGGCCGGACAGGGCGCCGTGGTGATCGACAACTCGTCGGCGTGGCGGCGCGACCCCGAGGTGCCGCTGGTGGTGTCCGAGGTGAACCCCGAGGCGGTCGAGGACCGGCCCAAGGGGATCATCGCCAACCCGAACTGCACCACGATGGCCGCGATGCCGGTGCTGCGCCCGCTCCACGAGGAGGCCGGGCTGACCTCGCTGGTCGCCACCACCTACCAGGCCGTCTCCGGCTCGGGCCTCGCGGGCGTGGCCGAGCTGCACGCCCAGGCGTGCGCGGTGGCCGAGAAGGCGGACCAGCTGGCCTTCGACGGCGAGTCGGTGGAGTTCCCCGAGCCGGGCGTCTACAAGCGTCCGATCGCCTTCAACGTGCTGCCGCTGGCCGGGTCGATCGTGGACGACGGCTCCTTCGAGACGGACGAGGAGCAGAAGCTGCGCCACGAGTCCCGCAAGATCCTGGGCATCCCGGAGCTGAAGGTGTCCGGCACCTGTGTCCGCGTCCCGGTCTTCTCGGGCCACTCGCTCCAGGTCAACGCGCGCTTCGAGCGGCCCGTGAGCGTGGCCCGCGCCTACGAGCTGCTGGGCTCGGCGCCGGGCGTGGAGCTCTCGGAGATCCCCACGCCGCTCCAGGCCGCGGGCAAGGACGCCTCCTACGTGGGCCGCATCCGCGTCGACGAGACCGTGGAGAACGGTCTCGCCCTGTTCCTCTCCAACGACAACCTCCGCAAGGGCGCGGCCCTGAACGCGGTGCAGATCGCGGAGCTGGTGGCGCGGGAGCTGCGCGGCTAGCACGGGTCCGGTCCGGGGGCCCGCCCCCGGACGCCCCCCGCCCTCCGTTCGGCCGCGGGCCGGTGGGGGCTTGTCGCGCGGTTCCCCGCGCCCCTGGGCACTCGGGGCGCGGGACCGCGCGAACACCTCACCGCGGGCCGCGGCCGACCTCGCCGCCCCGCCCGCTGCCCGCTGCCCGCTGCCCGCTGCCCGCTGCCAACCTCGTCTCCCTACGGCCGACTTCGGCTCCCCCGCCCTCGGCCCGCGACCGACTTCGGCTCCCCCGGGGTCGGCTTCAGCGGCCGAACCGGGCCCCGGGCCCCGACCGCCCGCCGGAGGGCTCACGGCGAGGTGCGGGGCGGGGACGACACCGCGCACACCAGCAGCGCCAGCGCCACCAGACCCGCCCCCACCGCCAGGACCCCGGCCACTCCCACCCCGTCCACCACTGCGCCACCCGCCGCCGCCCCGGCGGCTATCGCCGCGTTGAACGCGCCCGTGAACAGCGCCGACCCCGCCTCCGGCGCCGACGGGGCGGCCGAGAGCACCCAGCGCTGGGTGGTCACCGAGACGCCCCCGTAGGCCAGGCCCCACACCACCAGCAGCGCCACCGTCGGCCCCGCGCTCCCCGGCGCCGCCAGACCGCCGAGCGCAAGCACCAGCAGCGCCGCGATCAGCAGCAGCGCCCGGCGCGGCACCCGCGCGAGACCGGCCAGGAAGTTCCCGGCCACCCCCGCCACCCCGTACACCAGCAGCAGCCCGCTCACCGCGCCCGTGCCGATCCCGGCCCGCTCCAGGACCGGGCGGACATAGGTGTAGGCCGCGAAGTGGCCGGTCACCAGGAGCAGGACCAGCAGGACGCCGGTGCGCACCGCCGGAATCCGCAGCAGGGCCGCCGTCTGCGCCGGGCGGAGCGGGCGGGACGGGGGCAGCGGCGGCAGCAGCGCGGCCAGCAGGGCCGCCACCACCAGCGCCAGCACGCCCACCGCCGCGAACCCCCAGCGCCAGCCCGCCACTTCGCCGACCAGGGCGCCCGCCGGGACGCCCACCACCGACGCCACCGCTATCCCGCTGAAGATCAGGGCCGTCGAGCGCGGCACCGCCGCCGCGCGGACCAGCCGGGGCGCCAGGCCCGCCGCCAGCGCCCAGACCCCGCCGATGCACACCCCGACCACCAGCCGGGCCCCGAGCAGCACCCCGAAGCCGGGGGCGAGGGCGGAGACCAGGTCGGCCGCCGCGAGCAGCAGGACCAGGGCGACCAGCAGCGTACGGCGGTCGGTGCGGCCCGCCAGGCCGGGCAGCAGCGGGGCCGTGAGCGCCGCCACCACGCCCGGCAGGGTCACGGCCAGGCCCGCCGTGCCCTCGCTCACCCCCAGCGCGTCGCCCAGCGGGCTGAGCAGGCCGACCGGGAGCATCTCGGTGGTGACCACGGCGAAGGTGGTGGCCGCGACCGCGAGCACGGCGGCCCGGCCGCGCGCCGGGCCGGTCCGCACCGCGCCCACAGGGGTTTCGGTGATCGTTTCCATGGCCCTCAGCCTTCGCCCGCCGGGGCCGGGGAACAACGGCGCAGTCCTCATCCGTTGATGAGCGTGATTCATCGATCGGCGGGGAGGCTCTGTGGGCGGCGGGCTTGAGGTCCGGGAGCTGGAGTGCTTCCTCGTCCTCGCCGACGAGCTGCACTTCGGCCGGACCGGCGAGCGGCTGTACGTGTCGCAGAGCAGGGTGAGCCAGCTGCTCGCCGCGCTGGAGCGGCGGCTGGGCGCGCGGCTGGTGGAGCGGACCAGCCGACGGGTGCGGCTCACCCCCTTCGGGGAGGCGTTCCTCGCCGAACTGCGTCCCTCCTACGACGCGTTGGCGGACGTGGTGGAGCGGGCCCGGGACCGGGCGCGCGGCCTGGAGGGCACCCTGCGCATCGGCTTCCAGGGGGTGGCCACCGCGTATCTGATGCGGGCGGTCGAGGAGTTGCGCCGACGCCGGCCCGGGATCCGTCCGCACCTGGTGGAGATCGCGTTCTGCGATCCGTTCGGGGCGCTGCGGCGCGGGGACGTGGACACCGCCGTCGTCCTGCTGCCGGTGGCCGAGCCGGACCTGGAGCTGGGGCCGGTCTTCTCCGAGCAGCAGCAGACCCTGGCGGTGTCGGTGCGCCACCCGTACGCCCGGCGCGAGCGGCTGTCCGCCGCCGAGCTCACGGCCGCGGAGCTGATCGCCCCGGCCGCGCCCGCGCCCGCGTACTGGCGCGCGGCCCAGGCCCCGGGCGCGGCGGGCGGGCCCGCGGTCGCCACGCTCCAGGAGGGGCTCACGCTGGTCGCCGCCGACAGCGGCGCGATGCTGCTGTGCCGCCCGACCGCCGACTACCACGCGCGCGAGGACGTCGCCTTCGTCCCGGTGGACGGGCTGCCCGACTCGGCGCTGGGGGTGGTGTGGCGCCGGGGCGGGGACACGGCGGCGGTGCGGGCCTTCGCCGGGGCGGTGGCGGGGGCGGGGACGGCGGGGCGGCCCGCGGCGACCGCGTCCGTCAGGGGCGGCGCACCTCGAAGTGGAAGCAGCCGTACTCCAGGGCCCTGACGTGGACCAGGGCCACCCGGGGGTCGGCGAACGCGTCCGCGAAGGCCGCGTCGTAGCCCGCCGTGGTGTCCTCGGGGATCTCCAGGAGGCGCCCGCCCACGATGTGGCCGTCGGCGTCGTAGCGGCGCACCGTGCGCAGGGCGCCCGCGCGCGCGAACGGGTAGCCGTCGGCCTCGCCGGGCCCGTCGCACGCCTCGTGGATGAAGACCGGGCCCTGTTCGTCGTACGCGCCCGGCTCGGCCCCGGCCCCGGCCGCCCAGCGGCGCAGCGGGGCGTACGAGACCAGTGCGATCCGCTCGCCGGGCTCGCTCGGGCGCAGACAGCAGCGCAGGGGCGCGCCGCCCTCGTCGTCGGTGAAGGGCACGCAGGGCCGCCCGGCGTCATCGGTGGCGCGCAGCTGCGCGAGGGCCTCGGGGGCGATGGGGCGGGCGGTGTGGACCATGGGTGCCGTGCGGGTCGTCGTCATGCACCGAGCCTCCCGCCCGGCGGCGCCGCGTACCGGCGGAATTCGGACCTGGAGCTTCCGGGGACCGGCGGCGGGAAAGCCCTGTACGTCCCCCGTACCTCTCGTGCAAGGATGGCCGGAACCGTCACGATCTGATGGGTCCGTCTGTAGTTCTGAAGGAGATGGCCGGGTGCCTGGCACGAATCTGACCCGTGAAGAGGCCCAGCAGCGCGCGAAGCTGCTGAGCGTCGACTCGTACGCGATCGAGCTCGATCTGAGCGGCGCGCAGGAGGGCGGTACGTACAGGTCCGTCACCACGGTGCGCTTCGACTCGGCCGAGGCGGAGGCGGAGACCTTCATCGACCTGGTCGCGCCGACCGTGCACGAGGTCGTCCTGAACGGCACGGCGCTGGACGCCGCCGCCGTCTTCGCCGACTCGCGCATCGCGCTCGCCGGTCTGCGGGCGGGCGCCAACGAGCTGAAGGTCGTCGCGGACTGCGCGTACACCAACACGGGCGAGGGCCTGCACCGCTTCGTCGACCCGGTCGACGACCAGGCGTACCTGTACACCCAGTTCGAGGTGCCGGACGCGCGCCGCGTCTTCGCCTCCTTCGAACAGCCGGACCTGAAGGCGACCTTCCAGTTCACCGTGAAGGCCCCCGCGGGCTGGACCGTGATCTCCAACTCGCCGACCCCCGAGCCCGCCGACGACGTGTGGGTCTTCGAGCCGACGCCCCGGATCTCCAGCTACATCACGGCGCTGATCGTCGGCCCGTACCACAGCGTCCACTCCTCGTACGAGAAGGACGGCCAGTCGGTGCCGCTGGGCATCTACTGCCGTCCCTCGCTCGCCGAGTTCCTCGACGCGGACGAGATCTTCGACGTGACCCGGCAGGGCTTCGACTGGTTCCAGGAGAAGTTCGACTACGCCTACCCGTTCGCCAAGTACGACCAGCTCTTCGTGCCGGAGTTCAACGCGGGCGCGATGGAGAACGCGGGCGCGGTGACCATCCGCGACCAGTACGTGTTCCGGTCCAAGGTGACCGACGCCGCGTACGAGGTGCGCGCCGAGACCATCCTGCACGAGCTCGCCCACATGTGGTTCGGCGACCTCGTCACCATGGAGTGGTGGAACGACCTGTGGCTGAACGAGTCGTTCGCCACCTACACCTCCATCGCCTGCCAGGCGTACGCGCCGGGCTCCAAGTGGCCGCACGCCTGGACCACGTTCGCCAACTCCATGAAGACCTGGGCCTACCGGCAGGACCAGCTGCCGTCCACGCACCCGATCATGGCGGACATCCGCGACCTCGACGACGTGCTCGTCAACTTCGACGGCATCACGTACGCCAAGGGCGCCTCGGTGCTCAAGCAGCTCGTCGCGTACGTCGGCCAGGACGAGTTCTTCAAGGGCGTCCAGGCGTACTTCAAGGCGCACGCCTTCGGCAACACCCGCCTGTCCGACCTGCTCGGCGCGCTGGAGAAGACCTCCGGCCGTGATCTGAAGACCTGGTCGAAGGCGTGGCTGGAGACGGCCGGGATCAACATCCTGCGCCCGGAGATCGAGGTCGGCGCCGACGGCGCCATCACCTCCTTCACCGTCCTCCAGGAGGCCCCGGCGCTGCCCGCCGGCGCCCAGGGCGAGCCCACCCTGCGCCCGCACCGCATCGCGATCGGCTTCTACGACCTGGACGCGGGCGGCAAGCTGGTCCGCACCGACCGCATCGAGCTGGACGTGGACGGCGCCCGCACCGCCGTCGAGCTCCCGGCGGGCACCCGCCGCCCGGCCGTCGTCCTGCTCAACGACGACGACCTCTCGTACGCGAAGGTGCGCCTGGACGAGGAGTCCCTCAAGGTCGTCACCGCGCACCTCGGCGACTTCGCCGAGTCGCTGCCGCGCGCGCTGTGCTGGGCCTCGGCCTGGGACATGACCCGCGACGGCGAGCTCGCCACCCGCGACTACCTGGCGCTGGTCCTCTCCGGCATCGCCAAGGAGTCGGACATCGGCGTGGTGCAGTCGCTGCACCGCCAGGTCAAGCTCGCCCTGGAGCTGTACGCGGCGCCCGAGTGGCGCGAGACGGGGCTGGCCCGGTGGACCGAGGCGTCCCTGGAGCAGCTGCGCGCGGCGGCCCCCGGCTCCGACCACCAGCTGGCGTGGGCGCGGGCGTTCGCGGCCACCGCCCGCACCGGCGGTCAGCTCGACCTGCTCCAGGGCCTGCTCGACGGCACCGAGGCCATCGACGGCCTCGCCGTCGACACCGAGCTGCGCTGGGCGCTCCTGGAGCGTCTCGCGGCGACCGGCCGCGCCGACGAGAAGGCCATCGCGGGCGAGCTGGAGCGGGACCGGACGGCGGCGGGCGAGCGCCACGCGGCCACCGCCCGCGCCGCGCGCCCGAGCGCCGAGGCGAAGGCCGAGGCGTGGGCGCAGGTCGTCGAGGGCGACTCGCTGCCGAACGCCGTGCAGGAGGCGGTGATCGGCGGCTTCGTCCAGACCGAGCAGCGCGAGCTGCTGGCGCCGTACACGGAGAAGTTCTTCGCGGCGGTCAAGGGCGTGTGGGAGTCGCGGTCCCACGAGATCGCGCAGCAGATCGCGACCGGGCTGTACCCCTCGCTCCAGGTCTCCCAGGAGACGCTGGACGTGACGGACGCCTGGCTCGCGTCGGCCGGGCCCAACGCGGCGCTGCGGCGGCTGATCTCGGAGTCCCGGGCCGGGGTCGAGCGGGCGCTCAGGGCCCAGGCGGCGGACGCGGCGGCGGCCTGACGGGTTTTGAGGCCCCACCCCGCCCCTTCCCTAAACCCTCCGGGGGTTGGGGGGGTGGGGTGGGGCCGCTCATCCCGGGGGCTCCGCCCCCGAACCCCCGGGCGGGGCCTGCGGCCCCTGCGCCCCGCCACGGGGGCTTTGCGTTCATCCGCGGGCCGGTGGGGGCTGATCGCGCAGTTCCCCGCGCCCCTAACTACCCAGGGGCGCGGGGAACTGCGCGAACAACCCACCACGGTCCGCAGCCAACACACCACCCCGGGCCCCCAACCCGGCACAGCCCGCAGTCGACCCTCCACCCCGGGCCCCCAGCCCGGCACGGTCCGCAGCCGACCCTCCACCCCGAGCCCCCAACCCCCCAGGGGCGCGGGGAACTGCGCGACCAGCCCACCACGGTCCGCAGCCAACACACCACCCCGGGCCCCCAGCCCGGCACGGCCCGCAGTCGACCCTCCACCCCCGGAGGGTTCAGGGAACGGGCGGGGTGGGGGTCAGTTCCGTCAGGACTCGGCGCACCCCGGGCGCCCCCTGCCCACCCCTCCGCACCGCCGCCACCACATGCCGGCAGGGCCGGTCCTCGCCCAGTTCCCGCATCACCACCCCCGGCCGCGACACCGAGGCCATCCGCGGCACCAGCGCCACCCCCATCCCCGCCCCCACCATCGCCAGGATGGCGGTCCACCCGGAGGCGCTGTGCGCCTGCTCGGGCACGAACCCCGCCGCCTCGCACGCCGCCGTGGTGATCTCGCTCCACGGCCCGCTCCCGCCGAAGATCCACGGCTCGGCCGCCAGATCGGCCAGCCGCAGCCCGGGCGCGGCGGCCAGCGGATGCCCGGCGGGCAGGGCCACGTCCAGGGGGTCGGTGAGCAGCGGCAGCAGCGTGAAGCGGGGGTCGCGGGTGCTGGGGGCGTGCGCGGCCAGCGAGAGGGCGAGGTCGACGGCCCCGGCCGCCAGCAGCTCGTACGCCTCGGCCGCCTCCGCCTCCCGTACCCGTACGGCCAGACCGGGGTGGCTCTCGCGCAGCCGCAGCACCGCCGGGACGACCAGCGCGGGCACCGCCGTGGCGAACGCCGCCACCCGCACCTCCCCCGCCTCCCCGTGCAGATACTCCGCCAACTCCGCGTCCGCCCGCTCCAGTTGGGCGAAGACGGCCTCGGCGTGGCGCAGCACCAGATGGGCGGCGCCGGTCAGTCGCACCCGGCGCCCGTCGGCCTCCAGCAGGGTCACTCCCAGCTGCCGGGCCAGATTGGTCAGCTGCTGCGAGACCGCCGAGGGCGTCATGCCCAGCGCCCCGGCGGTCGCGGTGACGGTCCCGCGCTCGCGCAGGGTCCGCAGGATGTGGAGTTTGCGGATGTCCCACTCGTGGGGCGCGCCGGCGCCCGACCCGCCGTCGTGCGCGTGCGCGTTCATGGTCGGCAACCTATCGGGAGGTGCGCGAGCCCAGGACCACACCGCCCAGGATGAGCGCCATGCAGAGCAGCTGCCCGGGGCCGGCGGCCTCGCCGAGCAGGGCGAAGGAGAGCAGGGTGACGCAGACCGGCTGGAGGTAGTAGACGACGCCCGCGCGGGCCGCGCCGATCAGCGCGATCGCCTTGTTCCAGGCGAAGAAGGCGACGGCGGAGGAGAGGACGCCGACGTAGAGGAGCGGGCCCACCGTGGCGGGCTCCGCCGCGAAGCCGCCCTGCACGGCGAGGCTGATCTCGTACGCGGGCGCCAGCATCAGCGCGCCGAGCGCGAAGGTGGTGAACAGGAAGGTCCGACCGTCGAGTGCGGCGGGGCGGCGGCGCAGCAGCGCGCTGTACGAGGCGAAGCAGAGGGCCGCCGCGACCATCCACAGGTCCCCGGCGGCGAAGTGCGGGGTCGGCGAGCCCTTGCTGACCAGCAGCACCACCCCGGCGCAGGCGACCAGCGTCCCGGCGGTCCGCCGGGCCCCGAGCCGCTCCCCGCCGAGCCGCTCGTACAGCGCCATGAGGACCGGCGAGGCGGCCATGATCATGCCCATGTTCCCCGCCGAGGTGGAGAGGCCGGCCTGGTTGACGAGGGTGTTGTAGACGGTGACGCCGAGCAGCGCCGCCAGCGCGAGGTAGGCGAAGTGGCGCCGGATCAGGGCCCGTTGGCGCCAGGCGGCGCGGGCGGCGAACGGGGCCACCGCCGCGAGGGCGACGATCCAGCGCCAGAACGCGGCCTGGACGGGCGGTACGGAGTCGTGCAGCGCCCGGGAGGCGACGAAGCTGCCGGACCAGACGAGGGTGGCGAGCGCCGCGAGGGCGAGACCGGGGCCAGTGGCCCGGCTCGCCCCCGTACGGGTGGTGGTCGAGGTGGATCGGACGCGCTCCAGGACTGCCACGGGCGTCTGGGCTCCTTCTTCGGTGGGGGTCTGCGGTGGGTACCGGCCTACCGTCGCACCGTCGAAACCATCGCGTCCATCGAATCTTTCCGACCATTCCTTTCAGGAAAATTGAACATAGTGGAGGGGGTGGGGGTGGTGGCGGCGGACTTTCCGTTCCGGCCGCTCTTCCCGCTCTTCCCGTTCCTGCCGTTCTTCCCCTGCGGCGCGATCTGGCCGAAGAGCGTCGCTCCGAAGGCGATCGCCATGCCGGTCAGCTGGAGCGGGGTGAGCGACTGGCCCAGCGCGGCCCAGCCGATGACGGCCGCGGTGAGCGGCGAGAGCGGGCCGAGGAAGGTGACCGAGGTGGCGCTGAGCCGGCCGATGCCGCGGAACCAGAGCCAGTACCCGACAGCGGTGTTGACCAGGGCGAGGTAGAGGTAGCCCGCGAGGTTGCGGCCGTCCAGGGCGGGCGGCGCGCCCTCGGCCAGGAAGGCGATCGGCGCGATGAGCAAACCGCCCGCGGTGAGCTGCCAGCCGGTCAGGACCAGCGGGCCGACGCCCTCGGGGCGCCCCCACCGCTTGGTGAAGACGGTTCCGGCGGCCATCGAGGCCGAGGAGGCGACACCGGCCGCCACCCCGACCGCGTCCAGCGCGCCCGCCGCCTTCAGGACGACCAGGCTGACGCCGAGGGCCGCGGCGATGCCGGTGAGCAGGGTGCGCAGGGTGGGCTTCTCGCCGAGGAAGAGGGCGGCGAGTCCGGCGACCCACAGCGGCCCCACCGACCCGATGACGGCGGCCATTCCGCCGGGCAGCCGGTAGGCGGAGAGGAAGAGGAGCGGGAAGAACGCCCCGATGTTGAGGGCGCCGAGGACCGCCGCCTTCCACCACCACTCCCCGCGCGGCAGCCGCCGGGTGACGGCGAGCAGGGCGAGTCCGGCGGGCAGGGCCCGCATCATGCCGGTGAACAGCGGGCGGTCGGCAGGGAGGAACTCGGTGGTCACCGCGTAGGTGGACCCCCAGGAGACGGGGGCGAGGGCGGTGAGGGCGATGGTGGCCGTTCGGCTCTGGCGGAGGCTCATGGAAAGTAGCTTACTCGTAAGCTACTTTCCGTCAAGCCACTTGAAGCTAAGCAAGTAGGAGGAGAGCTACTTTCTTGCGTCCGACCCATCGCGCTCGGATACTGGCCCCATGACTGCAGCCACCCCCCAGGACCCCGTCGACGCCATCACCGCGCAGTGGGCGGCGGTCCGGCCGGACCTCGACACCGTCCCGATGGCCGTCTACGGCCGCATCTACCGGATCTCCAAGGCGATGGGCGACCGGATCGAGAAGGTGTACAACCGGTTCGGGATCTCACGCGGCGAGTTCGACGTCCTCGCCACCCTGCGCCGCTCCGGCGAGCCCTACACGCTCTCGCCGCGCGAACTGTCGGCGACGCTGATGCTCACCACCGGCGGGATGACCGGGCGGCTGGACAAGCTGGAGAAGGCCGGGCTGCTCGGCCGCAGCCCGGACCCGCACGACCGGCGCGGGCTGCGCGTCACCCTCACCGACAAGGGCCGCGCCATCGTCGACGAGTCGGTGACGGCGGGCCTGGAGATGCAGCACGCCTTCCTGGACGGCGTCCTCGACGACGCGGAGGCCGAGCAGCTCAACGGGCTGCTGCGCAAGCTGCTCGCGGCCCACTGACCGCACGGCCACCGGAGGAGGGGACGGGCCCCGGCGGCCGGAAAAGGGGAAAGGCGCCCCGCGGTACGAGTACGACTCGTACCGCGGAGCGCCTCAGCGCGTCGGAAGAGGGCTGGTCAGACCTTCTTGGACTTGTCCAGGACCAGGACCAGACCGGCGATGACCGCGAACAGCGCGAGCGGCGCCAGCACGTACAGGCCGATCGTGTCGAACACGCTCAGGCCGGAGCCCGGGTCGTCGCCGTCGTCGCGGGTGAGCGCGAGGGCGGGGGCCGACATCAGCAGCATCATCAGCGTCGTACCGGCTGCCACGGCGCCGGCGCGCAGGGTGTTCTTCTTGTCCACGGTGCCAAACTAGCGAACGCCTAGGCGAGGCGCGCGCCCGGGGGTGCCGTACGGGACCCGGCCTCCTTCGGGGGCGGGTCCGGCGGGGCTGTGAAGACCCGCATCAGCGCGTGCAGCCGGGGCGAGGCGACCAGCTCCTCCAGGGCGACGGGGCGCCCGTCGGGACCGGCCACCGGCAGCCGCCAGTTGGGGTACTGGTCCCAGGTGCCCGGCAGGTTCTGCGGGCGGCGGTCGCCCACCGCGTCCGGCAGCCAGACGCCGACCATCCGGGCCGGGGTGCGCAGCAGGAAGCGGTAGACCGCCCGCACCGCGCCCTCCTCGCCCCGGGCGCCCTCGGGCAGCAGCCCGAGCCGGGCGAGATGGGCCAGCCACTCCCCCACCTCGGCCGCGTCCTCGGCCTGCTCCTCGGCGAGCGGGCGGGTCAGCAGGCCGAGCCGGTGGCGCAGCCCCACGTGCTCGCCGGTGAGCCGGGCGGCCGTGGACGGCAGGTCGTGGGTGGTGGCGGTGGCCACGCACCCCTCGCGCCAGGCCGTCGCGGGCAGCGGGCGGCCGGTGCCCTCCCAGTCGCGCTCGAACCAGAGCACCGAGGTGCCGAGCACCCCGTGCCGGGCGAGCTCCTCGCGCACGCCCGGCTCGACCGTGCCCAGGTCCTCGCCTATCACCACGGCGCCCGCCCGGTGCGCCTCCAGGACGAGCACGGCGAGCATCGCCTCGGCGTCGTAGCGGACGTAGGTGCCCGCCACCGGCTCCTGTCCGCGCGGCACCCACCAGAGCCGGAACAGGCCCATCACGTGGTCGATGCGCAGGGCCCCGGCGTGCCGCAGCAGATGGGCGAGCAGGCCCCGGAACGGGGCGTAGCCGGAGGCGGCCAGCGCGTCCGGGCGCCAGGGCGGCAGCCCCCAGTCCTGGCCGCGCGCGTTGAAGGCGTCGGGGGGCGCGCCGACCGACATGCCCTGGGCGAAGGTGTGCTGGTCGGCCCAGGCGTCGGCGCCGCCGGGGTGCACCCCGACCGCGAGGTCGTGGACCAGCCCGACGGCCATCCCGGCGTCCCGGGCGGCCCGCTGGGCGGCGGCGAGCTGGGTGTCGGTGAGCCAGGCGAGCCGGGTGTGGAAGTCGACGCGGTCGATCAGCTCGCGCCGGGCGCGGGCGGTGGCGGGCGAGCGCGGGTCGCGCAGAGCGGACGGCCAGGAGCTCCAGTCCGGTCCGTACCGCTCGGCGAGCGCGCACCAGGTGGCGTGGTCCTCCAGGGCCTGGCCCTGGCGTGCCAGGTAGTCGCAGTAGGCGGCCCGGCGCCCGGGGCCCAGCGGCACCGACCGCAGCTCTTCCAGCGCCTCGCGCTTGAGCGCCCACACGGCGTCCCGGTCGATCAGCCCGCCGTCGTCGAGGACGGCGCGGCGCAGCGCTCCGGCCCGGCGCAGCAGTTCGTCGAGCCGGCGCCGGTCGCCGGCGTGCGCGTACTCCGGCACGTCCTCGACGCGCAGGTGGACCGGGTCGGGGAAGCGGCGGGAGGAGGGGCGGTACGGGGAGGGGTCGGTGGGGGTGCCGGGCACCGCCGCGTGCAGCGGGTTGATCTGGAGGAATCCGGCGCCGACGGCCCGCCCGGCCCAGCCCGCCAGCTCGGCCAGGTCGCCGAGGTCGCCCATGCCCCAGGAGCGGGCGGAGAGCAGCGAGTAGAGCTGGACGAGGAAGCCGTGGCTGCGCTCGGGCGGCTGCGGGGCGCGGCGCGGGGCGACGACCAGCGTGGCGCGGGCGGTGCGGCCGTCGGGGGTGCGGGCGAGGGCGCGGTGCACGCCGAGGGGGAGGCCGGGCCAGGGCGGGGTCTCGCCGGCGGGCCCGGCCGTCGTCCAGCGGGCCTCGTCCCCGTCCTCGGTCTCGACCCGGACCGCCGTGCCCGGGGGCAGCGCGGTGAAGGCGGCGGGCGGGGCGGGGTCGGGGGTGTGCCAGTGGACCACGGTGGGGGGCAGCAGACGGGCGGCCTCGGCCCGCTCGGCGGCGGCCAGGGACGCGGCCACCGCCTCGGGGGTGGCCGCGTCGACGCCCAGCGCGGCCAGTACCGCGACCACCGTGCCGGGCGGGACCGGAACGCTGTGGTCCGGCGACGGCTCGTACGACGTGGCCACGCCGTGGAGCGCGGCCAGCCGGGCCAGGGTCATGGCGTCAGGCCCCGGCCGGGGCGATCACCGGGGTGGGCTCGCTGGTGAGGGGCGCCTGTTCGGTCAACGGTGGCTCGCTGGTCAGAGGCTCGGCGTCGGCCAGCGGAGGTTCGCTGGTCAGGGGCTGTTCCAGGGCGGTCAGGGCCACGGAGGGCTCCACGGGGTGGTCGGGACGGGGGGACACAGCAGCCCTACCCCGTGGGCGGACTCCCAGACGTACAACGCGGGGCGAGTCACGCACGTCACTCCGCGCCCTGGCGGAACGGTCAATTCCGGCACAGCGGTCACCGGCGTTGACACCCTCGCGCCAGGGGTGGTGGGGTCGGGGCCGAGCGCGGCGGACGGCGTTCGCCGCGCGTGGCCCAACGGCGCTTCGCGGAGGGTGCGGTGACGTCCGGGGCGGGCCGTCGGGCACCCGCCGGGCAGGTCCCGCGCCCCTCGTCCGCCGTGGCGCCGCACGGACTTGCGCAGGACCGCTCAGACGAGGTGATGACGTGGAGTTGGGGCGCGGAAAGCGGGCTTCGGCCCTCGCGGCGGCCGTGATCGGGGGGCTGCTCGGGGCCGCGCCCGGCGCCCTCGCGGCGCCCCTGCCCACGCCCGGCCACAGCCCCGGACACCCCACCGCCGACGGCCCGTCCGAGGAGGCCGCCCGCGCCGCGCTGCCATCGGTGTGGCCCCGGCCGCAGTCGCTGCGGCGGACCGGCGCCGGGCTGCGCCTGGGCGACCGGGCCGCGCTGGTGGCGGCGCCGGACGCCGACCCCTACGCGGTGAGCGCGCTCACCGAGGTGCTGGAGCGGGCCGGGGTCACCGTCGCCGGCCGCCAACTCCCGCGCTCCGCACCGGTGTTCCTGGTCGGCGGGAGCGGCGCCCGGGACGCGCTGCGGGCCCTGAAGGCCCCCGGACGGGGGGACCTGCCGTCCGGCGGGTACCGGATCGGCGTCGGGCGGGTGGGCGGGCGCGGCACCGTCGCCCTCGACGGCGTCGGCGCGGACGGCCTCTTCCACGCCGTGCAGACGCTGCGCCAACTCCTGGGCCGGGACCGGCAGGGCGCCGCCACCGTGCCCGGGGTGAGCGTGCGCGACTGGCCCGCCACGGCCGTGCGCGGCACGACGGAAGGTTTCTACGGGCAGCCCTGGACGCGTGAACAGCGGCTCGCCCAGCTGGACTTCATGGGCCGCACCAAGCAGAACCGCTATCTGTACGCGCCCGGCGACGACCCCTTCCGCCAGGCCCGCTGGCGCGACCCCTACCCGGCCGCCCGGCGCGCCGACTTCCGGGTGCTGGCCGCGCGCGCCGCCGCCAACCACGTCACGCTCGGCTGGGCGGTGGCGCCGGGGCAGGAGATGTGCCTCTCCTCCGACGACGACCTCAAGGCGCTGCTGCGCAAGACGGACGCGATGTGGGCGCTGGGCGTGCGCGCCTTCCAGCTCCAGTTCCAGGACGTCAGCTACAGCGAGTGGCACTGCGGGCGGGACGCGCGCGTCTTCGGGCGGGGGCCGGCCGCCGCGGCCCGCGCCCACGCGCGCGTGGCCGACGCCGTGGCCGCGCACCTCGCCGAGCGCCATCCCGGCTCGGCACCGCTGTCGCTGATGCCGACCGAGTACTACCAGGAGGGCGCCACCACGTATCGCAGCGCGCTCGCGGAGCGGCTGGACGCGCGCGTGCAGGTCGCCTGGACCGGGGTGGGCGTGGTGCCGCGCACCATCACCGGGCGCGAACTGGCGGGCGCCCGGGACGCGTTCGGGCACCCGCTGGTGACGATGGACAACTACCCGGTCAACGACTGGGCGCCCGGCCGGATCTTCCTCGGCCCCTACACGGGCCGCGAGCCCGCCGTCGCGACCGGCTCGGCCGCGCTGCTCGCCAACGCGATGGAGCAGGCGTCCGCCTCCCGCATCCCGCTGTTCACGGCCGCCGACTTCGCCTGGAACCCGCAGGGATACCAGCCCGAGGCGTCCTGGCGGGCGGCGGTGGCGGACCTCGCGGACGGCGACGCCCCGCTGGCCGAGGCGCTGACCGCGCTGGCCGGGAACGACTCCTCCTCGGTCCTGAGCACGGCCGAGTCCTCCTGTCTGCGCCCGCTCCTGGACGCCTTCTGGGCCTCGCGCGCCGCGGCCGACCCGGCGGCGGGCGACGCCGCGGCGGCGCGGCTGCGGGCCGCGTTCACCGTGATGCGCCGCGCCCCCGACCGGCTCGCCGCCAGTCCGGCGCTCGCCGAGGAGGTGCGCCCCTGGGCCGACCGGCTGGCCCGCTACGGCCGCGCCGGAGAGGTCGCCGTCGACATGCTGCGGGCGCAGGCCCACGGCGACGGCGCGGGCGCCTGGCGCGCGGCCCTCGCCCTGGATCCGCTGCGCCGGGCCGCCGCGACCGGGTCGGCGACCGTGGGCCACGGGGTCCTGGACGCGTTCCTGGCCCGCGCGGACCGGGCGTCGGCGGCCTGGACCGGCGCGGACCGGGCGGGCGGGGAGGCGATGGTGTCGGCGGACGCGTACACGGTGGCGCTCGGCCGGGTGCGCCCGGTGGAGGCGGTGACCGTGATGGACGGTTCGGGCGCCGGTCCGAGCCCCTCGGTGGGCCCGGGTTCGGCTCCCCCGGACTGGGCGGGCGCGGGCGCGCGCCCCGAACCGCCGGTCGCCGGGCCCGGCCCGGGCGCGCCCGCGGTGCCGTGGGCCGAGGGCGGGGCGCTGGTGCAGGTGCATCTGCCCGGGGCGGGCTGGCGCAGTCTGGGGCCGCTGTCGGCGGACGGCTGGACGCAGCTGGGCGCCCATGGCGTGCGCGCGGACGCCGTGCGGGTGACCGGCCCGGCCGCCGCCGTGCGTTCCGTACGGCATCTGGTGCCCTGGTTCGCGGACGAGCCGCGGGCCCGGCTCGATCTCGCCCGGGACACCGCGGACGCGGAGATCGGGGGCGCGCCGCAGCGGGTGGCGGCCCAGCTCACCTCCACGCGCCCCGAGGACGTGCGCGGCACGCTCAGCGCGCGGGCGCCGAGGGGCATCGCCGTCACGGTGGCGGGCCGCGTCGCCGTGCCGCGCGGGGCCTCGGTCGGCACGGTGGTGCGGGTGTCGGTGGCGGCGGGCACGGCGGCCGGGGAGTACCGGGTGCCGGTCTCCTTCTCCGGGCAGGAGCGGGTGCTGACCGTGCGGGCGTATCCGCGTACGGCCGGGCCGGATCTGGTGGCGGGCGCCGCCGCGTCCTCCTCGGGCGACGAGACCCCGGCGTTCCCGGCGCGGGCCGCCGCCGACGGCGACCCGTCGACGCGCTGGTCCTCCCCGGCCCGGGACGACGCCTGGTGGCAGGCCGAGCTGCCCGCGCCCAGCCGGGTCGGTCTGGTGGTCCTGAACTGGCAGGACGCCTGTGCGAGCGCCTACTCCGTCCAGGTCTCGCGGGACGGGCGCACCTGGCGCACCGCGGCGGTGGTGCGGGACGGCGCGGGCGGGCGCGAGGCGGTCCGGATGGACGCCCGGGACGTGCGGTACCTGCGGGTACGGGGCGTGGCGCGGGCCACGCCCTACGGGTACTCGCTGTGGTCGGTGGAGGCGTACGCGGTGGCGCCGTGAGCGCGCCGGGGCAGCCCGGTGCGGGGCCGGTCCCCCCGGCCCCGAGGACGACGATGGCCCGGTCTCAGGCTGAGATGCCGTCGATCCGGGCCAGGGCGTCGTCCGCGCCGAAGGGTTGGAGGTAGGGGAGCCAGCGCGGGTCGCGGTGGCCCGTGCCGATGATCCGCCAGGCCAGGCCGCTGGGCGGCGCGGGCTGATGGCGCAGCCGCCAGCCCAGCTCCAGCAGATGGCGGTCCGCCTTGACGTGGTTGCAGCGGCGGCAGGCCGCCACCACGTTGTCCCAGACGTGCTGACCGCCGCGGCTGCGCGGGATCACGTGGTCGACGCTGGTTGCGACGCCACCGCAGTACATGCAGCGACCGCCGTCGCGCGCGAAGAGCGCACGGCGGGTCAGCGGAACGGGCCCCCGGTAGGGGACCCGTACGAATCTTTTGAGCCGGACCACGCTGGGCGCGGCGACGGCCCGGGTGGCACTGTGCAGGAAGGCGCCGGATTCCTCCAGGCAGACTGCCTTGTTTTCGAGCACGAGGACGAGCGCGCGGCGGAGCGGTACGACGCCGAGCGGCTCGTACGACGCGTTGAGGACCAGGACGTGCGGCACGGTGGATGCCTCCTTGTGCGTCGGCGGCGCGTGGCTCGCGCCGGGACGATCTGCCTTCAGTCTCTCCTCATGCCTGGTCGAAACGCCACCACGTCCGGGTAACGGCCTTGAAGTGTTTTCGACCACACCCCCTTGCGTCCCCGGGCCGGGACGTCGCCTCCCTCGAACATGGCAACGAGGCACTCCGGTTGCCCCGTTAGTGTGGTCGGGCTGCCGTCGCACCGTCGGCAGCGCAATGCCTGGAGGTTCCCGCCGTGCACTGGCCCGTTGTTCTGGCCGCCGGATCCCCGTCCGATCCCACCGCTCCGGCCACCGCGCCGGTCACCCTCGACGACGCGCAGAAGTCGGCCACCGAAGCCGCCGGCTGGGTCGAGGAGAACTGGTCGACCTGGCTCGCCATCGGTCTGCGCATCCTGCTGATCGTGGTCATAGCCTCGGTGCTGCGGGTGCTGGTGCGGCGGGCGCTCACCAAGCTCATAGACCGGATGAACCGCAGCGCCCAGGCGGTCGAGGGCACCGCGCTCGGCGGTCTGCTGGTCAACGCGGAGCGCCGCCGCCAGCGCTCGGAGGCCATCGGCTCGGTCCTCCGCTCGGTGGCCTCGTTCCTGATCATGGGCACGGCGGCGCTGATGGTGCTGGGGGTCCTCAACATCGACCTGGCGCCGCTGCTGGCCTCGGCCGGTGTCGCGGGCGTGGCGATCGGCTTCGGCGCGCGCAACCTGGTCACGGACTTCCTCTCCGGCGTCTTCATGATCCTGGAGGACCAGTACGGGGTCGGCGACTCGATCGACGCGGGCGTGGCCTCCGGCGAGGTGGTCGAGGTCGGTCTGCGCGTGACCAAGCTGCGCGGCGACAACGGTGAGATCTGGTACGTGCGCAACGGGGAGATCAAGCGCATCGGCAACCTCAGCCAGGGCTGGGCGACCGCCGCCGTGGACGTGCGGGTCCGCCCGACGGAGGACCTGGACGAGGTGCGCCGGGTGCTCACCGGCGCGGCCGAGGCGATGGCCAAGGAAGAGCCGTGGAACGAGCGGCTGTGGGGCCCGGTGGAGATCCTGGGCCTGGACGAGGTGCTGCTGGACTCCATGGTCATCCGGCTGTCGGCGAAGACCATGCCGGGCAAGGCCGTCGGGGTGGAGCGCGAGCTGCGCTGGCGGGTGAAGCGGGCGCTGGACGAGGCGGGCATCACGATCGTGGGCGGCGCCCCGCAGCCGGACGCGACCGCGTCCGCCGACCCGTCGGCCGCGGTGGCCCCGCCGTCGGCGCTGGGCAACCCGACGTCCCCGCAGTCCCTGGCGACGGCGCCGATACCGCCGGGGCAGAGCCTGTCCAAGTAGGGCGCCCGCCCACCGGGTCCGTACGGCACGGCCGCGTAACGCTTTGGCAGCCCCCTGGTGCCGGGCCATTGACGCCGCCGTGACGTGCGGCCTACTTTCCTCCCACCGGATAGGAAACTTTCCTAACAGTGGGGTCGGGAGAGCCGGTACGAAAGGGCAGGTGCAGCCGTCGTGGCCGGTACTACCCCCGGAACGCCGCGCGTACTCCGCGCCATGAACGACCGCGCCGCCCTCGACCTGCTCCTGGAGCACGGGCCCCTGTCGCGCACCCGGATCGGCAAGCTCACCGGGCTCTCCAAGCCGACCGCCTCCCAGCTGCTCGTCCGGCTGGAGGCGGCCGGTCTGGTGGTGGCGACCGGCACCACCGAGGGGCGGCCCGGCCCCAACGCCCAGCTGTACGCGGTCAACGCCCGCGCGGCGCACGTCGCCGGACTCGACGTCACCCCCGAGCGGATCCGCGCCGCCGTCGCCGACATCACCGGCCAGGTGACCGGCGAGTTCGAGGTGCGCACCCCCGGGCGGCGCTCCGGCGAGGCCGTGGTGCGCCAGGTCACCGACGCGCTCGACGGCGCCGTCAAGGCCGCCGACCTCGTCCGCGGCGATCTGCACCGGGTCGTCATCGGCACCCCCGGCGCCTTCGACCCGGGCACCGGACGGCTGCGGTACGCCTCCCACCTGCCGGGCTGGCACTCCCCCACCCTGCTCGACGAGCTCGCCGCCGCCCTGGTGATGCCCGTCGAGTACGAGAACGACGTCAACCTCGCCGCCGTCGCCGAACAGAGGCTCGGCGCGGCCCGGGGCCACGACGACTTCGTCCTGCTGTGGAACGAGGGCGGCCTCGGCGCCGCGCTCGTCATCGGCGGACGGCTGCACCGGGGCTTCACCGGCGGCGCCGGCGAGGTCGGCTTCCTGCCGGTGCCGGGCGCGCCCCTGGTACGCCAGGTGACCAAGGCGAACTCCGGCGGCTTCCAGGAGCTGGCCGGCGGTCAGGCGGTGCCCCGGCTGGCCCGGGAGCTGGGCATCGGGCCGCTGCCCGAGGGCTCCTGCACCGAGGTCGCCGCCACCCTGGTGCGGCGCGCCGCCGAGGCCGCGGCCCGCGCGGACGGCACCGCCGAGGACGCCCCCCACCTGCGCCTGCTGGAGACGTTCGCGACCGGTCTCGCCACCGGTCTCGCCTCCATGGTCGCGGTGCTCGACCCCGGGCTCGTCGTGCTGTCCGGCGGGCTGATCTGCGCCGGGGGCGAGCCGCTGCGCGCCCTGGTCCAGCACGAACTCGCCGAACTCGCCGCCTCCCGGCCGCGGCTCGTCATCGGCGAGGTGCACCACCACCCCGTACTGCGGGGCGCGCTGGAGAGCGCGCTCGCCGCCACCCGCGACGAGGTCTTCGACACGTCCCGCTGAACCGTCACCCGTCCATCCGCCCTGCCCCGCCCCCCTGCCCCGGGAGACTCCACCATGTCCGGAAACAGCAGAAACCGCCGCAAGCCGGCCGTCGCCCTCGCCGTGACCGCCTCCATCGCCCTGCTCGGCTCGGCCTGTACGGGCCAGAGCACCTCCTCGGCCACCGACGACGCCGGCAAGGAGACGACGATCACCTTCTGGCACGGCTGGAGCGCGCCGGAGGAGGTCAAGGCGATCCGGGCGAACGTGGACGCGTTCGAGAAGGCCCACCCCAACATCCATGTGAAGGTCGTCGGCAACATCAACGACGACAAGATCAACCAGGCGCTGCGGGCGGGCGGTTCGAGCGCGCCGGACGTGGTCTCCTCGTTCACCACCAACAACGTCGGCAAGTTCTGCTCCTCGCGCGCCCTGGTCGACCTCGCCCCCTTCCTGAAGAAGGACGGGATCGACCCGGCGAAGACCTTCCCGAAGGCGATGAACGAGTACACGCAGTTCGAGGGCAAGCGCTGCACCCTGCCGCTGCTGGGCGACGCCTACGCGCTGTACTACAACAAGGACGCCTTCAAGGACGCCGGGATCGCGGAGCCGCCCAGGACGTGGAGCGAGTTCGCCGAGGACGCCAAGAAGCTCACCAAGGCCAAGGGCGACGGCTACGAGCAGCTCGGCTTCATGCCGGACTACCACGGCTACGAGTCGACGACCGAGCACTACCTGGCGCAGTGGTCGCCGACCTACTTCGACTCCGACGGCAAGTCGAACATCGCCAAGGACCCGGCGTTCGCCAAGGGGCTCGCCTTCCAGAAGAAGCTGGTGGACGAGCTGGGCGGGTTCGCGAAGCTGGAGCGGTACCGGGCGGGCTTCGGCGACGAGTTCGGCGCCAAACACCCGTTCCACCTGGGCCAGGTCGCCATGCAGCTGGACGGCGAGTGGCGGCTGGGGATGGCCGAGGCCGCCAAGCCGAAGTTCGAGATCGGGGTGGCGCCGCTGCCCGTGCCGGACGACCAGGCGGACACCTACCGCAAGGGCTACATCACCGGCACCATCGCGGGCATCGCCGCCACCTCCACCAAGCAGAACGCGGCCTGGGAGCTGGTCAAGTTCATGACCACCAACACCGACGCGGTGGTCGACTTCGCCAACGCCATCCACAACGTGCCCTCCACCCTGGAGGCGCTCAGGTCGCCGCGGCTGAAGTACGACCCGCGCTTCAAGACGTTCCTGGACATCGCCCAGAACCCGAACTCGACGACCACCCCGGCGTCCGTCAACGGCGGCCAGTACCTGGTCTCCCTCCAGAACCTCGGCTACGACATCGAGAAGGGCAAGCAGAGCGACATCCAGGCCGGGCTGGAGAAGACGGCCAAGGAGATCGACACCACGATCGCCCAGGCCAAGTAGGCCCCGGGTCTCGCGGAGCATCCCATGACCACGTGCACCCTGCGCGCCAAGCGCCGCCGGGCGGCGCTGCGCACCGCCGCCTTCATGTCACCGTGGCTGATCGGCTTCGGCGTCTTCTTCGCCTATCCGCTGATCTCCACCGTCTACTTCTCCTTCACCCACTACGACGGGTTCGCCGACCCCACCTTCAACGGCCTGAAGAACTGGACGTACGTCTTCCGGGACTATCCGCTCTTCTGGCCCGCCCTGCGCAACACGCTGTGGCTGGTCGTGGTGATGGTGGCCTGCCGGGTCGTCTTCGGGCTGGGCATCGGGCTGCTGATCACCAAGATCAAGACGGGCACCGGGGTCTTCCGGACCCTCTTCTACCTGCCCTACCTGGCGCCGCCGGTCGCCGCGACGCTCTCCTTCGTCTTCCTGCTCAACCCCGGTACGGGACCGGTCAACTCGGTCCTGTCCGACCTCGGCATCCCCGCGCCCGACTGGTTCACCGACCCCGCCTGGTCCAAGCCCGCGCTGACCATGCTGGCGGTGTGGGGCGTCGGCGACCTGATGGTCATCTTCATGGCCGCGCTGCTGGACGTGCCGAAGGAGCAGTACGAGGCGGCCGAGCTGGACGGGGCCTCGGCCTGGCAGCGGTTCCGCTTCGTGACGCTGCCGAACATCTCGCCCATCGTGATGTTCGCGGTGGTCACCGGGATCATCCAGACCATGCAGTACTACACCCAGCCGCTGGTGGCCGGGAAGGTCGCCTCCGGGATCATCGGCAGCTCGGGCCAGCAGTTCGAGCCGGGCTATCCGGACAAGTCGACGCTGACCCTGCCGCAGCTGGTCTACAACCTGGGCTTCCAGCGCTTCGACTACGGCTCCGCGTGCGTGGTCGCCCTGGTCCTCTTCGCCCTCTCCATGGCCTTCACCGCCCTGCTGATGCGGCGCCGTGGCGGACTGATCCAGGCAGGTGACTGAGCCGATGGCCGACATGACGTACCCGCTCGACGCGCCCCTCGCCACCCCGGCGGCCCGCGTCGCCCGCCGCAAGGCGCTGCTCCACTGGATCGGCGTGCACGCGCTGGGGGTCGCCGCGGCGCTCTTCTTCGTGCTGCCGTTCGTGTTCATCGTGCTCACCTCGCTGATGGACAACCAGCAGACGCTGACCCGCGACCTGATCCCCGACCACTGGGAGTGGTCCAACTACAGGAAGGTCTGGAACACCCCGGGCTTTTTGACCTGGTGGCGCAACACCCTGCTGTACGCGGGGCTCGGCACCGCCTTGACCGTGGTGTCCTCGCTGCCGGTCGCCTACGCGCTCGCCAAGTTCCGCTTCCGGGGCCGCAATCTGTCGATGATGCTGGTCATCTCGATGATGATGCTGCCGCCACAGGTGATCATCATCCCGATGTACCTGTTCTGGGCCAAGCAGCTGGACCTGTCCGGCACGCTGTGGCCGCTGATCGTGCCGATGGCTTTCGGCGACGCGTTCTCCATATTCCTGCTGCGGCAGTTCCTGATGACCATCCCCAACGAGTACCTCGACGCGGCGAAGGTCGACGGCTGCGGAGAGCTCAAGACGCTGCTGCGCGTGGTACTGCCGATGGCGAAGCCGGGCATCGCGGCGGTCGCGCTCTTCCAGTTCTTCTACGCCTGGAACGACTACTTCGGGCCGCAGATCTACGCCTCGGAGAACCCCGGCGCCTGGACGCTCAGCTACGGGCTGGAGTCCTTCAAGGGCGCGCACCACACCGACTGGAACCTGACCATGGCCGCGACCGTACTGGTCATGGCCCCCGTGATCCTCGTGTTCTTCTTCGCGCAGAAGGCGTTCGTCGAGGGTGTCACGCTGACCGGAGTGAAGGGCTGACGTCTGTTATGAAGCTCGCAGTTGTCGGGGGCGGCTCCACCTACACCCCCGAACTCATCGACGGCTTCGCACGGCTGCGGGACACCCTGCCGATCGAGGAGCTCGTCCTGGTCGACCCGGCGGCCGACCGGCTCGAACTGGTCGGCGGCCTGGCCCGCCGCATCTTCGCCAAGCAGGACCACCCGGGCACCGTGGTCACCACCTCCGACGTGGACGCGGGCGTCGCGGACGCCGACGCGGTCCTGCTCCAGCTGCGCGTCGGCGGCCAGACCGCCCGCCAGCAGGACGAGACCTGGCCGCTGGAGTGCGGCTGCGTGGGCCAGGAGACCACCGGCGCGGGCGGCCTCGCCAAGGCGATGCGGACCGTCCCGGTGGTCCTGGACATCGCCGAACGGGTGCGCCGGGCCAACCCCGACGCCTGGATCATCGACTTCACCAACCCGGTGGGCATCGTCACGCGCGCGCTGCTGCAGGCCGGCCACAGGGCGGTCGGGCTCTGCAACGTCGCCATCGGCTTCCAGCGCAAGTTCGCGGCGCTGCTGGACGTCGCGCCCGGCGAGATCCACCTCGACCACGTGGGGCTCAACCACCTCACCTGGGAGCTGGGGGTGCGCCTGGGCGGGCCCGGCGGCGAGAACGTGCTGCCCAAGCTGCTCGCCGAGCACGGCGACGCGGTCGCCGACGACCTGCGCCTGCCCCGCCAGGTCCTGGACCGGCTCGGCGTGGTGCCCTCGTACTACCTGCGCTACTTCTACGCGCACGACGAGGTGGTCCGCGAACTCGCCACCAAGCCGTCGCGCGCGGCCGAGGTCGCCGCGATGGAGCGGCAGCTGCTCGCGATGTACGGGGACCCGGCGCTCGACGAGAAGCCCGAGCTGCTCGCCAAGCGCGGCGGCGCCTTCTACTCGGAGGCGGCCGTGGACCTGGCCGCCGCCCTCCTCGGCGACGGCGGCAGCCCGGTGCAGGTCGTCAACACGTACAACAACGGCACCCTGCCGTTCCTCGCCGACGACGCGGTGATCGAGGTGCCGGCGGCCGTGGGCGCGGACGGCCCGGCGCCGCTCGCGGTGCCCGCGCTCGACCCGCTGTACGCGGGGCTCCTCTCCCACGTCACCGCCTACGAGGACCTGGCGCTGGAGGCCGCCCTGCGCGGCGGGCGCGACCGGGTCTTCCGGGCCCTGCTGGCCCATCCGCTGGTGGGGCAGTACGACCTGGCCGACGGGCTCACCGACCGGCTGATCGCGCACAACCGGGAGCACTTCGCGTGGGCATGAGCGTGCTGGCGATCGACGCCGGCAACAGCAAGACCGACGTCGCCGTCGTCGGCCCCGACGGCACCGTCCTGGGCACCGCCCGGGGCGGCGGTTTCCGGCCGCCCGCCGTGGGCGTCCGCACGGCGGTGGACGCGCTCGCGGACACCGTCGGGCGGGCCTGGGCGGCGGCCGGCGGCACCGGCCCGGCCCGCGTCGACCACGTCTCGGCGTGCCTGGCCAACGCCGATCTGCCGGTGGAGGAGCGGGAGTTGCACGAGGCCCTGACCGCCCGGGGCTGGGGCGGCACGGTCAAGGTCTACAACGACACCTTCGCCATCCTGCGCGCCGGACTGCCCGGCGGGGCCGAGCCGCGCGGCGTCGCGGTGGTGTGCGGCGCGGGCATCAACTGCGTCGGCATGACGCCGGACGGGCGCACCGCCCGCTTCCCGGCCATCGGCAAGCTCTCCGGCGACTGGGGCGGGGGCGGCGGACTCGCCGAGGAGGCCCTGTGGTTCGCGGCCCGCGCCGAGGACGGCCGGGGCGGCCCGACGGCGCTGGCCCGCGCCCTGCCGGAGCACTTCGCGCTGCCCTCGGTGTACGCGCTGATCGAGGCGCTGCACCTGGAGCACATTCCGGCCGCGCGCAAGCACGAGCTGGCCCCGGTGCTGTTCGAGGTCGCCGCCGGGGGCGACCCGGTGGCGCGCGCCCTGGTGGACCGGCAGGCCGAGGAGATCGTGGCCCTCGCGGTGGTCGCCCTGACCCGCCTGGAGCTGCTGGACGAGCCGGTGCCGGTGCTGCTCGGCGGCAGCGTCCTGGCCGCCCGCCACCCGCAACTGGACGACGGGGTGAGGGAGTTGCTGGCGGCCCGGGCCCCCGAGGCGGTACCGCTGGTGGTGGCCGCCTCCCCGGTGCTCGGCGCCGGACTGCTCGGCCTGGACGCGGTGGGCGCGGACGCCGAGGTGTTCGCGCGGCTGCGCGGGCAGTACGTCCGGCGCGGGCAGCACGTCTGACGCGCGCCCGCACCCGCCGCGCGCCCGGTCCGCGCGGCGGGTGCGGGCGCGCGGTCGCGGGGGCCGTCGTTTCGGGGGGCTCGAAAGGGAACCGATCGGCCCCGCGCGGCGTATACATGGTGGGGTGGTGGACAGGGGGCAGGGAGGCACACGGGTAACAAGATCAGGTCAACCCTTGTGTGGTGGTCGGGCCTTGCGTCCATACTGCTGACCGGCACCGGGTGACCGAGGGGGAGGTCGACAAGTGGCACACCCGCCGAGCACGCGCGCACCGCGGGCGCCCGCGAGGGCACCGGCGACGGCACCGGCACGTCCGGAGGCCCCGCCCGCCCCGCGCAAGGGCGGCTGGGCGGCCTCGCGCGAGCGGCTGCGCGCCGCCGCGACGACCGAGCCGGGCCGCCTGTGGATCATCGGCACGGTGGTGGCGGCGCTCGTCGTCGCCTTCGGCGCGGTGACCGCCTGGGAGGTCACCGACCGGGCGTCGGCGGCCGACGACGTGGTGAGCCACAGCCAGCCGCTGAGCGCCGACGCGGCCTCCATCTACCGCTCGCTGGCCGACGCCGACACCGCCGCCACCAGCGGCTTCCTGGCCGGCTCCAAGGAGGCCCGCGCCGTCCGCGAGCGCTATGAGTCGGACATCGCCACCGCCTCCCGGCTGCTGGTCAAGGCGGCGGCGAACACCACGGGCTCCTCCGAGTCGGCCGGCTCGATAGCCCGGCTGAACGAACAACTGCCTCTCTACAACGGCCTGATAGAGCAGGCCCGGGCCAACAACCGCCAGGGCTACCCGGTCGGCGGCGCCTATCTGCGGTACGCGAACGAGCAGATGGCCAAGACCCTGCTGCCCGCCGCCCAGACGCTGTACGAGGCGGAGACCGGCCGGCTCTACGAGGACTACGACCAGGCGGAGACCTGGCCCTACGCGGCGCTCGCGGTCGGCGCGGTCGCGCTGGGCGCGCTGTTCTGGGCCCAGCGGCGCAACTTCCTGCGCACCAACCGGGTCCTCAACCACGGTCTGGTCGCCGCCAGCGGCGCCTCGGTGGTCGTCCTGCTGTGGCTGGTCGCCGGGCACGCGGTGGCCGCGTCCGACCTGTCGACCTCGCGCACCCACGGCCAGGAGTCGCTGAAGGTGCTCAACGACGCCCGGATCAGCTCGCTCCAGGCCCGCGCCAACGAGAACCTGACGCTGGTGGCGCGCGGCGCCATCACGACGGCGGCGGGCAAGGACGCCTACGACGAGAGCTACAAGTCGCAGATGAAGGACCTGGTGGCCAAGCTCGGCTCGGCCACCGGCCTGGCCGACGACGACTCGGGGCGCACACCCGTGAGCGACGCGCGGGCCGCCGTCACCGAGTGGCAGACGCGGCACGAGAAGGTCCGCACGAGCGACGAGGCCGGCGACTACACCGACGCCCTGGACCGGGTCATCGGCGGCTCCGGCTCCACGGGCCAGTCCTTCGACCGGGTCGACGCGGCCCTGGAGCAGGCGATCGGCCATGAGCAACGGGAGTTCACCCGGGCCGCCACCGACGGCAGGGACGCGCTGACCGGGCTGCCGCTGGGTGCCGCCGTGCTGGCGGTCCTGGGCGCCGCGGCGGCCGGGGTCGGCATCAGCCGACGGCTGGCGGAGTACAGGTGAGCAGGGTGGGGACGAGCACGGCAGGGGTCCGAGGGGCACGGCGGTCACGGGAGGAGGCGCGATGAACAGGAACGGAAGGCTCCGCGGGTGGGGCGGCGTCGGCGGGATGGCCCTGGCCTGCGTCGCCGCGGCCTCCCTGCTCGTCCCGGTGTCCCGGCACGGCGCCGACGAGGACTCCGGGCGCGTCGGCGGCCGGGGCGTCGGGCAGGCCGTCCAGGCCAAGGCCGACACCTGCACGGACCCCGAGAAGAGCCTGCCGCCCTCGCGCGCCGGCGGCGCGTCGATCGACCGGATCAAGAAGTACGGCAAACTGCGCGCGGGAATCGACCAGAACAGCTTCCGCTGGGGCTACCGCAATCCGGCGAGCGGGGAGCTCGAAGGGTTCGACATCGACCTGGTGCGGGCCATCGCCAAGAGCATCCTGGGCGACCCGGACGCGGTGATCTACCGCGCCATCCCCACCAGCCAGCGCATCGCCGCCCTGGAGAACAACCAGGTCGACGTGGTGGTGCGGACCATGACGATCACCTGCAAGCGCAAGGAGCAGGTCGCCTTCTCCTCCGCCTACTTCGAGGCGGGCCAGCAGGTGCTGGCCCCCAAGGGCTCCCCGATCAAGGGGTACGACGACACCCTCAAGGGCAAGAGGGTCTGCGTCGCCACCGGTTCGACCGCCTTCGACGCGCTGGAGAGCGACTCCCACGGCGCGATCTACAAGAACCTGACCGCGCCCAACCAGCTGGACTGCCTGGTGCGCCTCCAGCTCGGCCAGGTCGACGCGGTGGTCACCGACAACGCGCTGGCGGCGGGCCAGGCCGCCCAGGACCCCACCGTCGAGCTCACGGGCCGGCCGTTCACCCAGGAGTACTACGGAGTCGCCACCAAGCTGGGCGAGGACGACCTGGTCCAGTGGATCAACCAGGTCCTGGTGGACTACCGCAGCGGCGGCGCGGACAGCCCGTGGATGACGGCGTACCGCAAATGGCTCGCCGCCGACCTGCGCGGGATATCGGGGCCGCCGGAGCCCAAGTAGCGTACGGGGCGGGCCACTTGCCCCGGTCCCGCGGCAGCGGGGAGCACGGCGGGCCGCCCCACGAGCCGCCCGCGCACACGCCGACACACACACCGACCCGCACGCACCAAGACCTACGCACCACGACGTACTCCACAAGACGCAGTTCCGAGCAGAGAGGTGATCGATGGGCGCGGGATCCTTCCCCGGCTCCTCCTCGGGGAGGCCCGCCCGGCCGGTGCTCGACCGGGACGAGGTCGACCGCGCCCTGACCCGGCTCGACGCCGAGCACGAGGCGATCGAGACGTCGCTGCTCGCGCTCCAGGACCACGCGGGACGCCGCCTCCTGGAAGGGGCCGGGCTGACCGGGGTCACCAAGGAGCGCTGGGCGGCGGCCGAGCAGTCGATCACCTTGCTGTGGGGGTACTTCGACGCGTACAAGGCGGCCGTGGACGGCGCCCGGGAGCTGCGCGAGCGGCGCCGCTGGCCCTCCCGCGAGGACCTGGTGGAGCTGACCGAGCGGCTGCGCGGCGAGTCGGTGACGGTCGCCGGGGCCGCCCTGCCGACCACACTGACCGGGCCCGCCCGGCTGACCGAGCGGTTCACCCTGGAGCAGCTCGTGCACCGGATGAACGAGCTGTACGCGCGCTCGCTCGACCTGGTCGTCGCGGCGGACGCGGTGTGGTCGGCGCTGCCGGCCCGGATAGACCTCCTCGCGGCCGAGCTGCACCGCACCCGGGGCCTGGCGCACTCGGTGGGCGTGCGCCCCGGCGAGCACCCGGCGGGCGACGACCTGGAGTCGATCACCGACGAGCTCACCGGGCTGCGGGCCCAGGTGGTCTCCGACCCGCTGGCGTTCTGGGTGTCCGCGGCGGGCAGCTCCGCCCCGGGCGGCGGGCGCCCGGACACCGAGCGCTACGACCGGGCCGCCCGCGCCCTGGAGGACGTGCGCCGGGAGATCGAGGCGGTCCTGACGGTCCGCCAGGACGCCGAGATGCGGCTGCTGCGGCTGCGGGACGTGCTCTCGCGCGCGGACCGCACGCTCACCGAGGCGCGGGCGGCCCGGGGCGAGGTGCTCGCCAAGATCGCCGCCTCCGAGGTGCCCGCGGTCAGCGGCCCGCCGACCGCGCTCCAGGAGCGCCTGGTGGCCGCCGCCGAGTACCGCAGGCACTCCCAGTGGCACCGGCTCTCCCCGCTGCTCGAAGCGCTGGAGCGGGAGGCCGAGGACGAACTGCTGCGCGCGCGTGAGTCGTTGACCGCCGTCACGGCGCCGCTGGCGGTCCGCGCGGAGCTGCGCGGCAGGCTCGACGCGTACAAGGCGAAGGTCGCCCGGCACGGCATGGCCGAGGACCCGCTGCTCATCGAACGGTACGACGCGGCGCGCCGGATGCTCTGGTCCGCGCCCTGCGACCTGCGCGTCGCCGAGGAGGCGGTGCTGCGGTACCAGCGGGCCGCGGCGGAGGTGCTGGTTCCCCGGCAGCCCGGACCCGTCGACCACAGGGGGGAATCGTGAGCGACCAGGAGAAGTGCCAGCGCCCCGGCTGCGAGGGCACCTACGAGGACATGGGCGGCGGGGAGCTGTACTGCGACACCTGCGGCCTGGCGCCGGTGGTCTCCCGGGCGGCGCCCGCCGCGCCGGGGTCCGGGTCCGGCAAGGAGGGCTCCGCGTCCCCGGCCGGGTCCGGCGGGGGCCGTCCGGGCGGCGGTTCGTCGTCGGCCCGCTCGGCGGGCTCGGGCGCCACCTCGGCGTCCGCCCGCTCCTCGCGTTCGGCCACGTCCCGGCGCTCGGTCTCCGGGCGGCTGTCGCGCTCGCTCACCGGCTCGGGCAGCGCCCGCTCGGTGTCGGTGCGCAGCTCGGGCCCGGCCACCGGCACCTCGGGGCGCAGCAGGCTCGGGGCGGGGCTGGTCACGGTGCCCGGGGTGCCGCGCCCCGATCCGGCGACGGCGGTGATGGAGCACCCGGAGGTCCCCGAGCGGAAGCGTTTCTGCTCGAAGTCGGACTGCGGGGCGCCGGTGGGCCGCTCGCGCGGGGAGCGGGCCGGGCGCACCGAGGGGTTCTGCACCAAGTGCGGCCACCCCTACTCGTTCGTCCCCAAGCTGCACCCGGGCGACATCGTGCACGGCCAGTACGAGGTGGTGGGCTGTCTGGCGCACGGGGGCCTGGGCTGGGTCTACCTCGCGGTCGACCGGGCCGTCTCGGACCGCTGGGTGGTCCTCAAGGGCCTGCTCGACACCGGCGACCAGGACGCGATGGCGGCGGCGATCTCCGAGCGGCGCTTCCTGGCCGAGATCGAGCACTCCAACATCGTCCGCATCTACAACTTCGTGGAGCACCTCGACCAGCGCACCGGCTCCATGGACGGCTACATCGTCATGGAGTACGTGGGCGGCAAGTCGCTCAAGGAGATCGCCAACGAGCGGCGCGGCCCGGGCGGCAAGCGCGACCCGCTCCCGGTCGAGCAGGCGTGCGCGTACGGGATCGAGGCGCTGGAGGCGCTCGGCCATCTGCACAGCCGCAACCTGCTGTACTGCGACTTCAAGGTCGACAACGCGATCCAGACCGAGGACCAGCTGAAGTTGATCGACATGGGCGCGGTGCGGCGGATGGACGACGACGAGTCGGCCATCTACGGCACGGTGGGCTACCAGGCGCCGGAGGTCGCCGAGGCCGGCCCCTCGGTCGCCTCCGACCTGTACACGGTGGCGCGCACCCTGGCCGTGCTGACCTTCGACTTCCAGGGCTACACCAACGTCTTCGCGGACAGCCTGCCCGACCCGGACACCAACGAGGTCTTCCGGACGTACGAGTCGTTCTACCGGCTGCTGGTGCGGGCCACCGACCCCGACCCGGCGCGCCGGTTCGCCTCCGCGCAGGAGATGGCCGAGCAGCTGACGGGGGTGCTGCGGGAGGTGGTGGCGCTCCAGACGGGCCGCCCGCACCCGGCGCTCTCCACCCTCTTCGGCACCGAACTGCGCGTCACCGACACGGAGTTGTTCGCCGAACTCACCACGGACGTCTCCGAGCTCGGGGCCCGGCCGGTGCCGGAGAGCCGCCGGGCGCGCAGACGCGCGGCGGCGGGCGGCGCCCCGGCGCCGGCTCCCCCGCCGCCCGCCGGGCCCGCCGCGGTGGCCGGGCCGACCGTCACGGCCGCCCCGCACCCGGCCCCGGCCGCCGCGCTCGCCCCGGTCTCCCCCGCGGCCGTCCCCGCGCCCCGCGCCGAAAGCGCGCCGGACACCCGCGGCGGACCGGGCGACGGATACCTGGCGCCGCTGGACGCGCGCGCCACCGCGCTCGCGCTGCCCGTGCCGCACGTGGATCCGGGCGACCCCAACGCCGGTTTCCTGGCGGGGCTGCTGGGCGCCGCGCCCGCCGAGCTGATCGGCGCGCTGCGGGCCGCGCCCACCAACTCCGTGGAGAAGCGGCTGCGCGAGCTGCGCGCCCGGCTGGACCTGGGCGAACTCGTCTCGGCGGGCAAGGCCCTGGCAGCCCTGGAGGCCGACCACCCCGACGACTGGCGGGTGGTCTGGTACCGCGGGATCGCCTCGCTGGTCGGCGGCGACCACGAGAACGCGGCGCTCTCCTTCGACGCGGTCTACGACGCGTTCCCCGGCGAGCCCACCCCCAAGCTGGCGCTCGGCGTCTGCGCGGAGGTGCTGGGGCAGCTGGACAACGCCGCCGAGTACTACCGCCTGGTGTGGGCGACCGACCCCAGCTACGTCAGCGCCGCCTTCGGACTCGCCCGGGTGCAACTGGCCTCCGGCGAGCGCACCGCCGCCGTCGCCACCCTGGAGTCGGTGCCGGAGGCGTCGATCCACTACACCGCGGCCCGGGTCGCGGCCGTCCGGGCCAGGCTGCGCCAACGCGCCCCGGGCGACGCGCTCTTCGGCGATCTGAGCGCGGCTGCGGGCCAGGTGGACGCGTTGCGGGGGTTCGGCCTCGACGCGGTGCGCCGGGAGCTGCTGGCCACCGAAGTCCTCGGCACGGCGCTCGACTGGGTACTCTCCGGAAGCCAGGGCGAACGGGCCGCGAACGGCTCGTCGGCCGCCGCCGTACTGCTGGACAGCGAGCTGGACGAGCGGGGGCTGCGGTTCGGCCTGGAGCGTTCGTACCGGGTACTCGCCCGGCTCGCCCGCAGCGGCGAGGAACGGATCGAACTGGTGGAGCGGGCCAACCGTTTCCGCCCCCGGACGTGGGTGTGAGTTGATGGCGCAGAAGCACCAGCCGGCAGCCGGGCTGTGCCCCGGCTGCGCGGAGCCGCTGGAGTCGGGCGACCGCTACTGCGGGGCCTGCGGGTACGACCTGTCGGCCGCGCCCGAGCCCCCGGCGGACACCCCGACGGTCGTGATGGGCACTCCGGTGGCGGGCGAGGCGTGGCCCGCCGCCCGCCCGGCGGCCGGCCCGGACGGCGGCTCCCCGGCCCCGGTGCAGCTGCCCGCCGAGCTGCCCGGCACCGACTCGGGCGGCAACCCGCTGCCCACCTTCGACGGGGCCGGGGAGGCCGGGCCGGACGACTACGCCCTGGCGGCCCCGGACCCGCGCGCGGGCGGCCCCGAGGCGGAGCCGGTCACCCATGTCACCGCGCCCGCCAAGGTGTGCGTGGCCTGCCGGGCGGGCCGGGTCGACACGGACGGCTACTGCGAGAACTGCGGGCACGCCCAGCCGCGCGAGCGCGACCACATGGAGCAGGAGCTGGGCCCGGTGGCGGCGGTCAGCGACCGGGGGCTGCGCCACCACCGCAACGAGGACGCGTTCGCGGTGTCCACCACCGCGCTGCCGGACGGCTCGCCCGCGGTCGTCGCGATCGTCTGCGACGGGGTCTCCTCGGCCACCCGCCCGGACGTGGCGTCGGCCACCGCCGCGGCCCGCGCCAACGAGTCGCTGCTGCAGGCACTGCCCCAGGGCACCCATCCGCAGCAGGCGATGCACGAGGCGATCGTGGCCGCCGCCGAGGCGGTCAACTCCCTGGCCGCGCCCGGCCGCGCCCCGGGCCACGACCCGCACCGCCACGAGAACGCCCCGGCCTGCACCCTGGTCGGCGCGATCACCGCGGGCGGGCTCCTGGTGGTCGGGTGGGTCGGCGACAGCCGGGCGTACTGGGTGCCCGACGACCGTGCGACCCCGCCCGCCCGGCTCACCGAGGACGACTCGTGGGCCGCGCAGATGGTGGCGGCGGGCCTGATGACGGAGGCCGACGCGTACGCGGACGAGCGGGCGCACGCCATCACGGGCTGGCTGGGCGCCGACGCCTATGAACTCGACCCGCACACCGCCTCGTTCAAGCCGGACCGCTCCGGGGTGGTGGTGGTCTGCACCGACGGGCTGTGGAACTACGCCGAGGGCGCCGAGGAGATGGCCGGGGCGGTACCGGCGGACGCGGCCGAACGGCCGCTGCACAGCGCCCAGGTGCTCGTCGGGCACGCCCTGGACGGCGGGGGCCACGACAACGTAACAGTGGCGGTCGTGCCGTTCGCGGTGGCGTCGGCAGGGGCAGGATCCGCCTACAACGCGACCTAGGCGCCGTTTTCCCCGCATTCCCGTCACTCCAGGCCCAGAAGCCTCAAGGAGCCCAGCAGATGGCCAACTTCTCCAAGTCGCACGCGCCGCAGTTCTCCGTCGAGGTCTACCAGAACGAGTACCTGCCGGAGGGCGGACGCGAGGTCAACGCCATCGTCACGGTGACGTCCACGGGCGGCGGCACGGTCGGCGGGGCGCCGCTCGCGGGGGCCGCCCTCTCGCCGTCCTTCATACCCGGGCAGGCGCCGGGCGCCGCCGTGGTGATCATGGTCGACTGCTCGGGTTCGATGGACTACCCGCCGACGAAGATGCGCAACGCGCGCGACGCCACGGCCGCCGCCGTCGACACCCTGCGCGACGGGGTCACCTTCGCGGTGGTCGCCGGCACCCACCAGGCCAAGGAGGTCTACCCGGGCAACGGGCGCCTCGCCACCGCGAGTGCGGAGACCCGCGCGCAGGCCAAGGAGGCGCTGCGCTCGCTGAGCGCGGGCGGCGGCACCGCCATCGGCACCTGGCTGCGGCTGGCCGACCGGCTGCTCGGCTCGGCCGAGGCGCCCATCCGGCACGGCATCCTGCTCACCGACGGGCGCAACGAGCACGAGTCGCCCGAGGACCTGCGGGCCGCGCTCGACGCCTGCTCGGGCCGGTTCACCTGCGACGCCCGCGGGGTCGGCACCGACTGGGAGGTCAAGGAGGTCACCGCGATCGCCTCCGCGCTGCTGGGCACCGCCGACATCGTGGCCGACCCCTCGGGCCTGGCCGCGGACTTCACGCGGATGATGGCGGACGCGATGGGCAAGGAGGTCGCGGACGTCGCACTGCGGCTGTGGACGCCGGTCGGCACCGAGATCCTCTTCGTGAAGCAGGTCGCGCCCACCGTGGAGGAGCTGACCGCCCGGCGCACCGACTCGGGGCCGCGCTCCGGCGACTACCCGACCGGCTCCTGGGGCGACGAGTCCCGCGACTACCACGTGTGCGTCCGCGTCCCGGAGGCCGGGATCGGCCAGGAGATGCTGGCAGCCCGGGTCTCGCTGGTCCTGCCGGACCCGGCGGGCGGCACCTCGCAGACGCTCTCGCAGGGGCTGGTCCGCGCGGTGTGGACCGAGGACATGGCCGCCTCCACCGCCATCAACCCGCAGGTCGCCCACTACACCGGCCAGGCCGAACTGGCACAGGTCATCCAACAGGGCCTCGATGCCCGCAAGTCCGGCGATATCGACGGCGCCACCGCCAAGCTCGGCCGGGCCGTCCAGCTCGCCGCCGCCTCCGGCAACGCCGATACGGCCAAGCTGCTGGCGAAGGTGGTGGACGTCGTCGACGAGGCGACGGGTACTGTGCGACTCAAGGCGAAGGTCGAGGAGGCGGACGAGATGACTCTCGAAACCCGGTCGACCAAGACCGTACGCGTGAAGAAATAGCCCGAAACGCGCCACCGCACCCGGCGGTCCGCGCGCCAGCGACACCACTTGAGTGCCTCGGCCCGAGGGCCGGACGAGGAGAGGGGGAAGCGACTCCATGCCGACCTGCCCGAACGGACACCAGTCGGGTTCCGACGACTGGTGCGAGGTCTGCGGCCATCGCATGGGCGCCGTGCCGCCGCCTCCCCCGCCCCCGCCCCCCGCCTTCCAGCAGGGCCCGCCCCCGCAGGGCGGCTACGGCTACCCCGGCCCCGCGGCGCCCGCCGCACCGGCCGAGCTCTGCCCCCAGTGCCGCACGCCCCGGGAGGGCAACACGCCCTTCTGCGAGGAGTGCCGCTGGAACTTCCTGACCCAGAAGGCCACCTCGTACACACCGCTGGCGCCCCAGCCCGCCCCCGCGCAGGGCCAGGGCCTCAATCTGCCGCCGGGCTTCCAGTCGCCGCCGGGTCCGCCCGGGCGGCCGGTGTCGCCGCAGCCGCGCGACCCGTACGAGTACCAGAGCTCGCGGCCCTCCCAGGTGAACCGGCCCGCCGAGCCGCTCACCGGCGCCCCCGGGGCCCAGCAGGGCCCGCCGTCGTTCCGCCAGCCCCCGCCCGCGGCGCCGAACGGCGAGGCCGCCGGGCGTCCCGGGCCGCCGCCCTCCTTCCCGCAGGGCCCCCCGGCCCCGCCCGCGTTCACCCAGGCCGGGCCGCCCGCGCCGCCGACGTTCCCGCGGCGCTCGGAGGCCGACGACGACTGGCCGCAGCCGCAGCCGCAGCCGACGGCGCCGGGCGACGACTGGCCCCGGCACACCGAGGCCCCCGGCGACGACTGGCCCCGGCGCGCCGAGGCCGGGGACGACTGGCCGCAGCGGACCGAGGCCGGGGACGACTGGATGATCCAGCCGCCCGCGCAGACCGGCCCGCCCCAGCACGTCCAGCCGCCCGCTCCGCCCCAGCAGACCCAGGCCCCGCAGCAGCCGCAGCAGCACCGGCCGCCGCAGCAGACGTTCCAGGCTCCGCCGCCCCAGCCGCTCGGCTGGACGGTGACCATCGGCCCGGACCGTGACTACTTCATGGCCATGATGCAGCGCAGCGGGCCGGAGGCCGCGGGCCTCAACCTGCCCGCGTACTCGCCGGAGCAGCAGCGTCCGCTCACCGGCAGCCAGCTCACCATCGGCCGCCGCCGCCACTCCACCGGCGAGGCGCCCGACATCGACCTGGCCGTGCCGCCGGAGGACCCGGGCGTCTCGCACCAGCACGCGGTCCTGGTGCAGCAGCCCGACGGCGGCTGGGCGGTGGTCGACCAGAACTCCACCAACGGCACCACCATCAACGGCGCCGAGGAGCCGATCCAGCCGTACGTGCCGGTGGCGCTGCAGGACGGCGACCGGGTGCACGTGGGCGCCTGGACGACCCTGACCGTCCGCCGGGGCTGAGCCGGCCGGGGCCGGGCACGGCCCCGGTCACGCGGCGGCGACCTCCCGCAGGGGCCAGGCACAGGGCCCCCGCGGGTCGTCCAGCCAGGCCCACTGGCGCTCGGCGGTCACCGTCACCCCGAACCGCTCGCGCCCGGGGTGCCCCTCGCGCCGCCACAGCTCGTACGCCTCGTACGGGTCGAGGCTGCCGGCGGTGAGCGCCAGCAGGAAGCGGAACAGCTCGCTCTGCGCGCCCGGGTGCGGCAGACCGCCCGCGCGGGAGGCGCCGGGCGCGGGCGCCACGCCCCGCAGCGGCACGAAGTAGGCCGGGGTGGGCAGGAAGCGGCCCTCGGCGTGCCCGGCGTCGCGCACCCGCAGCACGATCAGGCCGGTGGCGAGGGGCGCCTCGATCAGCGCCCCCGGCACGCACTGCGCCAGCCAGCCCGCCGGGACCGACGGCAGGGTGCAGGTGGCCAGGATCCGGTCGAAGGGGGCGCGGGCGGGGCAGCCGCGCGCCCCGTCGCCGGTCAGCACCGCCGGGCGGTAGCCCGCGGCGGCCAGGTGCGCGCGGGCCGACTCGGTGATCTCCGGGTCCAGGTCGACGGTGGTGACCCGGTCCTCGCCCAGGCGGTGGCAGAGCAGGGCCGCGTTGTAGCCGGTCCCGGCGCCGATCTCCAGGACCGCGGCGCCGTCCTCGATCTCCAGCACCTCCAGCATCCGGGCCATCAGCGAGGGCTGGCTGCTGGAGGAGAGCAGTTCGCCGTCGCGCAGCCGCGTGGCCAGCGGGGTGTCCTCGTACGCCCCGGCCAGCCAGCGCGCGCGCCGGGCCGGGTCCGGGTCCTGGCCCCACATCCGCTCGTACCCGCCGGGGCGGGCGGTGAAGTAGGAGGGCACGAAGAGGTCGCGGGGCACCTCCTCGAAGGCGGCCCGCCAGGCCGGGTCGGCGAGAGCGCCCCCGGCGGCGATCTCCGCCACCAGGGCCGCGCGCGCCTCGGCGGCCGGGTCCCGGTCTGCGCCCATGTGTCCACTGTGCTGCCCCCGGGCCGGGGAGGCGAGTGGTCCTACGTCCCCGGTCCTCGGCCGGGCCATCTGAGACCATGGACGTGTGCCGCATTCCCGGGGGAGAACCCCTGGACCCCGGGCCGAGGCCGGGGGGCCGGGCCGAATGACATTGCGAGGCGTACACAGGTGAACGAGATTCCGCGCGGCACGCTTCAGGAGCAGACCTTCTACGAGCAGGTCGGCGGCGAGGAGACGTTCCGGCGCCTGGTGCACCGGTTCTACCAGGGCGTCGCCGAGGACCCGCTGCTGCGGCCGATGTACCCGGAGGGCGATCTGGGCCCGGCCGAGGAGCGGCTCGTGCTGTTCCTCATGCAGTACTGGGGCGGCCCGCGCACCTACAGCGACAACCGGGGCCACCCCCGGCTGCGGATGCGGCACGCGCCGTTCACGGTGGACCGGGCCGCGCACGACGCCTGGCTGACCCACATGCGCACCGCCGTGGACGAGCTGGGCCTCTCCCCGGAGCACGAGACGACGCTCTGGAACTACCTCACCTATGCCGCCGCGTCGATGGTGAATACGGCCGAGTAGCGCGGAAGTTCTCGTTCCGATCACCGCGTCCCCGGAATCCGGCACTCCCTGATCGCATTTCGATCACAAAAAGGTCAAGGAGGCCCGGCAAGCGGTTTCCCCGGGCCCGTGCGCTCTGAAAGCATCCGGACAGACTTTCGGGGGCTGCACATTTCCAGGGGGCGCGGGTGGCGGGATTCGTCTTTCTGCGGGCACGCGCGCACCGGCTGCTGCTGACCGCGGCGCTGCTGGCCGTTCTGCTCACGACCTCGGTGCTGGCCGCCCTGGCCGCCTTCTCCGGCTCCATCGGCGACGCGGCCCTGCGCCACGGCCTGCGCAACGAGTCCGCCGCCCCCGCCGCACTGATCGTCAAGGCCGATGTGCCCGAGGCCAAGCGGCGGGCCGCCGACGACACGGTGCGCGCCGGGGCCCGCCGCACCTTCAACGGCCTCCCCGTCACCACCCGGACGCTGGTCCAGTCCGGCCCCTACGCGCTGCCGCGCTCCCTCCAGAGCCCGGACGCCCGCAAGGGCGAGCCCGATCTGACCCTCTTCGCCGCCATGGACCGCAGCCGGGTCAAGCTCACCCAGGGCCGCTGGCCCACCGCGGGCGGCACCGGCCACGACGTGGAGGCGGCCCTGCCCGAGAGCGCGGCCACCCTGCTCGGGCTGCGCGGCAAGCCCGTCACCCTGACCCTCACCGACCGCCTCACCGGCCCGCCCGTCACCGTCAAGGTCACCGGCCTGTACCGGCCGGCCGACGCCACCGAGCCGTACTGGCAGCTCGACGACCTCGGCGGCCGGGGCATGCGCAAGGTCAACTTCACCACGTACGGGCCGCTGCTCACCGACCCCGCCGTCCTCGGCGCCGGCCGGGTGCACGCGGGCCAGACGTCCTGGCTCTCCTCCGCCGACTTCTCCACCCTCACCACCGGTGGACTCGGCGCCCTGCGCACGGCGGCCCGCCAGGGCCCCGGGGCGCTCGTCGAGGGCGAGCCCTTCGGCGGCGACGCCACCGCGGTCACCGGCCTGCCCGACGTACTGGACCGGGCCGAGCGCGGACTGCTGGTGTCCCGCTCGACGCTGCTGATCGTGGCCCTGCAACTGGCCCTGCTCGCCGGTTACGCGCTGCTCCTGGTGGCCCGGATGCTCAGCAGCGAGCGCGGCGGCGAGAGCACGCTGCTGCGCGCCCGGGGCGCCTCGCGCGCCCGCCTCCTCGGCCTCTCGGCGACCGAGGCGCTGCTGCTCGCCGTCCCGGCCGCGCTGGTCGCACCGCTGCTCGCGGGCCCGCTCACCCGGCTGCTCGCCGGACACGGCCCGCTCGCCCGCATCGGCCTCCACCTGGACACCGGCCCCCGGGGCACGGTGTGGCTGGTGTCGGCGCTGGTCGCGCTCGGCTGCGCCGTCGCGGTGGTGGCCCCGGCCCTGTCCGCCGGGCGCTCCGGGCGCGGGCGCGAGGCCGCGCTGCCCGCCCCCGTGCGCGCCGGGGCCGATCTCGGCCTGCTGGTCGTCGCCGGCGTCGCCTACTGGCAGCTGGACCGCCAGACCTCCGGCTCCGGCACGCTCAGCGGCGACCGCGACGGCGGCCTCGGCATCGACCCGCTCCTGGTGGCCGCGCCCGCGCTGGCGCTGCTGGCCGGAACCGTACTGACCCTGCGGCTGCTGCCGCCGGTGGCCCGGCTCGCCGAGCGCCGGGCCGCGAGCGGGCGCGGCCTGCCCGCCGCCCTCGCGGGCTGGCAGCTCAGCCGCCGCCCGCTGCGCGGCGCGGGCCCGGTGCTGCTGCTGGTGCTCGCGGTCGCCATGGGCATGCTGGCGATCGGGCAGTCCTCGTCCTGGGACCGCTCGCAGGAGGACCAGGCCGACTTCCGGGCGGGCGCCTCCGTCCGCGTACTCGGCGCCGGGACCAGCGGTCTGGGCCAGGCCGGTTCCTACGACGCGCTGCCCGGCGTACGGGCGGTGGCCCCGGCCGCGCGCTCCTCGATGATGCTCTCCGGCGACCGCTCGGCGACCGTGCTCGCCCTGGACACCGAGCACTCCGGCGATCTGCTGCTCCGCCCCGACCTCGCCGACCGCCCGGCCCGCGCGCTGCTCTCCCGGCTCGCCCCGCCCCCGGCCGCCCGGACCGGCGCGCTGCTGCCCGCGGACGCCTCCGAGGCCGTACTGACCCTGCGCCTGGCCGCCGACGGCGGGCCCGGGCGCGTCGACACCGTGCTGAGCGTGACCGTCGAGGACCGCTTCGGGCTGAGCTACCAGCTGCCCGCGGGCGGCCTGCGGGCCGACGGAAGCACCGTCGAGAGCCGGATCTCGCTGGACCGGGCGGCGGGCGCGCCGGTGGGCCGCCCCGCCGGGCCGCTCGCCGTGACCGGCTTCCAGCTGGACTTCGCCGTGCCGTTCGGGGTCTCCGAGCGGCACAGCTTCACCGTGTCCGCGCTGCGGGCCGTCACCCGCGACGGGCAGACCCGTACGGTGGCGCTGCCCGCCGCCGACCGCTGGCGGGCCTCGGCCGCCGACTCCGCGCAGGGGCCGGACGCCCGCGAGAGGCTGTTCCCGGCCGCCCAGGGGCAGGCCCTGACCGTCCCGTACAGCACCGGCGTGGCCCCGTCGTCGTTCGACCCCCTCGACGGCGCCCCCAGCCGGACGGTGACCGTCTCCTCCCCCCGGCCCGCACCGGGCGAGGTCGCCGCCGTCGCCAGCGACCGCTTCCTCGCCTCCAGCTCGACCAAGGTCGGCGACACCGTGACCACCGTCCTCAACGGGCAGAGCATCCGCGCGAAGGTCGTGGCCCGGGTCAGCGGCATCCCGACGGCCGGAGCGGACGCCGAGGGCACCGACCCCGCCCACGACGGCGGCGCGCTCCTGCTCGACCTGCGCGCGGTCAACCGGCAGCTCGCCACCACCGACACCGCGGGCCTCGCCCCCACCGAGTGGTGGCTGTCCACCGACGCGGGCGCCGGGGCGCGCGCGGCGCAGGCGCTGCGGGCCCGGCCCGACATCGATCCGCAGCAGGTCACCGTCCGCGACGAGGTCGCCGACCGGCTGCGCAACGACCCGCTGGGCGCCGGGCCGCAGGCGGCCCTGGCCGCCGCCGCGATCGTGGCCGCCGCCCTCGCGGCGGTCGGCTTCGCGGTCAGCGCGGCGGGCTCGCTGCGCGAACGCGCCGCGGAGTTCTCGGTGCTGCGGGCGCTCGGCGCCCCGCGCCGCCAGCTCGCCCGGCTGATCGCCGCCGAACAGGGCGTGCTGATCGCGCTGGCGCTGCTGGTGGGGCTCGCCCTGGGAGAAGTGCTGACCCGGGCGGTGGTGCCGCTGATCGTGCTGACCGGGCGGGCCACCCAGCCCGTGCCGCCGGTGCTGGTCGAACTGCCCGCCGGGCGGCTCGCCCTGCTGTTCGCGGGGGTCGCCGCCGTACCGCTCCTGATCGTCGCGGCGCTCGCGCTGCGGCGCACCGACCCGGCGGTCTCGCTGCGCCACCAGGGGGACGACTGACATGACTGCCAAGACCGCCGCCCCCTGGGTGCGGACCCGGCTGCGGACCGCGCCCGGCGCGGCCTGCGCCCTCGGCCTGCTGGTGCTGCTCACCGCGTTCCTGGCGGCGGCGCTGCCGCGCGGCACCGACGCGTACGAGGACCGGGGGCTGCGCCACACGGTGGCCTCGGCGGCACCGGAGAACACCGTGCTCCGGCTCGCCGCCGCGCCGCCCCCGCCCGAGGACCCGGGGGCCGTCGGCCCGCGGCGGCTGGCCGAGGACGTCCAGCGCTCCTACGACACGCTCCGCGCGCCGCTGCGGGTGGACCGGGACCAGTCGGCGTACGGGCTGCGCACCACCGACAAGGTGATCGCCGACTCCCCGCTCGACTCCTGGCTGGCCCGGCCCGAGGGGCTGCCGCCCCGGCTGATGCTGGCCACGCGCTCCGCGCTCGCCGACCACGCCCGGCTGACGGCGGGACGGCTGCCCTCCGCGAAGCCGTCCGGCGCCGCCACGGCGCAGGCGGCGGTCACCGCCGCGACCGCCAAGGCCCTGCGCATCAAGCCCGGTTCGGTCCTCCACCTGCCCGGCGCCCACTCCGGCGAGGTCACCGTGACCGTCACCGGGATCGTGGAGCCGCTGAAGCCGTCGGCGAGCTACTGGGCGACCGCGTCCGTGCTGCACCAGCCGCAGCTCGTGCCGCAGGTGCCCGGCCAGCCCGACGCGCCGCGCTACTGGTACGCCGGTCTGCTGGTCGGCGACGAATCGGCCGCCACCTTGCTGAACACGGCGGGCGCGCCCGAGCTGTACGCGGACATCGCCCCGGACACCGCAGCCATGACGGCCCGCGGACTGGCCGCGCTCACCGCCTCGGTGGCCGCCGTCGAGGGCGGCCCGACGCTCGCCGAGATCCGCGGCCAGCTGGGCGGCGAGGCCGTCGTCAGCACCCAGCTCGACGCGGTGTTCGCGCAGTTCTCCGCCGTACGCGACTCGATCGGCCCGGTCGTCGCGGTCGCCTCCTTCGGCACCGCGACCGTGGCGGGCGTCGTCCTGCTGATGGCGGGCGGACTGGCGACCGCGCGCCGGGGCGCCGAACTCACCCTGCTGCGCGCCCGGGGCGGCTCGCTGCGCGGCATCGGCGCCCGGCTCGCCGCCGAGACCGCCGTGGTGGTGCTCCCCGCGGCGGCCCTGGGCCTGGGCCTCGCGGTCCTGGTGATCCGCAGCGGACGGCTGGGGCCCGCGCTGCTGGCGGTGGCCGTCGTGGCGGCCGTGTCGACGCTGGCCCTGCCGGTGCGCGCGATGCTCGCCCACCGCACGGTCCGCTCGGCCGCCGACCGCGCCGACCTCGTCCGCGTCCGGCCCTCGCGCCGCCGTACGGTCGCCGAACTGACGCTGCTGGTACTGGCGGTGGGCGCGGTCGTGGCTCTGCGCCGCCGCTCCACCGAAGCGGGCTCCGACTCGCTGGTCAGCTCGGCCCCGGTGCTGGTCGGAGTGATCTCCGCGCTCGTCCTGGTCCGCCTGTACCCGCTGCCGCTGCGCTGGGCCGCGCGCCCGGCCGCCCGGCTCCGCGGCACCGTCGGCTTCCTCTCGCTGGCCCGCGCGGGCCGCGCCCCGGCGGCGGGGTGCTCCCGCTGCTCGCCCTGCTCACGGCGCTGACCACGGCCGCGTTCGGCGGCTCGGTGCTGGCCGGGGTGGCGGACGCGCGGGACCGGGCCGCGCTGTACACGACGGGCGCCGACGCCCGGATCGAGACGGCGGCCCTGCTCCCGAAGGACCTGCCGGGCCGGGTGGCGAAGGTGGCGGGCGTCTCGCTCGCGGTCCCCGCCCGGATCGACTACAGCGTGGACACCCCGTACGGCGACCGGATCACCGTGGTGGGCGCGGAGCCCGGAGCGTACGCCCGGCTCGCCGACCGCACCGGCCTCGGCCCCTTCGCACCGGGCGACCTGACGGCCGGGGCCAAGGGCGCCGCCCTGCCCGCCCTCGCCTCCCCGCGGGTCGCGGCGGGCCTGGGCCGGGGGCCCCGGGACGTCGTGGTGGCCGGGTACCGGCTGACCGTCCGGGTCGTCGCGGTCCGCGCGCACACCCCCGCCGTCCCGCGCGGCGACTTCCTGCTGGTGGACTCGGCCGCGCTGGGCGCCAAGGCGCCGACCGCGCTGCTCGTCGACGGCAAGGACGTGGACGCGGCGCGGCTGCGCCGGGTGGTGAAGACCTCGTCGGCCGGCTCCACGTCCGCGCCGACCGTGCAACTGCTCTCCGAGACCCGTGCCAGGCTGGTCGACTCCCCGCTCCAGACGGGCGCCGAGCGCGTCTACACGGCGGCGGTGGCGGCGGGCGCGGGCTACGCGGCGCTGGCGCTGATGCTGTCGCTGCTGCGGGGCGCGCCGGAACGGTCGGCGCTGCTCGCCCGGCTGCGGACCATGGGTCTCACCCGCCGCCAGGGCCGGCGCCTGCTGGTCCTGGAGTCCCTGCCGCAGGCGGTGCTCGCGGCGGTCGGCGGCGCGCTGACGGGCTGGGCGGCGATCGAACTCCTCGCGCCCGGCGTGAACTTGACGGGCCTGGCCCTCGCGGCCTCGCCCGCGCAGGCGGTGGCGGCGGGCGGCCTGCGCACGGACGCGCTGTCGCTGCTGGTGCCCGCCGGGTGCGTGGTGGTGCTGACGACGGCGGTGGCGGCGACACAGGCGTGGTGGACGAGCCGGCGTGGCTCGGTCACGGAGCTGAGGGCAGGGGATGCGCGATGACGGGGACCAGGACCGGGACGACGACGACCGGGGCGGCGAAGACCGGGGTCCGGACGCTGGCGGAGCTGGAGGCGCGGGCGACGTCCCGCCGCGACCGGCCCGCGTACGGCCATGACGCCCTGATCGCCTGCGACCGGCTGGTCCGGATCTTCACCACGGACGGCGTCGAGGTCCAGGCCCTCCAGGGGCTCGATCTCCTGGTCGACGAGGGCGAGTTGATGGCCCTGGTGGGTGCGTCGGGCAGCGGCAAGTCGACGCTGATGAACATCCTGGCGGGGCTGGACGTGCCCACGGCCGGGGCGGCCTCGGTGGCCGGCCGGGACCTGCTGGCCATGGACGCCAAGGCGCGGCTGAGCTACCGCCGGGAGGTGGTGGGCTTCGTCTGGCAGCAGACGGCCCGCAATCTGCTGCCGTATCTGACGGCGGTGCAGAACGTCTCCCTGCCGATGCAGCTGCGCGGGCGCGCCAAGCGCAAGGCGGACCGGGCGGACGAGCTCCTGAACATGCTGGGCGTCGGGCACTGCCGCGACCGCCGGCCGCACCAGATGTCCGGCGGCGAGCAGCAGCGCGTCGCCATCGCGGTGGCCCTCGCCAACAACCCCTCGGTCCTGCTGGCCGACGAGCCCACCGGCGAGCTCGACTCCACCACGGCCGGGCAGATCTTCGCCGCGTTCCGCACGGCCAACGAGGAGCTGGGCACCACGATCGTGATCGTCACCCACGACCAGGCGGTGGCCGGCGAGGTCCGCCGCACGGTCGCCATCCGCGACGGCCGCACCGCCACGGAGGTCCTGCGCCGCACCCACGTCGACGAGACGACGGGCGAGGAGTCGATAGTGGCCCGCGAGTACGCGATGCTCGACCGAGCGGGCCGCCTCCAGCTCCCCACGGAGTACACGGAGACACTCGGAATGGAACGCAGGGTCCTCCTGGAACTGGAGCAAGACCACATCCAGGTCTGGCCGGACACCACACCCACCCCGCAGGAGAAGCAGCCGGAGTAACCCGGAAGCACGGGGCTACCCCACAGCCGAACGAGGGTTCCCAGGGGGCGCGGGGAACGGCGCGAGCAACCGGCCATGCCCCGCAGCCGAAGGCGGGTTTCCAGGGGGCGCGGGGAACGGCGCGAGAAGCGACCACGGTCTACAGGCAAAAGAGGGGTTGACCAGGACCGCAGGCCCGGCACAGAGGGGCGCGCGGAACGGCGCGAGCAACCGGCCACGACCCGCAGCCGAAGGCGGGTTTCCAGGGGGCGCGGGGAACGGCGCGAGAAGCGACCACGGTCTACAGGCAAAAGAGGGGTTGACCAGGACCGCAGGCCCGGCACAGAGGGGCGCGGGGAACGGCGCGAGCAACCGGCCACGACCCGCGGGCAAAAGAGGGTGGCGAGGGCCGCAGGCCCAGCGGAAGGGGGTCCGGGGCGAAGCCCAGGGAAGGAGCCCCTTACACAGGGGACAGCGGCAGCGCCCCCACACCAACCCGCCGCACCACCACAGACCCGTAAGCCGTACGCAACCGCAACCAAGCCCCCGCAGAAAGCAGCGCAGGCTCGACCCCGCCCCCCCGAAGGAACCCCAGGGACTGCGCCGCGTGCACCACCCGCAACGGCACCCCCGTCTCCCCCAGCGTCCGCGACCAGATCTCCCGGCCGATCCGGTCCCGCTCGGCCCGGGTACGGCCGCCCTCGGGCAGCGCCGCGTCCCGCGCCCGGAACTCCTCGACCGCCGCCGCCACCGCACCCCGGATCTGCGCGGCCCCCGGCAGCCCGGGCACCTGCCGCCAGCCGCCGCGCGGCGGCAGCACGCCCGCCCACGGCGGCCCGGTCACGGCCGACGGCACCACGACGGCCGAGGCCGGCTCGTCGATCGCCTCCAGCAGATCCCCCGCCGAGACGGTGACGTCGAGCTCCACCACCGCGTCCAGCCGGACCGTACGCACCGCGAGGACCTCGAAGGCGGGCGGACGGCCGAAGACCGCCAGCGCGCCGCCACCGGCCTGCAGCCGCACGGCCGCCGCCCGGTCGTAGTGGATCAGCCGGGCCAGGAAGGCGGCGAGATCCGCCGCCTCCCCCGCGTCGGCGAAGCCCAGCTTCAGGGTCATGCCGCGGCCCGCTCCGCACGCGCCCCGGACTTCGGGGAGCCCGAGGACTCCGGGGCCTCCAGGTACTCCTGGAGGAACGCCTTCTCCTCAGCGGATATCCGCCGGGGCCGCCCCGCCGCCAGGTCGTAGGGCACGACGACCGTCGCCGCCCGCACGTACACCTGCTCGGGGTCCTTGACCTCGTACGCGATCGTCAGCGACGCCGCGCCGATCCGGGTGACCCACGACTCGACGGTCACCGGTGCGTGGCGGTGCACCAGCGGCCGTACGTAGTCGATCTCGTGCCGGGCCACTACGGACCCGCCGGAGAACGACGGCGAGCCGTCCCCCGGCGCCAGCCGGAACATGAAGTCGATCCGGGCCTCCTCCAGATAGCGGAGGAAGACCACGTTGTTGACGTGCCCGAAGGCGTCCATGTCCGACCAGCGGAGCGGGCAGCTGTAGATGTGGCGAGCCAAGAAGATCAGCCCCGGGTGAGCTTCTTGTAGGTGGCACGGTGCGGACGCGCCGCGTCGGCCCCGAGGCGCTCGATCTTGTTCTTCTCGTACGACTCGAAGTTGCCCTCGAACCAGTACCACTTCGAGTCGCCCTCGTACGCCAGGATGTGCGTGGCGACCCGGTCCAGGAACCAGCGGTCGTGGGAGATCACGACAGCGGCACCCGGGAACTCCAGCAGCGCGTTCTCCAGCGAGGAGAGCGTCTCGACGTCGAGGTCGTTGGTGGGCTCGTCGAGGAGCAGCAGGTTGCCGCCCTCCTTGAGCGTCAGCGCCAGGTTGAGGCGGTTGCGCTCACCACCGGAGAGCACCCCGGCCGGCTTCTGCTGGTCCGGGCCCTTGAAACCGAACGCGCTGACGTACGCGCGCGAGGGCATCTCGACCTGGCCCACGTTGATGTAGTCCAGCTCGTCCGACACGACCGCCCAGAGGGTCTTCTTGGGGTCGATGTTGGCACGGCTCTGGTCGACGTACGAGATCTTCACGGTCTCGCCGACCCGGATGGAGCCCGAGTCGGGGGTCTCCAGGCCCTGGATCATCTTGAACAGCGTGGTCTTGCCCGCGCCGTTCGGACCGATGACGCCCACGATGCCGTTGCGCGGCAGCGTGAAGGACAGGTCGTCGATGAGGACCTTGTCGCCGAACGCCTTGGAGAGGTTCTCGACCTCGACGACGATCGAGCCCAGACGCGGGCCCGGCGGGATCTGGATCTCCTCGAAGTCCAGCTTCCGCATCTTGTCCGCCTCGGCCGCCATCTCCTCGTAACGGGCCAGACGCGCCTTGGACTTGGTCTGCCGGCCCTTGGCGTTGGAGCGGACCCACTCGAGCTCTTCCTTGAGCCGCTTGGCGCGCTTGGCGTCCTTCTGCCCCTCGACCTTGAGGCGGGACGCCTTCTTGTCCAGGTACGTGGAGTAGTTGCCCTCGTACGGGATGGCCCGGCCGCGGTCGAGCTCCAGGATCCACTCGGCCACGTTGTTCAGGAAGTACCGGTCGTGGGTGACCGCGACGACGGCGCCCGGGTACTTCGAGAGGTGCTGCTCCAGCCAGTTCACCGACTCGGCGTCGAGGTGGTTGGTGGGCTCGTCGAGGAGGAGCAGGTCGGGGGCCTCGATCAGCAGCTTGCAGAGCGCCACGCGGCGCTTCTCGCCACCGGAGAGGTTGACCACGGGCCAGTCGGCGGGCGGGCAGCCCAGCGCGTCCATGGCCTGCTCCAGCTGGGCGTCGAGGTCCCAGGCGTTGGCGTGGTCGAGGTCCTCCTGGAGCTTGCCCATCTCCTCGAGGAGCGCGTCCGAGTAGTCGGTCGCCATGAGCTCGGCGACCTCGTTGAAGCGCTTCAGCTTGCCCATGATCTCGGCGGCGCCGTCCTGCACGTTCTCCAGGACCGTCTTCGTCTCGTCCAGCTGCGGCTCCTGCATGAGGATGCCGACGCTGAAGCCCGGGCTCAGGAACGCGTCGCCGTTGGAGGGCTGCTCAAGGCCCGCCATGATCTTGAGAACGGTGGACTTACCGGCACCGTTCGGACCGACCACACCGATCTTCGCGCCGGGCAGGAAGCTCAGCGTGACGTCGTCAAGGATCACCTTGTCGCCGTGCGCCTTGCGCGTCTTGCGCATGGTGTAGATGTACTCAGCCAAGAGAAACCGTCCGGCAGTGTGAATCGGGCTGTGGGCAGATACACCCCATCTTGCCAGTCGTCCAGCCCTGCGGGCGAATGGGTAGGTCAGGGGCTCCTGATCAGGGGACCTTCAGCCGACCGCTCCCCCCGGGCGGTCGGCGTTGGTCGTCGCCAGTCGGCGTTGGCGGCCCCCGGACGGCCCACAGACGGCCCCGGCCGGGCGTCAGGAAGAGCGCGAAACAGCGCCCGGAGCAGGGGTCAGGTCAATGAATCCGTGATCACTCGGCCGGGCCGGGCGCTGAGCCAGCCAGCCCGAGACACGCGGGCCGCCGTTGACCGCTCCCCCTTCCCTCACGGTCCGGACGTGATCGAATCCCTGGCGGAGGTAGTAGCGCTGTAGCCCCTCGTTCGTGGTCCAGGCATCGAGCCGGAGCCACTTCGCGGACGCGCGGTACGCCCGGTCCCCTGCCCAATCAACCAACCGGCCACCGACGTTCTGTCCGGCATGGGTGCGGGCCACGGTGAGCTTGTTGATGAACATCGAGGGCTCACTCAGTTCGTCGGCCGTCCAGAGACCCGCCTCGGCTTCCGGCGTCAGCGTGATCGTGGCAGCGGTGACGTCACCGTCACGGACCATGAACACGGTCCCGCTCTCGATGGTGGCCAAGAGGCGGTCGGCCGGGTAGGGACGGCTCCACTGGTCGCTGCCGAGTTCCCTAAGCCAAGCCGCCGCCTCCTCTCGGAAGGCGAGCAGCTTGGACAGGTCGCCCGGCTGGGCAGGGGTGATTATCACTGGGGCTCGTTCTCGCTTCGGGCACCCAAGGCGCCGATCTCGTAGTTCATCCGGTTCAGGTCGCCCCGGAAGGTGGTGATCGTGCACCGGATCGGGCGCTCATCCGAGTAGCCGGTACGCGTCCACAGGAGCACCGGCACCCCCGCTCCTATCTCCAAAAGCCGAGCCTCCTCCGGCGTCGGCATGCGGGTAGCGATCTCGTCGAAGTACCCGATCTGCTCGATGCCGAGGCTCGCGAGATAGCGCGTGGTCCCTTCTGCGATGTCCCCCGGCTCGGTCAGACGCGGCCCCTTGGCCACCAGCCACTCCGGATAGTGGGTGGCTTGCGTGGACCACGGCACGTCGTCGACGAACCGGTGGCAGAAGCGCAAGACTGCCGTGGCGCCCGCTTCGACCTTGAGCCGTTCGGCCACGTATTCCGGGGCCGGGGTGAGCTCTACACGGAAGGTCTGATGCGGCCGACGCCCGGCGGCCGTCACGTCAGTGCTGTACGCGTCACCGTTCTGCGGGAGATCCAGATTCTCGAAGCGGGAGGCGTTGAGCACGAAGACTTCGTGCGACCGCACCTCATACCCGAGCCCCTGGCTGGACGAGATCAGCCCCTCTGTGACCAGCAGGTTCAGACCCGACCGCACCGTGTTGCGGGACGCGTCGAACCGGGCGGACAGCTCACTTTCTGACGGCAGCCGCGCCCCCGGGGCGTACGTGCCGTTGTCGATCTCGCGGCGGAGCGCATCGGCCACCTGTCGGTACTTCGGCTGCTTGCTCATGCCCTCATCATGACGCACTCGCGCAACTTGTTGGTACATGTGGGCCCCAATCCCTTGACGACTCACCCTCCGTGGGTGCAGCATCACTACATCAGCTTGTACCAACAAGTTGAGCAAGCGGTGTAATCCCGCTTAGTGCACCACCGGTACGAACCAGGGGCCCCGCGTTGGTCGGGGGGAGGTTTCCCGGCGCCTTGTCAGCCGGAGGGTTCGAGACCGAAAGGTCACGTCTCCATACACCTTCGCCGGGTCGGCGGCTCAGCCGTCGGCCCGTAAGGAGACCTGTGCACCACTTCTGATCTTCCGCAGCGCTTCGTGTGCTGCGGCCGGTTGCCTCCTCCGCCCGTCCGGTTTCGCGCTCTGCGCGGGGCCGTACGGGCGGGGTTGAGGGGAGCCGGACCATCCGATCCGAGACCCCGTGGGGGGAAGTCATGATCGCAACGCTGATTGCCGTACTGGGAACGCTCGCTGGCGCCGTTGTCGCCGGGATGATGCAGCACTTGAGCACGGCGCGCACGGAGCGGGCCGCGAAGGGTGAGCGGCGGCGCCAGGCGCTGGCTGAGGGGATTCCGGCGCTGCTGGCGGCCGTGGTCGGTCACCGTGAACAGCAGTATCTGAAGATCGAGGCGCGCCGGGACGGGCTGGCCGACACGGTGGAGGCACGCCGGGCCCGCTACGCGGCCCGGTCGGCCGTCACCTCCGCCATGGACGCCCTGTACATGACCACCTCTGACCGCAGCCTGCTGGCGGTCGCTCAGGAGGCGGTGGACGCGGCGATGGCCATCGGTGATGTCCCGGCCGAGGAGTTGGCGGCGGCCGGGCTGCGGGCGCGTAAGGCACACACGGCGCTGCGTGAGGCGGGCGCCGCCGCTCTCTCCGCCTGATCTGCCTGTGTGGCGGCCCTGATGGTCGTAGGCCGGGTTCGACTCCCGGCCGGGGCGCTCCGGCCACCACCGGCCGGTCACCGCGAAGGGAGCCCACCGTGGCGATGAGCCTGGAAGAGCTGAAGAACCGCGCGTCGGTCGTCATCGAGTCCAGCACCGGCCCGATCCACGTGGGCAGCGGTCAGCAGATCAACGCCGACGCGGCGCAGGACGACACCGCCCGCCAGGGCGGCACCGGCGCGGACTCGCGCGACTGACGGCACCACCCCTCAACGGCGCGGCCCCGGAGGTGCAACTCCGGGGCCGCTGAGCCGTGACTACCTGCTAGGGAGAGAGACGACTCATGGACCACATTGCCACAGTTCAGGACGCTGTTACCGCGTTCGCGGACTGGATCGAGCCGACGCCCGCTGAGCTGGACGCGATCGAGCGCGAGATGCCCGTGATCCTCGCGGACGTTGAGCTGCTGGACGCGCAGATCATGACCCTGGACCGCCCGCCGACCGAGCTGGACGCGCGCCGCATCCGCCGGGCGCGGCGCCGGGCGCTGGCCGCACGGGTCGCCCTGCTCAACCACACGAACAGCACGACCCTGCCGGGCGGTGCCGCATGAGCGCCGACCAGAACCTGTGCGCCGCGCATGCTGAGGTGAAGGCAGAGATCGCGCGCACCGACTCCAAGACCGCGCTGCTGCTGGCGTTCGTCGGCGCGGTGCTCGCCGGGAGCTGGACCGTGACCCGGGACCTCCCGCTCAACGCTCCCGCCTACGTGCTGGGCAGTCTCGGGCTGGCTGTTCTGGTGGGTGCGGCCGGACTGTTGCTGCGGTCGGTCCGCCCGAACCTGGGCGGCCGTCACGGTTTCCCGCTGTGGGCGACGCTGACCCCACGCGAGATCACGGCTGTTGCGGCCGTGGACCTGGCCGCTGACATCGCGGGCCTGTCCCGGATCGCGGTGGCCAAGTTCACCACGCTGCGCCGGGCCGTGGACGCCATCATGGCGGGCGGCGCCCTGCTCGTCCTCGCGCTCCTGGCCACCCTCGGCGGTGCCGGATGACCCGCCGGGGCAAGAGCCTGCTCGTGCTCGCGCTGGTGGCCGTGGTCGCCATGGCGTTCCGGGTCTCGTGGAACGCGCTGCGGGACATCGCCCGGGCAGTCGGTGCCGACCAGACCGCCGCCACGCTCTACCCGGTCGTGGTGGACGGACTGATGGCGCTGGCACTGGTCGCCACCCTCGTACTCGTGGGCCCCGACCGCCGGTTCGCACTGCGGGTGCTGGGCACCTACACCGCCGCCTCGCTGGTCCTCAACTACGTGCACGGCCTCGCTCCCGGCCTGCACGGCCGTGCGGTCGACTGGGGCCGACTGGCCGACTGGGGCCCGGCGAACTGGCTGCTGGTGCTGCTGGCGACGTCGCTTCCGGTCGGCTCGATCTACTTCGGCTCCGACCTGGTCGCCAAGGTGCTGCACCACCAACCGGCCCCGACCGCGTATGCGGAGGAATCGGATCAGACCGAGATGATTCGGTCTACGGCTGACCTGCCCGAATCGGCCCCGCCGCCCGTGGCGGTCAATCCGACCCGGATTCTGGCGGCGGTGCAGGTCGGGTTCCTCAAGCCGGTGGTCCCGCCCAAGCCCCTCCCGTCGACCGTGCTCGGCCCGATCGGGCAGACGTCGGCGGCGCAGTCGGCCCGCCCGCGCCGGGCGACCGGCCGTGTCCCGCAGTCGGCCCGGTCGACTCAACCGCGCCGGAGCCCCGATCAACTGCTTACCGAAGCGCGGGTGCTGACGGCCGGGTGGCCGGATGCGGATTTGACGGCTGAGCGGCTGCGCCGGGAGCTGCACACTGCTCCGGCCACGGCCCGCACGCTGCGGGACACGCTGCGCGCCGAGCGCGTCTCCGCTACGGCGGCTGTCTGATGTCCGCCGCGTACGGCAAGTGCTACGACCCCACCGGCGCCCGCCACGGCATCCCCACCTTCCCGTGGCGCTTCGCTCCGGAGGGCTACGCCACCCGCCGCCAACTGCGTGCACAGGGGCTGCGGCCGGGTGGTCAGCCGGTGGCCGCGCAGGTCATGCGCCGTTCCCGGCACCGTACGGGCGGGGTGAGCGTGGCGTACCTGTACCGCGTCGACCGGGCGGCGCCGGTGCGGCCGATGACGGCCCGCAAGTGGGGGGCGCTCGCGTTGGCGATGCTGGCCCGCCGCACGTGCCCCGGCTGCGGCACGGTCGCTGACTACTGCATCCCGCGTTCGCTCGGCGTGTGTGTGACCTGCGCCTTTCCCGCACCTTCCGAAGCCGTGAGGAGTGCCTGACATGGGCAAGCCCGACACCCGGCGCCTTGACCGGGCCATCCAGCAGACCGAACGCAAGGTTCAGGCGGTCCAGAACCGCGAGCTGTGGCCGCTGAACGGCCGTGAGCGCCGGGCCGTGCTCGGCGCGGCCGTCTCCACCGCGCGCGGCCTGCACCGGGGCACCGGCACCGACCGGGCCGACCAGCGCATGGACACCTCGTGGCAGAGCGCCGAGACCCGTCTGATCGCGGAGATCACCGCGTTGCAGATGGAGCGTCAGCGCGTCGTGACCGAGGCCGCCCGCGCCAAGGCCGCCAAGAAGTCCTCCGGCTGGTGGTAGCCCCCCTCCCTCAGCACGTCATCCTCATCAGGAGACAACTCCCATGGATTCCCACATCGTTCACCTCACCAAGAAGACCGCACACGCCCCCGTGGAGCACTCGCGAGCGCCGGGCGCTGGTTTAGCAGCGCCCGGCCTTGAGAAGCCGTCTGTGCCGCTGTGGGTGCGCTCCGGGCGGGCCGTACGCCATGTGGTCGCCCACGAACACACCCGTACCGCCAGCCGGCTGGTGGTCCGGCACAGCATGTACGTGGTGGGCGGAGGCAGGATCGTGGCCCGCCGCACCTGGGAGGGCCGCACCGCCACCCGCTACGAACGCATGCTCCGCGCCGCCGAAGCCGCCGGGAACTACGAGGTGGCGGCCGAGTGGGAAGAGCGCGGCCAGCGCTTCCGCGACGCCCGCCACCGCCGCCGCATGGACCTGCTCCACTCTCCGCTGGACGCGGCCAAGGGCGTGGCCGTGAGTACCGGGATGGGCATCGGCTCCCTGGTCGCCCTCGGTGTCGTCATGGCGGTGGCAACGAAGGACGCAACCCAGGTCGTCACCCCGCTGATGGCGACGGTGGAGTTCATCAACCTGCTGATCACCATCGCGACCGTGGTGTGGGGCCCGGCCCTCACGATCGGCCCGTTCCTCGCGCTGCTCGCCCTGTGGGGCGTCGGCCGTCACCAGCAGGCCGCCCCCACCTGGGCACTGCCCGCAGCGGTCCGCAACGGGGAGGGCGAGCCGATCACCCCGTCCATCGTCGTCAAGGCCCTGCGCGACCTCGGGGTTCCCGCGCTGGGGCGGGCCATCAAGGAGATGGGCGACGCCGGGGCGGCGATGCTCGGCCCGATCCGCATCGCCGGATGCGGCGTGGAAGTCGACGTCACCCTCCCCTCCGGGGTGTCGACGATCGAAGTCCAGAACCGGCGCCGCAAGCTCGCGGAAAACCTCTCCCGGCACGAGCACGAGGTGTTCATCACCATCCCCCAGGCCGCCCGCACGGTCCGGCTGTGGGTGGCGGACTCGGGGGCACTGGATGAGCCGATCGGCCCGTCCCCGCTGGTCACGGACGAGACGATGACCGCCGACTACGCCAAGGGCCGCGCCCCCTGGGGCCAGGACCTGCGAGGGGACGCGGCGGCCCTCAGCCTCTACCAGCGCCACCTGTTGATCACGGGCCTGTCCAACCAGGGCAAGACCGTGGCGCTGCGCTCGCTGGCGCTCTGGCTGGCGCTGGACAAGTCGGTTCAGTTCCTGATGGGCGACCTCAAGGGCGTGGGCGACTGGGCCATGTTCGACGGCCTGGCCACCACCCTGATCCAGGGGCCGACCGACGACCACGTCATCCAGGTGACCGAGATGGTCGAAGGTGCGGTGGAGGAGATGAACCGCCGCATCCAGGCACCCCAGGGGACCGCGTTCCCGCCGCTGATCGTCCTGGTCGACGAAGCGCAGGTGGCGTTCATGTGCCCGGTCAAGGACGACGAGAAGCGCCCCTACGGCGGCTCCAAGGCCAACTCCCGGTACTTCATGGCCGTTCGGAAGATCCACAATCAGGGTCGGGCGGTCAACGTCCTGATGTGGCAGGGCACCCAGGACCCCACCGACCAGAACCTCCCCAAGCTCGTCCGCGAAGGCGCCCACACCCGGGCCTCCCTCGCACTCGGCACGGAGTCCCAGGCCCGCATGGCGCTCGGAGACAAGGCCGTCGACGGCGGGGCCGCGCCGAACCTCCTGCGCCCCGGGCTGGACCGGGGAACGCTGGTCGTCGCCTCGGACGGCATCGCCATCCCGGCCGGGCAGGCGTCCATCACGGTGCGCACGCACTACGTCGACGACGACGCGGCCGTGGCCATCACCGACCGGGCCAAGGCCCTGCGCGACGGGGTCACCACGCTGCACGTCATCGACAAGGGCGAGCAGCGCGACCCGCTCGCGGACATCGCCTCCGTGGTCGGCACCGCTGAGCGGGTGCGCACGAAGGACGTGCTCGCCCGGCTCGCCGCACTCAACGCGGCCGCCTATGGCAAGTGGTCGTTCCTCGACCTCAAGCGCGTCTTGGACGGCACCGGCGCGGAGCCCTACAAGTCCGATGGCGTCATGGTCGTCAGCCGTGACCGCGTCGCCCGCGCGCTCGCCCACCGCGACGACGACGGTTCCGCTTCCGCCGCATAGATCAGGGAGCCACACCCCGGCGGGCCAGGGAGACAGGGAGAACTCCCTACACCCCTCCCTGACCCGCCTCCCTCCCTCCCACCTGCGCAAATGATCTGCCAGGGAGTCAGGGAGGCCCGCAGGTCAGCACCCCCGAAACCCCCTCCACCACGCCCCCGGCAGGGGGTGCCCCTGCCTCCCTGCCCCCGCCCGGAAGGGATTCCGCATGTACCCCGAACACCCCGGCCACGCGCCCGCCAAACGGGCCGTACAAGTCCACCAGCCCACCCCGATCCAGCCCGTTGCGGCGCCGCTCGTACCCATGCACCCAGCCAACATCCCCACCGTGGTCAGCATCGTCCTGCCCGACGGCCGCGTGGCCACCGGCTACGCCATCGAACCCGCCCAGCCCGCCCCCGTCACAGCCAAACCGGCCGTGCCCCGTGCGGCCGTGAACATCGCGCTCGGCGGGATCGGCTTCGCCGCCGCGTGCGGCGGGCTGCTCCTGCTCACGAGCTTCCTCGCCGCGCTCGCCGCGTTCGTCCACCAGCTCATCATCCTGGCCGCCGTGATCTTCGGCGGCTGGATCGCTGTGCAGGTCCTCGGCCCTCGCCGCGGTCACGGCGGTACGGTCGTCAACATCGGCCGTGCCGTCTTCAAGCGCAACCACTTCCGGGCCTAGGAGCCCTGGTCACACCTGGCCGCGGTGCTTGTCCCAGTGGGCTCCGAGCCACACCCGGTGCTCCGGCCGAAGAGGCACGGTGAGTTCACGGCCGTGGAGGTCGCCGTAGAGGGGGTAGTCCAGCACGGTCTTCGCGACGTCCAGCTTCCCGGTCTCCGGGTCGACGGCGATGTGACCGAGGTCGAAGAGCCGGTGGAGGTCACGGCGCAGCAGGAAGCCGCCGTACTCGTGGTGTTCGCTCTCGTCGGCGAAGCTGTACAGGTGGGCGGCTTCCATGGCCACGGCCGGTGTCGGCCCGCTGAACGCGCACAGCTCGCCGTAGTCCTCCAGCAGGCGCTTGCGGAAAGGGCCCTGGCCCTCACGGACCTGGACCATGGCAGGGCGGCGGCCCCCGCGGATGACAGCGCGGGCCTTGTCCGTGACTGCGGCCGGCATGGTCGCCCCGGCTTCGTCCAAGGCTGCGCGGACCTTCTCCCAGCGGGCCGGGCGCATGCTGTGCTGCGAGCGCGGCTTGTCGCACAGCACGCGGATCTCCTGACCCGTCAGGCGGCCGGTCAGGTCCTGCCAGGCCCGGCTGTGGTGCGACCGGTACGTCGTGATCTGCCGGTCACGGCTGCGCCGTTCCGCGAAGCGGACCTCGCACTTGTTGCACCACCAGCGCAGGTCACCGGTCTTCAGCGCCTTGAAGTCGGCCTTCCCGCACGCTTCGTGGAAGTAGACCTGCTTCACGGCGCTGCCGACATCGATCTTTTCGATGACTGACATCCCCAGCAGCGACTTCTTGTCCCACAGGGCGATGACGTCGCCCGCGGCGATGTTGCCATGCTGGGGCACGGTGTCGTCCCAGCTGTAGTGCCGCGACGGATCGTCGTCGTACCCGTCGTTCCCTCCGTGCTGCCGCTCCCCGCCCACCGCCAGCACGAACCACACCGTCGACATCAGCACTCCCGGTATCTGGCCTCCGTGCCCCAGGCACGCCCCGGTCAACGTAACCCCTGCCACTGACAACCCCATCCGGGCAGCTCGGTGGTTCCACGCACAGAGGGCGGCCCCCGTCTCGCCAAAGTCCGGGGCCGCCCTGTCCACCTGCCAGCAACAGACCTGTGGAGGTCTCCAGCATGACGCAACCCACCGGCATCCGGCGAGTGTGCGGCCGCAGGCCGCGCCTACTGGATCTGTTCTGCTGCCAGGGCGGCGGCGCCAAGGGATACGCCGACGCCGGGTTCGACGTGACCGGCGTGGACCACGTCCCGCAGCCCCGCTACCCGTACCGGTTCGTACAGGCCGACGCGATCGCGTTCGTCCTCGCGCACGGGGCGGAGTTCGACGTCATCCACGCCTCGCCGCCGTGCCAGCACGACAGCGAGTGCCAGCGCATCCAGGGCAACACCCACCCCGACCTGATCGCGCCCACCCGTACGGCCCTTGAGACAACCGGGCGGCCGTGGGTGATGGAGAACGTGAGCGGCGCGGTCCTCAAGCTGCGTGCTCCGGTGATGCTGTGCGGGCCGATGTTCGCCCTGGAGACCTACCGGCACCGGTTCTTCGAGACCAGCGGCGGCCTGAGCCTGACCCAGCCTGACCACCCGGTGCACCTGGTGCCGCAGGCCAAGATGGGCCGCCCCGTCCCGCCCGGCCACTACGGGCAGTTCGTCGGGAACTTCTCCGGCGTCGACCTGGCCCGCCGCGTCCTTGGGGTGCCGTGGATGAACCGGGACGGCATCCGCGAATGCATCCCGCCCGCCTACACCCAGTGGATCGGACACGCCGTACGCGCAGCGCTGGCCCCGGCGTGGGAGGTGGCGGCGTGAGCGCCCGCGTGCTGCCGCTGCGCCGCCCGAACGGGCTGAAGGTGCTAGATCTGTGCTGCGGGGCGGGCGGCCTGTCCATGGGCTACTACCTCGCCGGCTTCGACGTCACCGGCGTTGACCACCGGCCCCAGCCGAACTACCCGTTCACGTTCCACCAAGCCAACGCCCTGACCTTCCCATTGGACGGTTTCGACCTGGTCCATGCCTCTTGGCCGTGCCAGAACAAGGCCCGTGTCACGGCCTGGCGCGGCAACCGGGCCGACCACCCCGACCTCATCACCCCCGGCCGCACACGGCTGAAGGAATGCGGGCTGCCCTGGGTCATCGAGAACGTTCCCGAGGCTGCCTGGGACGGCACCCTGCGGGCCGACTACGTGCTATGCGGCACCCAGTTCGGCCTCAACCTGCGCCGCCACCGCGTGTTCGAGACGTCATGGGGCGGGGGCGGCGACCTGCTGCCGCCCTGCTGGCACCGCAAAGACCTTCTCGCCTTCGCGCACAAGGGCGAACGTGCCTACGCCGACGCCATGGGCTGCACCTGGATGACCAACATCGAAGCCCGCCAGGCCGTACCCCCCGCCTACACCCAGTGGATCGCCACCCAGTACCTCGCCCTTGAGGGGAGTGCCGCCGCATGAACGACCTGCTCAACACCGCCCTCGGGCTCGCCAAGGCGAGCATGCCGGTACTGCCCCTGCGTGAGGGCAAGGTGCCGTTCGGGAACTGCCCGACCTGCGCGAACAACGCGTGCGGCGGGCGGCCGAACATGAAGACGCCGGGCCCGTGCCAGTGCCCCGCCCCGTGCCACGCCTGGGCCGCCGCCAACACCGACCCCGACATCATCAGCTCGCTGGCTTGGGTGCGGGCGTGGCGCCGTGCGGTCGGTGTCGCCTACCACCCCGGAGGCGCCGGACTCACCGTCGTCGACCTGGACGACACGGCGGCCGTCGACTGGGCCCGCCGGATGCTGCCCGCCACTCGGACCGTGCCGACCACCCGGGGCGAACACTGGATCTACCAGGGCACCATGCCCTCCCCGAACAGCGTGCGGCCCGGCGTCGACATCAAGTCGACCATGGCCTACGCCCGCTGGCTCGGCCCCGGCACCGGCCCGCTCGCGGCACTGCCGGACGCGGTCCGCGCACTGGCCGTGAAACCGCCCGTGCACCGGCCCACCTTGCCCGTGGTCGGCGTGTCCGTGCGGCCAGGGGGCGGGACATGCCCGCACCGCACCCCCGCCTACCTGCGCCGGGGCCTGGAGATGGCGGAACAGCGGATCAGCGACGCGTCCAGCGGTGTGCACGCCACGGTCTACGCCACGTTCCTGGCCGTGCTCTCCCGCCACGGCCGGTGCGGCTGCCTCACCGACGCCGACGTCGCCCGGCTCTTCACCGCCGCGCAAGGCAAGGGCGAGACGCCCCGGCACTGCGCCGACGCGTGGGCCAACGCCCGCACCGCACTGGGGATGTGAACGCCTTGTCCGAGGACGACAAGAGCCCGGCCCGGCAGGTCATCACCGACTACGCCCAGGGCCACTTCCGCTACTTCCGCACCATCGACGGCACCGTCTACGCGCAGCTCACCGGCCACCCTGTGGCCCGCCCCATCCGCTCCCAAGGAACCAGCGGGAGCCACCGCCAGGAACTCATGGTCGGCCTCTTCCGCGACGGGGTCGGCGTCTTCAACGGAACCGCCCTCAAGGAGGCGTTGGACTTGATCGAAGCACTCGCCCTCACCGAGCCGGTACAGCCCACCCACATCCGCGTCGCCCCCGGCTTCGACCAAGCCACCTGGCTGGACCTGGGCCGCGATGACGGCCAGTCGGTGCGCATCCACCCCACCGGGTGGGACATCCGCGTCCCCGACCCCGAAGAGGTCTGCTGGCGCCGCACCCAGCTCACCGGCGAACTCCCCCTGCCGGCCAGGGACACCAACGGCAAGGGGCTGGACCTGCTGCTGCGGCTGTGCAACTTCGCCGACGCCAAGACCGAAGCCCTGGCCCTGGCCTGGCTCATCGGCTGTCTGGAACCCTCCGCACCCGTCCCGGCGCCGTTCCTGACCGGCCCGCAGGGGGCAGGCAAGTCGACCGGCGGGCGGATGCTCGTGCGGATCATCGAAGGCATGACCGGCGACCTGCGCCGCGCGCCGAAGGACGAAGAGAACATGATCACGGCCGTGGCCGCCGGATGGATCACCGCTCTCGACAACCTCTCGCACCTGCCCCCCGACCTGTCCGACCTGATGTGCTGCGTCATCACCGGGGCCGAGAGCATCAAGCGCGCGCTGTTCACGGACGGGGACGTGGTCCGCTCCCGCTACCGGCGCCCGATGCTGCTGACCGGGATCGACGTCGGCGTCATCCGCCCCGACCTCGCAGAACGCCTCCTCACCCTGCGTCTGGAGCGTCCCAAGGTGCGGCGCACCGAGGCGGAGCTGTGGGCGGAGTACGCCGAGATCCTGCCCGCAGTCCTCGGCTCCCTGCTCGACCTGGCCGTCAAGGTCCGGGCGGTGCAGGCGGAGACGCCTACCGACCTGCGGATGGCGGACTTCGCCCACCTGTGCGCGCAGCTCGACGCGGCCACCGGCTTCGGGACGCTGGCCGCCTACCGGGCCAGCCTGGACGACCTGAACGACGACGTCATCGAGGGCGACCTGCTCGCACAGACGGTCCTCAAGCACGCCGGCGGGCTCGCCCCGGGCGAGGACGTGCGGATGACGTCCGCGGAATGGCTGCACGCCCTCACCGCCCTCTACAGCGGCGAGGAATGCCGCCCCCTGCCCAAGGGGTGGCCGACCACCGGCAAGGTGCTCTCCGACCGGCTGCGGCGCATCCAGCCCACCCTGGCCGCCCGAGGCGTCCTGGTCGACTGGGGCCGCACCAGCGCCGCCCGCTACATCGAGATCACCCGCCAGGCCCCGCCCCCGGAGCCCGAGCAGCAGCCCGCGTTCTGAGGCCGCCGGGTGGACAAGCAAGAGGAGCACGCCGCGCCGGGTGTGCTCCTCTTGCTGTTCCGGCGGCGCAGCCGCCCTGGCACGAGTCGCGCCGCGAAGCGGCTCCTTCTTCACGCCCTGACAGAGCGACGCACAACCACAGACACCACCCCCCTTTTCTTTGTCCTAAGAGGGGAAGACCTGCGTCACTACGTCACCACCGGCCCGACAGACAGCCCCTGACCTGCGGCAACAGGGCGTGACGCAGACGGCAAATCGTGCGTCATCGCCCGTCACTGCGTCATCCCCGTGACGGGAGCCCGTGTCACCGGTGACGCAGCCCCTGCCCGGCTGCGTCACCGAAACCCGCAGGTCAGCAGCCTGATTGACGCACGTGACGCGATGACGCAGAAATCCCCGCTTCGGACAGCACAGACCCAACTCCCCCTCCCCTACGCGCTACCGGACACGAGGAGACCCGCCGCCATGGCCACGCCCACGTCCAGCGATCCGCGCGCCACCCTGCGGGCCGGACTCCCGGACCGCTACCTCACCCCCGAAGACCTGGTGGCCCTGTTCGCCCTGGAGAGCGTCGAGACGCTCTACACCTGGCGCAAGAAGCGCATAGGGCCGCCCGGCTTCCGCGTCGGCAGGCACGTGCGTTACGACCCCGCCGCGGTCCGTGCCTGGGTCGACGACCTCTCCGACCACGACGACGACTGAACCCACCACCCCACGCAGGGACGCGACCACCCCCGGTCGCGTCCCTGCTCACGTTCCAGAGGAGTTCCGAAGTGGCAGGCCACATCCAAGACCGCTGGTACAAGACCGAGATCGGCGCCGACGGCAAGTCCCGCCGGGTCAAGAGCGACCGCTACGGCATCGGGCTGCGCTACCGCGCTCGCTATATCGGGCCGGACGGTACCGAGAAGTCCAAGTCCTTCCCCGACAAGCAGAAGAGGCTCGCCGACCAGTGGTTGGCGCAGATCGAAGCCGACATGGCGCGTGGCGAGTACATCGACCCGCGTGCGAGCCGGACCACCTTCCGGCAATTCGCTGAGAAGTGGGTCAAGAGCCAGACCACGGACGAGACCAGCCGGGCGGCCGTCGAGTCGCGGCTGCGGCTGCACGCCTACCCGTACATCGGGTCCCGGCCGCTCTCCTCGTTCAAGCCCGAGCACATCCGGGACTGGTCCGGCGAGTTGAAGCAGGCGATCCCGTCGGCCACGTACCGCCGCTCGATCTTCGAGAACGTCTCATCCGTCATGAACGCTGCGGTCGATGACGGCATCCTGCGGCGCAACCCGTGCCGTGCCACGTCGGTCAAGGCGCCGCAGCCGGTGCCGACCCGCGTACGGCCGTGGACGGCCGAGCAGGCGTTCGCCGTGCGGGCCGCGCTGCCCGAGCACTACCGGGCCATGGTCGACGTCGGGGCAGGGTGCGGGTTGCGTCAGGGCGAGATCTTCGGCTTGCCCGTGGATGAAGTCGGCTTCCTCACCGGCTGGGTTCATGTCGGCTTCCAGGTGAAGCGTGTGCACGGAACGCTCGTGTTCGCCCCACCGAAGCGAGGCAAGGTCCGGGACGTACCCCTGCCGAGCGCGGTAGGGAGCGCGCTCGCTGAGCACCTACGCCGCTTCCCTCCGGTCAAGGTGACCTTGCCGTGGCTGACGCCGGAGGGGGAACCGCTCACCAAGTCCCTGGTGTTCACGAGCAACGCGGACAACGCGGTGTGGCGCAGCGCCTTCAACGACCAGTCGTGGAAGCCCGCTCTCGCGGCTGCTGGCGTGATCCCGCAGCCGGAGAAGGGCAAGCGGTACGCAGCGGCCCGCGAGCACGGCATGCACGCGCTCAGGCACTTCTACGCGTCGGTGCTGCTGGACGCCGGAGAGAGCGTCAAGGCGCTGAGTACGTACCTGGGTCACAGCGACCCGGGGTTCACGCTGCGCGTCTACACACACCTGATGCCGAGCAGCGAGGGGCGGACACGTAAGGCCGTGGATCGCGTCTTCCAGGGGCCCGGTTCTCATGATCACGGCCCAGGGACGGCCCAGGCGGCATGAGACTGCCCCCCGCTTGCGGTTCCGCCGCAGGTGGGGGGCGGTTTTCCGGGGGCGGGAGGCTAGTAACACCCCATCTTGCCGTACCGCCACCCCTCGGCGGAAACGGGTAGTCGCGCGGAACGCCGACCTGCGGCGTCCGGGAACGCCAGTGGCCCCGGTGTGCCTGTGCTCACCGGGGCCACTGTCACGAGGTGGTCACTCCGAGTGGGCGGTGCCGCCCCTCGGAGCCGCTGGGTCAGTGCCCGGCGGTCCCGGCCTTCTTGCGGCGGAGGAAGAACACCGCGCCGCCGCCTATGGCGACCAGCGCGACCGCGACGCCCGCGATCATCGGGGTGGAGCTGGAGGAACCGGTCTCCGCCAGGTCACCGCCGCCGGTGGTGCCGGAGGTGGAGCCGGACGAGGTGCCGCCCGCGGTGGCGGGGCTGGGCTGCGACGACGGCTTGGTGCTGGGGGTGCCGGCGGTCTTGCAGTCCAGGACGCCCTTGAACTCCTGCTTGAAGCCGTTCGGCCCGGTGATCACGAAGTCGTACGCCTGGTCCTCGGCGACCGGCACGGTGACGGTCTTGGACTGGCCCGCGGCGATCGTGTACGAGAAGCCCGCGAGCTTGAAGGTGAACGCCTCGTCGCCCTTGTTGGTCGCCGTGATGTCCACGCCGCCCTTGGCGCAGTTCTTCGCGGCGGTCAGGGCCGGAATGGCGCCCTGCTTGGCCCAGGTGGCCTTGGCGGTGGCGGAGACCGTGGAGTCGCTGGATCCGGCGAGGATCTGCGTCTGGCTCTTGGACTCACTGGCGAACGCGCGGCCGACCGGGACCTGGGTGGTCGCCTGGACGGTCACCGAGCCGGAGCCCGGCTGGGCGCCCGCGGGCACGTCGAAGAAGAGCTGCGAGCCGTTCTTCGCGGTCGTGGCGGGCTGGCCCGCCTTGTTGACGACCTTGACACCGGCCGCCTTGAGCTCCTCGGACGGGGTGACCGAGACCTTGTCGGCGTTGGTGCGCACGGTGACCGGGCCGAGCTTGGAGCCCGCCTTGCCGGAGACCGCCGGGTTGTCGAGGGTCAGCGACGCCTTCGGCTCCTCGACCGTCTGCGCCGACTTCGTCAGCCAGTTCGCCAGCAGCTTGGCCTGCGGGTCCACGGCGTCCACCTGGACGTGGTCCGAGTAGCGCCAGATGGCGACCTGGGTGGCGGCGGCGGCCGTGCCGTTGGACAGCTGGCCCTTGAGCCCGGCCGACTTGGCGAGCGCCGTCAGATCGTTCACCTGCGGGTACGAGTGCTCGAGGATCCAGCGGATCTTGCCCGCGTCGGGGTTCCCGCTCAGCGAGGTGCCGCTCCAGGGGGTCTCCTGGTAGCGCGCGGAGGGCTGGGTCGGGTTGTGGACGTCGATGCAGTACGTACGGAGGGTGCCGCCGCCGTCGACGACCATCTGGAACAGACCGGCCGACACGGGGCGGTCACCGCCGCGCTGGTGGATGACGGCCTTGTCCGAGGCGTCCGGGTCCAGGCCCTTGATGGTGGCGACCGCGCCACCCTGGTGCTGCTGGCCGGGCGCGTCGGCGACCGCCGTGCCCGCGCCGGCTATAGCGCCGCCGGCCACCAGACCGGTGACGGCGGCAGCTGCCGCGAGGCGTGCGGCGCCGCGCTTGCGTACAGACGTGGGTGCAGAAAACCCGTGAACGACTGAAAACACAGAATTCCCCTTCGGGCGAGGATCTTTCGCGTGCGTGCGCGTGGGGGAAGTGCCTCGCCTGCTGACTCAAGTGCCCCGTGAGTAACGGGAATCCTATGGAGGCCGCGCCCCCTGATCCCCCGTCATGCGATCAGATAACCAATCCGAATCGGAATCGTTATCGCCGCTTCCCGTGTCGACCTGGCGTTATCGACAAATCACCGGTACGGATCGGGATGTTCAGGGCACCGCGCAGGCGGCGACGGGCAGGGCGGCGAGCTCCTGCGCACCCCGTTCACCAGGGGCCCCCGCGCCCTCTTCCGGTCCCGTCGGGGGCGGCTGGTCACCGGCCGCGACCGACCCCGCACTACGGGTCTCCGAATCCGCCCCGCCCACCCCCGGACCGACTTCTTCCAAGGCGTCCTTCGATGAATGCGCGAACGCGGAATCGCTCTTCACCACGCGCCGGAACGCGGAAGTCCCGCGCGTCAGGTCGTGCCCCACGGTGATCGCCTCCACATCGGCCGAAAATCGACGGCGGCCGTCCAGATCTTCGTCGCGCACCCGCAACCTGCCGTGCACCACCAGCGGTTCCCCGACCGCCACCGAACTCGCCAGATTCAGGCCGAGCGAACGCCAGGCCCACACCGTGTAGAAACTCGAATGCCCGTCGACCCAGGCGTCCTTGCGCCGGTCGAACTTGCGCGGCGTCACCGCCAGCCGGAAGCGCGCCACTCCCCCCGTCGCCGTCTCGCGGTACTCCACCCGCGTCGCCGCGTTCCCCACCAGCGTCACCAGTGTGTCGTTCATCCCCACCACTCCCCCGTCCCACGTCCGTGCGCACCCCGCGGGCGCGCACGGCTTCTGTCCCGTCGCGGCTCCGTCCGGCCCTGACGGCCGATCGAACCCTTGCGCTGTCGATCTCCATGCTGGGCCGGACGGAGGACTTGTGCCGGGGGCTGTGGAAGGCCCGCCGGTTGTGGAAAACCGCGTCACTCTTTCGGGGAAAGGCAGGACTCCTTCAGGGGAGAGCGGAGCCTGGGCACTCCTTCAGGGGAGACCGGGAGCCGGGCACCCCTTCAGGGGAGACCGGGAGCCGGGCACCCCTTCAGGGGAGACCGGGGGCCGGGCGGGGGCGGCGCACCCCTCACGACACCCCGGCCCGCACCCCCGTCCCCCCGCGCACCGCCACATACTGCTCGCGCACCTCCCGGTACCGCAGAAGCTCCGCCGCGACCGGATCCAGGACCTTCGCCCGGCCGCACCCGGCCGCCGCCTCCCGCAGCCGCCGCTCGGCCTCCTGCCCGTACCGCCGCCCGGGACCGCGCGCCGCGACCCCGCAGGCCCACTCGACCAGCGGCCCCCCGACGATCCCGGCCAGCATCACCAGCGCGGGCACCAGCAGCCCCGGCCGGAGCACCCCGACGATCTGGCCGACCAGCCAGAGCCCGCCCACGATCTGAACCAGCGTCATCGCCGCCTGCACCAGCACCGCCGCCGGCCACCACGCGGGCCTCGGCGAAGTGCCGCGCTCGCGCTCGGCCCGCACCGCCAGCTCGTCCAGGGCCTGCGGCAGCCCCTCGGCGCCGCGCACCGCCGCCTCCCGCACCGCCTGCGCCCAGGGCGCGGGCAGCCCGGTGGCGGCCTCGTCGGCCACCAGCCGCACGGCCTGCTCCACGCGCTGGCGGGCCGTCACCTCCTCCTCCGGCGGCGCGCCGGGCAGCGGCGACTCACGGCCCGGGACGCGCAGCCGCTCGTACCAGCGCCACAGCCGCAGCCACGGCGTGCCGCACGCACGGCCCGCGTTGCGCCGCCACTCCCGCTCGGCCGCCTCGCCCGCCGCCGCCGCGCCGACCGCCGCCGCCAGCCGGTCCGTGAACTCCTCCCGGGCCCGCTCGTCCAGCCCCGGACGCCCGTCCGCCACGTACACCGGACGCAGCCCCGCGGCGGCGGCGTCCAGGTCGGCCGCCACCCTGCGCTCGGGCGCGCCGCGCTCCCGCACGAAACGGCTGAGGAGTTCGCGCAGCTCGGCGACCCCCTGGCCGGTCAGGGCGGAGAGCGAGACCACGGTGGCGCCCGGCTCGCCGTGCTCGCCGAGCGCCATGCCGTCGTCGTCCAGCAGGCGGCGCAGGTCGTCGAGGACCTGGTCGGCGGCATCGCCCGGCAGCCGGTCCACCTGGTTCAGCACGACGAAGGTGACCTCGGCGTGTCCGGCCAGTGGCCGCAGATACCGCTCGTGCACCACCGCGTCGGCGTACTTCTCCGGGTCGACGACCCAGATCACGGCGTCGACCAGGGCGAGCACCCGGTCGGCCTGGCGGCGGTGTTCGACGACCGCGGAGTCCAGGTCCGGCAGGTCCACCAGGACGAGCCCCTGCAGCGCCTCGGCGTTCGGATCGCTCGGCAGCGGGCGGCGGCGCAGCCGCCCGGGGATGCCCAGCCGGTCGAGCAGCCCGGCGGCGCCGTCCGTCCAGCTGCACGCGATGGGCGCGGCGGTGGTGGGGCGGCGCAGGCCCGTCTCCGAAATGTGCGTCCCCGCGAGGGCGTTGAACAGGGTGGACTTCCCGCTCCCGGTGGCCCCCGCGACCGCCACGACCGTGTGCCGCGCGGACAGCCGCTGGCGCGCCGCCGCCTCGTCCAGCACCCGCCCGGCCTCGGCCAGCGTCCGGCCGTCGAGCCGGGTCCGCGACAGCCCCACCAGCTCGCGCAGCGCGTCCAGCCGCCCGCGCAGCTCGTTCCCGTACGGCCCGCCGATGGGTACGTACGCCTCCACCGGCTCGGCCTCCACCACGGGAACCTCCTCCTGCGCCCGCTCGTTCACCCGACGAGCGATCAACCCGTCGTCCCAAGCGGACGCTCCTTCCCCGGAGGAGCCGTTCCCTGAAGTGCCCTCCCCGGGCGCGCCGCTTCCGGAACTGTCGCCTCCGGAAGCGCCGTTCCCGGACGGGCCGTTCCCGGGCGCGCCATCTCCGGAAGCGCCACCTCTGGAGGGGCCGTTTCCGGAGGGGCCGTTTCCGGATGCGGCGCCCACGGCCGGGGCGCCCACGGCTGGGGCCGGTGCGGGCACAGGTGCTGCGGCCCTGCGTGGGGCCGCGCGCTGGTGGCCCTCGGGCGCGCGCCGGATGGCCAGGTCGCGGGCGTCGGGGCGGGGTTTCGACGCGGGGGTGGGTGGGGGGGTGGGGGTGGGGGCCCCAGCACCCGTACCAGTGGCGGACGCCACAGTGCCGGACGCCTCAGTGCCGGGCTCCGCCGTGCCGGGCTCCGCCGTGCCGGTCGTTCCCGTCTCGCCCTGAGTGGATCGCGGCTGTTCGGGGGCCTCGGCCTGCGGCTGCGCCTCGTCGGGCTCGTCCGGGGTTTCCGGCTGCCCTGTTCCGGGGCCGGTGTCCGGCTCGGGGCGTCGGGCAGGGGGGCGCTCGGCCCAGGGGCGGTCGAACCCCAGCCAGCCCGAAGTGGGCACGACGGCTTCCAGCCGCCCGATCGGGGGCCGCCCGGCCGTGCGGACCTCGACGGTGTGGGACGCCGGGGGCTGGGGGGCGCCGGGGCCGTGGTGCGGGGCGGGGCGGGCTTCGTCGCGTGGCTCGGGCTGCTCTGGCTGCTCAGCCAGCTCGGGCCGACCCGTCTCCCCGGACGGGTCCGGGGAGACGGACAGGCGCGGGGAGTCAGACAAGTCCGGGAACTCGGTCCGCTCCGGCCGCTCCGGCTGCTCGGGCTGCTCCGGCTGCTCGGAGCCGGGGTGGTCGGTGAGAGCGGTCACGCCGCTCACCTCTCCTTCTGCAGTAGGGACAGCGCGGCGATCAGCCCGGCCTGGGGCTCGGGGGTCACCCGGAGCGCGTCCAGGGGGGCGAGGCGGCGGTCGCGTTCGGCGTTCAGGACGCGGTCGATGTACGTGGTGACCAGCTCGCCGCCCTGGTCGCGCAGGCGCAGCGCGCGCTGGGCGCCGACGCGTTCGGCCAGCCGTTCCCCGGCGCGGCGGGCCCGGCGTCCGCCCAGGAGGGAGGCGGCGAGCAGGGCCGCGACGGCCTCGGGGGCGGGTGCGGCGGCCCGTTCCATCTCGCGCACTTCCTCTTCGGCGAGCTCCTCCAGGATCCGCCGCCAGCGCCGTACCTCCACGGCGATGCGTCCGCCGGTCTCCCGGTCCCGTACGCCGTCGGCGAGCTCCGCCGCCGCCGGTTCGCGGCGCCATGCCTCGCGGACGCGTTCGTCGGCGGCGTCGGCGGCGCACCCGAGGAGTTCGGCGAGGCTCTCCACGAGGGCGTCCAGGAGTTCGCCGGAGGTGGCGTCGCGGGGGTAGGCGCGCCAGCGGGTGAGCGCGTCCCCGGCGAGTACGCCCCCTGCCTGGAGCCTGCGCCGTACGCGTGCGCCTTCCCGCTCGTACGCGTCTTCGACGGCCCCTGTCATCCGTACGGCGGCGGCGTACTGGGCGGCGACGGCGGAGGCGAGCTCGGGCATGCGGGCGTTGAGGGAGTCGATCATGCCGACGGCGGTGCGGACGACGGCCTGCTGGCGGGCCGCCGGGTCCTGCGCCCGGTGGGTGAGCCACTGCCCGAGCGCGGCCACGGCCGTGGAGGGCAGCAATCCGCTTCCGCCGCCGGCGGATTCGGGCAGCTCGGGGATGGTGAAGCGGGGCACGTCGCCCAGTCCGGCCTTGGTGAGGAGCGCCGCGTACTGGCGCGACACCTCGCCGATGACCTGATGGGGCACCCGATCGAGGACGGTGATGAGGGTGGCGTCGTACTCCTTCGCGGTACGCAGGAGGTGCCACGGCACGGCGTCGGCGTACCGCGAGGCGGTCGTCACCATCACCCAGATGTCGGCAGCGCAGATCAACTGTGCGGCGAGGATCCGGTTGCTGACGACGAGTGAGTCGATGTCGGGCGCGTCGAGGAGGGCGAGTCCGGGGGGCAGGGTCCGGCAGGTCTCGACGCGCAGGGAGTTCTCGGCGTCGTTGCCCCCGACGCCCTCGTCCAGCTCGGCGTCGTCGCCCTGCTGGGGCAGCCATACCCGGGTGAGCTGGGGCAGCACCCGGATACCGGTGAACCAGTGGTGGTCGTCGGGATGGCAGACGAGTACGGGAGTGCGCGTCGTGGGGCGCAGCACCCCCGCCTCGCTGACCCGCCGCCCCACAAGGGAGTTGACGAGGGTGGACTTTCCCGCGCCGGTGGACCCGCCGACGACCGCGAGCAGCGGGGCTTCGGGGTCCTTGAGCCGGGGGAGCAGATAGTCGTCGAGTTGGGCGAGCAGTTCGGCCCGGGTCTGCCGCGCTCGCGCCGCACCCGCCAGGGGCAGCGGAAGACGCACGGCGGCGACACGGTCGCGCAGGGCGGAGAGTGCGTCGATCAGCTGAGGCCGTACGTCCAAGGTCACCACATGCGAAGAATGCCCAATTTTGGAGCCATTTTGAAGCGTATGACTGCCTTCGCGCGCCGATCGGACACAAGGGACAGACGGGATGAGTGGGACGCAGGCATAACGAGTGCACAACACCCGGCCCCATCAGCGTCAAAAGCGCTGCGTGTTCCGCGCTCGCCTGCGATTATCGGTTCGCTTCACCGAACCTCCACATCGTGCCACGCAGGTGAAGCAACCGGGACGAGGGGAGAGGAGCCCTATCCTTGTCCCCGGCAAGGTCATCGGCCCGGAGCCCGCTCCGGACCACAGCCTTGCCCGCCCGGGGGCTCCAGGCCACCGCGGCCGCCATCCGGCCCCCGTAGCTCAGTGGATAGAGCAGGCGCCTTCTAAGCGCTTGGCCGCAGGTTCGAGTCCTGCCGGGGGCGCTTTCGCCCGTGCGGTACCAGGCCCTCCCTCCGGGAGGGCCTTTTTGCTGCTCAGGTGCACCGTAGCGAGTGGGCCGTAGAGAACGCGTAAGCCCCGCCAACGCCCCGGCGGGGGGCATGGGCGGGGTGTCGGCTTCGGGGTGGCCCTCACCCCTCCCCCAGGAACTCCCCGATCAGCCCGATCAGCTCCGGGGCCCGCTCGAAGATGCCCAAGTGGCCCGCCGGCAGTTCGGCGTAGTGGCTGCCCTCGATGGCCGCGTGCAGGGCTCGGCTGTGTTCGGCCGGGACCATCTGGTCGTCCGTGAAGCCGACCACCAGCGTCGGGGCCGTGATCCTCGGGAGCTCCGCTCGGATGTCCACCGTCAGGTCCAGCTCGATCTGGCGGCCCATGCCCGGTGGGATCGGCGCCGCCAGGAACGGGGCCAGGCCCTCGGGGCCCAGCCGGTTCACCTGCTCACTGGTCCAGCCGGTCAGGTTGAGGAAGCGGATGAACGCCTCGTGGTCGGTCCGCTCCAGGCGGCGCCACACGTCGAACGTCAGGTGCAGCCGGGTGTCCGTGCGGGCCCAGCCCGCGATCAGCGCCACCTTGCCGAACAGCTCCGGGTGCCGGGCCGCCGCCGCGGCCACCACCACCGCGCCCAGCGAGTAGCCCACGGCGTCCGCCGGGCCCCCGGCCCCGGCCGCCCGTACGGTGGCCACCAGCTGGTCCACCAGCAGGTCCAGGGTGAGCGGGGCCCCCGAGTCGGTGGTCGCGCCACTGCCGGAGAGGTTGGGGCGCACGACCGTGCGGCGGTCGGCGAACGGCTCGACGAAGTGGCCGAAATTCGTGTCCGCGCTGCCGCCCGTGCCATGGACGAGCACGAGCGCGCGCCCGGACCCGGCGGTGAAGTACTCCACCTGGGAGTCGTGCGTCTGGGCTGTGGGCATGGGTCTTCTCCCCTGTGGATGCGGCGACTTCGGGGCCCCGGCCCTTGCGGGGCCGGCGGCTTCGGGGCCCCGGCTTCAGGGCCGCTGTTTCGAGGCCCCGGCTTCAGGGCCACTGCTTCGGATACGGCGCCGGGACCGTGAACGGTGAGCGGTGAGCGATCTCTGCGGAGCGGAGCGGAGCTGAGCGGGCCCCGGCGGGGGCCAGGAGAGGCCGGGCGGCGCGGGGGAGGAAGCACGCGCCCCCTCCCCCACCCCCCTACCTCCCCGGCGTGATCGACAGTCCGTGCCGGAACACGTTCCGCGGGTCCCAGTGCGCCTTGGCGCGCTGCAGGCGCGGGTAGTTGCCCTTGTAGTAGAGGGAGTGCCACGGGACGCCCGACTTGTTCCAGCGCGGGTCCGCCACGTCCGTGTCCGCGTAGTTGATGAAGCAGCCGTCGTTGACCCGGCCGGGGACCGGGACGCCGCCGCTCTGCGCGTACACGTCGCCGTAGAGGTCCCGGACCCAGCCGATGTGCTGGGCGTCGTCGGCCGCGTCGTTCCAGAACGCCAGGAACTGGAGCTTGAGGATCGAGTCGCGCTGCGGGACCGCGGTCGCGGTGGACGGCACCGCGTTGATGCGTCCGCCGTACCCCGCGATGATCATCAGCGCCGCGCCGTTGGCGTAGTCGGTACGGGTCAACTGCCGGTAAATGGCGTCCAGTTGCGACTTCGGGAAGTTCTTGCGCATGTACGCCGACTTGTCCTCGAAGCGCAGCGTCGGGTCACCGCCCGCGAACCCGGGCCACTTGGTGCCGTGCAGCCAGGGCAGCCGCTGCGCTCCGGTGGTCTGGGCGGCGACGCCCACGCCTTCCCCGACGGCGGCGACGAAGTCCGCGAGCTCGCGCTCGGCCTGCGGGCGCGTGGCGTCGATCTGGGTGACGAGCAGGATCTGGCCCGCCGACCGGTGGAACGGCTTCAACTGGCTGAACAGGCCCAGGTGCGGGGAGTCCGGGTCGCTGTTGCGCTCGAACCAGCCGGCGTAGTTGGTCAGCAGCCGCTGGAAGCCCTGCTTGGTCAGCCCCTCCCACGGCCAGCTCACCGTCGACACCAGCAGCTCGGCGGGCGGCCGGGGCAGCAGGTGCGCCGGGTCGTCCCCGGTCGCGCCGGGCGAGCGCAGCCAGTACTTGGTGATGACGCCGAAGTTCCCGCCGCCGCCGCCGGTGTGCGCCCACCACAGTTCGCGCAGCTCCGGGTCGGCCGAGTCACGCGTGGCGACCACGCGCCGGGCGGTTCCGGAGGCGTCGACCACGACGACCTCGATCCCGTACAGGTGGTCCACGGTCAGGCCGAACTTCCGTGACAGCGCGCCGTATCCGCCGCCCACGATGTGGCCGCCCGCGCCCACCGAGGGGCAGGAGCCGCCCGGGATGGTGACGCCCCAGACCTTGTACAGCTTGTCGTACACCTCCGCGAGCGAGGCCCCGGGCTCCACGGTGAAGGCGCGGCGCTCGGCGTCGAAGCCGATCTCCGCCATTTCGGACATGTCGATCACGACCTGGACCTCGGCGTTGTTGACGAAGTCCTCGTAGCAGTGGCCGCCGCTGCGCACCGCGACGCGCTTGCCGTCGCGCACCGCCTCCTGCACCGCCCGCACGACCTGGTCGGCCGAGTTCACCAGCCGTACGTACTCGGGCCGGCCGACCCAGCGCTGGTTGGTGCCGTGGGTGAGCTCCGGGTAGCGGGGGTCGTCCGGCCGTACGGTGACCGCGCCGAAGCCGCCCGGGGTGGCGCCGCCCCGGGCGCCGGGGGCCGCGAGGGCCGGTGCGGCGCCGAGGCCGGTCACGGACAGGGCCGCGGTGGCTCCCCCCACGGCGGCCGTGTGCTGGAGGAGGCGGCGACGAGTCGTCTTGCTCATGCTCATGAGTTGGTGCACCCCATCGTGATCGTGAAGTGGAGAGAGAGGAGGAGGGAGAAGCGAAAGAGAGCGGAAGAGGAGAGGAAGGGGAGAGGAGAGGGAGAGGAGAGGGGCGGAGGCAGAACCGGTGGGCGGGAAGCGGCCGTTGGCGGCCGGGGCTCGTCATGGACGCGGACCGGCCCTCGGACCCGCCCGCCCGTCCAGTGGCGCCGTCACACGCGAACCGGTTCCTCGGACCCGCCCGCCCGCCGGGTGGCGCCGTCACGCGCGGACCGGTCCTCGGACCCGCCCGCCGGATGGCGTGCCGTCACGCGCGGGCCGGTTCCTTGGACCCGTCCGCCGCCCCGCCCGCACCGGCCGAAGGCCCGGCACCCGCATCCGTCGGGCGCCCCGCCCCCGCCGGGGATCCGGCAGCCGCGGCCGACGGGGTCGCCGTCGCGTCCGCCGCCCGCCGGTCCCGTACCAGCTCGCCCAGGGCCACCAGCGCCGCGAGGCCCGCGAGGGCCGCTCCGGCCGCCACCACCGCCCGCAGGCCGAGGTCGAGGTCGAGCAGGGCGCCGCCGAACCAGGCGCCGCCCGCGATGCCGATGTTGAACGCGGAGATGTTGACCGAGACCGCCAGCGTGGGGGCGCCGCCCGCCACCGAGGTGAGGATGCGGGCCTGCAGCCCCGGCATCACCGCGAAGTACGCGACGCCGAAGACGAACAGCAGCGGTACGCACGCCCAGCGCACCGGCGCCGCCGCCGCGAGCGCCACCAGGGCCGCGGCCAGCGCCGCCAGGATGCCGGTGAGCGCGGGCATCAGCGCCCGGTCGGCCAGCCGGCCGCCGATCAGGTTGCCCAGCAGCGAGCCGAGGCCGAAGACCAGCATCAGCCAGGTGACGGTGGCGTCGCCGAAGCCGGCGACCTCGGTGAGCAGCGGGGCGAGGAAGGTGTACGCGGTGAACACCGCGGCCATGGCCACCACCGTGACGACGACGGCGAGCTGGACGCGCCGGTTGCCCAGCACCCGCAGCTCGTCGGCGGCGGCGGCCGTGACGGGGACCGCGTCGCGCGGCAGGCAGAGTGCGACCAGCGCGGTGGCCGCCGCGCTCAGCCCGGCCACGCACCAGAAGGTGGCGCGCCAGCCGAAGTGGTGGTCGACGAGGACGCCGAGGGGCACGCCGAGCACGGTGGCGAGGTTGAGCCCGACCGCCACCTTGGAGACCGCCGACGCCTCCTTGCCCGCCGGGGCGAGGCTGCCCGCGACGACGATGCACACCGCGAAGAGCGTGCAGTGGGTGAGCGCCGAGAGCACCCGGGCCGCCATCAGCACCGGGTAGCCGGGGGCGACGGCCGCCAGCACGTTGCCCGCCACGAACAGGCCCATCAGGCCGAGGATCAGCGGCTTGCGGGGCAGCCTGCTGGTGGCGAGCGTGATGACCGGGCCGCCGAGGACGACTCCGGCGGCGTACGCGGTGACCAGCAGCCCCGCGTCGGCGAGGGAGACGCCGGTGTCGTGCGCGATGTTCGGCAGGATCCCGGCGATGACCAGTTCGGCGCTGCCGACGCCGAACACGCACAGCATGAGGGCGAACAGGGGGAGGGGCATGGCGGCCTTCCAGGCGGCGGAGGGGTGCGGTGCGGACGGCTGGGCGGTGGCGGGCGCGGACGGCCGCCGGGCGGGACAGCGCGTACGGCTCAGGTACGGGGCGACTGCGTACGGCCTTGGTGCGGGTGCGTACGGCCTTGGCACGGGCCGGGCACGTACCGCCGTGGCACGGGCCGGGCACGTACGGCGTCGGTACGGGCCGGGGAGTCGGGGCCCCGGCCCGTACCGGTCTGGGAGACCGGGCCGCGCGGGCCGGTCCCGGGCGCGCACAGGCGCCGGGTCCGGCCGCGCGGGCCGGTCGTGGGTCAGGCGTGCAGCGGGGCCAGCAGCAGCTTGCCCCGGGTGCCGCCGCCCGCCAGGCGCTTGTGGGCGAGGGGCGCGTCGGCGAAGTCGAGGACGTCGGCGACCCGCAGGGTCAGCGTGCCGCTCTCGACCTGGCGCGAGAGTCCGGCCAGGCGCTCGCCGTCCTGCTCCACGAACGACATCCGCACCTCGATGCCGCGCTCGGCCTCGGGGGCCGCGGCCGGGACGATGGAGACGGCCCGGCCGCCGTCGCGCACGGCCCTGACCGCGTCCGCGATCCCGGCGGTCTCCAGGAGCGCGTCCACCACGCCCTCGGGGAGCGGGAGTTCGGAGGTGAGCACCTCGGCGGCGCCGAGGGAACGGGCGAGCTCCTCGTCGCCGGGGCGCACGAGGGCGGTGACGCGGATGCCCCGGGCGGTGGCGAGCTGGACGGCGAAGCCGCCGACGGCGCCCACCGCGCCGGTGATCAGCAGGGTGCTGCCGGGTTCGGCGCCGAGGGCGTCCAGGGCCTGGTCGGCGGTGAGTCCGGCCAGCGGCAGGGCGGCGGCGTGGACGAGGTCGGCGCCGGCCGGGGCCGGGGCGGCGATCCGCGCGTCCAGGGCGACCAGTTCGGCGTGGGTGCCGATGCCGGTGGCCATCTGGGCGGACATGGCGACGACCGGGTCGCCGACGGCGAAGCGGGTGACGCCCTCGCCGAGGGCCTCGACGGTCCCGGACAGGTCCCAGCCGAGCACCATCGGGAAGGGGAGCTTGACGTACTCGGCGGCGCTGCCCGAACGGACCGCGAGGTCCACCGGGTTGACGGCCGAGGCGGCCGTGCGCACCAGGATCTGGCCGGGTGCGGGGGTCGGGGCCGGGAGCTCGGCTACGGCGAGCAGCTCGGGCTCTCCGTACTGGGGCAGAACAGTGGCACGCATGGGAACACACCTCTCGAACAACTCAATGCTTGCGCATGAAATCATTCCAGAGCGACGGCGTCCAGTCCAACCCTGAGCTGGAGTTCCCCTTCTTGAGGTGGAGGGCATCGCGGTGCAGCCGTACACACTTCCGACTTTATTGCTTGACCATGCATTGATTTTGTGTATGGTTGCGTCATCTCCCACCCCGCTTATCCGAGAGGTGAGCCATGTCCGTCTCCCCCATCGAGGAATCCAGTCAGCTCGTCACAGGCACCGGTCCCGGGTTCGGTCCGGGCGACGACGAGGCGGGCCTGTACACGTTCAGCCAGCAGGTCGACTCCTGGGTGGTCCGCACCTCCAAGCCGGTCAGCTACGAGATCCGCATCCGGGACGACCTGTTCGGCCTCTCGCGGACCGATCTGTTCGACGCGGGGGCGGCGCCCGAGGGCCGCATCCGGCGGTTCATCGTCATCGACTCCGACGTGGACCTGCTGCACGGCGAGCGGATCCGGGCCTATCTCGACCACCACGGCGCCGAGTACGAGATCTGCGTGGTCCCGGCCAACGAGACCCTCAAGGACTTCGACACGGCCGCCCGGATCGTCCGCGAGATCGACGCGTTCGGCATCGACCGGCGCCGCGAGCCGGTCATCGTCATCGGCGGCGGCGTACTGATGGACATCGTCGGCCTGGTCGGCAGCCTCTACCGGCGCGGCACCCCCTTCGTCCGGGTGCCCACCACCCTGATCGGCCTGGTGGACGCGGGAGTCGGCGCCAAGACCGGGGTCAACTTCAACGGCCACAAGAACCGGCTCGGCACCTACTTCCCGGCCGATCTCACCCTGCTCGACCGCGGCTTCCTGGCCACCCTGGACCGCCGCCACATCGGCAACGGCCTCGCCGAGATCCTCAAGATCGCCCTCATCAAGGACGCCCGCCTCTTCAACCTGCTGGAGAGCTACGGCCCGGTGCTCCTGGAGGAGAAGTTCCAGGGGCTGAGCGAGCGCGGCGACCTGGTCGCCGAGGAAGTGCTGCGCCGGGCCATCCACGGCATGCTCGAAGAGCTCCAGCCCAACCTCTGGGAGGCCAAGCTGGAGCGGACCGTCGACTACGGGCACACCTTCAGCCCCACCGTGGAGATGCGGGCGCTGCCCGAGCTGCTGCACGGCGAGGCCGTCTGCGTCGACATGGCGCTCACCACGGTGCTCGGCTGGCGGCGCGGGCTGCTCTCCACCGAGGACCGCGACCGGGTCCTCGCCGTGATGCGCGGGCTCGAACTGCCCAGCTGGGACCCGCTGCTGGACGACCCGTCGCTGCTGACCGCCGCCCTCCAGGACACCGTCCGCCACCGCAACGGCAAGCAGCGCCTGCCGCTGCCCGACGGCATCGGCGGCGCGGTCTTCGTCAACGACGTCACCGAGGACGAGATCAACCGCGCCGTACGCGATCTGCGCGAGCTCGGCAGCGCCCGGAGCGGTACGCATGTCTGAGCCCACGGCGGCCCGGGGCGCGGTGATCGTCGCCGACACCAGTGGCCCGGCCGACATCTACGGGGTGCACGGCACCGCGGGCCTCACCCACTGGAAGGCGCTGGCGAGCGGGCTCGACCTGGCGGCCGGCTGGGAAGCGGTGGAGTGGGCCAGCGTGCCGGCCGGCGGCGTCAGCGGCGAGCACCGGCACACCCGCACCGAGGAGATCTACTTCGTGCTGCGCGGCACCGGCGAGATCGTCCTGGACGGGGTGGCGAGCCCCATCCGGCCCGGCTCGATGGTGCTGACCGGCGTCGGCACCGTCCACGGGCTGCGCAACACCGGCGACACCGACCTGGACTGGCTGGTCATCGAGATCCGCTCGCCCCACACCGCGCACACCCTGCGCGGCGCGGCCGGGCCGCAGGGCCCCGCCGCCGACCGCCCCGTACCGAAGGAGACCCTGGTGAACGCACGCCTGCACGACCTGCGGGCCGAAGGCACGGTCGACCCGGCCGGTGTCTTCACCGGACCGCTGCGCGAGGCCGCCCTGCGCACCCTCGAACCCGGCGGCACCGCACGGCTGCGCGCCGACGGCGCCGAGCACACCGTCTTCGTCACCGCCGGATCGGGCTGGGCCGAGCAGGGCTCCGCCACGGTGGAGCTGGCCGCGGGCACCTCGGTGACCCTGCCGCTCGGCACCGAGGTGCGCCTGGGCGCGGGCAAGGACGAGGGCCTGGAGTACTTCCACGCCGAACTGGCCGTCCCGGCGCCGGAGCCCGGCCGGTGATCGTCAACCGCATCGACCTGCCGTCGCGCCGGATGGCCGCCGACGGCGGCACCACCTGGCGGTGCCTGGCCCGCCGGGGCATGCTGCACAGCGAGACCGAGAGCTTCGACCAGCTGCGGCTGGCGCCCGGCGCCGTGCTCGAACACCGCGCGGACAGCGGTGTGGAGCAGGCCCTGTACGTCCTCGCCGGGACCGGTGAGGTGACCGGGGACGGCGGAGCGCGCGAGGTCGCCGGGGGCACGCTGCTGCTCGCCCCGGCCGCCGCCCCGCTCACCCTGCGGGCGGGCCGCGACGGCCTGGAGCTGATCGCGCTGCGCACCCTGCCCGCCCGGGTCAGCGCCCGGCTGCCGCGCCGCGTCCCGGACCTGCCGGAGGCGCAGCGCTCCCCCCTGTTCCACCCCGCCGACCCCCACCCGGACCTTCCGGACCTGCCCGAGGGAGCGCCATGAGCCATGACCTGGAAGAGGCACCGGCCGGTGCCGTTCCCGTACGCGGGAACTGGCCCACCGGCACGATGCGGGCGGCGGCCGTGCTCGACCACGGCAAGGCCGGTCTGATCGAGGTGGCGATCCCCGCGCCCGCCCGCGGTGAGGTGCTGGTCGCGCCGAGCGTCGTCGGTGTCTGCGGCACCGACCTGGAGCTGCTGCACGGCACCGCGAGCTACTTCCGCGACGGCCGCGCCACCCATCCGCACGTCTTCGGCCACGAGTGGGTCGGCCGCGTCGTCGCGGTCCCCGCCGAGGACGAGCCGTCGCTGCGGATCGGCGACCGGGTGGTCGGGCAGACGATGATCTCCTGCGGCTCCTGCCGGGCCTGCCAGCGCGGACGCCGCAACGAGTGCGGACGGCTGCGCGAGACGGGGCTGTACGGACAGCAGGGCGCGGCGGCCGAGTTCGTACGGGTGCCCGCGCAGACGCTGACCGTGGTGCCCGCCGCCGTCGACGACCTGGCGGCGGCCCTGGTGGAGCCGGCCGTGACCGTACTGGCCGGGCTCGACCGGGTCTCCTGCTCCCCCGGGGAGCGGGTCCTGGTGCTGGGCACCGGCACCATCGGGCTGCTCGCCGTGCAGCTGGCGCGCCGGCTGGCCGGGACCGTGGACGTGGTCGGCGTGGACGACGCCGGGCTCGGCGCGGCCCTGCGGCTGGGCGCGGAGCACGCGTTCCGGCCCGGCGAGGCGGCGCCCGGCGGCTACGACGTGGTCGTCGAGGCGTCCGGCTCCCCGGCGGCGCTCGCCGAGGCGCTCCAACTGGCCGACATCGGCGGCCGGGTGGCGGCGATCGGCGTGCCGACCGACCCGCTGCCGTCGGTGGACGCGGGCGAACTCGTGCTGCGCGGGGTGAGCTTCACCGGTGTGCGGCACGGGCTCGACTTCTACGAGCGGGCCCTGCGGCTGTTCGCCGAAGGCGTCCTGACGGCCAAGGGCATGGTGGCCGAGGTCTTCCCGCTGGAGCGGGTCGCCGACGCCTTCCACCTCCTGGAGCACGGCCGGCGCGCCGCGCCCAAGGTCGCCCTCCAGCTCCCGCCCAGGGGCTGACCCGGCGGCCCGTGCGGGCCGCCCCCGAACCGGCCACGACGGCCAACTCCCCCGCCCGGCCGTCGTGGCCACCCTCCCGCACCCGGCCGCGTCCGCGCTCCCCCGGCGGACGCGGCCGGGTGCGCACCTTCCTCCCGTACCGGCGCGGGCGCGCTCGCGCCGGTACGCGCACCCACCCAGAAAGGCATTGCGACATGTCCCGACCCATCGCCGTCGTCACCGGAGCCAGCTCCGGCATCGGCGCCGAAGCCGCCCTGGCCCTCGGCGCGCTGGGCCACGACCTGGTCCTCGGCTACGGCCGCAACGCCACCGCCGCCAAGGAGCTGGCGGAGCGGATCACCGCGGAGCACGGTGTGCGCACCGGGCTCGTCGCCCTCGACCTGGGCGACCCCGATGTGGCGCAGCAGCAGCTGGAGGGCGCGCTGGACGCCGCCGGCGGCATCGACGTGCTGGTCAACAACGCCGGGATCAACCGGCGCGCGGCCGTGGTCGAGGAGGACGCCGAGAACTGGGAGCACGTCTTCTCCGTCAACGTCACCAGCCCGTTCCGGCTCGCCCAGAGCGCGGCGGCCCGGATGATCGCGCAGGGCCGCGGCGGCCGGATCGTCAACGTCACCAGCGTGCACGAGCACGTCCCGATCGTCGGCGGCAGCACCTACTGCGCGGCCAAGGCCGCCCTCGGCATGCTCACCAAGGTGATGGCCCTGGAGCTGGCCCCGCACGGCATCACCGTCAACTCGGTGGCCCCGGGCGAGACCGCCACCCCGATGAACAACGTGCCCAGCGGCCAGGACGCGGCCACCATCGCCCGCCCCGCCATCCCTGCGGGCCGCCCGGGCCGCCCGCAGGAAGTCGCCTCGCTGATCGCGTACTTGGCGGGTCCGGGGGCCGCGTACACCACCGGCACCTCGATCGTCACCGACGGCGGGCTCACCCTGACCGCCGCGGTCGCCAACGCCGCGCTGGCCGGCCAGGTCTGACCGCGCCCGGCCCCGAGACCACTCCCCGCCCCGCCGAGAAAGAGGCAGCAGCCATGACGACCGACTCCGCGCTCCCCACCGCCGCCACCGGGATCGCGACCGCCCGCAACGTCGACCACTTCGCGTACACCGTCCCCGACCTGGACCGGGCGGTGGAGTTCTTCGTCGACGCGCTCGGCGCCGAACTCCTCTACACCCTGGGGCCGGTGGAGGAGGCGGACTCCGACTGGATGGCCCGCCAGCTGGCCGTGCACCCGCGCGCCAGTGCCCGGATCGCGCTGCTGCGGTTCGGCCCGGTGAGCAATCTGGAGCTCTTCCAGTACACCGCCCCCGGCCAGCGCACCGAACTTCCGCGCAACAGCGACGTCGGCGGGCACCTGCTCGGCATCGACGTCACCGACATCGACGCCGCCGCCGCGTATCTGCGCGCGCTGCCCGGCGTCGAGGTGCAGGGCGAGGTGCAGCTGGTGACCGACGGCCCGGCCGCGGGCAACCGCTGGGTCTACTTCCGGGCGCCCTGGGGCCTGCAGCTGGAGCTGCGCCAGACCGCCGCCCGGCCGCCGTACGAGCAGGACACCGAGGCCCGCCTCTACCGCCCCGACCCGGCGTGGCGCGGGCGCGGCATCCCGGGGGCGCGCGGGGTGGGCCACGTCGGCTACACCGTGCCGGACCTGGAGCAGGCCGTCGCCTACTTCACCGGGCCGATGGGCGGCGAGCTGGTGCACCGCGAGGAGCTGACGGCCGACGCGGGCTTCGCGGGCCGCCAGCTGGGCGTGGACCAGGCCGTGGTGCGCGAGACCGCCGTGATCCGGCTCGGCCCGGTCACCAATCTGGAGCTCTCCCGCTACACCGTCGCCGACCAGCGCACCGAACTGCCGCGCAACAGCGACGTCGGCGGCCACCACCTGGCGTTCTTCGTCGAAGACGTGGAGCTCGCCGCGGCCCGCCTCGCGCGGGTGCCGGGCACCGAGGTGCTGGGCGAGCCGCAGCTGATCGAGGACGGCGGGCCGATCCACGGCGACCGCTGGGTCTACTTCCGGGGCCCCTGGGGCGTCCAGCTGGAGGTGCTGAACATGCCCGACGGCATGCCGTACGAGCAGGGCACGAGCGCACGCCGGTACGGGCCCGCCCCGGCGTGGACCAACCGCTGAGCCGCACGGCTCGGCAGGGACGAGGACGGACAGCATGCGTTGGCAAGGAATCCACGTCGAGACGGCGGCCGTGGTCACCGGGGTGCCCGAGAGCGCCGAGAGCGCGGTGGCCGCGGGCCGCTACGACGCCGAGGAGGCGGCCCGCAGCAGACAGCGCTCGGTGTCGGTGAGCGAGGAGCTCGCCGGGCCGGAGCTGGCGGTGGCCGCCGGGCGGGCCGCGCTGCGGCGCGGCGGCCGGGCGCCCGGGGACTTCGGGCTGCTGATCCACGCCGCGTGCTGGTATCCGGGGCTGGAGTTCTGGAACGTGGCCGCCTACGTCCAGCAGGAGGTGCTCGGCCACGGCCGGGCGCTCGCCTTCGAGCTGCGGCAGATGTCCAACGGGGGCATGTCGGCGCTGGAGATGGCGGCGAGCCGGCTGACGGCGGCGCCCGCCGCCGGGGCCGCGCTGCTCACCACCGGCGACCGGTTCGCCGAACCCGCCTTCCCGCGCTGGCGGACCGACCGCGGGCTGGTCTTCGGCGACGCGGGGACCGCGGTGGTGGTCTCCCGGGAGCCGGTGGGCCTGCGGCTGGTGGCGACCGCCGCGTACTCCGAGCCGGTCCTGGAGGGCCTGCACCGGGGTGACGAACCGTTCCTGCGCAGCGGCAGCGAGGCCGCGCCGCTGGATCTGGTGGCCCGAAAGAAGGGCTTCCTGCGGCACATGCCGGTCGACGAGGTCACCGTGCGCAACGAGTCGGGGATGCTGACGGCCGTCAAGGAGTGCCTGGCCGAGGCGGAGTGCGACCTGGCCGACATGGCGTCGGTGATCGTGCCGTTCTTCGGCGCGGAGCTGTCGCTGCGCCAGTGCCTGGGACCGCTGGGCGTGCCCGCCGAACGGACCCTGCACGACTGGGGTCTGGAGATCGGGCACCTGGGCGCGGGCGACCAGTTCGCCGGGCTCGCCCGGCTGCTGGAGCGGGACGAACTGCGCCCGGGGGACCGGGTGCTCGCCGTCGGGGTGGGCGCCGGATTCAGCTGGACCTGCGCCGTACTGGAGCGGGTGTGAACGGGGTGGGGGAAGTGCCGGAGCCGGTCGTGGACGCGGTGGAGCAGGCGGCGGGCGCGGGCCGGGGCGTCTTCGCCCGGCTCGCCGCCGAGGGCGTGGCGCTCTGGCTCGACGGCCCGGACGAGGACGCCCTGGCCCGCGCGGTCGCGGCGGGCCGGGTCACGGGCGCACGGCTGGGCGCGGCGTCGGCCGGGCGCGCGCTCGCCCCGGACGCCCGCGCGGCGGAGCTGACCGCGCTGGCCGCGCGCGGCGCGGGCCCGGCCGAGGCGCTGCACGCGCTGACGGCGGCGCACGCCCGGCGGGCCTGCGACCTGCTGCTGGCGGTGCACACCCGCACCGGGGGCCGCGACGGCCTGGTGTCGGTCGCCCTCGACCCGGGGCCCGCCGGGGACGCGGCCGGGCTGGTGGCCCGGGCGCGCGCCCTGCGGGACGCGGTCGGGCGCCCCAACCTGGTGGTGGCGCTCCCGGCCGCGCGGGCCGGGGCCGTCGCCGACTGCCTGGCCGCGGGCATCGCGGTGGAGGCGGCCGGAATCTTCTCCCCCGCACGCCACCGCCAGGTGTCGGACGCCTTCCTCGACGGTCTGGAGCGGGCCCGCGCGGCCGGGCACGACCTGGCCCCGCTCGCCGCGCTGGCGTCCTTCCCGCTCGCCCCGCTGGACGCCGCCGTCGACAGCCGGCTGGCCGAGAGCGGTTCGGCGGAGGCGCGGGCGATGGCGGGCAGGTCGGCCCCGGCCCACGCCCGGCTCGCCTACCAGGCGTACGAGGAGGGGCTCGCCGGGCCGAGGTGGCGGGCGCTGGCGGCGGCGGGCGCCCGGCCGCCGCGTCCGCTGTGGACCGCGACGGACGTCCGGGACCCCCGCTACCGGGACACCCGGTACGTGGAGGAGCTGGTCGCCCCGGACGCGGTCTGCGCGGTGGACGCGGCCACGCTGGACGCCGTCGCCCGGCACGCCCAGGTGCCCGGCGACCGGGTCCGGCGGCACTACGCCGACGCGCGCCGCCTGCTGGGCTATCTGCCGTGGTTCGGCATCTCCCACGAGCAGGTCGCCGCGTCGCTGGAGGCGGCGGAGCTGGCCGCGGCCTCGGCCGCCCGGACGGCCCTGGCGGCGGCGGTGGAGCGCGAACTGCGCGTGCGCGGGGGCGCGCCGGCGTCCGTGTGAGGGCGGGAACGCGGCAGGGCCCCGGGTCGGCGACCCGGGGCCCTGTCCGTGTGCGGTGGTGCGGCGCCGGCTACTTCCCGGTGTGCTCGGTGCCCGCGGGGTCGTGGCGCAGCCGGGCGACCAGCGGGGCGGTCCGCTCGTCGAAGGCGGCGATGTCCAGCGCGGTGGAGAACTCCTTCTGGAAGGTGCCGGTGGCCTCGTCGACGATGGCCCGGCCGCGCTCGGTGATGGTCGCGTACGTACATCGCCGGTCGCGTTCGCTGACCGCGCGGGTGGCCAGGCCGCTGTTCTCCAGGCGGGCCACGAGCCGGCTGACCGTGGACTGGTTGAGGCCGATGGAGTCGGCGAGGTCCTGCATCTGGACGCCCTCGGCGCCGCCCTCGGCGAGCGTGGACAGCGCGGTGAACTCCGAGACGGAGACGCCGTGCTGGCGCGCGAGCCTCTTGTCGAGCGAGCTGGACAGCACGCTCGTCAGCTGAGTCAGCTGACGCCACAGCTCCAGTTCGCCGCGCTGGCGTCGGCCAGAAGCAACCATGACACTCTCCGCAACCCGCATGGCAGATGGTTTATCCGCCTGTAAAGGAAACACTAATGCTTTCACAAGCATGTACCAAGCGGCGGAGGCAACGATTCACCCCGCGAGTGCACCTTTTCGGCCAGGTCCGGACCAGGGGCTCAGACCCCGAAGGCGCTCCGGTAGTGGGCGAACCGGAATCCTAGCTGCCGCCGGGAGAGGCCGAACTCCTCGGGCTCGAAGTGCCGCGCCCCGCGCGCCGCCACCGCCGCGCTCCTGGCCAGCTCCAGCATCCGCCCCTCCACCGAGGGCACCACCGGCACCCCGACGAACTCCGCGACCCGGCGCAGCGTCGCCGCGGTGTCCTCGACGAGGTCGCGGTGGCGCAGGTCGAGCAGCGCGCCCTCGGCGATCCCGGTGCGGGCCTCCTCGGCGGCGGCCAGCTGGCGCTCGAACCGGCCCGCCCACTCGGGGCCCACGTCGGCCGGGTTCTGCGCGAAGGAGCGGGCGGCGCGCTGCGCCGAGGAGATCCCGGCCGTGACCGCCAGCAGGTCGGCCGGATCGCGGTGCACCCGGATCACCTTGGCGTGCGGATAGACCCGCAGCAGATCGCGCAGGTGCGGGGCGTGGAAGGGGTCGCGCAGCACCAGGGCGCCGCCGCCGACCCGGTGGACGACCGCCTGCAGCTGGCGGCGGTGGAAGGCGTACGCGGGCGCCAGGTCCTGCTCCTCCAGCCAGTCCGCGTACCCCGGGACGCGGTGGGTGAGGGCGAGCGCGGGGCTGTGGAAGGCGTTGGCGAGCAGCCAGTGGCAGGCGCCGGGCCGGGTCGCCTCGCGGAACCGGCCGGCCGCGCGGCCCGCGGTGACCCGCTGGTCGGCGGCGGTCCGGGCCCGGCCGCGCGCGATCAGGGCGCGCCGCTCGTCGGGACCGGCCGCCGCGGCGGCGGGGTCCTGGAGCTCCCAGAGCGTGGGCGCGTCGACGCCGGGGTGCTCGGCGAGCAGGTTGTGCAGCAGGGCGGCGCCGCTGCCGGGCATGCCGGTGACGAAGACCGGGGAGTCGAGGGCGGCCGAGGCCGGCGCCCGCAGCGCGGCCATGCGCTCCTGGACGGCGAAGGAGGCCCGGATGCGCGAGCGGGCGACGGAGACCCCGTCGGGGGTCAGCCGCGCGTCGGAGTTGAGCGATTCGACGAACCGCTCCAGGGCGCGGCGGAACGGCATCCCGCGGCCCCCCACGCTCGCGCACATGTCCGCCGGGCGGACCAGGTCCTCCAGGTCCAGGTGGACGGCGTAACCGCCCTTGTGCTGCCTCATCAAGACCCCTCAGTAACGCGAAGAACCGAGGGACAGCAGAAGGCTGCCGACTCCCCCAGTCGACGACAATAAAAGAACCTACATGCCGGTTTTTGAATCGACAAGTTTCGGTCGCCATCTGGACCGGAAAGGGGTTTTGGGCATATTTGCCAAGGTTCGTCACCCGTGACACATGCCTGAAATGTTGAAGCTTTTACTATGTTTCCTTTCGTAAACCAGCATCCCCGTTTTTTATCGGCACATGCGAGCGGGCCTGTTCCCCGCCGTGAACGGCGGGGAACAGGCCCGGCTGGCGGGAGCGGCCTCAGTCGCGCGAGGACTCGGCGCGCACCGGGGCGTTCTCGGGCGACCGGCGCTGGCCCGGGATGGTGACGGCGGCCGGGGCCGTGCCGCGGGCGGAGCGCGGCTTGGCGAAGTGCTTCATCATCGGCAGCTCGACGAACTTGTAGAGCAGGTGGCCCAGGGCCAGGCTGATGAGCAGGCAGGCCGCCCACAGCCCGATGCCCTCGGCGATGTTGTACGGCTTGTCCTTGAGGAACTTGGTGCCGTAGATGATGACGACGCCGTGGATCAGGTAGAAGGCGAACGAGACCTCGCCCAGCCAGTTCATGACCCTGCCGCGGAACGGCGAGGGCTGGTCCTTGACGTCGGCGACCGCGGCGGCCGGGATGAGCAGCGCGATCGGGATCAGGCAGACCGCGTTGAGGCCGTACAGCCACGGCACGTTGAGCGCGATCGCGTAGCCGACGATCAGCAGGCCGAGCGCGTGGATCATCTTGAAGTTGATCCAGCGGTCGGTCATCACGATCCGGGCCATGATGATGCCGATCGCGAACTCCAGCATGCGCACCGGCGGCAGCAGGTAGACGAACCACGCCTGCTTCACGCCGACCGGGAAGCCGTTGGGCATCGGCGGGTCGGACGGCAGCACCGCGTACGAGAACGCGGGGATCAGCATGACCAGGGCCGCGAGACCGGCCGCCCAGCCCCACAGGTGGGCGGGCTCGATCTTCTTGATCCAGCGGTGCAGCACCGGGAAGCAGAGGTAGAAGACGACCTCGCAGGCCAGCGACCAGCTCGGCGGGTTGATGCCGAAGAAGGTGTTGTAGTCCGGGATCCAGGTGTGCACCAGGAGGATGTTGGGGAGCCACTGCTTCCAGGTGGCCGTGGCGCCCGCGAACAGCAGCATCGACAGGGCGAAGGTGACCACGTGGTTCGGGTACAGCTTCACCAGGCGCCGGCGCATGAAGCGGCGCGGCGTGTCGCCCTCGCGGGCGGACCAGGTCAGCACGAAGCCGCTGAGGATGAAGAAGAACGAGACGCCGACCCAGCCCCCCTTGCTGAACAGCCACTCCGCGTCGTCGGCGAAGTCACCGCCGAACGGGGTGAAGTCGGGGAGCGAGACGTGGAAGAAGAAGACCATGAGCGCGGCGATGAACCGCATCCCGGTGAGCGAGGGCAGTCGTGACAACCGTGCTCGTCTGGCCTCGGCATCCTGCTCGGCTGCCTTGACGGTCATGAGGAAACTCCTTGATCGGCTGGAGATGGGGCGGTGCGTGGGCATGGGTGTGGAGCGGTGGGCGGGGCGTGCGGGAGCGGTGCGCGCGGGGCGCTGAGCGGGCCCGGGCGGGCGCCGCTCACCGGAGCGCGGTGACCGGTTCGGCCGGTTCGGCCGAAGCGGGCGCGTCGGCCGGGGCCGGGGCCGACCCGGCCCGCACCTTGAGGTGCCAGGCCAGTGCGACCGCGGCGGCCACCGCGACGAGGGCGCCCGCCGCCGGGGCGACGGAGCGCATCCCGAGCCCCGAGTCGATGACCCGGCCGCCGTACCAGGAGCCGATGACGGCGCCGAGCCCGAAGGCGGACATGCTGACGGTCACCGAGAAGGTGGGGGCGTCGGAGGCTTCGGTGAGGGTGTAGGTCTGCAGCCCGGGGGCCGCGACGAAGGTGACGAAGGCGAAGACGAACAGTCCCACCGCCGCGGCCACCGGGTGCGGGCTCACCCACCAGAACAGCAGGCAGACCCCGGTGAGCACGGCCAGGCAGGCGATCAGCGCGGGCAGCAGGCGGTCCGCCGGAACGCGCCCGCTGACCATGTTGCCGAGCAGCGAGCCCACCCCGTAGGCGACCAGCAGCACCGGGATCGCCCCGGCGGAGAAGCCACTGACGTCCTTGAGCACCGGGACCATGTAGGTGATCAGGGTGAACATGCCGCCGGTGGCGAGCACGGTGATGACGATCGACATCAGCACCCCGGCGGCCCGGAAGGCGCGCAGCTCGCCGCGGAGCGAGCCGGACTCCTCCGCCCGTACGGCGGGCAGCAGCAGGCAGATGACCGCCGCGCCCGCCACCGACAGCGCGGTGACGGCCCAGAAGGTGGCCCGCCACCCCCACTGCTGGCCGACGAGGGTGCCCAGCGGCACGCCGAGCACGGTGGCCAGGTTGTAGCCGAGCACGATGGTGGAGACGGCGGCGGCGGTCCGCTGCGGCGGGACCATGCCGGCCGCCACCACGATGCTCACGGCCACGAAGGTGCCGTGGGTGAGCGCGCAGATGATCCGGGCCGTCACCAGCACCCCGTAGGAGGGCGCGGTCGCGGCGACCGCGCTGCCCGCGACGAACACGGCCATCAGGGCGATCAGCAGCGTCTTGGCGGGGACCTTGCGGGTGAGGCCGGAGACCAGCGGGCCGCCGATCATCATCGTCGCCGCGTAGACGGTCACCAGCAGGCCGGCGGTGGAGATCGAGACGCCGAAGGCGTCCGCGAGCTCCGGCAGTACCCCGCCGGGCAGCAGCTCGGCCGTCCCGATGCAGAAGACGCAGAGCGTCAGCGCCAGAAGTCTCAGGGGCACGGCCGCACTCCGTCCGGGCCGGTGGATGTTCGCACTTGCTTCCCCTCCGTGGGCTTGGTTCGAGGCGATGCTAGGCGTTTCCAATTCATGTGTCTACATTGATTTTGAAAGGAATCTTGGTCAGACTCATTGCCGATCCGCCCGAAGGAGTTGATGGCTCGTGCCGAAACAAGCCCCCGCGTTCTGCGTCCTGCTGGGCCCCGACCTCGCGGGCAAGTCCACGGCGATGGCCGCCCTGCGCCAAGGCGGCGGCCACCGGCTGGTCTCCGCCGACGACGCGTTCCTCGCCCCCGGGCACGCCCTGATCGGGCGGCTTCGCCGGGAGGCGGTGCGCGAGGTGGCCGGGCGGGAGGAGGAGTGGTCCCCGGACTTCTTCGCCGCGCTGCTCCAGACCGCCGTACTGCACCTGCGCGACCAGCTGCTGGCCGAGCCGGAGGTGCCCGCGGTCGTGGACTCGTACTACTACAAGCTGCTGGCCAAGTGCCGGCTCGCGGGGGTGCCGGAGAACCCGATGTTCGCGTGGTGGCGCACCTTCCCCCGGCCCCGGCGGGTGATCTACCTGGACGTGAGCCCGGAGACCGCCTGGCGGCGCAGCGGGCACGGCGCCCGCCTCAACCGCCTGGAGCACTACGGCAGCGAGCCGGACCGCGACGGCTTCGAGCGGTACCAGGGGGATCTGCGCAAGGTCATGCGGGACGAGATCCAGGACCTCCCGGTGACCGTGATCGAGGAACGGGCCGGCCGCGAGCGGACCGCGGCGGCGATACGAAAGGTGCTCGCGCATGAACTCGGCTGAGGCATGGACCGACCCGGAGCGCATCCGGCGCTACCGGGAGCGGGTCCTGGGCGAACGGGCCGCCCTGCGGGCCGCGTTCGCGGACCCGGCGGGCCACCAGCGGCGGGTCCTCGAAGACCTGCTGGCGTTCAACGCCGACACCGCCTACGGGCGGGCGCACGGCTTCAAGCACGTGCGCACCCTGGACGACTTCCGCTCCGCCGTCCCCGTCCAGGACTACCGCGCGCTCGCGCCCTGGATCGAGCGGGCGGCGGCCGGGGAGGCGGACGTACTGACCGCCGACCGGCCCGAGGTCTTCTTCACCAGCAGCGGCAGCACCGGCGCCCACAAGAAGATCCCGGTCACCCCGCGGTTCATGCGCACCACCTTCTTCCCCTTCTACTACGCGGCCTGGGCGCCCCTGATCGAGCACTTCCCCGAGGTGCTCGCCCGCCCCGGCGCCGTCCTCAACCTCAAGCACGACCCGATCGCCGCTCCCCCGGTCACCGCCTCCGGCCGCCCGCACGTCGGCGCCAGCCAGGTCGACTTCGGCAGCCGGTTCGGCGAGCCGCTCTCCGCCGAGCCCGGCACCGGCGCGCCCTGGGCGGCGCTCCCGGTCGCGGTGGACCCGGGCGCGCACCTGGACAAGGCGTACCTGCGGCTGCGGATGGCCGTGGAGAGCGACGTGCGCTGCGTCATCGGCATCAACCCCGCCATGGTCGCCGCGCTCCCGTACCAGCTGAACCTGTGGTGGCCCCGGATCCTCAAGGACATCCGCGACGGCACCCTGGACGGGCGCCCCGGACTGCTGCCCAACCCCGGACGGGCCCTGGAGCTCCAGCAGCTGACGCGCTGCCACGCCACCATCCGGCCCGCCCACGTCTGGCCGCACCTGCGCGCCCTGTTCTGCTGGACCACCGGTCTCGCCTCGCTCTACCTGCCCCGGCTGCGCGAGGAGTTCGGGCCCGGCGTCGCGGTGCTGCCCGCGCCCGTCGCCGCCTCCGAGGGCCCGGTCGGCGTGGCCCTGGACCGGCACCGGTCGGCGGGCAGCCTGGTGGTGACGGCGTCGGTGTACGAGTTCGCCGACGCGGACGCCGACCTCGCCCCGGACACGGCCACCCTGCGGCCCGAGGAGCTCGAACCCGGCCGCGACTACCACGTGGTCTTCAGCCACGTCGGCGGCCTCTACCGGTACGCCGTCGGCGACGTCGTCCGCGCGGTGGACACCGAGGACGGGGTGCCGCGCCTGGAGTACACCGGCCGCAGCACCCTCTCCGACGCCGCCGGGGAGCGGCTGCGCGACGCCCACGTGCTGCGCGCGCTGGCCGTCGCGCTCGACGGGGGCGGCCTCGAACTGCGCAACGCCGCCTGCCGGGTGCGCCCGGACGCGACGGGCACCCCCGCGTACGAGTTCGCGCTGGCCCCCCACACCCCCTGGAGCGACGACGAGAGCGCGCGCTTCCTGGCCCGCCTCGACACGGCCCTCGGCCGCGAGTCGCCCGGCTACCGCCGCGCCCGCGCCGAGCGGCGCCTGGGCGCCCCCTCGGCCCTTCGGCTGGCCGCCGACGCGTTCCAGCGCGACTGGCAGACCACCGTGGCCGCCGGGGTGCGGCCCACCCAGGTCAAGGACCGGCTCTTCCGTCAGGACCCCCACGCATGGGAACAGCTCACCGGCCGCGCGCCGGAAGAAGGAGGCACGACCGCATGACCGCAGCACTGGACGCCGTGGAGCGCACCGCCCTGCTGACCGCCGCCCTGCGGGCCGCCGAGACCGCCCGCGGGGACCGGCTGTACGACGACCCGTACGCCGCCGCGCTGGCCGGGGACATCGGCCCGGCCCTGCTCGCCGAGGTGCGCGACGCCACGTTCCCGCCCGGCGAGCGGCGCAGCGTGCCGAGCACGCCCGACTACAACGCCATCCGCACCCGCTTCTTCGACGACTACCTCCAGGAGGCCGCCCGGGACCCGGAGATGACGCAGATCGTGCTGGCGCCCGCCGGGATGGACTCGCGCGCGTACCGCCTCGACTGGCCCGGCCACGTCCGCTGGTTCGAGGTCGACCGCCCGGCCGTCCTCGCGTACAAGGCGGAGCGGCTGGGGGGCGTCGAGCCCCGTACCGACCACCGCACGGTCGCCGTCGACCTCACCTCCCCCGACTGGGAGAACGACCTCATCGCGGCCGGGTACGACCCCTCACTGCCCTCCACCTGGCTGCTGGAGGGGCTGCTCTACTACATCCCCGAGCAGGACACCCACCGCATCCTGGAACGCGTCGCCGCGATCTCCGCGCCCGGCAGCCGCATCGCCGCCGACCTCGTCAACAGCGCCGCCCTGACACTCCCTCAGATGCGCCCGCTGCTGGACGTGTTCGCCGGGTGGGGCTGCCCGTGGCTGTTCGGCACGGACGAGCCCGAGGCGCTCTTCGACCGGTACGGGTTCACGGTCCAGGCGCCCCAGCCGGGCGAGCCGGGCGCCGGATTCGGCCGCTGGCCCGACCCGGTGCCGCCGCGCGCCAAGCGCGACCAGCGCCGGGTGTTCTTCGTCAACGGGCGAAGGCGCTGACATGGCCGGCACCGACACGTACGGCACGAACGACGGCCCCGGCCCCTTCGACGCGGTCGTCGCGGGCGGCAGCGTCGCCGGGCTCGCGGGCGCCCTGGCGCTGGCGGGCACCGGCCGCCGCGTCCTCGTCCTGGAGCGCGGCGCACCACCGCCCGACGGCCCGGCGGCACGGGCGGCCGAGCGGTGGACGCGGCCGGGCGTCCCCCAGGGCGTCCACTCCCACACCCTCACCTCGCTGGGCGTACGGGTGCTGCGCGAGCGGGCCCCGCAGGTCCTGGCGGCGCTGCTGGCGGCCGGGGCGGAGCTGCTCGACCTGACCGCCGCCGCCCCGCCCGGCACCGTCCGCGAGAGCGCCGACGCCGAGCTGGTGGCGCTCGGCTGCCGCCGCGCCACCCTCGAACTCGTCCTGCACCGGCTGGTGTCGGCGCTGCCCGGGGTCACCGTGCGGCACGGGCGGGCGGTGGCCGCGCTGGAGCTCGACCCCGACGACGGACGGGTGCGGGCCGTGCGCACCGACGACGGCGCGCGCGTCCCCACCGCCCTGGTGGTCGACGCCACCGGCCGCCGGGCCGCCGCGCGCGGCTGGCTGCGCGCGGCCGGGGTGCCGGTCGCCGAGGACCTCGTCGCCCCGTCCGGTCTGAGCGGCTACACCCGCTTCTACCGGCTGACCGGGAGCGCCCGCCCCGGCCCCCTGAACCGGGGCAACGCGGCGGGCGACATCTTCGACCACTGCGCCGGGGTGCTGCACCCCGGGGACAACGGCACGTTCTCCGTGGCCCTGGCCACCCTGCCCGGCGACCGGGCGCTGCACGGGCTGCTCACCCCGGCCGGCTTCACCGCCATGGCGCGCGCCGTCCCGGGTCTGGCGCCCTGGCTGGCCGAGGGCGTGAGCGAGCCGGTCTCGGCGGTGCACGCCATCACCAGTCCGTCCAACGCGCTGCGCGGCACGGCCACTTCGCGCCAGCGCCCGGTGCCGGGGCTGTTCCCGCTCGGGGACGCGGCCTGCGTCACCAATCCGCTCTTCGGGCGCGGGATGTCGCTGGCGTTCGCACACGCCTTCCGGCTCGCCGACGTCCTCACCGCGCACCCGGTGGCGGGCACCGCCCAGAGCCGGGCGGCGGCGCGGGCCGCCGAGGAGCTGCTCCTGCCCTGGTACGAGCAGTCGGCGCAGGCCGACCGCGAGCGGATCGCCCGCTGGCGCCGCCGGATCGACACCGGCGCCGACGCCTCCCCGGCGCCCGGGGCGGCCGTGGCGTCCGCCGCCCGCCGCGACCCCGCCGTCTGGCGCGGCCTGACCCGCATGCTGATGGGCCTCACCACCCCCGGCGAACTGGCCGCGGACCCGGCGTTCCTGGCCGGGGTGGAGCGGGCCGCGTCCGCGCCCGTGCCCCCGGCCGGTCCGGAGCGGCGCGCGCTGGTGCGGCTGGTCGCCGAGGCGGAAGGGGTGCCGCGGTGACCGCCCTGCCCCTGGAGCGCCCGCGCGGGCGGGCGTCCGCCGCCCCGCGCGGGCGGGTGCTGCTCGCGCCCATCGCGGTGACCCCGTCCAAGCCGCTCACCCCGAGCCACCTCAAGGGCCTGCTGTGGACGGACGTGATGCGCCGGGCCACCGGGCAGCTCGCCGAGGTCACCCACCGCGCCGCCCAGACCACGTACCACCCGACCGAACAGACCCTGGGCTTCTGGGAGTTCCTGGACCGCACCGAGGGCGACCGCTCGTACGGGGAGTGCACCGAGGAGGAGGTCGGGGAGCTGTACATGGCCTTCCGGGCCGAGGAGCGGCACACCCCGGCGGCGGCGCTGCGGCCCTACGCCGACGCCGTCGAGCACGGCTGGGTCCACCCCGCGGGCGAGCGGGTGCTGCGGCTGTGGTCCGGGCACTACGCCGCCCTGGGCCTGGACGGCACGGGCCTGCTGGGCCACCGGCCGCCGGGACTCGGCCTGGACGGGGCCATCGCCCGTCTGGAGGAGCTGCGGATGTGTGTGGACCAGCGCCCGGTCGGCGGTCCGGTCCACCTCGACGCGACCCGGTTCGGGCTGCCGCTGCGCCAGATCGTCACGGCCGACGGCCGCCCCAACTACCTGGCCTGCGCCCTGCGCGAACTCCTTCCCCTGGCACCGGACTTCGACGAGGTGGTGCTCCTGTACGACCGCGAGCTCGACCCGGACCACCAGCTCCTGGCGCGGGTGCTCGGCGAGCTGGGCCCGGCCGTGCGCCGGGCCCCGGTCGGGCGGGTGCCCGTGGCGGGGCGCGTCCGCTCGGCGCGGCACGGCGGCTGGGACGGGCTGCACGCGGGCGCGCTGCTCGCCAAGGCCCGCGCCGAGTTCGACGAGCCCGCGGTGCGCCTCGGGATGCGGCTGTACTTCGTCGCCGTGCTCGGCCCCGGCCAGCGGGAGTCGTTCGACTCCACCCTGCTGCGACAGTGCCTCAAGCGGGCCGTGCGAATGCTGGACGCCGCCGGGGCGGGCACGGCCCACGAACCGGCGGACGCACTGGCCGAACGGGTCGGTCGCCACCGGCGGGACCAGCTGCACGTGGACCCCTACCGGCTGACCTCCAGTCTGCTCGGCCGGCGCGCCCCCGCGCCCGCCCACGACCTGCTCTCGGCGGTGTACCTGTGATCACGCAACCACCACCGGCCCCGGGCGGGCCGTCGGTCCAGGAGCGGCTGCGGGCGGCGACGGCCGACCGGATCCGGGCCGCGCGGCCCGACCTGGCCGGGCGGTACGACCTCGGCTCGGCCCGGGGGCTGCTCGCCGTCCAGGACGAGCTCGGGGCGGCGGACCCCGCCGACGGGTATGTGGCGGCCGTGGTGATCGGGCGCTTCGACCTCGTCTCCTGGGCCCGCGCCACCTGCGAGTTCGCCCTCGGCCTCGACCCGTCGGCGGCGGCGGGCTGGCGGCGCTCCTTCACCCGTACGGTCTTCCTCGCGGGCAACCCGGACAATCTGCGGGGGCGCTTTTCCTTCGCCCACGCCGACGCGGACGGCTCGGCGGCCTGGACCGCGCCGGGCCCGGCGGCGGACTCGGCCGCGCTGCGCAGGCTCCTGAAGCTGTTCAGCGGCCCGCTCCCGCTGCCCCTGGGACCGGCCGTCGTCCTCACGGTCCCGGCGGGCCCGGGTCCGCCGCCCCGGCCGCCCGTCCACCGGGAAGTGCACGTCGCCGTGGCGGACTGCCGCGTCCAGGACGTCCTGGTCCACCTCAACCACCTGCTCGCGGAGGCGGTCCTGGACGGGCTCGTCGGGCCCGGCGACCGGCTGACCCTGCGCCGGGTGCCCCGCCTGTCCGGCCTCGCCCACGGCTTCGCCGCGCTGCGCGCCACCACCGAACCCACGCTCCCCGGCAGGCTGCGCGCCGTCGCCGGACTGACCCTGGAGGTCCCCCTTGACCACCCCTGAACCGACGCCGGCCGCCCCCGCCCCGGACGCCGCCCCCGTCGTCCGGCTCGGCTACCACGGCTCCGTGGAGGTCGCCGGGCGCATCGCCGCGCTCGCGGGGCCCGGCCGGGCCGCCGTGCGCACGAGCCAGTACGACATCAACGACCCGTTCCGGGGCGTCCTGGCGGGCGAACTCGACGTGATCGTCGTCAAGTTCTCGCTGCGCGAGCCCGAGCTGGCCTGCAGCCGGGTGCTCACCACCGACGCGCGCGCCGCCGTCCTGGGCGCCGCCCACCCGCTGGCGGACCGCGCCTCGGTCTCCGTCGAGGAGCTGGCCGACCACGACACCTTCCACTGTCCCGGCGCCCTGCCGGGATACGTGTGGGACGAGGTCGTCCCGCCGTACACCCCGGGCGGGCGCCCGCTGCGCCGCCGCCACCGGGCCACCGACGTGGCGCACATGATGGAGCTGGTGGCGGCGGGCGCGGTGCACCTGTCCCTGGTCTCGCTCGCCGACGTCGCACCGCCGGGGATCCGGATCGTCCCGGTCCACGACCTGCCGCCCGCCCCGGTCGCGCTGGCCTGGCGGCGCCGCGTGGAACTCCCGGCGCACGTGGCCGAGTTCATCGCGGCGGCCGAGCGGGAGGCGTCGCGGTGAGCGCGGACCCGCTGCCGGTCGTCCTGCTGCACGCGCTGTCCCTGGACTCCTCGATGTGGGAGGCGCAGGCCCGCGCGCTGCGGGCGCTGGGCCACCCCGTGCTCGCCCCCGACCAGCGCGGCTTCGGCTCCACGGCGCTCGGGGACGAGCCGCCCTCGCTGGACGTGGTGGCCGACGACGTGGCCCGGGAGCTGGACGCCCGGGGCATCGGGCGCATGCTGCTGGTGGGCTCGTCCATGGGCGCCTACACCGCGATGGCGTTCCTGCGCCGCCATCCCGGGCGCGCGGCGGGCCTCGCCCTGCTGTCCGCCCGGGCCACCGCCGACACCGCCGAAGCCCGCGCCCAGCGGCTCCGGTTCGCGCACGCGCTGGGCGACGAGGCGGTACGGGACGCGCTCATCACCCGGACGACCGCGCTGCTGACCGGCCCCACCACCCACGCCCGGCGCCCCGACGTCGTCGCCCGGCTGCTGGCCGACGCGCGCCGGGCCGACCCGGCGGCGCTGGCCTGGGCGCAGCGGGCGGTGGCCGCGCGCCCCGACTCCACCGGCACGCTGCTGGCCACCGAGCTGCCCGCGGTGGTGCTGGCGGGCGAGGAGGACGCGCTGGTCGGGGCGGCGGAGTCGCGCGAGACGGCGGCCCTGCTGCGCCACGGGCGGCTGGTCACGGTCCCGGGCGCGGGCCATCTCCAGCCGCTGGAGACACCGGAACTGGTGACCGGGGCCGTCCTCGGCCTCCTCGACGAGATCGGATCATCCGCATGCTGACCCAGGCACCCGCCGCGCCCCTCGCCGAGGCGTCCGCGAAGGACCACCGCACCTGGGGGTTCACCGCCTCCACGGGGCTCGGCTTCACCCATCACACCATCGTCGACGCGCACTTCCGCGCCTGCGCCGAGCCGTACCAGGAGCTGCTGGAGCGGGCCGGGATCCAGCGCGGCTGGCGGGTGCTGGACGCGGGCTGCGGGCCCGGCGAGTTCCTGCCGTGGCTGGCCGAACTGGTCGGCCCGGAGGGCCGGGTGTCGGCGGTCGACCTGGCCGAGGAGAACGCGGCCCTGGCCGCCGCCCGGGTGGCCGCCTGGCGCTCGCCCTGCCCGGTCGACGTCCGCCAGGGCGATCTGCTGCGGCTGCCGTACCCGGACGACTCCTTCGACGCGGTGTGGTGCGCCAACACCGTGCAGTACCTCGACGACGGCCAACTGGGGCGGGCGCTCGCGGAGTTGCGCCGGGTGGTGCGGCCCGGCGGGGTCGTGGCGGTCAAGGAGCTCGACGCGCATCTGATCACCGCCCGGCCGGCCGACCCGTACCTCTTCGCGGACTTCTTCCGCGCCGCCGGGCAGGTGCCGGGCTACGCCCGCCAGCTGACCCGCTCGCGCGAGCTGTACCGGTGGCTGCGCGCGGCCGGGCTCGCCGAGGTGCGGCAGCAGACGATGGTGATCGAGCACTACGCGCCGCTGTCCGGCTCCGCGCGCGAGTTCTACGGGCTCTCCTGCGCCCGGCTGGCCGAGCAGGCGGGGCGGTTGGGGCTGAGCGGGGAGTGGCGGCGCTTCCTCGACCCGGACGGCCCGGACCATCCGCTGGACGACCCCGACGGCTACATCAGCGAGGGCAACGTCCTGGCCGTCGGGACCGTACCGGGCCCATCCCGACGGGAATAATCTTCCATGCTTGCGCATGCAATGGGATGGCATGTAAATTGCCGCGCAAGCGCCTTACGGCCCCCGGGCCGCGCCCGTTCACGAGATCCATCCCGCACCAGGGAACGTCCCCAGAGGAGCCCCCATGCCCACCGTCAAGACTTCCAGCTCCGAGGTCGAGTACTTCGTCACCGGCGAAGGCCCCGGCCTCGTCCTGCTGCACGGCACCGGCGGCGCCGCCGAGGGCTTCGCGCACCTCGTGGAGAAGTTCAGCGACAAGCGCACGGTCATCACGCCCAACTACTCCGGCAGCGGACAGACCAAGGACAGCGGCGAGCCGCTCACCGTCGACCTCGTCGTCGAGCAGGTCGCCGCCGCCATCCGCGACGCCGGCACCGGCCCGGTCGACCTGGTGGGCTGGTCGCTCGGCGCGCTCAACTCGGCCGCGCTCGCCGCCAAGCACCCCGAGCTGGTCCGCCGGCTGGTGCTGCTGACCGGCTGGTCGGCCCTGGACGAGCGCCAGCGCCTCTTCTTCGACCTGTGGGCCCGGCTCGACAAGCTCGACCACGACGCCTTCGGCCGCTTCCTCCAGCTGCACGGCTGGACCGACACCCAGATCAACGCCTTCGGCGTCGAGGGCGTCGAGGGCCTGCTCGCGGGCGGCATCCCGGCCGGCATCGGCCGCCAGATCGCGCTCAACCTCCAGGCCGACATCACCGCCCTGCTGCCGCAGATCACCGCCCCCACGCTGGTCATCGGCGCCACCCAGGACCGTGTCGTCCCGGTCGAGCACTCCAAGCAGCTGCACCGGGCCATCGCGGGCAGCACCTACGCCGAGCTCGACGCCGGCCACTTCGCCCTCTTCGAGAAGGCGGACGAGCTGACCGTCCTGCTCCAGGAGTTCCTGTACGCGGACGTGGCCGCCGCGGTCTGACGACCGCGCCGCGAGCGGCGAAGGCCCGGTGGGCCGCCCCCGACCAGGGCGGCCCACCGGGCCTCGCGCGTGTCCCGGCGCCCTCCCGGGGCGCGTGTCCCTAGGACACGATGTCCTTCTTCTCGAACCCCCGGAACGCCAGGGCGGTCAGCACCAGCGCGTACCCCACCGACACCCCCGCGCCCTGGGCCATCCCGCTCCACTCCAGATGCGGCTGGAGCGCGTCGGCCCAGGCGAACTGCCAGTGCGCGGGCAGCGCCTTGCGCCAGTCGCCCAGCGCCGTGATCGCGTCCAGGACGTTGCCGACGATCGTCAGGCCCACCGCGCCGCCGACCGCGCCCAGCGGCGCGTCCGTCCGGGTGGAGAGCCAGAACGCGAGCCCCGCGGTGACCAGTTGGGAGACGAAGACGAACGCCACGGCGATCGCCAGGCGCGGCACCGCCTCGCCCGATCCGAGCGAGCCGCCGGTGGGGATCTCCAGCGGGCCCCAGCCGTACGCGGCCGTGCCGACCGCCAGCGCCACCAGCGGCAGCAGCACGATCGCCGCCGCGCTCAGCCCCAGCGCCACCGCCAGCTTGCTCCACAGCAGCCTGGCCCGGGGCACCGGCGCGGCCAGCAGATAGCGCAGCGAGGACCAGCTGGCCTCCGAGGCGACCGTGTCGCCGCAGAACAGGGCGACCGGCACCACCAGGAGGAAGCCCGCCGAGACGAACAGGGCGGTCGCCGCGAAGTTGGCCCCGGACGCCGTCGCCGTGTCGATCAGGGTGATCCGGCCGTCCCGGCCCGACGGGGTGCCGCCGATCGCGAACGCCGTGACCAGGATGAACGGCAGGGCCGCCAGCAGCCCGCCCATCACCATCGTGCGCCGGCGGCGCAGCTGGCGCGCCGCCTCCACCCGCAGCGGCAGGGTGCGGCCCGGCCGGTAGCCGGGGGCGGTCGCCCGCAGCTCCGGCCCCGCCGCGTCCGCGGCCCGTGTCGGCGCCGTCATGCCGTACCTCCGATCAGGGTGAGGAACGCGTCCTCCAGTCGGCGGTGCGGGCCCACGCCCGTCACCGGCACGTCCAGCCGGACCAGTTCGGTGATCAGCCCGGTCGCGGTGGCACCGTCGAGGCGCACCAGCATGCCCTCGTCGGTGGGGGTGGCCGCGCCGATGCCGGGCAGCGCGGCCACCTTGTCGGCCAGCACCTCGGTGACCGGGCCCGCCACGGTGACCAGGAGCGTGTCGCTCCCGCCGGTGATCTCGGCGACCGGACCGGCCTGGACGAGACGGCCCCGGTCCATGACCACCAGATGGGTGCAGGACTGCTCCACCTCGGACAGGAGGTGGCTGGAGACGATGACGGTACGGCCGCCCTGGGCGTACCGGATCATCACGTCCCGCATCTCGCGGATCTGCGGCGGGTCCAGACCGTTGGTCGGCTCGTCGAGGATCAGCAGGTCCGGCAGGCCGAGCATGGCCTGGGCGATGGCCAGGCGCTGGCGCATGCCCTGCGAGTAGGTGCGCACCGCCCGCGCGAGCGCGTCGCCCAGGCCCGCGATCTCCAGCGCCTCGTCCATGTGCGAGTCCTCGGCGGGGCGGCCGGTGGCCTGCCAGTACAGCTCCAGGTTGGCGCGGCCCGACAGGTGCGGCAGGAAGCCCGCGCCCTCGACGAACGCGCCCACCCGGGACAGCACCGGGGCGCCGGGCCGGATGGCGTGGCCGAAGACGCGGATCTCGCCGCCGTCGGGGCGGATCAGGCCCATCAGCATCCGCAGGGTGGTGGTCTTGCCCGCGCCGTTGGGCCCGAGCAGACCGAGCACCTGCCCCTTCTCCACCCGGAAGGAGAGGTCGCGCACCGCGTACCGGTCGGAGGACCTGGCGTACTTCTTGGCCAGGTCGGTGATCTGGAGCGGCACTTCGGCCAGCTCCGGGTCGGGGGCGGGGGCCGAGGTGCGGCGGGTGGCCAGCAGGCCGAGCGCGATCACCGCGCCGCCCAGCGGCAGCCCCCACGCCCACCAGGGCACCCCGGCGGGCTCGGTCCGCACCCCGGGCGCGGTGGGCACGGTCAGGCCGCCGCCGTCCAGCGAGACCGTGTACGTGCCGGGCTCGGCCGGGGAGGCGTAGCCGAGGTCGGTGGCCGCGACCACCAGGCGCAGCCGGTGGCCCGCCTCCACGTTGTGGTCGACGGCGGGCAGGGTCAGCTCGACCGTGGCGCCCTCCTTGGCGCCCGTCACCCGTACGGGGGCGACCAGCTGGGCGGGGAGCACCTGCTGCTTGCCGCCGGGCCCCACGTCGTACACCTTGCCGAAGAGCACCGCGTCGTCGCCGCTGGAGCGCACCTTGAGGCGGACCGTGGGCGAGCCGGTGATGCGCAGGCCCGGGCGCAGCGGGGCCGAGTCGAACCGCGCGTACTGCCCGGGGAAGTCGAGGGAGAGGCCGCCCACGCCCAGCGAGGACAGGCCCGCGAGGCCGCCGCCGACGCCGGGCACCGCCGAGATGGCGGGCGGGGCGGCGCCCGCCGGGTTCTCGAAGGTCTGCTCGCGGCCGGTGAGCGCCACTTCGCGCGGGCCGCTCGCCAGGCCCGGATAGCTGCCGCCGGTGGCGCCGCGCAGCTGGGCGGCGCCGTCGGTGGAGCTGATGCCGCCGGTGCGGGTGACCCGGAAGGCGGGGCCGGTGGAGGCGCCCTCGTCGCCCTTGAGGTAGCGGTCGAACCAGGAGGTGATCCGGGCGTCGACGCGGCCCGACTCGCGGTCGCCGCCGTCGTGGCCGCCCGCGATCCAGTCGACCGCGACCGGCGCCCCGTTGGCCTTGATCCGCCGGGCCATGGCGTCGGCCTGGCCGAGCGGGAAGAGCGAGTCGCTCTGGCCCTGGACGATCAGCGCGGGCACCTTGATGCGGTCGCCGACGGCGGACGGGGAGCGGGCCGCCAGCAGGTCGCGGGCCTGCGCGTCGGGCTTCCCGCTGACCGCGACCCGCTGGTACATGTCGCACAGCTGCTTCTCGAACGTCCCGCAGCCGCCGCCGGTGGAGAAGAAGATCCCGGCCCACAGCTTCTTGAACACCCCGTCGGGGAAGAGCGCGTCGGCCAGGTTCCAGTAGGTGATCTGCGGGGCGATGGCGTCGACCCGCTTGTCGTACCCGGCGGCCAGCAGCGAGATCGCGCCCCCGTAGGAGGCGCCGGTGACGCCGACGCGCGGGTCGCCCGCCGCGTCCAGCTTCACCTCGGGCCGCTTCGCCAGCCAGTCGATCAGCCGGGAGACGTCCTTGACCTCGTACGCCGGGTCGTTCAGCCCGATCTGGCCGGTCGAGGCGCCGAAGCCGCGGGCGGACCAGGTCAGCACGGCGAAGCCGGAGCGGGCGAGGTCGCGGGCCTGGGCGCGCACATCGTCCTTGCTGCCGCCGAAGCCGTGGCCGAGGAGGATCGCGGGGCGCCTGTCACCGGCGCCGCCCGAGGTGAAGAACGAGGTGTCGATCTTCGCGCCGGGCATCTCCATGACCCGGTCCTCCTGGTGCACCGCGGGGGTGCCACGGGCGCCGGCGGCGGTCCAGACGCCGGCGCCGGCGAGCACGGCGAGGGCGGCGCCCGCACCGGCCGCCGCCCGCCCGCGAGGTCTGCGGAATTCCATGCCTCCACCGTAAGTGCCGCCCGTGCCCGGCGGGCCTGCCGCCGGGTGGAGGTCGCTGCTGTACTCCCGGCGTACGCGGCGGGCGGGCCGTACCGCACCGGGAGTACGCCGGTCAGCCGAACGAGGCGCGCTGCAGCCAGAAGTCGAGGAGCCCGGCGTCGCCCAGGACCTCCACGCGGGGGCTGTCGGCGGGGAGCCTGCGGTAGAAGACGTTCAGGACGTCGGTGAGCGGGCCGCGCAGCGCCACCGTCGCCCTGGCGTGGGCGCGCCGCCAGCTGACGCCCTCCTCGCCCAGCTCGATCAGCCACTCGGCGCCGGGCGCGTCGGTGGCGTGCAGGTGGATGCTGCGGCCGGGGCCGCGCAGCTCGGCGGCGGCCGGGGCGAGCTTGGCGGCCTGGATGTAGCTGACGATCTCCAGCCACTCGTCGATGGTGTCCGCGGCCACCTCCGGCGCCAGCCGGTACTCGGCGCCGACCGTGAAGGCCGCGTCGGCCCGGTGCACCACCGTCTCGTGGGTCATCCGGCGCGCCCAGAACCCGGTGGTCGCCTCGCCAGCCCAGGTCCAGGCGGCCTGGTCGGGACCGGCGGTGCGCAGCGCGTCCGCGCAGAGTTCGGCGCCGCGCGTCAACCAGTCGGCCAGCGCCGCCGGTTCGCCGTCCTCGGGTCCCGCGGTGTCGGGGACCGCCTCCTCGGGGACGACGACGGTGGACTTCGTCCGGACGATCTCGGCGGCCCACCGCTGGGCGCGGCCCACGTGCAGGACGAGGTCGCGCAGCGTCCACTCGGGGCAGGTCGGCACCTTGACGGAGAGGTCCGCACCGCTCAGGTGGGACCTCAACTCGGCCGTCTGGGCGATGATCTGGGAACAGTAGAAGTCGTGGTCAAGGGTCGGTTCCGCGGCAGTCATACGGTAAACCCTAGGGCTGGCGGGCCCGTTGTGTCCCGTGGATGTGCGCCGGGAACCGGACAGAACCGCCGACCCCGCCCGCTTTCAGCCCTGTTCGTCCTCGGGGATGCTCACCAGCCAGCGCGTCTCGCGGCGCGGGCGCAGGTAGAGGGCCCAGTAGAGGGTGGCGACGGCGGTGATGCCGCCGGTCCACAGCAGGTAGCGGGTCTCCTGCTGGGTGAGGATGTACGCGAGGACGGCGATCAGGACCACCGGCACCGCGGGCCACAGCGGCATCCGCCAGGCGGCGGTGTGGCGGTGCGAGCCGCGCCGGCTGAGCAGGGCGGCGACCGCGACCAGCAGGTACATCCCGGTGACCGAGACGCCGGTGACGCCGTACAGGGTGTCCAGGTTGACGAAGCACAGGGCCGCGCCGGGGACGCCGACGAGCAGGGTGGCCACCCACGGGGAGCCGAACCGGCCGAGCCGGGAGAGCCCGCGGTTGACCGGCTCGGGCCACGCCTTGTCGCGGGCCGAGGCGAACAGGACGCGGGAGTTCTGGATGACCATCACGATGCCCGCGTTGACGATGGCGAGGGCCACGCAGAGGCTGACGAAGGTGCCGACGGCCGAGTTGGACCAGGCGGTCACCATGCCGCTGATGTCGCCGGAGGTGAGCGCGGAGAGGTCGGGGGCGCCCAGGGTGATGGCGACGACGGGGACGAGGATGACGGCGGTGGAGATGGCGAGGGTGGCGAGCACGGTGCGGGCCACGTTGCGGCGCGGGTGCTCCAGCTCCTCGGAGAGGTAGACGGCGGTCGAGAAGCCCTGGGTGATGAAGAGGGCGATGGCCAGGCCGGAGATCACCATCATCGCGGTGACCGTGGAGTGCGTACCGCCGTCGGCGGCGACCGAGCCGTGGACGAGGGAGGAGGCGCCGCGCTCGCCGTGGGCGAAGCCGAGGACGGCGACGACGGCCGCGGCGACCACTTCGAGCACCAGGAAGATGCCGGTGATCCAGGCGTTGGCCCGCAGGTCGAGCAGGCCCGCGAGGGTGGCGAGCAGCATCACGCCGCCGCCCGCGACCGGTGCGGGGATGTGCACGAGCGGGGCCAGGTAGTCGGCCGTTCCCATCGCGATGACCGGGGGGACGATCATCACGACGAGCAGGGAGAGCACGAACACCAGCCAGCCGGCGAGCCGTCCGGCCAGGGTGGAGACCATCGCGTACTCGCCGCCCGCGCTGGGGATGAGGGTGCCCAGCTCCGAGTAGCAGAACGCGACGCCGATACAGAGCAGCGAGCCGATGGCGATGGTGAGCGCGGTGTAGGTGCCCAGGCTGGAGAAGAGGTCCGGCACCACCACGAAGAGGGTGGAGGCGGGCGTCACACAGGAGAGCGTGAGCAGGGTGCCGCCCACGACGCCGATGGAACGCTTGAGCTTCTTGGGGGCCTCGCCGGTGTCCGGGGAGAGGACGTGGGGCGGGCTGAGCGTTTCGGTCATCGATGCGCATCCGATCGGCGGCGTGGCTACTGAGCGGGGAGCGCTATCGACCTCCGGGTGGTGCTCCGGGGCCCGTCCGGCCCCGGTGGTGAGTGGTGGGTCGCTCCCGGGCCGCCATTTCAATCTCCACGCGATCCGCAGGTCAATAGCTGTTCACCTTCGGAATCCGTCGCTCCACGGCCCCTGTTGCACTGATCCGGCGTTAAGAGGGCAACAAAACGCCATGATCGGGCGGTACGGGAACCGCAGCCCTCGCACGGAAAAAAATTGCCGGATTCCGCATGCCGGAACGCCTTTGGCACCGCGTGCGCACCGCCCTGACACCCCGTGCCACGCCTGCGGTTACCCCCGGTCACCGCCGCACTTCAGGCGGTGCCCTCCCCGGGGGCGGCCAGGGCCTCGATCAGTGCCCGCGCAGGCTCGGCGGGCGTCCTCGGGCGGACCGCCTCCGTGCGGTGGACCAGCCGGGGCGCCGCGACCGGCACGGCGACCGTGCCGGGCCGCCCGGCCGCCACCGCGAGGCCGGTCGCCAGCAGCCCGTGCCCAGCCGCGACGAGCCGTACGAGACCTTCCAGATCGCCTCCCCCGTACGCCAGCCGGGGCCGGAAGCCGTCGGTGCGGGCGGCGGCGCGCAGCTGCGCGAGGGGGACGGCGCTGTCGGGCGCGTCGATCCAGTGGGCGTCGGCGAGGTCCGTCAGCCGCAGCGAGGCGCGGGCCGCCAGCGGGTGCCCGGCGGGCAGCAGTACGGCCAGGGGCTGCTCGGCGACGGTCTCGGTGGCCAGGGGTCCGGCGTCGGGCAGCGCCAGCGGGTCGCTGGGCGCGGCGGCCCCGTCCACCAGGCCCAGGTCGGCCTCCCCGGTGAGCACGGCCGCCACCACCTCGGCCGGGCCCAGCGCCCGCACCCCGGCCGCGAGCCCCGGCACGGCCCGCCGCACCCGGGCCAGGGCCGCGGCCAGGGCGGGGGTGAGCGCGGCCGGGGTGCAGACGAGGGCCAGGGAGGTGGGGCGCACCGCGCGCAGCCGGGCGAGGTCGGCGCGGGCCGCGTCGATGCGCAGCAGGAGGGGGCGGGCGTGCTCCATCAGCCGCTCCCCCGCCTCGGTGGGCCCGACGGGGCGGCGCTCGACGAGCCGGGCGCCCAGATCGGCCTCCAGGGCCGCGATGTGCTGCGAGACGGCCGACTGGGTGTAGCCGAGCGTCCGGGCGGCGGCGGAGAAGGAGCGGTGCTCCACGACGGCGACGAGGGTGCGCAGCAGATGCGGATCCATGGCCGCCAGTATCACCGGCCATCAGCATCACTGATGCCCGGTGCAGCGATCATCGTTGGACGCGATGGGGGCGGGGCTTCGAGGATGGGCCCATGACGGAGAAACCGCAGCACGCGGCGGACGCCCGGATCGCCCTCGTCGGCGACCGCTCGCCCGGCGTCCGCTCCCACACCCGGATCCCGCTCCTCCTCCGGGCCCTGCGCGAGCGCGACGGGCTGGACCTGGACGCGTACTGGATCCCCACCGAGGAGGCGGCCGAGGGGCTCGCCGGGTTCGACGGGATCTGGCTGCTGCCGGGCAGCCCGTACCGCAGCGAGGCCGGGGCGCTGGCCGCCGCCCGCACGGCCCGCGAGCACGGCGTCCCCTTCCTCGGCACCTGCGCGGGCTTCCAGCACGCCCTGCTCGAATACGCCCGCGGGGTGTGCGGGCTGACCCGGCTGCGGCACGCCGAGAACGACCCGTCGGCCGCCGACGGGAAGGCGCTGATCGTCCCGCTGGCCTGCTCGCTGCGCGGCCACGAGGGCGCCGTCCGGCTGGCCCCGGGCTCACTGGCCGAGCAACTCCTGGGCGCCGAGCGGACGGTGGAGCGCTACCACTGCGCGTTCGGCCCCGACCCCCGCCACCTGGACGCCCTGCGGGCGCACGGGCTGCGGTTCAGCGGCACGGACGACGAGGGCGCCGTGCGCGTCGCCGAACTGCCCGGCCACCCCTTCTACCTGGCCACGCTCTTCCAGCCGGAGCTCGCCGGCGACGGCACACGGCCGCACCCCGCCGTACGGGGCTTCGCGACCGCGGCCGTGCGCCACGCCGGCGCGTAGCCGGTCCGGCTCAGTGGTTGCGGGGGAAGCCCAGGTCGACGCCGGCCGGGGCCTCGGAGGGGTCCGGCCAGCGGGTGGTGACGACCTTGCCGCGGGTGTAGAAGTGCGTGCCGTCGTTGCCGTAGATGTGGTGGTCGCCGAAGAGCGAGTCCTTCCAGCCGCCGAAGGAGTGGTAGCCCACCGGGACCGGGATCGGCACGTTGACGCCGACCATGCCCGCCTCGACCTCCAGCTGGAAGCGGCGGGCCGCGCCGCCGTCCCGGGTGAAGATGGCGGTGCCGTTGCCGAACGGCGAGGCGTTGATGAGCGCCAGGCCCTCCTCGTACGACTCCACCCGCAGCACCGTCAGGACCGGGCCGAAGATCTCGTCGCGGTAGGCGTCGGCGCTGGTGGGCACGTGGTCCAGGAGCGAGAGGCCGATCCAGTGGCCGTCCTCGAAGCCCTCGACGGTGTAGCCGGTGCCGTCCAGGACGACCTCGCAGCCCTGGGCCGCGGCGCCGGTGACGTAGGAGGCGACCTTGTCGCGGTGGGCGGCGGTGATCAGCGGGCCCATCTCGGAGGCGGGGTCGTTGCCGGGGCCGATCTTGATCTTCTCGGCGCGCTCCTTGATCTTGGCGACCAGCTCGTCGCCGATGGAGCCGACGGCCACCACGGCCGAGATCGCCATGCAGCGCTCGCCCGCCGAGCCGTAGGCGGCCGAGACGGCGGCGTCGGCGGCGGCGTCCAGGTCCGCGTCGGGCAGCACCAGCATGTGGTTCTTGGCGCCGCCCAGCGCCTGGACCCGCTTGCCGTTGGCGGAGGCGGTGGTGTGGATGTGGCGCGCGATGGGTGTGGAGCCGACGAAGGAGACGGCGGCCACGTCCGGGTGGGCGAGCAGCGCGTCGACGGCCGCCTTGTCGCCGTGGACGACGTTGAAGACGCCGTCGGGCAGGCCGGCCTCGCTCAGCAGCTCGGCGATCTTCATCGACGCCGAGGGGTCCTTCTCGGAGGGCTTGAGCACGAAGGTGTTGCCGCAGGCGATGGCGAGCGGGAACATCCACATCGGCACCATGGCCGGGAAGTTGAAGGGCGTGATGCCCACGACCACGCCGAGCGGCTGGCGGATCGAGGCCACGTCGACCCGGCTGGCGACCTGGGTGGAGAGCTCGCCCTTGAGCTGGACGTTGATGCCGCAGGCCAGGTCCACGATCTCCAGGCCGCGGGCCACCTCGCCGAGCGCGTCCGAGTGCACCTTGCCGTGCTCGGCGGTGATCAGCTCGGCGATCGCGTCCCGGTTGGCGTCCAGCAGCGCGCGGAACGCGAAGAGCACCGCGGTGCGCTGGGCCAACGAGGACTGGCCCCAGGTGGCGTACGCCTCGCGGGCGGCGGCGACGGCCGCGTCCACCTCGTCGGCGTCCGCGAAGTCGACCCGCGTCGTCACGGCCCCGGTGGCGGGGTCGGTGACCGGGCCGTGGTTGCCCGACGCGCCCTCGACCCGCTTGCCGCCGATCCAGTGGTTGACGGTCTTCGTCATGACGAGTTGCTCCTTCACAGATGACGGCGCCGGGCTGCGACTTGCCGGTCGTACTCCTCGCGCGCCTCGACCGCCGACGGGCGGGTCGCGGTCTCGGCCACGGGAACATCCCACCACGCCTGCGCCGGGGGCGGGCCCGACACTGTGTCTGCCGTTTCGGTCTCGACGTAGACACATGTGGGACGGTCCGCGGCGCGGGCGCTCGCCAGGGCTTCGCGCAGGTCACGGATGGTCTTGGGGCGGAAAACGGCCAGCCCGAGAGAGGCCGCGTTGGCGGCGAGGTCCACCGGCAGCACCTCGCCCGTGTACGTTCCGTCGGCCGCCCGGAAGCGGTACGCGGTGCCGAACCGCTCACCGCCCACCGCCGCGGAGAGGCCGCCGATCGAGGCGTACCCGTGGTTCTGCAGGATCACCACCTTCACCGGCAGCCGCTCCTGCACGGCCGTGACGAGCTCGGTCGGGTTCATCAGGTACGTGCCGTCGCCCACCAGCGCCCACACCGGGCGGCCGGGCGCCGCCAGCGCCACCCCGATGGCCGCCGGGATCTCGTAGCCCATGCAGGAGTAGCCGTACTCGACGTGGTACTGGTCGCGCGAGCGGGTGCGCCACAGCTTGTGCAGATCGCCGGGGAGCGAGCCCGCCGCGTTGATCAGGATGTCGCTCCCGTCCGCCAACTCGTCCAGGACGCCCAGCACTTGGGCCTGGGTGGGCCGCGCGCCCTCGTCGCGGGGGGCGAAGGCGGCGCTCACCCTGGCCTCCCAGTCGGCCTTGAGCGCCCGGCAGCGGCTCTCGTACGCGGGCTCGACGCGGTACCCGGCCAGCGCCCCGGCCAGCTCCTCCAGGCCCTCGCGCGCGTCCGCGACCAGCTGCAGACCGCCCATCTTGTGGGCGTCCGCACCGCTCACGTTGAGGGAGGCGAACCGGACGTCCGGGTGCTGGAAGAGCGTGGCGGAGGCGGTGGTGAAGTCGGTCCAGCGGGTGCCCACCCCCAGCACCGCGTCGGCCTCCCGGGCCAGCGCGTCGGCGGCGGCCGTGCCGGTGTGCCCGATGCCGCCCATGTCGGCGGGGTGGTCGTGGGGCAGCGCGCCCTTGCCCGCCTGGGTGGCGGCGACCGGGATCCCGGTGGCGTCGGCCAGGGCGCGCAGGGCGTCCTCGGCGCCGCTGTGGTGGACGCCGCCGCCCGCGACGACCAGCGGCCGGCGGGCACCGCGCAGCAGCCGGGCCGCGGCGGCCAGTTCGTCCCGGTCGGGCCGGGGCGCGCGCACCTGCCAGACGCGCCTGCGGAAGAAGTCCTCGGGCCAGTCGTACGCCTCGGCCTGCACGTCCTGCGGCAGCGCCAGGGTGACCGCGCCGGTCCTGGCCGGGTCGGTGAGCACGCTCATCGCGGCGAGCGCGGCCGGGATCAGCGCCTCGGGGCGGGTGATCCGGTCGAAGTACCGCGAGACCGGCCGCAGGCAGTCGTTCACCGACACGTCGCCCGCGCAGGGGACTTCGAGCTGCTGGAGGACCGGGTCGGCCGGGCGGGCGGCGAAGACGTCCCCGGGCAGCAGCAGGACGGGGAGGTGGTTGACGGTGGCCAGGGCCGCGCCGGTGACGAGGTTGGTGGCGCCCGGCCCGATCGAGGTGGTCACCGCGTGCGCGGAGAGCCGGTCGCGCTGGCGGGCGTAGCCGACCGCCGCGTGGACCATGGCCTGTTCGTTGCGGCCCTGGTGGTACGGCATGTCGCTGCCGGGCTCCAGCAGCGCCTGGCCGATCCCGGCGACGTTGCCGTGGCCGAAGATGCCCCAGGTGGCGGTGATCAGCCGCTGCTCGGTCCCGGCGCGGGCGGTGTACTGGCGGGAGAGGAAGGCGAGCAGCGCCTGCGCGGTGGTCAGCCGCCGGGTCGGAGCATTCGCCGGAGCGTTCATCGGTACCCCTCCGTGTGGTCGGGATGGAAGCGGATGCGCCACTCGCGCTCCTCGCCGGGGCCCGCCATGACGTTCAGGTAGTACATGGGGTGGCCGGGCGCGGCGATCGAGGGGCCGTGCCAGCCGTCCGGGACGAGCACCGCGTCGCCGGTGCGGACCTCGGCGAGCACGTCGGCGCCGCCGGGCCGGGACGGCGAGACGCGCTGGTAGCCGAAGCCGTGCGGGGAGGCGAACTCGAAGTAGTAGATCTCCTCCAGCTCCGACTCCTGCCCCGGCACGTGCTCGTCGTGCTTGTGCGGCGGGTAGGAGGACCAGTTGCCGCCGGGGGTGACCACCTCGACGGCGATCAGCCGGTCGCAGGCGAAGGCGTCGGCGGCGGCGAAGTTGCGGACCTCGCGGGCGCTGGCGCCCGAGCCCCGCCGCTCCACGGGTACCTCCGGCGCGGGGCCGCGGCGAGCGGGGAGTAGGCGCTCGCACCTCGCTCCTGCCAGGGCGAAACGGCCTCCCGCGCCGGAGGCGATCTGTGCCCGGGCGTCGCGCGGGAGGTAGGCGAAGTCGCTGGCCCCGCCGAACACGCTCTCCCTGCCCAGGAGTTCCATGGCCGTACCATCCACGTGTACCGTACAGCCGCCGTTGAGCGGCAGCACGATCCACTCGCTGTCGCCGGTGGCGAAGGCCGCCGTGCCGCCCGGCTCCAGCTCCAGCACGCGCAGCCCGCAGTAGCTCCAGCCGGCCCGCTCCGGGCCGATGTCCAGGGCGCTGCCCCGCCGGGCGGTGGTGCCGGCCCGTACGAACAGCTCGTCCATGCGCTCGTCCATACGTCCTCCCTACCCCTTACAGCAGCCCGGCGGCGGTATCGACCGCGCCCGCCACGTCCCCGTCGGCCGGGTAGAGCAGGGCGCGCCCGGCCACCAGCCCCTGCACGGTGGGAAGGCGCAGCGCCGTGCGCCACTTCTCGTACGCCGCCTCCTGGTCCCGGGCCGAGCCCCCTGTGTCGCCGCCCAGCAGCACCGCGGGCAGCGTCGTGGTCGCCAGCACCCGGGCCATGTCCGCCGGGTCCTCGGTGACGGGCACCTTCAGCCAGGTGTACGCCGAGGTCCCGGCGAGGCCGGAGGCGATGGCCAGCGACCGGGTGACGGCCGCCGCGCCCAGATCGTTGCGCAGCCGTCCGTCGCGCCGGTGACAGATGAAAGGCTCCACGAAGACGGGCAGCCGACGCTCGGCCATCTCGTCGATGGCGCGGGCCGCCGCGTGCAGGGTGTTGAGCGAGCCGGGGTCCTCGTAGTCGACCCGCAGCAGCAGCTTGCCCGCGTCGAACCCGAGCCGCTCCAGGTCCTGGGCGCGGTGCCCGGTGAAGCGGTCGTCCAGTTCGAAGGCGGCCCCGGCGAGGCCGCCCCGGTTCATGGAACCCATGGCGACCCTGTCCTCCAGGGCGCCGAGCAGCAGCAGGTCCTCCAGGACGTCCGCGCTGGCCAGCACCCCGTCCACGCCTGGCCGCGACAGGGCCAGGCAGAGCCGCTCCAGCAGGACGGACCGGTCGGCCATGGCGAAGGCGTCCCCGCCCGCCCCGAGCGCCCCCCGGGCCGGATGGTCGGCGGCGACGATCAGCAGCCGCTCGCCCTCGCGGACCAGCGGGCGCCGCTTGCGGCGGGCGGCGGCCTCGGCGACCGCCTCCGGGTTGCGGGTGCGGACCCGGGCGAGCTCGCCGGGGCTGACACGGATGCTCACGCCGTTCCCCCCGCCAGTACGCGCTCGACCTCGGCCGGGTAGGGCATCGCGGCGGAGCAGGCGAGGCGGGAGGCGACGATCGCGCCCGCCGCGTTGGCGTACCGCAGGGTGCGCGCGAGGTCCCAGCCGGCCAGCAGACCGTGGCACAGCGCCCCGCCGAACGCGTCCCCGGCGCCGAGCCCGTTGACCACCTCGACCGGCAGGGGCGGCACTTCGGCGGCCGTGCCGTCCCGGTGCGCGGCGAACACCCCCTCGGGTCCCCGTTTGACCACGGCGAGTTCGGGCCCGGCCGCCAGCAGCGCCCGCGCGGCGGCGTGCGGCTCGCGCTCCCCGGTGGCCACTTCGCACTCCTGCGCGTTGCCGACGGCGACGGTCGCGTGGCGCAGCGCCTCGCGGTAGTACGGCCGGGCGTCCTCGGCCCGGCTCCAGAACGCCGGGCGCCAGTCGAGGTCGAGGACGGTGGTGCCGGTGCGCGCGCGGGCGGCGAGCGCGGCCAGCGTGGTGGCCCGGCTGGGCTCGGCGCTCAGCCCGGTGCCGGTGACCCAGAAGATCCGCGCGGCGCGCACCGCGGCCAGGTCCAGGTCCGCCTCGTACAGCTCCAGGTCGGGGGCCTTGGGGGCGCGGTAGAAGTAGAGCGGGAAGTCGTCCGGGGGGAAGATCTCGCAGAAGGTGACCGGGGTGGGCAGGCCGGGCACGCTCTTCACCCAGCGCGCGTCGACCCCGAACTCCCCCAGTTCCGCGCGCAGATACGCGCCGAAGGGGTCCGCGCCGGTGCCGGTGACGACGGCCGTGCGGCGGCCGAGGCGGGCGGCGGCGACCGCCACGTTGGAGGGCGAGCCGCCGAGGAACTTCCCGAAGGACGTGACCCGGGCGAGCGGCACCCCGCTCTGGAGCGGGTAGAGGTCGACCCCGATCCGCCCCATGGTGATCACGTCGTACGGAACCGCCGCCATGCACGCCCCCTTCATCGGTGAGCCCGGGACTTCTCCGGCGGTCCCAGGTCTAGCCGCCCGGACCGACCCTGTCAATCTTTTGTCCTGACATTCGGACCTAGCCTTGACACCGTTCCGGCGCCCCCGGAGGCTGGCCCCATGACGACGGACAGGACTCGCATCCGGATCGGCTCGGCCCCCGACTCCTGGGGCGTCTGGTTCCCCGACGACCCGCGCCAGGTCCCCTGGTCCCGCTTCCTCGACGAGGTCGCCGGGGCCGGTTACGGCTGGATCGAACTCGGACCGTACGGCTACCTCCCCACCGACCCGGCCCGGCTCGCCGCCGAGACCGCCCGCCGCGGCCTGCGCGTCTCGGCCGGGACCGTCTTCACCGGGCTGCACCACGGCCCGGCCGTGTGGGACACCACCTGGGAGCACGTCTCGGACGTGGCCGCGCTGACCCGGGCGAGCGGGGCCGGGCACCTCGTCGTCATCCCGGCGTTCTGGCGCGACGACAAGACCGGCGAGGTCCTGGAGGACGCCACCCTGACCGCCGGGCAATGGCGCGATCTCGCCGCCCAGACCGAGCGGCTCGCCCGCGAGGTGCGCGAGCGGTACGGCCTGCGGATCGTGGTGCACCCGCACGCCGACACCCACATCGACAGCGAGGAGAACGTGGCCCGCTTCCTGGACGCCACCGACCCGGACCTGGTCTCCCTCTGCCTGGACACCGGGCACTACGCCTACTGCGGCGGCGACAGCGGCAAGCTCATCGAGACCTACGGCGAACGGATCGGCTACCTCCACCTCAAGCAGGTGGACCCGGCCGTGCTGGCCCAAGTGCGCGCCGAGGAGCTGCCGTTCGGGCCCGCGGTGGCCCGGGGCGTGATGTGCGAGCCGCCCGCCGGCCTGCCCGCCCTGGAGCCGGTGCTGGCCGCCGCCGCGGCCCTGGACGTCGACCTGTTCGCCATCGTGGAGCAGGACATGTACCCGTGCGACCCGGACCGCCCCCGGCCGATCGCCGAGCGCACCCGCGCGTTCCTGCGCTCCTGCGGGGTGTGAGCCGATGGCCTCCGCACCGCTGGGCGTCGCCGTGATCGGCACCGGCCGGATGGGCGCCGACCACGTGCGCCGCCTCTCCACCGTCATCGGCGGGGCGCGCGTCGCCGCCGTCGCCGACCTCGACGCGGAGCGCGCCAAGGCAGTCGCCGGTCCGCTGGAGGGGTGCACCGCCCACACCGACCCGGCCGCCGCGATGGCCGCGCCGGGGGTGGCGGCGGTGCTGATCGCCTCCTCGGGCCCGGCCCACGAACCGGCGCTCCTGGAGGCGTTCCGGCGCGGTCTGCCGGTGCTCTGCGAGAAGCCGCTGACCCCGGACCCGGGCGGGGCGCTGCGGGTCCTGGAGGCCGAGGCGCGGCTGGGCCGGCGGCTCACCCAGGTGGGCTTCATGCGCCGCTACGACACCGAGTACGTCCGGCTCAAGGCGCTGCTCGACGGGGGCTCGCTGGGGCGCGCGCTCTTTCTGCACTGCCGCCACCGCAACGCCTCCTCCCCCTCGTTCTTCACCACCGAGATGCTGATCCGCGACTCGGTCGCCCACGAGGTGGACGCGGCCCGCTGGCTGCTCGGCCAGGAGGTCACCGCCGTGCAGGTGCTCCGCCCGCGCCCCTCCTCGTACGCGCCGGAGGGCCTGGGCGATCCGCAGCTGGTGCTCTGCGAGACGTCCGGCGGCGCGGTGGTCGACGTGGAGATCTTCGTCAACTGCGGCTTCGGGTACGAGGTGCGCTGCGAGGCGGTGTGCGAGCGCGGCTCGGTGTCGACGGGCGCCGGGGCCGGGCCGGTGGTGCGCCGCGAGGGCCGCTGGGGCGGCGAGGTCCCGCAGGACTACACCGAGCGCTTCGCCGACGCCTACGACCGCGAGGTGCAGGCGTGGGTGGACGCGACCCGGGCCGGGCGCGTCACGGGCCCGAGCACCTGGGACGGCTATGCGGCGGCCGTGGTCTGCGAGGCGGGCGTCACGGCCCAGCGCACGGGCGGCCGGGTCCCGGTGGAGCTGGGCCTGGAGCGGCCCGGACTGTACGCGTAGGGAGCACCCGCCGAAGGGGTGCGCCGGGTTCCCGCCCGGCGCACCCCTTTTGTCATCCCTGTCACAACCATCCCCCTCTCGTCACACATGTCTCCATTACGCGGGTCTTGCGTCACAGGGAGTCAACAGCCCCACCCCTGCCTCCGGTCCCGGTCGTTCAACGGGCAAAGACTGAGTGATCGTCAAGTGCCCGCGCCCAGCTCCCCCGACGGCCGTCAGGCCGAGGCTGCGGCGCATTCAGGGAGGTGCCCACCATGACCGACCGCCGGCTCTGGTCGTACAAGGAGATCGCCGCGCACATCCGGGTGCAGCCGGACACCGTCCGCTCGTACCGCAAGCACGGACTGCTCCCTCCGCCGGACCTGGTCGAGAACGGCAAACCCTTCTGGTACGCCGACACCATCCGCGGCTGGGTCGCGCGCCGTCCGGGGAACCGCAGCCGCCGGTCGGACGACTGATGGAGCGGGCACTGGATTTATACCCCCCAGGGGTATAACGTTGCTCCTGTCGGAGCGCCCCGGCCTTCCCGGGAGCCTCTGGTGCACCATGGATCCGTACCGCCCCTGAAGAGGAGACAGCCATGACCGCCGAGACCGAAGCCACCGCGGACACCGTGACCACCGTCTACCGGGTCTCCGGGATGACCTGCGGGCACTGCGAGGGCGCCGTGTCGAGCGAGATCGGCCAGATCGCCGGGGTCGACTCCGTGAAGGCCGTCGCCTCCACCGGTGAGGTGACCGTCGTGTCCCTCGCGGAACTCGACGAGGAAGCCGTCCGCGCCGCGGTCGACGAGGCCGGCTTCGAGCTGGTCGGCCGGGCCTGACGCGCCGCACCCCCTCCCACCCTCCGGGCCGTACGACCAGCGCGCAGGCGCCGTACGGCCCGGACCCTTTTCAGGAGCAGACGTGGAAACCAGCGTGGAAACCAGCGTGGAAACCCAGCTCGTCGAACTGAGCATCGGCGGCATGACCTGCGCCTCGTGCGCGGCCCGCATCGAGAAGAAGCTGAACCGGATGGAGGGCGTCGAGGCGACGGTCAACTACGCCACCGAGAAGGCCAAGGTCTCCTACCCGGCCGCGATAGCGGTCTCCGACCTCATCGCCACCGTCGTCCGCACCGGCTACACCGCCGAGGAACCCCCACCGCCCGACCCCGGACCCGCCGCACCCGCCGGGGGCGGCGCCGAGGAGGGCACCGCCCGGCGCGACCCGGTGCTCGCGGCCCTGCGCCAGCGGCTGCTGGTGTCGGCGCTGCTCTCCGCGCCCGTGGTGCTGCTCGCGATGGTGCCCTCCCTCCAGTTCGACAACTGGCAGTGGCTGAGCCTGACGCTGGCGGCGCCGGTGGTCGTCTGGGGCGGTCTGCCCTTCCACCGGGCCACCTGGACCAATCTGAGCCACGGCACCGCCACCATGGACACCCTCGTCTCCATCGGCACCCTCACCGCGTTCCTCTGGTCGGTGTGGGCGCTGTTCTTCGGGGACGCCGGGATGACCGGGATGCGGCACGGCTTCGACCTCACCGTGGGCCGGGAGAACGGCAGCTCCTCCATCTACCTGGAGGTGGCCGCGGGCGTCGTCACCTTCATCCTGCTCGGGCGGTACCTGGAGGCGCGCTCCAAGCGGAAGGCGGGCGCGGCCCTGCGCGCTCTGCTGGAGCTGGGCGCCAAGGACGTGGCCGTACTGCGCGGCGGCACCGAAGTGCGCGTCCCCGTGGGCGAGCTGCGGGTCGGCGACCGGTTCGTGGTGCGGCCCGGCGAGACCGTCGCCACCGACGGGACGGTCGTCGAGGGCGCCTCCGCCGTGGACCGCTCGATGCTCACCGGCGAGTCCGTGCCGGTCGACGTGACCGTGGGCGACGCCGTCACCGGAGCCACCATCAACGCGGGGGGCCGGCTGCTCGTCGAGGCCACCCGGGTCGGCGCCGACACCCAGCTGGCCCGGATGGCCCGCCTCGTGGAGGACGCCCAGAACGGCAAGGCCGAGGTGCAGCGCCTGGCCGACCGGGTCTCGGGCATCTTCGTGCCCATCGTGCTCCTGGTGGCGCTCGGCACCCTGGTGGGCTGGCTGCTGACCACCGACGACATCACCGCCTCCTTCACGGCCGCCGTCGCCGTACTGATCGTGGCCTGCCCCTGCGCGCTCGGCCTGGCCACCCCGACGGCCCTGATGGTCGGCACCGGCCGGGGCGCCCAGCTCGGCATCCTCATCAAGGGCCCCGAGGTCCTGGAGAGCACCCGGCGCGTCGACACGGTCGTGCTCGACAAGACCGGCACCGTCACCACCGGCCGGATGACCCTGACCGACGTGTACGCGGCTGACGGCACCGACGACAAGGAGCTGCTGCGGCTGGCGGGCGCCCTGGAGCACTCCTCGGAGCACCCCATCGCCCGCGCCATCGCCACCGGCGCCGCCGAGCGGGCCGGGGAGCTCCCGGCGCCCGAGTCCTTCACGGCCCTGCCCGGGCGGGGCGTGGAGGGCGTGGTGGAGGGGCGCACGGTCTTCGTGGGCCGGGGCGTGGAACTGCCCGCCGGTCTGGCCGCCGCCAAGGAGGCCGCCGAGGCCGAGGGCCGCACGGCGGTCGTGGTGGCCTGGGACGGCGAGGCGCGGGGCGTGCTGACCGTGGCCGACGCGCTGAAGGACACCAGCGCCGAGGCGGTCCGGCGGCTGCGCGCACTGGGGCTGCGGCCGGTGCTGCTGACCGGGGACAACCGGGTGGTGGCCGAGTCGGTGGCGGCCCGGGTGGGGATCGCCGCCGAGGACGTGTACGCCGAGGTGCTGCCCGAGGAGAAGGTCGACGTCGTCAAGCGGCTGCAGGCCGAGGGGCGTTCGGTGGCGATGGTCGGCGACGGCGTGAACGACGCGGCGGCGCTGGCCACCGCGGACCTCGGGCTCGCGATGGGCACCGGAACGGATGCCGCCATCGAGGCCGGTGACCTGACCCTCGTTCGGGGGGACTTGCGGGTGGCCGCCGACGCCATCCGGCTCTCCCGGCGGACCCTGGCCACCATCAAGGGCAACCTCTTCTGGGCCTTCGGCTACAACGTGGCCGCCGTTCCGCTGGCCGCCGCGGGGCTGCTCAACCCCATGATCGCCGGCGCGGCTATGGCGTTCTCGTCCGTGTTCGTGGTAACCAACAGCCTACGGTTGCGCTCCTTCACCTGATCTCCACAAAGAGAGCTAGATCACAGAGATTATGAGGTAACCATCGGACCGGTTCGGGAGTCTAAGTGGGCGATGCCGAGGATGTCTTGGGGGACGTCCATGGAATGTCTTGGGGGACGTTCCAGGCAGCGCGTTGGCCGGGGCACGTACACCGGGGAGCTTTGAGCGGCCCACCCGTTACGTACGTACCCCGGCAGACCGCCTAGACCCCCGGCCGGATCCCGTGGGGGGAATCCGCACCGGGATATGGGAAGCGCCCCGGCCGCCGACCCGTGGGGGGATCGGTGGGCGGGGCGCTTCTTTTTTTCTCCGCGGGGCCCGGTTCGCCTCCGGGGCTCAGAAGCCCCTCCGGCTCACTCGCCGGGAGCGGGCATCCCGCACGGGGGTGCCGCGGCCGGGAGGGTCAGCGGGCCTCGACCGGGACGAAGTCGCGCAGGACCTCGCCGGTGTAGATCTGGCGCGGGCGGCCGATGCGGGAACCCGGCTCCTTGATCATCTCGTGCCACTGGGCGATCCAGCCCGGCAGCCGGCCGAGCGCGAACAGGACCGTGAACATCTCGGTCGGGAAGCCCATGGCGCGGTAGATCAGACCCGTGTAGAAGTCCACGTTCGGGTACAGGTTGCGCGAGACGAAGTAGTCGTCGCTCAGCGCGTGCTCTTCCAGCTTGAGCGCGATGTCGAGCAGCTCGTCGGACTTGCCGAGGGCCGACAGGACGTCGTGCGCGGCAGCCTTGATGATCTTGGCGCGCGGGTCGAAGCTCTTGTAGACCCGGTGGCCGAAGCCCATCAGACGGACGCCGTCCTCCTTGTTCTTCACCTTGCGGATGAAGGAGTCGACGTCGCCGCCGTTGGCCTGGATGCCTTCCAGCATCTCCAGGACCGACTGGTTGGCGCCACCGTGCAGCGGGCCCCACAGGGCGCTGATGCCGGCGGAGATCGAGGCGAACATGTTCGCCTGCGAGGAGCCGACCAGACGCACGGTGGAGGTCGAACAGTTCTGCTCGTGGTCCGCGTGCAGGATCAGCAGCTTGTCGAGCGCCGAGACGACGACCGGGTCCAGCTCGTACTCCTGCGCCGGGACCGAGAAGGTCATCCGCAGGAAGTTCTCGACGTAGCCGAGGTCGTTGCGCGGGTAGACGAACGGGTGGCCGATCGACTTCTTGTACGCGTACGCCGCGATCGTCGGGAGCTTGGCGAGCAGCCGGATCGTCGAGAGGTGGCGCTGCTTCTCGTCGAACGGGTTGTGGCTGTCCTGGTAGAACGTGGACAGCGCGGAGACGACCGAGGACAGCATGGCCATCGGGTGGGCGTCGCGCGGGAAGCCGTCGAAGAAGCGCTTGACGTCCTCGTGCAGCAGCGTGTGCTGGGTGATCTCGCTCTTGAAGGTCGACTGCTGGTCGACCGTCGGCAGCTCACCGTTGATCAGGAGGTACGCGACCTCCAGGAAGGTCGAGCGCTCGGCGAGCTGCTCGATCGGGTAGCCGCGGTAGCGCAGGATGCCCTGCTCGCCGTCGAGGTAGGTGATCGCGGATTTATAGGCGGCGGTGTTGCCATATCCGCTGTCCAGGGTCACCAGACCGGTCTGGGCGCGGAGCTTCCCGATGTCGAAGCCCTTGTCGCCGACGGTGCTGTCGATCACCGGGTAGGTGTACTCGCCATCGCCGAACCGCAGTACTACAGAGTTGTCGCTCACGTCATCCCTCACCGACGTAGTGCCTCTTCTTCGAGGTGCCCTGACTGTCTCTACCATCCCCCATTTGGCTCAGCAGAGTGCACTCGGGGTCGCCCGTTGGGCTTATTAGCGGCACTCAGTGCCGTCAACCTGCTCATCCTGCCCCCTTCGCCCCGGTTCTGGAAGCCCCAGGTGATGTTTCACACCAAGGCGCCCCCTGACAGCCGATGAGCGAGTGCGGTAAAGCGTCTGCCTGCGGAAACCGTACGCACCGCCTGGCCGATCGCCTTGCGGGACCCCACCAGGACCACCAGCTTTCTGGCGCGGGTCACCGCCGTGTAGAGCAGATTTCGCTGGAGCATCATCCAGGCACCGGTGGTGACGGGGATCACCACCGCCGGATACTCGCTGCCCTGCGAGCGGTGGATCGTCACCGCGTACGCGTGCGCGAGCTCGTCCAGCTCGTCGAAGTCGTACGGCACCTCCTCGTCCTCGTCCGTCAGCACCGTCAGCCGCTGTTCGTCCGGATCGAGGGAGGTCACCACGCCCACGGTGCCGTTGAAGACGCCGTTCCTGCCCTTCTCGTAATTGTTCCGGATCTGGGTCACCTTGTCGCCCACCCGGAACACTCTGCCGCCGAAACGCTTCTCCGGCAGGTCGGGGCGGGCCGGGGTGATGGCCTGCTGGAGCAGTCCGTTGAGGTTTCCGGCGCCCGCCGGGCCCCGGTGCATGGGCGCGAGCACCTGCACGTCGCGCCGGGGGTCGAGGCCGAACCTCGCGGGGATGCGGCGCGCCGCCACGTCCACCGCGAGCCGCCCGGCGTCCTCGGTCTCCTCCTCCACGAAGTGGAAGAAGTCGCTCAGGCCCTGGGTGAGCGGGGGGATCCCGGAGTTGATCCGGTGGGCGTTGGTGACCACGCCGGACTGCTGGGCCTGGCGGAAGATCCGGGTGAGCCGGACCCGGGGCACCGGGCCGCCCTCGGCGAGCAGGTCCCGCAGCACCTCGCCCGCGCCGACCGAGGGCAGCTGGTCCACGTCCCCCACCAGCAGCAGATGGGCGCCCGGTGCGACGGCCTTGACCAGTTTGTTGGCGAGGAGCAGGTCCAGCATCGACGCCTCGTCGACCACCACCAGGTCGGCGTCGAGCGGCCGGTCCCTGTCGTACGCCGCGTCGCCGCCCGGCTTCAGCTCCAGCAGCCGGTGCACGGTGGACGCCTCGGCCCCGGTGAGCTCGGCCAGCCGCTTGGCGGCCCGGCCGGTCGGCGCGGCCAGCACCACCTTGGCCCGCTTGGCCCGGGCGAGCTCCACGATCGAGCGCACGGTGAACGACTTGCCGCAGCCGGGACCGCCGGTGAGCACCGCGACCTTGCTGGTCAGGGCGAGCCGGACGGCCTCCTGCTGCTCCGGGGCGAGCTCGGCGCCGGTGCGGCCCGCGAGCCAGGACAGGGCCCGGTCCCAGTCGACGTCACCAAAGCCCGGCATGCGGTCCTCGCCGGTGCGCAGCAGCCGGACCACCTGGGCGGCCAGGGAGAGCTCGGCCCGGTGGAAGGGCACCAGATAGACGGCGGCGACCCGGTCCGCCCCGCCGCCCTCGGGCCCCGGCACCGCCTCCCGGACGACCCCCTCCTCGGCGACCAGCTCGCCCAGGCAGTCGATCACCAGGCCGGTGTCGACCTGGAGGAGCTTCACCGAGTCCGCGATCAGCCGCTCCTCGGGCAGGAAGCAGTGGCCCTGGTCGGTGGACTGGGACAGCGCGTACTGCAGGCCGGCCTTCACGCGCTCGGGGCTGTCGTGCGGGATGCCGACGGCCTGGGCGATGCGGTCGGCGGTGAGGAAGCCGATGCCCCAGACGTCGGCCGCCAGCCGGTAGGGCTGGTTCCTCACCACGGAGATCGACGCGTCCCCGTACTTCTTGTAGATCCGCACCGCGATGGAGGTGGAGACGCCGACGCCCTGGAGGAAGACCATGACCTCCTTGATGGCCTTCTGCTCCTCCCAGGCCGCCCCGATGAGCCGGGTGCGCTTGGGGCCGAGGCCCGGGACCTCCACCAGCCTCTTGGGCTGCTGCTCGATGACGTCGAGGGTGTCGGTGCCGAAGTGCTCCACGATCCGGTCGGCGATGCGGGGGCCGATGCCCTTGATGAGGCCCGAGCCGAGATAGCGCCGGATGCCCTGGATGGTGGCGGGCAGGACCGTCGTGTAGTTCTCCACCGTGAACTGCTTGCCGTACTGCGGGTGGGAGCCCCAGCGGCCCTCCATGCGCAGCGACTCGCCCGGCTGGGCGCCGAGCAGCGAGCCGACGACCGTGAGGAGATCGCCACCGCCGCGCCCGGTGTCGACCCGGGCGACCGTGTAGCCGTTCTCCTCGTTGGCGTAGGTGATCCGCTCCAGGACGCCTTCGACCACCGCGAGATTGGACATGATCCGACGCTACCGGTGGCCCCGGACACCCCGGGCACCCTGGGGAAAACTTTCCGCCGCCCCCGCGCGGACCGGGGGTCGCCGGGAACTCAAGGGGGCCCGGTCCGTATGACCGGGCCCCTCGATTCCCCTCCCCTTTTTCCCTCCCCGACAGCCCTCCGGATCCCCCCGGATCCCTCCCCTGGAGGGCCGATGACAAGTAAGACGGCCGTCACCCCACAAGGGTTGTACGACTGCGGGCAGTAATTTTTCCGGAATCTCGACGTGCCGACAGAAGGGGGCAGCCGTAGCGTTTCGCCCATGAGCGAAGATTCCGGCTTCGAACAGGACGTACTCAACGAGCTCGGGGACGACCGGCTCCAGGAGCTGGCCCAGCGGCTCGGCACCGACACCGACGGGGCGCGCCAGATCGTGAGCTCGGCGGCGACCGGGCTCGCGGACGGCGTGCCCGCCGGGTCGGTCCCGCAGGAGCCGCCCCTGGAGGGCGTGGCCACGCTCGGCGGGCTCGGCGGCGCGGCGGGCGGCGGTCTGCTGGCCGGGGCGCTCGCGAAGGCCACCAGACCGGTGGCCTCGGCGGTCGCCAAGCGGACCGGTCTGCCGGAGGCCACCGTGGTGCGGGGGCTGGAACTGCTGGTCCCGGTGGTCCTCACGGTCCTGAGCAAGCGGGCGGCGGCGGGCAAGGGCCGGGGGAAGTAGGCGGAGACGGCGGGCGAAGGGCCGTGCGGGCGCGGCCGACCGCCCCCCTCGGCTCGGCCCGGCTCCCCCGCGCCCGTGGCCCGAACCGCGCTCCCCCGCACCCTCCGGCCCGCCCCCGCTCACAGCGCCTTCACATAGCCCCCGTCCACCACGAAGTCCGCGCCCGTGGTGGAGCCCGAGCGGGGCGAGGCCAGCAGGGCGACCACGTCCGCGATCTCCTCCGGGGTGATCAGACGGCCGGTGGAGACGTTCATCATCTGCGGGGCCAGGGTGTCCATGACCGTGTCCCGGTCGGCCCCCGCCATGGCGGCGATGATGTCGGCCGCGCCGCCCTCCTCGGTCCACCAGGCGGTGCGGACCGCGCCCGGCGAGACCGTGTTGAAGCGCACCCCCTGCGGGGCGTACTCCTCCGAGAGCACCTTGGTGAGGCTGTTCAGGGCCGCCTTGGCCGCGCCGTACTCGGCGTTGCCCACGGCGGGCTGGCGGGCCAGGCCGGTGGAGACGTTGACGACCGAGCCGCCCCGGGCCAGCAGGTGCGGCAGGGCCGCGCGGACCGCCCGTACCGCCGTGAAGAGGTTGAACTCGAACATCGCGGGCCAGTCCGCGTCGGCGGCGTCCAGGAACGAGGTGCGCGGCAGGCTGATGCCCGGGGGCGGGCCGCCCGCGTTGTTCACCAGGACGTCCAGCCGCCCGAACGCCTCGACGGCGCGGGCCACCGCACGCGCGGGGGCGTCCGGGTCCATCAAGTCGGCGCGCAGGTGGACGAGTTCGGGGCGGGCCAGCTTCTCCAGCTCCGGGCTGGTGCCGCGGGAGACCGCGACCACGTGGGCGCCCTCGTCGAGCAGGGCGCCCACGACCGCTAGGCCGATGCCCTTCGAGGCGCCGGTGACGACTGCCGAGCGGCCGGAAAGGTGCAGGTCCATGAGGTTCTCCTGGGGGTTCGGCCGTCGCCCCGGGCGGGGCGAGCGGGAGGCCGTGCACCCGATCCTGTGCCTCCGCGCCCCCGATCACCGGCGGGAATCCGACCCGGAGTTCACCCCGCCCGCCCTCGGCACGGACGGCCGCGCACGCCCCGCCCGCCCCGGGACCCGTACGCCCTACCCCCGCGCGCGTGCCGTCGACCCCCGCACCATCAACTCCCCGTGCACCGTGGCGATCCCGCCCGGCGGGACCGGCTCCTTGCCCAGGGCCAGGCGGCCCGCCCGCGCCCCCGCCTCGTACAGCGGCAGCCGTACGGTCGTCAGGGCCGGGACCGCGTCCGTGCTGAACGGGAGGTCGTCGAAGCCCGCCACCGAGACGTCGCCCGGGATGCTCAGACCCCGGTCGCGCAGGGCCGCGCAGGCCCCCAGGGCGACCGTGTCGTTGGCGGCCACCACGGCCGTCAACGCGGGCTCCCTGCGCAGCAGTTCGAGGGTGGCGTCATAGCCGGAGCGGCGGTCGTAGGAGCCGTGGACGACCGGTCCGGGGGCCACGCCCGCGGCCGTGAGGGCGTCGCGGTGGCCCTCCAGGCGGTGGCGGGTGGTGGTGCGCTCCTCGGGGCCCGCCACATAGCCGATGCGGCGGTGGCCGAGGGTGATCAGCTGCTCGGTGAGGCGGCGGCTGCCGCCCCGGTTGTCGAAGGTGAGCGTCGCGGCGACCGGGTCGGGGCCGCCACCGGCCCCGGCCGTCAGCGGCGGCCTGCCGCACAGCACGATCCGGGACCCGGCCTCCGCCAGGCGGCGCAGCTTGGCCGCGACCGCCGCCGCGTGGGCGGGGTCCTCCAGGGCGCCGCCGGTGAGGATCACGGCCGCCGCGCGCTGGCGCTGGAGCAGGGTGAGGTAGGTGAGTTCGCGCTCGGGCGAGCCCCCGGTGTTGCAGACGACCGCCAGCTTCTCGCGCGGCCCGCCGCCGCCGATCTCGGACTGGGCCGCGCCCGCCATGATCCCGAAGAAGGGGTCGGCGATGTCGTTCACGAGTATGCCGACCAGGTCGGAGGTGGCGGCGGCCAGGGAGCTGGCCGGGCCGTTGAGCACGTAGTCGAGTTCGTCCACGGCCCGCAGCACGCGCTCCCGGGTGGCCGCGGCGACGGGGTAGTTGCCGTTGAGGACCCTTGAGACGGTCGCCGGGGACACCCGGGCGCGCGCCGCCACATCCGCCAGGGTCGTTGTCATCTCTGCCTCCGGGCACTCGTCTCGGACCGACGCACGACTCGCGGCGCCCGCCCCCGCGGCCCGCCGCGCGCCTCTTGTCCGAGGCGCTGTGCGCAGGCTAGCGTCCCCCTGGATAGAAAGCGCTTGCTACAGGAGTCACCGGGTACGGAACCGGAAGCACAAAACCGGTTGGGCATCCGGTCTTTCGGTACGGAAGGGACTTCGCATGACACCGACGCGCAAGACCGTGCGGATCGCCGTGAACGGCGTCACCGGCCGCATGGGCTACCGCCAGCACCTCGTACGGTCCCTGCTCGCCCTGCGCGACCAGGGCGGGCTCGACCTCGGCGACGGGCGGGTGCTGTGGCCGGAACCGGTCCTGGTGGGCCGCCGGGAGAGCGCGCTGCGGGCCGTCGCGGAGCGGCACGGGCTCGACCACTGGTCCACCGACCTGGACGCGGTCCTCTCCGACGACCGCGTCGAGATCTACTTCGACTCCCAGGTCACCGCCGCCCGCGAGGCCGCGCTGGCCAGGGCGATCGCGGCGGGCAAGCACGTCTACACCGAGAAGCCGGTCTCGACCGGGCTCGCCGGGGCCCTGCGGCTCGCCCGGGACGCGCGGGACGCGGGGATCAAGCACGGCGTCGTCCAGGACAAGATCTTCCTGCCGGGGCTGCTCAAGCTGAAGCGGCTGGTGGACGGCGGCTTCTTCGGGCGGATCCTGTCGGTGCGCGGCGAGTTCGGCTACTGGGTCTTCGAGGGCGACTGGCAGCGCGCCCAGCGCCCGTCGTGGAACTACCGCGCCGAGGACGGCGGCGGCATCGTCGTGGACATGTTCCCGCACTGGGAGTACGTGCTGCACGAGCTGTTCGGCCGGGTCACCTCCGTCCAGGCGCTGGCCACCACGCACCTGCCGCAGCGCTGGGACGAGTCCGGGAAGCCCTACGACGCGACCGCCGACGACGCCGCGTACGGGATCTTCCAGCTGGCGGGCGGCGCGGTCGCCCAGATCAACTCCTCCTGGGCCGTCCGGGTCCACCGGGACGAGCTCGTCGAGTTCCAGGTCGACGGCACCGAGGGCTCGGCGGTGGCGGGGCTGCGCGAGTGCCGCGCCCAGCACCGGTCGGCGACCCCGAAGCCGGTGTGGAACCCGGACCTGCCCGCCACCGAGTCCTTCCGCGCGCAGTGGCAGCCGGTGCCGGACAACGAGGAGTTCGACAACGGCTTCAAGGCGCAGTGGGAGCTGTTCCTGCGCCATGTCGTCCTCGGCACCCCGTTCCCCTGGGACCTGTTCGCGGGCGCGCGCGGGGTGCAGCTCGCCGAACTGGGGCTGCGCTCCTCGGCCGAGGGCCGCCGCATCGAGGTGCCGGAGATCGCGCCGTGAGCCTGCTGCTGCCGCGCGCGGACGGCTCGCTGGCGCGCTACGAGCCGCGCCCCGCCCCGGCCCTGCCCGCGCCGGGCGGGCCGGCCCGCTCCCGTACGGTCTTCGCGGCGGCGCACGTGGTCGCCGACCCGTACGCGGACGTCTCGCCGGACGGCCCGGCCGCAGTCGACTGGGAGGCCACCCTCGCCTTCCGCCGCCATCTGTGGGCGCACGGCCTCGGGGTGGCCGAGGCCATGGACACCGCGCAGCGCGGCATGGGCCTGGAGTGGGCGGGGGCCGCCGAGCTGATCCGCCGCTCGGCCGCCGAGGCGCGGGCGGCGGGCGGCGCGCTCGTGTGCGGCGCGGGCACCGACCAGCTGGCGCCGCGGGAGGCGTCGCTCGCCCGGGTGACCGCCGCGTACGAGGAGCAGCTGGCGGTCGTCGAGGAGGCGGGCGCCCCGGCGGTCCTGATGGCGTCCCGGGCGCTGGCGGCGGTGGCGCGCGGCCCGGAGGACTATCTCGCCGTGTACGGACGGCTGCTGGAGCAGACCGCCCGGCCGGTGGTGCTGCACTGGCTGGGCCCGATGTTCGACCCGGCGCTGGCCGGGTACTGGGGCTCGCCCGACCTGGACGCGGCCACCGGGACGCTCCTGGGGATCGTCCGCGAGCACGCCGCGAAGGTCGACGGCGTCAAGGTCTCGCTCCTCGACGCGCGGCGCGAGGTGGCGCTGCGGCGGCGGCTGCCCGCGGGCGTGAAGTGCTATACCGGTGACGACTTCCACTATCCCGAGCTGATCGAGGGCGACCGAGTGGGCTTCAGCCACGCCCTGCTGGGGGTCTTCGACCCGCTGGCGCCACTCGCCGCGCGGGCCGTGCGGTCCCTGGACGAGGGCGACGGCGAAGCCTTCCGCGAGCGCCTGGACCCGACCGTGGCGCTCGCCCGGCACCTGTTCGGGGCGCCCACCCGCCACTACAAGACCGGGGTGGTCCTGCTGGCCTGGCTGGCGGGCCACCAGAGCCACTTCACCATGGTCGGCGGCCACCAGTCGGCGCGCTCGCTGCCGCATCTGGCCCGCGCCTACGAACTGGCCGACGGACTCGGCCTGTTCCCCGATCCGGAGCTGGCCGCGGCCCGGATGAGAAACCTGCTCGCCGTGCACGGAGTCGCCCCATGAGCCTCGCCCGCCTCAGCGTCAACCAGATGACCGTCAAGCAGCTCTCACTGCCCGAACTGGTCACCGCCTGCGCGCACGCGGGCGTGCCGGGCGTCGGCCTGTGGCGGGCGCCGGTGCACGCGTACGGGGTGGCGGCGGCGGCCCGGCTGGTGCGGGAGGCCGGCCTCGGCGTCACCAGCCTGTGCCGGGGCGGCTTCTTCACCGCCAGCGAGCCCCGGGCGCGCGCCCGCGCCCTGGACGACAACCGGGCCGCCCTCGACGAGGCGGCGGAGCTGGGCACCGACACGCTGGTGCTGGTCTCGGGCGGGCTGCCCGGCGGCAGCAGGGACCTGGCCGGGGCGCGCGAGCGGATCGCCGACGCGCTGGCCGAACTCGGCCCGTACGCCCGCGAACGCGGGGTACGGCTGGCGATCGAGCCGCTGCACCCGATGTTCGCCTCCGACCGCTGTGTGGTCTCCACCCTCGCCCAGGCCCTGGACCTGGCCGAACGCTTTCCGGCCGAGGAGGTGGGCGTCGTCGTCGACACCTACCACGTGTGGTGGGACGACCTGGCCCCCGCCGCCGTGGCCCGCGCCGGTGCCGGCGGGCGCATCCACGCCTTCCAGCTGGCCGACTGGGTCACCCCGCTCCCGGCGGGCGTGCTCAACGGGCGCGGCCAGCTCGGCGACGGCGTGATCGATCTGCGCGGGTGGCGCGAACGGGTGGACGCGGCCGGGTACCGGGGCCCGATCGAGGTCGAGCTGTTCAACGAGGAGCTGTGGGGGCGGGCGGGCACCGACGTGCTGCGCGAGACGGTCGAGCGGTTCGGGGCGTACGTCCGGTGAGCCCTGCCCGGCATACTGGCCCGGTGGCCGACGACACCGAGGCACCCCACCGCCCCGCACCCGTCCTGCGCGACCCCCGGCCGGGCGAACTGGGCTGGATCGTCCAGCGGCACGGCGCGCTGTACGCCGCCGAGCACGGCTGGAACACCGACTTCGAAGGGCTGGTCGCGGGGATCGTCGCGGGCTTCGCCCAGGACCACGACCCGCATCTGGAGCGGGTCTGGATCGCCGAACTGGCCGGGCGGCCGGTGGGGTCGGTGATGTGCGTGCGCGACGACGCCCCGGCCACCGCCCGGCTGCGGGTGCTGCTGGTCGAGCCGGAGGCGCGCGGGCACGGGCTCGGGGACCGGCTGGTCGCGGAGGTGGTCGCGTTCGCCCGCGAGGCCGGCTACCGCGACCTGGTGCTGTGGACGTACGACACGCTCACCGGCGCCCGGGCCCTGTACCTGCGCCACGGCTTCACCCTGGTCGCCGAGAAGCCGGGCCGCTCCTACGGCGCCGACCTGGTGGGCCAGGAGTGGCGGCTCGCCCTGACGGAGCGGTGAGCGTGCGGTACGCGTTCTCCACCCTCGGGGTGCCGGGCCTGCCGGTGGCGGAGGTCGCCCGGCTGGCCGCCGCGCACGGCTACCACGGCGTCGAGCTGCGCGCCCACCCCGAGGAGCCGCTGCACCCCGGCAGCGCGCCGCGCGAACGGGCCGCGGCCGTGCGGGAGTTCGCCGCGCACGGGGTGCGGGTGCTCGCCGTCGCCGGGTACGCGCGCGTGGCCGACCCGGCCGACCGGGAGCGGCTCGACGAGCTGGTGCTCCTGGCGCACGACCTCGGCGCCCCCTACGTACGCGTCTTCCCCGGCGGCACCGGGGCGGCGGACGACGACGAGGTGGCGGCGCGGCGGCTGCGGTCGATCGCCCCGGCCGCCGCCGCGCGGGGCGTGCGGGTGCTGCTCGAAACGCATGACTCGCACCGCACGGGCGCGGCCGTCGCCCGCGTCCTGGACCGGGTGGGCGGGCCCGGCGCGGGCGCGCTGTGGGACGTGATGCACACCTGGCTGGGCGGCGAGGACCCCGCCGACTCCTACGCCGCCCTCGCCCCGCACCTGGGGTACGTCCAGGTCAAGGACATCGCCTCGGCCCAGGACACGACGCCGCTGCCGCTGGGCGCCGGGGTGCTGCCGCTCGCCGCGTGCCTGGCGCCGCTCAGCCCGGACGGCTGGCTGTGCTGGGAGTACGAGAAGCGCTGGTATCCGCGGGTCCCGGAGCTGCCGGGGCTGCTGCGGGCCGGGCGGGCCCGGCTGGACCGGCTGACCGGCGCGGCAGCGAGGTGAGCGCCACCCCGCCCACCAGGAGCGCCGCCGCGCACCAGCGCAGCGGGCCGACCGGCTCGCCCAGGAAGAGGGCGGCCGAGGACATCCCGAAGACCGGGACGAGCAGGCTGAAGGGGGCGACCGAGGACGCCGGGTGGTGGCGCAGCAGATGTCCCCAGGCGCCGAAGCCGAAGACGGTGCTGCACCAGGCGACGTAGACCAGCGACCCGGCGCCGCCGAGGTCCAGCGAGGCGAGCGCGTCCGCGTCCCGGCCCGGCCCCTCGAAGAGCAGCGAGAGCGCGATCAGCGGCAGCACCGGGACGGTGGAGACCCACACCATGAAGTTGAGGGCGTCGGGCGGGGCCGCCTTGCGGGTCAGCACGTTGGAGACGCCCCAGCACGCGGCGGCGGCGACGGTGAGGGAGAAGCCGAGCAGCGGCCCGGAGGCGCCCTCGTCGACGGCGGCGACCGCGATCCCGGCGAGCGCCACGGCCATCCCGAACAGCCGGGTCCGGCCCGGCCGTTCGCCCAGCGCCACCATCGCCACGACCGCCGTGAACACCGCCTGGATCTGCAGGACCAGCGAGGAGAGCCCGGCGGGCATGCCCTCGTTCATCCCGATGAAGAGCAGCCCGAACTTGGCGACCCCGAGCACCAGCCCGACCGCGACGACCCACTTCCAGGCGACCTTGGGCCGCCCCACGAAGAACACCGCGGGCAGCGCGGCGACCAGGAAGCGCAGGGCGGAGAAGAGCAGCGGCGGGAAGTGGCCGAGGCCGACCTCGATGACGGTGAAGTTCACTCCCCAGACGGCGGTGACCAGGACGGCGAGCGCGATGTGTACGGGACGCATGCGTCGAGGATCACCGCCGCCGACCATGTAGCACCAGCGCGGATTCCTTCATGGTTGGATTGAGCAGAAGTTAACGATCCCGTACGCGGCCGGGCCCGGTCCCGTACGGCGGTGAAGGACGAAGGAGGCCCCGCCGTGCTCGATCTGGCCCGGCTGCGCGCGCTGCACGCCGTCTGGGTGCACGGCTCGGTGGCGGCTGCCGCCACCGCGCTCGGCTACACCCCGTCCGCCGTCTCGCAGCAGATCACCAAGCTGGAGCGGGAGACCCGCACCACGCTCCTGGAGCGGCGCGGGCGCGGGGTCGCGCTCACCGAGGAGGCCCTCCATCTGGCCACCACCGCGCAGGAGTTGCTGGCGCTGGTCGAGCGCGCCGAGACCACCCTGGAGGAGCGCCGGGGGCTGGCCACCGGGCGGCTCACGATCGGCGCGTTCGCCACGGCCGCGCGCGGGCTGCTGCCGGGCGTGCTGGCCGCCCTGGCCCGTGAGCACCCGGCCCTGGACGCCCGGCTCTCGGAGGTCGACCCGCACCTGTCGGTGGACCTGGTGGCCAAGGGCGTGATCGACCTGGCCGTGGCGCACGACTGGGACATCGCGCCGCTGCCCGCCCCCGAGGGCGTGGAGCAGGCGGTGATCGGCGACGACCGGTGCGATCTGCTGGTGCCGCGCGGCCACCGGTTCGCGGGGCGGCGGGCGGTGCCGCGCGCCGAACTCGCCCGGGAGCCGTGGATCTGCCAGCCGCCCGGCTCGGTCTGCCACGACTGGCTGGTGCGCACCCTGCGGGCGGACGGCCACGAGCCCGACCTGCGCCACGAGGCCGCCGAGTACCACACCCAACTCGCGCTGGTGGCAGAGGGGTTGGGGGTGGCCCTGGTGCCGCGCCTGGGCCGGGGGCCGCTGCCGCCGGGGGTGGTGGCGGTGCGTCTGGACCCGACTCCGGTGCGGCGGCTGTACGCGCTGTGGCGGACGGGGGCGGCCCGGCGGCCCGCGATCACGGCGACGGTGGCGGCCCTGCGCTCCCACTGGACGGCGGTCGCCCCGCCCGACGCCCCCTGACCCCGGGCCGCCCCCGCCCCGGGCGTCCCGACTTGCGGAAACCGCCGGCCGGGCGGGAACCCGCCGGGGACGGGGTCCGTCCAAGGGCCGTACTGCCGGTGAGTCTCCGCAGAGCGGTGTCGGCCCGCGCCGCTGGCCGCGTACGACCGACTCCCCTCTCCAGCCGCCTGCGGCCGGCAGCACACCCGCCACCGGTGCGCCCCCCTCCGACTGCGCCGGTGGCGGACCCCGTTCCGGGCGGGCGATGCGCGCCCCCTTGACCGGCAATAACTTTCCGGTTATCCGTTCGGTTTGGAAGTTTCTTCCACACCTACGGATGGAGTGCCCGTGTCGCACCACACCTCCAGACGCACCCTGCTCGCCACGGCCGCCGCGACCGCCGCCGCCGCTGCCGCGGCGCCGCTGGTCCCCGCGCACGCCGAGGCGCGGCGGGCACCGGGCGCGCTGAAGCGGATCGTCGCCCGGATGTCGCTCCCGGAGAAGGTCGGCCAGCTCTTCGTGATGCGGGTGTACGGGCACTCGGCGACCGCGCCCGACCAGGCCGACATCGACGCCAACCTCAAGGAGATCGGCGTGCGCACGGCCGCCGAGCTCGTCGCGAAGTACCACGTCGGCGGGATCATCTACTTCACCTGGGCCCACAACACCCGCGACCCGCACCAGATCGCCGCCCTCTCCAACGGCATCCAGCGCGCCGGGCTGGCCCAGCCCACCCCCGTACCGCTGCTGATCGCCACCGACCAGGAGCACGGCATCGTCTGCCGGGTCGGCTACCCGGCCACGCTCTTCCCGGGCGCGATGGCGCTGGGCGCCGGGGGCTCGGCGCGCGACGCCCGGACGCTCGGGCGGGTCGCGGGGGCCGAGCTGCGGGCGATCGGCATCCGGCAGAACTACTCCCCCGACGCCGATGTGAACGTCAACCCGGCCAACCCGGTCATCGGCGTACGGTCGTTCGGCGCGGACCCGGCGGCCGTCGCCCGGCTCGTGGCGGCCGAGGCGCACGGCTACCAGGAGGCGGGGATCGCCGCGACCGCCAAGCACTTCCCCGGGCACGGCGACACCACCGTGGACAGCCACACCGGCATCCCGGTGATCACCCACAGCCGGGCCCGGTGGGAGGAGCTGGACGCGCCGCCGTTCCGGGCCGCGATCGCGGCCGGGATCGACGCGGTGATGACGGCGCACATCCAGTTCCCGGCGCTGGACCCGAGCAACGACCCGGCGACGCTCTCGCACCCGATCCTGACCGGCATCCTGCGCGAGGAGCTCGGCTTCCGGGGCGTGATCGTCACGGACGCCCTCGGCATGCAGGGCGTGCGCGACAAGTACGGCGACGCCCGGGTGCCGGTGCTGGCCCTGAAGGCCGGGGCCGACCAGCTGCTCGACCCGCCGGACCTGTCGGTGGCCTGGAACGGGGTCATGGCGGCGGTCACCAGCGGCGAGATCAGCCGGGCCAGACTCGACGAATCGATCCTGCGGATCCTTGAACTCAAGGAGCGCCGCGGCCTGTTCAGCCATCCCTATGTGACGGACGCCGAGGTCGACCGGGTCGTCGGCACCCGGCCGCACCTGGCCGCCGCCGACGCGGTGGCCGGGCGCACCACGACCCTGCTCGCCAACACCGGCGCACTGCTGCCGCTCTCCCCGCGCACCCGGCGCGACCTCCTGGTGGTCGGCGCCGACCCCGCCTCGCCGTCGGGCACCACCGGACCGCCGACGGCCGTCCTGGCCGAGGCACTGACCGGGCTGGGCTTCACGGCCACCGCGCTGTCCACCGGCACGGCGCCCACCCCGGCGCAGACCGCGGCGGCCGTGGCGGCGGCGCGCGGCCGGGACGCGGTGCTGGTCGCCACCTACAACGTGGACTCCGGGGGCGCGCAGGCCAGGCTGGTGGCGGCGCTCGGCGCGAGCGGTGTGCCGGTGGTGCACCTCGCGATCCGCAACCCTTACGACATCGCTCACCTCAACGGGTACACGGCCTCGCTCGCCTCCTACTCCTGGACCGACGTCGAACTCCGGGCGGCGGCCCGGGTGATCGCGGGCCGGATCCCGCCGCTGGGGCGGCTTCCGGTGGCGGTGCCGCGCGAGGACGACCCGGCCGCGGTGCTGTATCCGATCGGATACGGACTGTCGTACTAGAGATACCTCCCGGACCCCCTGGCGTGCCGGAGCGGCCACCGGTCACGCTGGGTGCACGGGAGGGCGGGACATGCACGAGTACGGTGCCGCGAGGGCGGTTCGGGCGGCTGCGGCGGTCTGCGCCGCACTGCTGCTGCTCATGGGCTGCCGGCGGGCGCCGGCCGACTCGGCGGCCTCGCGCCGCCCCCCGCCGCCGCCCTCCGCGCCCGACTACGGGGCGACGTTCCTGGGCACCGGGGACTGCGCCGCGCACGGGCGGGCGTTCACCGAGGTGCCGTGCGCCAGCGAGCGGGCCGTGGCCCGCGTCTCGGTCCGCCGCACGGGTCCCCGGGGCAGGGCCGTCCAGTGCCCGGCCCGCACCGACTTCGTGCTCTACATCGACGGCGACGGCGGGTCCGGCTACGCCTGCATGCGCAATCTGGAGCCGCCGCACCCGGGCGATCCGGGGATGGGCGGCGGGCCGTTCACGGTGGTCGGCGACTGCGTCCACCGCTCGGGCCGCGACCAGGTGAAGGAGACCCCCTGCGACGGGTCGGGCGCCGCCGCCCCGGACTTCCAGGTGACGAAGGCGGTGGCGGACCGGGCCGACTGCCCGTCCACCACCGCCCTCTACGTCCAGCTGACGGGCGGCGGTCCCGGCGTGGGCTGCGCCCGCCGCCGCTGACCGCCGCCCGTCACGGCGTCACGGGCGCAGCACCGGCTCGCGCTCGCGCTGGGCGTCCAGGCGCGCGTCGAACGAGGCCAGCGGCTTCGCCTTGGCCGGGGTCGCGGCGGGCACCCCGGCCCAGCGCAGGATCGCGGCCGTGGCGGTCGCCTTCTCCCGGTCGGCGAGACCGGCCACCTTGGAGCCGTGGTTGCCGCCCGCGACGGTGTACACGTACGAGTCGCGCGCGCCCTGGCCGAGGCGGAAGCGCTCGGCGCCCCACGGGTCGTTCTGCCCGTACACGTACAGCATGTGGCTGGCGTGGTGGCGCACCCAGCTGTCCACCTGCGGCATCACCGAGGGGTCGAACCGCATCGGGATGGCGGCGGGCACGAAGTTGCGCGGCGGCTGGTAGCCGTACCGGCTCAGCTTGCCCAGCCAGGGCTGCTTGATGGTCGGCGAGCCGAGCTGGGTGCCCGCCTGGTAGTAGTACGGGGTGTACTGCTCAAGGCCCTGGTCGGTGTAGGCGGAGAAGCCCGAGATGGTGTCGATGGTGTCCCAGATCGCCTGGTCCGTGGCGTGCGGGGCGTCCGCCGGGATCCCGGCGCAGTCCGCGAGCAGGCTGTACTGCCAGAACGCCCAGACGTAGTCCAGCACGACCGCCTCGTACGCCTTGTCCAGCGAACCGGTGGTGGTGAAGGTGTAGTTGTTGGCCTTGGCGTACTCCGCGTACTTCCGCTCCAGCGGCCCGCGGCGCACCAGCGCCTCGCGCTGCACGCCCGCCAGCTTGTCGCGGCACTCCTTGGTGCCGACGGTGGCGAGGAAGCGGTCGTACGCCGAGTCCTCCTTGTTGACGACGTCGTTGGGCGCCACGTACGCGACCACGCCGTCCATGTCCTTGGGGTAGAAGCGCTTGTAGTAGGTCGCCGTCATCCCGCCCTTGGAGCCGCCGGTGGTCAGCCAGTTCTTGCCGTAGAGCGGCTTGAGGGCCCGGTAGATGGCGTGCTGGTCGCTGGCCGCCTGCCAGATGTCCAGCTTCGACCAGTCCGCCGGGGCGGGCCGGGAGGGGGTGAAGTAGCGGTATTCCACCGAGACCTGGTTGCCGTCGACGATCTGCGTCGGCTCGGAGCGGCTCGGGTTGGTCGACACGTTGTACCCGCTGGTGTACATCACGGTCGGGCGGTCGGTGTCCTTGTGCAGCACGGTGATCCGCTGCTGGAAGGTGCCCCTGGAGGGGTGCCGGTGGTCGACCGGCTGGGTGAAGCCGAGGACGAAGTAGCGGTAGCCGGCGTACGGCTTCTCCTGGATGAGGCTGACCCCGGGTATCGCCAGGAGGCGGTCCTTGATGTCCGGCTCGGCGGCGGTGGCCGCTCCTGCCGTGGCTCCCGCCGCGCTCACCGTGCCTATGAACACGACGAGCGAAAGGAGCCATCTGAGCGTCTTGCGCATGCACTCTCCCCTGTGGTCACGACGTGACGCGATCGTCGTGAACCTAGTGGGGACAACACCCGCCCCGCCAGACCCAGTTGCCCCAGCGGCATCAGGGAGGCCGGGTCAGCGGGCGTTCAGCACAGGATCCAGCCGGTGGCCGCGCTCCTGCCCGCGATCGAACCCGACGCCCGTACACAGCGGTTGATCGCGTGCACCGAGACCGGGCCCGCCTGCTGGGTGAACCTCCCGCTGTCGGAGACCGGGCCGCCGCCGCGCGCCTGGAGGGTCACCGACATCTGGCGTCTCGCGCCGGGCGCGGAGGCGACGGTGAGCGCGCAGGCGTAGCCGTGCGTCTTGTAGACGCGCAGCTCGCCGCCGGTGAACCGGACCGCCTTGACCTGGCGCCCGCCGCAGACGGCCGCCGCGTCCGCGCTCCCCGCGGGGCCGAGCACGGCCAGGGCCGCCGTCACCAGGACCAGGGCCACACCGGGGCCCGCCCTGCCCGCCTTCCCCCCAGCGAACACGCTTGCCCCCTTCCGTCACATGAGCGTCTGTGTGTACGGACGCGGCGGGGCCACCCCCGGTTGCGCGGCCCGGCGGACCGGCCCGCGCGGGACGCGTCAGACCGCCGCGGGCTCGTCCTCCCCGATGAAGGTGCGCCACAGCGTCGCGTACCGGCCGTCCGCCGCCAGCAGCTCGTCGTGGGTGCCGTCCTCGACGACCCGGCCGTGGTCCATCACCACGACCCGGTCCGCGCGGGCGGCCGTGGTCAGCCGGTGCGCCACGACCAGCGTGGTGCGGCGGCCGGTGAGCCGTTCGGTGGCCTGGTTGACCTGGGCCTCGGTGGCCAGGTCCAGGGCGGCCGTCGCCTCGTCCAGGAGCAGCACGTCCGGGTCGACGAGCTCGGCGCGGGCGAGCGCGATCAGCTGGCGCTGGCCCGCCGACAGGTTGCGCCCGCGCTCGGCGACCTCGTGCAGATAGCCGCCGTCGAGCGTGGCGATCATGTCGTGGGCGCCGACCGCGCGGGCCGCCGCCTCCACCTCGGCGTCGGTGGCGTCGGGCCGCCCGTAGGCGATGGCGTCCCGCACGGTCCCGGCGAACAGGTACGCCTCCTGCGGCACCACGCCCAGCCGGTGGCGGTAGGCGGTCAGGTCCAGGGCGCGCAGGTCGGTGCCGTCGACGGTGACCCGCCCGCCGGTCGGGTCGTAGAACCGGGCCACCAGCTTGACCAGCGTGGACTTGCCCGCGCCGGTCTCGCCGACGAACGCCACGGTCTGCCCGGCGGGTATCCGCAGGGCCACCCCGGAGAGCGCCTCCTCCTCGTCGCCGTACGCGAAGTCCACGTCCTCGAAGGCGATCTCGCCGCGCAGCGAGCGGACGTCCCGCGGCTGCTCGGCCGCCGCCGTGGAGGCCGGCTCGCGCAGCAGCTCCTGGATCCGCTTGAGCGAGACGGCCGCCTGCTGGTAGCCGTCGAAGACCTGCGAGAGCTGCTGCACGGGGGCGAAGAACAGGTCGATGTAGAGGAGGTAGGCCACCAGCGCGCCGGTGGTGAGGGTGCCCGCGTCGACCCGGTGGGCGCCCACGATCAGCACCGAGGCCGCCGCGACCGACGACAGGAGCTGGACGAACGGGAAGTAGACCGAGATCAGCCACTGGCCGCGGATGCGGGCCGCGCGGTACTCGGCGCTGCGGGCGGCGAACCGCTCGCCGCCGTCCCGCTCGCGCCCGAACGCCTGCACGATCCGCAGCCCGCTCACCGACTCCTGGAGGTCGGCGTTGACCCCGGCGACCCGCTCGCGGGCCAGCTCGTACGCCTTCACGCTCTGCTTGCGGAAGAAGTACGTGCCGATGATCAGCGGCGGCAGGGTGACGAAGACGACCAGGGCCAGCTGGAGGTCGATGACGAGCAGCGCGAGCATGATGCCGAAGAAGGTGACGACGGCGACGAACGCGGTGACCAGGCCGGTCTGCAGGAACGTCGCCAGCGCGTCCACGTCCGTGGTCATCCGGGTCATGATCCGGCCGGTCAGCTCGCGCTCGTAGTAGTCGAGGCCGAGCCGCTGGAGCTGGGCGAAGATCTTCAGCCGGAGGCTGTAGAGGACGCGTTCGCCGGTGCGCCCGGTCATCCGGGTCTCGCCGAACTGCGCCGCCCACTGGATCAGCACGGTCACCAGGGCCAGGCCCGCCGCCGCCCACACCGCGCCCAGCGCCAGCTTGCTGACGCCCTGGTCGATGCCGTGCCGGATCAGCACCGGCAGCAGCAGCGACATGCCCGCGTCGACCGCGACGAGCGCGAGGCTGACGGCGAGCGGACGGCCGAAGCCGCGCAGCAGCCGCCGCAGCCCGTAGGAGCTCTCCGGCCGCACGGCCCTGGCCTCGTCGATGCCCGGGGTGTCGGTGGCCGGGGGCAGCGCCTCGACCTGGGCGAGGAGTTCGGGGGTCGCGGGCATGCCGCCGGGGGCGGCGGAGACGGGCTTGTCCTCGCGGATCCACAGCGGAGGCGTGATGCCGCGCTCGGCGTCGAACTCGGCGTCGAGCTCCTCGCGGACGCTGTGGTCCTCGACCCCGCCCGTGGGCAGGACGTGGCCGGGCGAGACCGCGCCCAGCTCGTCGGGGTCGGTCAGCAGCCGGCGGTAGAGCGCCGAGTCGCGCTGGAGCTCGGCGTGGGTGCCGATCGCGGCGAGCCGGCCCTCGTCGAGGACGGCGATGCGGTCGGCGAGGTTGAGGGTGGAGCGGCGGTGCGCGATGAGCAGGGTGGTGCGCCCGGCCATCACCGAGGCGAGCGCCTCGTGGATCTCGTGCTCCACGCGCGCGTCGACCGCCGAGGTGGCGTCGTCCAGGACGAGCAGGCGCGGGTCGGTGAGGATCGCGCGGGCCAGGGCGATGCGCTGGCGCTGGCCGCCGGAGAGGGTGAGGCCGTGTTCGCCGACGGTGGTGTCGTAGCCGTCCGGCAGGGCGGCGATGAAGCCGTGCGCCTGCGCGGTGGCGGCGGCGGCCTCGATCTCCTCCTGGGTGGCGTCCGGCTTCCCGTAGGCGATGTTGGCGCGCACGGTGTCGGAGAAGAGGAAGCTGTCCTCGGGCACCAGGCCGATGGCGGCGCGCAGCGAGGCCGTCGTCAGCTCGCGCACGTCGTGGCCGCCGACCAGGACCGCGCCGTGGGTGACGTCGTAGAAGCGCGGCAGCAGCAGGGAGACGGTGGACTTGCCGGAGCCGGAGGCGCCGACGACGGCGACGGTCTCGCCGGGCCGGATCTCCAGCGAGAAGCCGTCCAGGACCGGGCGCCCGTCCTCGTAGGAGAAGCGCACGTCGTCGAATTCGACGGTGGCCGGGGCGTCGGCGGGCAGCACCTTGGTGCCGTCCTCGATGGAGGGCTCGGTGTCGATGAGCTCCAGGACGCGCTCGACGCCCGCGCGGGCCTGCTGGCCCACGGTCAGCACCATGGCCAGCATCCGCACCGGCCCGACGAGCTGCGCCAGATAGGTGGAGAAGGCGACGAACGTGCCGAGGGTGATCTCGCCCCGGGTCGCCAGCCAGCCGCCGAGCGCCAGCATGGCGACCTGGCCGAGCGCGGGGACGGCCTGGAGGGCCGGGGTGTAGCGGGAGTTCAGCTTGATGGTGCGCAGCCGGCCCGCGAAGAGCCTGCGGCCCACCTCGCGGAGCTTGCCGGTCTCCTGCTCCTCCTGGCCGAAGCCCTTGACCACGCGGACGCCGGAGACGGCGCCGTCGACGACTCCGGCGACGGCCGCCGCCTGGCCCTGGGCGTACCAGGTGGCGGGGAAGAGCCGGTGGCGGCTGCGCTTGGCGATGAACCAGAGCGCGGGCGCCACGGCGAGGGCCACCAGCGTCAGCAGCGGCGAGAGCCAGGCCATGATCGCCAGGGAGATCAGGAAGAGCAGGATGTTGCCGATGGTCATCGGCAACATGAAGAGCAGGCCCTGGATGAGCTGGAGGTCGCTGGTGGCGCGGCCGACGACCTGGCCGGTGGAGAGCTCGTCCTGGCGCCGCCCGTCGAGCCGGGTGATCGTCGCGTACATCTCGGTGCGCAGGTCGTGCTGGACGTCGAGGGCCAGCCGGCCGCCGTAGTAGCGGCGGACGTACGTCAGTACGTAGACGACGACCGCCGCGGCTATGAGCAGGCCCGTCCATAGCGCGAGCGACCGGGTGTGGTCCCCGATCACATCGTCGATGATCACCTTGGTGACCAGCGGGACCAGGGCCATCACCGCCATGCCGCCGAGCGACGACCCGAGCGCCAGCAGGACGTCGCGCCGGTACCGCCAGGCGTAGCCGGTGAGCCGCCGTGCCCACCCTCCCCCGGACGTGGTCCGGGGGGACCCCCAGCTCTTCCCTGCCGCCACTGGCTGCCTCCCGTCGGTCCGGCCGACCGTCCGGTCCACCGCAACGCACCAACGCCGCCACCGGCGGATTTCATCCCGCCGCAACAATCGGGAACGCGGAACCCGCCGCCGGTCGCGGGACCGGCGGCGGGTTTCGCGCCGCCCCGGTGCGGGGCGGGGCGCCTCAGCGGCTCGGGACCACCGAGACGAGGTCGCGGCCCGCGGGGGCCTCGGGCACCGGCGGGACGGCCTCGCTGGCCACCTGCGGCCGGGGCCGCTTCGGCGGGTTCCAGGGCTTGCCGCCCTCGAACGGACGGCCGAGGTCGGCGTGGACGGCCCGGGCGACGGCCTCGATGGTGCCGATGCCCTGGTCCATGGTGCCGTTGTCCTCGGTGAGGACCGCCATGCCGTAGTCGTGGCCGCCGTCGGTGAAGGCGCCGATGCTGTGCACGCGCCAGCCGTGCGTGGCGCGCGGCAGCCAGCCGTTCTTGACGTGCACGGTGGTGCCGCCCTGGACGCCCGCCGGGGTGCCCCAGCGCTGGTCGGAGCGGACGCTGTTCATCAGGCCCAGCTCGTACTCCCGGGCGTCGTCGCCCAGCACCGAGTTGCGGGAGGTGAGCAGCGCGAGCAGCTTGGCCTGGTCGCGCGCGGTGATGCGGGTCAGGCCCCAGTAGCCGTCGGCGCCCGGGGTCGTCTGGGTCATCCCGGCGGCCTTGAGGAAGCCGGACACCTTGGCGGTGCCGAGCTGCTTCCACAGCGCGGTCGTGGAGTCGTTGTCCGACGCCGTGATCATCTTGGTGGCCAGGGCGCGCTCGTTGGCGGTGAGCGTGCGGTGCTGCTTGCCCGCGTCCCACAGCAGCGTCGCCAGGACGGTGGCCTTGACCACGCTGGCGGAGTCGAAGGTGTCGGTGGCGCGCAGCTCGCACTTGGTGTTGGTGGAGCGGTCGTACAGCGCCACCGCCGTCAGCGACGAGCGGCCCTTGAGCGCGGCGGTGATGTCCTTGGTCAGCTTGGCCGCGAGACCGGACTTGGCGGAGGTGCACGTCACCGTCGTCGCGGCGGAGGCCGGCGCGGCGCCCGCGGCCACCGGCGCGAGCACGCCCGCGGCGACCGCCACGGAGAGTGCGCCGAGGCGGGCGCGGCGGGATGTGCGGGTGGTGCGGAGGTGTCTGGGCAAAGCGTCCCCGTCCCCTGTGAGTCGTGAGGCGGGCGCGCCCCCGTGGCGCGCCCAGGTGAGATGACTCGTCGAGGACGGGAAAGTTGCCCAGTAAAGCAGTCGGACTCTGTCACAGGTCTGTCACCGGCAGACACCTAACGCCCGATAACGGACGCATACGGGACAGACATGGGCGTCAGAGATGGGTCGGGGCGAACATCCTCAGCACGGCGGGCAGCACCAGGACCGACGGGCCGGGGGTGGCCAGCGCCTGCTTCAGGTCGGCGGCCAGCGTCTCGGGCGTGGTGGCCGCCGCCGGTACGCCGAAGGACCCGGCCAGCGCGGCGAAGTCCGGGCGGGCCAGCTCGGTGCCGGTGGCCCGGCCGAAGGCGTCCGTCATGTACTCGCGCAGGATGCCGTAGCCGCCGTCGTCCACGATCAGCCAGGTGACGTCCAGGCCGTGCTGGCGGGCGGTGGCCAGCTCCGCGATCGAGTACATGGCGCCGCCGTCGCCGGAGACGGCGAGGACCGGGGTGCCGGGCTCGGCGACGGCCGCGCCGAGGGCGGCGGGGAAGGCGTAGCCGAGCCCGCCCGCGCCCTGGGCGGAGTGCATGGTGTTGGGGTGGCGGGCGTCGAAGGCGGACCAGGCCCAGTAGCCCAGCACCGTCATGTCCCAGAAGGACGGGGAGCGGGGCGGCAGCGCCGAGCGGATCGAGGCCAGCAGGTTCCGTTCCAGGTCCAGGTCCTGCCCGGCCAGCCGCGCCTGGATCTCGGCGAGCACCATCTCCACCCGGGCCGGGGCGTACGGGTCCTCGCGCTCCCCGACCGTCTCCAGGAGCGCCTGGAGGGCGAGCCGGGCGTCCGCGTGGATGCCGAGGGCGGCGTGGTTGGACTCCAGCTTGCCGAGGTCGGCCTCGATCTGGATCACCCGGCCGCCGGGGAAGAAGGTGTGGTAGTTCGAGGACAGCTCGCCCAGGCCCGAGCCGACGACGAGGAGGACGTCGGCGTCCTCCAGGAAGTCGGTCATGTGCCGGTCCTCCAGCCACGACTGGAGGGAGAGCGGGTGCTCCCAGGGGAAGGCGCCCTTGCCGCCGAAGGTGGTGACGACGGGCGCGTTCAGCCGCTCGGCCAGCAGCCGGAGCTTGCCGGCGGCGTCGGCCCGTACGACACCGCCGCCCGCGATGATCACCGGGCGGGCGGCGTGCTCCAGCCAGTGGGCCGCCACCGCGGTGAGCTCGGGGCGCGGCGCCAGCTCGTGCGGGGTCGCGTCCACCCCCGTGACCTGCGGGATCACCGTCTCGGCGCGGAGCACGTCCTCGGGGATCTCCACCCAGACCGGGCCGTGCGGAGCGCTCAGCGCGGACTCCCAGGCGGCGGCGATCGCCGACGGGATCTGGGACTGGGTGCGGGCGGGGTGCACCGACTTCACGACGTCGCGGAAGGACGCCGTCTGGTCGCGCAGCTCGTGCAGATGGCCGTGCCGCCCGCCGCCCAGGCCCGCCGCCGGGACCTGGGAGGAGAGGGCGAGGACGGGGGCGGAGGCGGCGGCGGCCTCCTGGAGGGCGGCCAGCGAGGTGAGCGCGCCGGGGCCGGTCGAGAGCAGCAGCGGGGCCGCCTCGCCGGTGATCCGCCCGTAGGCGTCGGCGGCGAAGCCCGCGTTGTTCTCCACCCGCAGCCCGATCAGGCGCAGGTCGGAGCGGCCCACCGCGTCGAAGACCCCGAGCGCGTGCTGGCCCGGCAGCCCGAAGACGGTGGTGGCGCCGAGGCTGCGCAGGGTCTCCACGACCAGGTCCCCGCCCGTGCGGCCCGGCGGCGGCGCCAGTGCGGCGGCCGTCTGGGCCTCGGTGGGACGGAGAACCAGGTCGTGGTCGTGCGTCACGCTGTACGCGCCCTTCGTGCGTGCTACTTCGCCTTCGCCGCCGCGATCTGGCGGCTCATGATCGTGGTCAGCTCGTACGCGGTGTGCGAGGCCGCGACCGAGGTGATCTCCGCGTGATCGTACGCCGGGGCGACCTCGACGACGTCGGCCGAGACCAGGTTGCAGGAGGCGAGGCCGCGCAGGATCTCCAGGAGCTCGCGGGAGGTCATGCCGCCCGCCTCCGGCGTGCCGGTGCCGGGCGCGTGGGCCGGGTCGAGGCAGTCGATGTCGATGGAGATGTAGAGCGGGCGGTCGCCGATGCGCTGGCGCAGCTGGTCGGCGACCTCGTCGGCGCCGCGGCGGTAGACGTCGGCCGAGGTGACGATGCCGAAGCCGAGCTTCTCGTCGTCGGTGAGGTCCTGCTTGCCGTAGAGCGGGCCGCGGGTGCCGACGTGGGAGAGCGCCTCGGTGTCGAGGATGCCCTCCTCGACGGCGCGGCGGAACGGGGTGCCGTGGGTGTACTCGGCACCGAAGTAGGTGTCCCAGGTGTCCAGGTGCGCGTCGAAGTGGAGCAGCGCGACCGGGCCGTGCTTCTTGGCGACCGAGCGCAGCAGCGGCAGCGCGATGGTGTGGTCGCCGCCGAGCGTCATCAGCCGGGCGCCGGTGCCGAGCAGGTCGTCGGCGGCGGCCTCGATGGTGTCCACGGCCTCGTTGATGTTGAACGGGTTCACCGCGATGTCGCCGCCGTCCGCGACCTGGGCGAGCGCGAAGGGCGAGGCGTCCTGCGCCGGGTTGTACGGGCGCAGCAGCCGGGACGCCTCGCGGATGGCGTTGCCGCCGAAGCGGGCGCCGGGCCGGTAGGAGACGCCGCTGTCGAAGGGGACGCCGACGACGGCGACGTCGGCGGCGGCGACCTCGTCCAGGCGCGGCAGCCGGGCGAAGGTCGCCGGGCCCGCGTAGCGGGGGATGCGGGACGAGTCGACCGGACCGCGCGGCGTTTCGTTGCTGCTCATGTCGGGGTGCCCTTCGTGATCGGCCTGCGTACGGGCCCGGGGCCCGCGGTTCCTCCGGGCCGGTGCGGCCCGCGCTGGCCACCCTAGGTGGCCGCGTCCCCCCACAGAAGTGTACGTTTCCTCCACTCAAGGCCCCCCGGATGGAGGGAACGCCCATGCCCGCCGAGCCCGCGGCCACCCCGCCCACCACCGCCGTCCCGCTCGCCGCGCTGCTGGCCCGCGCGGACCTGGGCCTGCGGCACATCGCGGGCCCGGTGCCGGCCGAGGTGCACGGGGTGCACGCCTCGGAGATGGCCGACCCGTACCCGTATCTGCTCGGCGGCGAGCTGCTGCTGACGGCGGGCGTGCAGCTCACCGACCCCGGGCGGTACGCGGCCCGGGTCGCCGAGGCGGGGGCGGCGGCGCTGGGCTTCGGGATCGCGCCGGTGTACGACACGGTCCCCGCGGAGCTGGTGGCCGCCTGCGAGGAGCACGGGCTGCCGCTGGTGGAGGTGCCGCCGCCGACCACGTTCACGGCGGTCGCCCGCGCCGTGTGGGAGCTGCTGACCGAGGCCCGCCACCACGAGCTGCGCCGGGTCTCCCGGGCCCAGCAGGCGCTCGCCTCGGCCGCCGCCCGCCCCGACCCGCTCCCGGCCGTGCTGGGGCAGCTGGCGGCCCGGCTGGGCGGCTGGGCGGGGCTGCTCGACGGGCGGGGGGCGGTGGCGGGCTCGGCCGGGCCCGAGCCGTCCGCGCCGCAGCGAGAGGCCCTGCGGCACCTGGCGGCGGTGGTCTCGCCCGGTCCGGAGCCGGGCCGGACCGGCGCCGCTCCCCCGGCCTCGGCCAGCGACACCTCGGGCGGCGCCCAGCTCGCCGCGTACGCGCTGGCCGGGGCGCGCGGCCTGGCGCTCGCCGTGGTCACCGAGCGGCGCGAGCCGGGCGACCACACCATCGCCGGGGCCGCGTCCGTCCTGCTGTCGCTGCTCACCGCCGAGCGGCCGGGCGCGGGACAGGGCGCCCGCTCCGCCGCGCTGGTGCGGCTGCTGCTCGGGGCGGATCCCGCCGAGGTGGCGCCGCTGCTGGGCGGGGCGCCCTGGACCGTGGTGCACGCGCGCGGCGAGGGCGACCCGGCCGACCTGGGCGGCCCGCTGGTGGACGCGGACGGCGGCCACGCGCGCGTGCTCGTGCCCGGCGGGCAGCCGGTCGGTCCGCGGCCGGGCTGGACGCTGGGCGTCAGCGCCCCCGTGCCGCCGGGCGAGCTGGCCGCCGCCGACGCGCAGGCGGCCCGCGCCCTGCGCCGGGCCGAGGCCACCCGTTCGGCCCTGGTGCGCCACCGGCCCGGCGGGTTCGCCGCGCTGCTGGACCCGGCCGAGGCCGCGGCCCACGCCCGCGCCCTGCTGGCGCCGCTGGCCGGGCCGCTGCCCGCCACCCTGCGCTGCTGGCTGTCGCTGCACGGCAGCTGGGACCGGACGGCGGTGGCGCTCGGCGTGCACCGCAACACCGTCCGCCAGCGCATCGCCCGCTGCGCCGCGCTGCTCGACGCCGATCTGGACGACATGGACGTCCGCACCGAGCTGTGGCTGGCGCTCGGGAGTGCGGGCGGACGTGCTGAGGCTCACTCTGGACAGCGTGAGTGACCGCCGGGTAACTTCATTGTTCAATCTCTGAGCAAGCGCTTAGCCAAGCCGCAGCCGTCGTCAAAGGAGAGCGTCCGTGCGCCGCACCGTATTCAACGAGGACCACGAGGCGTTCCGGGAGACCATCCGGGCCTTCATCGAGGCCGAGGTCGTCCCCGTCTACGACGAGTGGTTCGCCGCCGGCCAGGCGCCGCGCGACTTCTACTACAAGCTCGCCGAGCTGGGCGTCTTCGGCATCCGCGTGGACGAGGAGTTCGGCGGCGCGGGCATCGACTCGTACAAGTTCGAAGCCGTCATGTACGAGGAGACGGCCCGCGCGGGCGTCCAGTTCGGCGGCTCCGGCGTGCACGTGCTGCTCGGCCTGCCGTACATCAAGATGCTCGCCTCGGACGAGCAGAAGAAGCGCTTCCTGCCCAAGTTCGTCTCCGGCGAGGAGATGTGGGCGCTGGCGATGACCGAGCCGGGCACCGGCTCCGACCTCGCGGGCATGAAGACCACCGCCAGGCTCTCCGAGGACGGCACCCACTACGTCCTCAACGGCGCCAAGACCTTCATCACCGGCGGCGTCCACGCCGACCGCGTGATCGTGTGCGCCCGCACCGCCGCGCCCACCGCCGAGGACCGCCGCCACGGCATCTCGCTGTTCGCCGTGGACACCAAGGCCGAGGGCTACTCGGTCGGCCGCAAGCTCGACAAGCTCGGCCTGCGCACCTCCGACACCGCCGAGCTGGCGTTCGTCGACGTGAAGGTCCCGGTCGAGGACCTGCTGGGCGAGGAGAACAAGGGCTTCTCCTACCTCGGCCACAACCTCGCCTCCGAGCGCTGGGGCATCGCCTTCGGCGCCTACGCGCAGGCCAAGGCCGCCGTCCGGTTCGCCAAGCAGTACGTGCAGGACCGCACCGTCTTCGGCAAGCCGGTCGCCTCCTTCCAGAACACCAAGTTCGAACTGGCCGCCTGCCAGGCCGAGGTGGACGCCGCCGAGGCCGTCGCCGACCGCGCCCTGGAGGCCCTGGACGCCGGTGAGCTCACCCCCGCCGAGGCCGCCAGCGCCAAGCTGTTCTGCACCGAGGTCGCCCACCGCGTCATCGACCGCTGCCTCCAGCTCCACGGCGGCTACGGCTTCATGAACGAGTACCCGATCGCCCGGCTGTACGCGGACAACCGCGTCAACCGGATCTACGGCGGCACCAGCGAGATCATGAAGTCGATCATCGCCAAGGACATGGGTCTGTGACCCAGGCCCTCGACGCCCTGCTCGATCTGCTCGACCTGGAGCGGATCGAGCGGGACTGCTTCCGGGGCAGCTCGCGTTCCGCGCTGGTGCCCCGGGTGTTCGGCGGCCAGGTGGCGGCCCAGGCGCTGGTCGCCGCGGGCCGCACCGTCCCGCCGGACCGGCCGCCGCACTCCCTGCACGCGTACTTCCTGCGCCCCGGCGACCCGGGCGCGCCGATCGTCTACATGGTCGACCGCATCCGCGACGGCCGCTCCTTCACCACCCGCAGGGTGGTGGCGATCCAGCACGGCAAGCCGATCTTCCACCTCTCGGCGTCCTTCCAGACGTACGAGGAGGGCCTGGAGCACCAGGCGGACATGCCGTCCGCGCCCGACCCGGAGTCGCTGCCGACGGCCGCCGAGATGCTGCCGCGCCACCTGCCCGCGGACATCGCCCGGCGGCTGATCGAGGCCCGGGCCGCGGTCGACCTGCGGTACGCCGACGCGCCGCCGTGGGCCAGCGTGGGCACCCCGCGCGAGCCCCGCTCCCAGGTCTGGTTCCGCACCAACGGCAAGCTCGCGGACGACCCGCTGCTGCACGTGGTGCTCGCCACCTACGTCTCCGACATGACGCTGCTGGACTCGGTGCTGCTGGCGCACGGCCGGGGCGGCTGGGCGGTCGGCGACGTGGTCGGCGCCTCCCTGGACCACGCGATGTGGTTCCACCGCCCCTTCCGGGCCGACGAATGGCTCCTGTACGACCAGGAGTCCCCCTCGGCCTCCGCGGGCCGCGGCCTCGGCCAGGCCCGCATCCACACCCAGGACGGCCGCCTCGCGGTGACGGTCATCCAGGAGGGCGTGGTGCGGGTGCCGCGGGCCGACTGAGTCAGACCAGCTCGGCCGCGCCCAGCAGGTACTGCGTCATCGGCTCGTAGAACCGGGGATCGACCACGTGGTCGTCCATCGGGACGGCCACCTGGAGCGTGCCCTCCGCCTCCGCGAGGAAGAGCGCGGGGTCGTTGCAGTCCGCGTACCCCACCGCGTCGAGACCGCGCTGGGCCGCGCACCCCGCCCAGCCGTGGTCCGCGACGACCAGGTCCGGCAGCGCCCGCCCGGCCCGCTCCAGCGCGTCCAGGACCGCGGCCATCGGCGCGGGCGAGTGCGTGTGCCACAGGGACGCGCCGCGCTCGTACAGCGCGACGTCCGCGAACTGCACCACACAGCCGTCGTCCGCCAGCACGCCGTCCGGGATCCGCACGATCTCGCACCCGGCGGCCCGCAGCGCCGCGGCCGTCCGGCTGTGCACGTCGATGAGCGCGCCCGGGTGGCCGGTGGCGAACAGCACCCGCTCCCGCCCCGCCACGGCCTTGCGCAGCCGCGCGGCCATCCGCTCCAGGGCGTCGACGGTCAGCTCGGGGTCGATGGTGTCCTGCCCGGCGCGGTGCCCCGGGTCGTCGACGACCCCGCAGCGCTCGGCCATCACCGCGAGGACGTCCTGCTCGTCGCTCCAGCGCTCCCCCAGCTCCAGGCCCAGCCAGTAGTGGCGGTCGCCGTTGGCCAGCTTGCGGTAGTGCGAGAGGTTGTTGTCGCGGGGCGTCGCGACGTCACCGGCGATACGGGTGCGGACGAGGTGGTCGACGAGGGCGGCACGGCTGGGTATCGGCATGGGGCCCATTCTGCCCCGGGGCCGCGCGGACAGGGCCGCCGTCCGCGCAGTGGACGGGCCCCCGGCGCCGGCGGCCCGTGCGGCGGGCCTCAGCCCGCCAGCGCGGCGAACGCGCCGTGCGCGAGGCGCCGCAGCAGCTCCTCCGTCGCCGCCCGACCGGGCAGCCCCGCCCCGTACGAACCCAGGTGGGGGGTGGAGTTGAGCAGGCCGAAGACCGCGTGGACGGCCGCGCGGGCCTCCGCCTCGGAGCCGTCGGGGTAGAGCTCGCGGACGACCGCGACCCACAGCTCCACGTACTGCCGCTGGAGCTGGCGCACGAGCTTGCGGTCGCTGTCGCGCAGCCGGTCGAGCTCGCGGTCGTGCAGGGTGATCAGCGCCCGGTCGTCGAGGGCGAAGTCGATGTGGCCGTCGATGAGCGCGCGCAGCAGCGCCTCCGGGCCGCCCGCCGCCTCGGCGACCCGCTTGCGCCCGCCGTCGTACAGCCGCCCGCTGATCCCCACCAGCAGCTCCGCCAGCATCGCGTCCTTGCCGGCGAAGTGGCGGTAGAGGCCGGGGCCGCTGATGCCGACCGCCGCGCCTATCTCGTCCACGCCCACTCCGTGGAACCCGCGCTCGGCGAAGAGCCGCGCGGCCTCGCGCAGGATCTGCTCGCGTCGGGTGGGGGCATCGGTCCGGGTGCTCATGGGAATTCATTCTAGACAACGCGGTTAGCGCTCGTTAACCTGAAGGAAAAGAGTTAACGGTCATTAACCTCACGACCGCAAGACTTCGGCTGTACGGGCAAGGGGGCTCGACACGATGCAGCAGGCACCGGTCCTTGGGAGCGCGGCTGATCCCGCCTCCGAGGCGTGGCGGGCCAACGAGAAGGCCCACCGCGCCCTCGGCGACGAGCTGCGCGCCAGACTGGCCGCGGCCCGGCTCGGCGGCGGCGAGCGGGCCCGCGAGCGCCATGTCTCGCGCGGCAAGCTGCTCCCGCGCGACCGGGTGGACGCCCTGCTCGACCCCGGCTCGCCGTTCCTGGAGCTGGCCCCGCTCGCGGCCGACGGGATGTACGGGGACCAGGCACCGGCCGCCGGAGTGATCGCCGGGATCGGGCGGGTCAGCGGGCGCGAGTGCGTGATCGTGGCCAACGACGCCACCGTCAAGGGCGGCACGTACTACCCGATGACCGTCAAGAAGCACCTGCGCGCCCAGGAGGTGGCGCTGGAGAACCGGCTGCCCTGCCTCTACCTGGTCGACTCCGGCGGCGCCTTCCTGCCGATGCAGGACGAGGTCTTCCCCGACCGCGAGCACTTCGGCCGGATCTTCTACAACCAGGCCCGGATGTCGGGCGCCGGGATCCCGCAGATCGCGGCCGTCCTCGGCTCCTGCACGGCGGGCGGGGCCTACGTCCCGGCGATGAGCGACGAGGCCGTGATCGTCCGCAACCAGGGCACGATCTTCCTGGGCGGCCCGCCGCTGGTGAAGGCCGCCACCGGCGAGGTCGTCACCGCGGAGGAGCTCGGCGGCGGCGAGGTGCACTCGCGGGTCTCCGGCGTCACCGACCACCTCGCCGAGGACGACGCGCACGCGCTGCGGATCGTGCGCAACATCGTGGCGACGCTGCCCGCGCGCGGGCAGCTGCCCTGGAGCGTGGAGCCCGCCGAGGAGCCCGCGGTCGACCCCCTCGGGCTGTACGGGGCGGTCCCGGTCGACTCGCGCACGCCCTACGACGTGCGCGAGGTCATCGCGCGCGTGGTGGACGGCTCCCGCTTCCAGGAGTTCAAGGCCGAGTTCGGGCAGACGCTGATCACCGGCTTCGCCCGGATCCACGGCCACCCGGTCGGGATCGTCGCCAACAACGGCATCCTGTTCGCCGAATCCGCCCAGAAGGGCGCCCACTTCATCGAGCTGTGCGACCAGCGCGGCATCCCGCTGGTGTTCCTGCAGAACATCTCGGGCTTCATGGTCGGCAAGGACTACGAGGCGGGCGGCATCGCCAAGCACGGCGCCAAGATGGTCACGGCCGTCGCCTGCACCCGCGTCCCCAAGCTGACGGTCGTGGTCGGCGGGTCGTACGGGGCGGGAAACTACTCGATGTGCGGCCGGGCCTACTCGCCGCGCTTCCTGTGGATGTGGCCCAACGCCAAGATCTCGGTGATGGGCGGCGAGCAGGCCGCCTCGGTGCTCGCCACCGTCAAGCGCGACCAGCTGGAGGCGCGCGGCGAGGTCTGGTCCGGCGAGGAGGAGGAGTCCTTCAAGGACCCCGTCCGCGCCCAGTACGAGCAGCAGGGCAACGCCTACTACGCGACGGCCCGCCTCTGGGACGACGGGGTGATCGACCCGCTGGAGACCCGTCAGGTCCTCGGGCTGGCCCTGACCGCGTGTGCCAACGCCCCCCTCCCCCAGCGGGACCTCTCGGCGCCCGGCTTCGGCGTCTTCCGGATGTGAGGCGGACCATGACGATGTTCGACACAGTCCTCGTCGCCAACCGCGGCGAGATCGCGGTCCGCGTGATGCGCACCCTGCGCGCCCTCGGGGTCCGCTCGGTGGCGGTGTTCAGCGACGCCGACGCGGACGCCCGCCATGTGCGCGAGGCCGACACGGCCGTGCGGATCGGCCCGGCGGCGGCGTCCGAGAGCTACCTCTCCATCGAGCGGCTGCTGGAGGCCGCCGCGAAGAGCGGCGCCCAGGCCGTCCACCCGGGCTACGGCTTCCTCGCCGAGAACGCGGCGTTCGCGCGCGCGTGCGCCGGGGCGGGCCTGGTCTTCATCGGCCCCCCGGCGGACGCGATCTCCCTGATGGGCGACAAGATCCGGGCCAAGGAGACCGTGCGGGCGGCCGGCGTCCCGGTGGTGCCCGGCTCCTCGGGCAGCGGCCTGACCGACGCCCAACTGGCCGACGCGGCCCGCGAGATCGGGATGCCGGTGCTGCTGAAGCCCAGCGCGGGCGGCGGCGGCAAGGGCATGCGCCTGGTGCGCGAGGAGACGGCGCTCGCCGACGAGATCGCCGCCGCCCGCCGCGAGGCCCGCGCCTCCTTCGGTGACGACACCCTCTTGGTGGAGCGGTGGATCGACCGGCCGCGCCACATCGAGATCCAGGTCCTCGCCGACGGCCACGGCAACGTGGTGCACCTGGGCGAGCGCGAGTGCTCCCTCCAGCGCCGCCACCAGAAGATCATCGAGGAGGCCCCCTCGGTCCTGCTGGACGAGGAGACCCGGGCCGCGATGGGCGAGGCGGCGGTCCAGGCGGCCCGCTCCTGCGGCTACGCGGGCGCGGGCACGGTGGAGTTCATCGTCCCGGGCAGCGACCCGTCCTCGTACTACTTCATGGAGATGAACACCCGCCTCCAGGTGGAGCACCCGGTCACCGAGCTCATCACCGGCCTGGACCTGGTGGAGTGGCAGGTGCGGGTGGCCTCCGGCGAGCCGCTGCCGTTCGGGCAGGACGGCATCACCCTCACGGGCCACGCCGTGGAGGCCCGGATCTGCGCCGAGGACCCCGCACGCGGCTTCCTGCCCTCGGGCGGCACCGTCCTGTCGCTGCGCGAGCCGCAGGGCGACGGCGTGCGCACCGACTCGGGCCTGAGCGAGGGCACCGAGGTCGGCAGCCTCTACGACCCGATGCTCTCCAAGGTCATCGCGTACGGACCGGACCGCGCCACCGCGCTGCGCCGGCTGCGCGCCGCGCTCGCCGGCACGGTCACCCTGGGCGTGCCCACCAACGCCGGGTTCCTGCGGCGGCTGCTGGCCCACCCTGACGTGGTCGCGGGCGACCTCGACACGGGCCTGGTGGAGCGCGAGGCCGACGGCCTGGTGCCGGACGGGGTGCCCGAGGAGGTGTACGCGGCGGCGGCGCTGGTGCGCCAGGAGGCGTTGCGCCCGGCGGCCACGGGCGGCTGGCTGGACCCGTTCGACGTGCCGAGCGGCTGGCGCCTGGGCGGCGAACCGGCGCCCCTGGCCTTCCCGTTCCGCGTCCCCGGACTCGAACCCGTCACGCACGCGGTGCGGGGCGGCGCGACCGGCCGGGTCGCCCCCGGCGCCGTCACCGTGGAGCTCGACGGCGTCACCCACACCTTCACCACCGCCCCCTCCCCGGAGGGCACCTGGCTGGGCCGGGACGGCGACAGCTGGCACGTGCTGGACCACGACCCCGTCGCGGCGAGCCTCACCGGCACCGCGCGCGGGGGCGCCGACACCCTGGCCGCCCCGATGCCCGGCACCGTCACCGTCGTCAAGGTGGCGGTCGGCGACGAGGTGGACGCGGGCCAGAGCCTGCTGGTGGTGGAGGCGATGAAGATGGAGCACGTCATCTCCGCCCCGCACGCCGGCACCGTCACCGAGCTGGACGTCTCCCCCGGCTCGACCGTGGCCATGGACCAGGTCCTGGCCGTGGTGACCCCCCGGGAGAGCGCGCCGGACGCGAAGGAGGAGGACCGGTGACACTGCCCATGGTCGTACCCGGACAGGGCCTGCCCGCCTCGGTGCGGATCCACGAGGTGGGGGCCCGCGACGGTCTGCAGAACGAGAAGGCGGTCGTCCCGACCGAGGTGAAGGCGGAGTTCATCCACCGCCTCGCCGGCGCGGGCCTGACCACCGTCGAGGCCACCAGCTTCGTCCACCCCAAGTGGGTGCCCCAACTCGCCGACGCCGAGCAGCTGTTCCCCCTGGTGCGCGACGTCGAGGGCGTGGCGCTGCCGGTCCTGGTCCCCAACGAGCGCGGCCTGGACCGGGCGCTGGCGCTCGGCGCCGACCGGATCGCGGTCTTCGCCAGCGCCACGGAGTCCTTCGCCAAGGCCAATCTGAACCGCACGGTGGACGAGTCGCTCCAGATGTTCGCGCCGGTCGTGGCCCGCGCCAAGGAGCGGCGGGTGCACGTGCGGGGCTATCTGTCGATGTGCTTCGGCGACCCCTGGGAGGGCGCCGTCCCCGTCCACCAGGTCGTCCGGGTCGCCAAGTCCCTGATGGACCTGGGCTGCGACGAGCTGAGCCTCGGGGACACGATCGGCGTCGCCACCCCGGCCCACGTCCAGGCCCTGCTCGCCGCGCTGAACGAGGAGGGCGTGCCGACCTCCGCGATCGGCGTGCACTTCCACGACACGTACGGCCAGGCGCTCGCCAACACCTTCGCCGCGCTCCAGCACGGCGTGACCACGGTCGACGCCTCGGCGGGCGGGCTGGGCGGCTGCCCGTACGCCAAGTCCGCCACCGGGAACCTCGCCACCGAAGACCTCGTGTGGATGCTCCAGGGCCTCGGCATCGACACCGGGGTCGACCTCGGCAGGCTCACCGCCACCAGCGTGTGGCTCGCCGAGCGGCTGGGACGGCCGAGCCCGTCCCGCACCGTCCGCGCCCTCTCCCCCGACTCCCACCAGGAGTGACCCCCCATGTCCCTTGACCACCGGCTCTCAGACGAGCACGAAGAACTCCGCCGTACGGTCGAGGAGTTCGCCCACGACGTCGTCGCCCCCAAGATCGGCGACTTCTACGAGCGCCACGAGTTCCCGTACGAGATCGTCCGCGAGATGGGCCGCATGGGCCTGTTCGGGCTGCCCTTCCCCGAGGAGTACGGGGGCATGGGCGGCGACTACCTCGCCCTCGGCATCGCCCTGGAGGAGCTGGCGCGGGTCGACTCCTCCGTCGCCATCACCCTGGAGGCGGGCGTCTCGCTCGGCGCGATGCCGGTGTTCCGGTTCGGCACCGAGGAGCAGAAGCGGGAGTGGCTGCCGAAGCTGTGCGCGGGCGAGCTGCTCGGCGCGTTCGGCCTGACCGAGCCGGACTGCGGCTCGGACGCGGGCGGCACCCGCACGACGGCGGTGCGCGACGGCGACGAGTGGGTGATCAACGGCACCAAGTGCTTCATCACCAACTCCGGCACGGACATCACGGGTCTGGTGACCGTCACCGCCGTCACCGGCCGCAAGCCCGACGGGCGCCCGCTGATCTCCTCCATCATCGTTCCGTCCGGCACCCCGGGCTTCACGGTGGCCGCGCCGTACTCGAAGGTGGGGTGGAACGCGTCGGACACCCGCGAGCTGCACTTCGCGGACGTGCGCGTGCCCGCCGCCCATCTGCTGGGCGAGGAGGGGCGGGGCTACGCGCAGTTCCTGCGCATCCTGGACGAGGGCCGCATCGCCATCTCGGCGCTGGCCACGGGGCTGGCCCAGGGCTGTGTGGACGAGTCGGTGAAGTACGCCCGGGAGCGGCACGCCTTCGGCCGCCCCATCGGGGACAACCAGGCGATCCAGTTCAAGATCGCCGACATGGAGATGCGGGCGCACATGGCCCGTGTGGGCTGGCGCGACGCGGCGTCCCGGCTGGTGCGGGGCGAGTCCTTCAAGAAGGAGGCGGCGCTGGCGAAGCTGTACTCGTCGACGGTGGCGGTGGACAACGCGCGGGACGCCACGCAGGTCCATGGCGGGTACGGGTTCATGAACGAGTATCCGGTGGCCCGGATGTGGCGGGACTCCAAGATTTTGGAGATTGGGGAGGGGACCAGTGAGGTGCAGCGGATGCTGATTGCCCGGGAGTTGGGGCTCCCCGCCTGAGTGGCCCCTCCCGGGGCGCGGGGGTCGTCTGCGGGGCGGTTGCTCGCGGCCCTGATTGGCCCGGAGTTCGTCTGCGGGGCGGTGGGAGCTTGTCGCGCCGTTCCCCGCGCCCCTCAATCCCGCTGTCGCCCGCAGACCGTGGTCGGTTGCTCGCGCCGTTCCCCGCGCGCCCCAAACCCGCTGTCGCCCGCGGACCGTGGTCGGTTGCTCGCGCCGTTCCCCGCGCGCCCAAACCCCCGCGGTCCCTCGGGGCCGTCGTTTCGCTCGATGGGGTGGCTCTGTTGTGTGCGGGGGGTCGGGGTGGGGGCGGCGTTGCACTCTGGGGAGGGTGATCCCTCCCGTCTGTCCCGGCTGTCCGAACCGTCCCCCGTTGTGGAAGGACACCTCGACCACCGCCCCCGGCGCCGCCGACCACTGGCACTGGCACTGCACCGTCTGCGGTCAGCTCTACGAGCCCACGGCGTCCCACAAGGTCCGCTTCACCTACGCGCCGCTGCGGCGTTGAGCCGGGCGCCCGGCGCCCGGGCGGCCGTACGCCGCCCCGCAAGCCGCACTTGGCGACCCCTTTACAGATCCTTGTGAGGTTAGGCTAACCTACCCAGGAACTGCCAAGAGGCCGACCCCGGCACGTACGAAAGCGGACCGTCATGCCCATGTCCCGAGCGTCCCACCTCTCCCGTCGCGGCCTGCTGGCCGCCGGCGGCGCCATCGGCCTCGGTGCCGCACTGGCCGCCTGCGGGGACAGCGACGACAAGAAAAAGGGCGGCTCGCAGAAGGCTGCCGAGAACTCCGGCCCCTGGAGCTTCAAGGACGACCGGGGCAAGACGGTCGAGGCGAAGTCCACCCCGAAGACCGTCGTGGCATTCACCGGCACCGCCGCCGCCCTCCACGACTACGGCGTCGAGGTCAAGGCCGTCTTCGGTCCGACCAAGACCAAGGACGGCAAGCCGGACGTGCAGGCGGGCGACCTCGACGTCAACAAGGTCGAGATCCTCGGCAACGTCTGGGGCGAGTTCAACGTCGAGAAGTACGCCGCCCTCGCGCCGGACCTGCTCGTCACGGACATGTGGGAGAAGGACGCCCTCTGGTACGTGCCGGACAACAGCAAGGCCAAGATCCTCACGCTGGCGCCCAGCGTCGCGCTGTGGGCCGCCCAGCTGAGCATGCCGGCCGCCCTCCAGCGCCGGGTCGACCTCGCCGCCTCCCTCGGCGCCGACGTCAAGGCCGCCAAGGTCACCGAGGCCAAGGACCGCTTCGAGAAGGCCGCCGCCCGGCTGAAGGCCGCGACCAAGGCCAACCCCAACGTGACGGTGATGATCGGCTCGGCCAGCGCCGACCTGTTCTACGTCTCGGCGCCCAAGATGTCCGCCGACACCGCCTACTTCCAGGAGCTCGGCGTCAAGTTCGTCGAGCCGAAGGTCAACGCGCAGGGCTTCTTCGAGGAGCTCAGCTGGGAGAACGTCGGCAAGTACAAGGCCGACGTGATCATGATGGACAACCGCTCCACGGCCCTGCAGCCCGACGCCCTGAAGTCCAAGCCGACCTGGGCGGGCCTGCCCGCCGTCAAGGCCGGCCAGATCACCCCGCGCACCACCGAGCCGATCTACTCGTACGCCAAGTGCGCGCCGATCCTCGAAACCCTCGCCAAGGCCATCGAGACCGCGAAGAAGGTTGCCTGACCATGACGCTGACAGCCGAGACCGCCACCGTCCCCTTCCGTCTCTTCGATCTGAGCGTGGTACGGACCCGGCGGCTCGGCCCGTCGCTCGTCCGGATCACCTTCGGCGGCGAGCAGTTGGCGTACTTCGAGGGGGGCGGCCGGGACCAGAGCCTCTCGCTCTTCCTGCCGCACCCCGGCCAGGACGCGCCGGTGCTGCCGCTCACCCAGAACCCGGAGTCCTGGTTCGCCGACTACCGGGCGCTGCCCGACGGCGTGCGGGCCGTGATGCGCTCGTACACCCTGCGCGAGCAGCGGCGCGACCCCGACGAGGTCGACATCGACTTCGCCCTCCACGAGGACGGCGGACCGGCCTGCCGCTGGGCGGCGGGCGCCGCGCCCGGGGACCGTGTGGCGGTCCTCGGTCCGGCGGTCGCCGACAACACGGCGGTGCGCTTCCGCCCGCCGGCCGGTACGGACGGGGTCGTCCTGTGGGGCGACGAGACGGCGCTGCCCGCCGTCTCCGCGATCCTGGAGTGGCTCCCGGCGGGCACCCCCGCGCGGGTGTGGCTCGAAGTGCCGTTCGGCGGCGACCGGACGGAGCTGCCGAGCGCGGCGGACACCACGATCACCTGGCTGGTGAAGGAGGAGGGCGCGCCCTCCGTCCTGGACGCCGTGCGCGCCGAGCCCGCGCTGCCGGGGATCGACCCGTACGTGTGGATCGCCGGGGAGGCGTCCACCATGCGGGAGCTGCGGCGGCACTTCGTGAATGAGCGTCACATCGACCGCAGGAACGTCACTTTCGTCGGCTACTGGCGACGGGGACGCTCCGAGGACCAGCTGCGCGAGGAGGAAGCCGCGTAGCACCGCCGCGCGGGCGCGTGCGGGCCCCGATGGGCCCGCCGTACCCGCGCCAGGTGCCGACGGCGCCCGCCGGATCCCGTACGCCGGGGTCCCGCACGCCCCGGGGGCGAGGCACCGTTGAGATCGAACTTAGGTTAGGCTAACCTTACTTCGAGATCGCGGTCCTCGCCCCCTTCCTTCTGTCCGGAGGGCCCGACGAAGTCCCCGATCCGGGAGGACACTTCCCATGCGTTCGCACCTGCTCAATGACACGACGGCGGAGAGCTACCGGCGCTCCGTGACCGAAGGGGTCGAGCGGGTGGCGTCGAAACTCGCCGCGACCCGCCGCCCGTTCACCGGAGCCGCCGTCGAGGACATCGCCCCCCTCATCGACGGGATCGACCTCGACCGCCCGCTGGGCGACTCCTCCGCCGTCCTGGACGAGCTGGAGGACGTGTACCTGCGCGACGCCGTCTACTTCCACCACCCCCGCTACCTGGGCCACCTCAACTGCCCGGTCGTCATCCCCGCCGTGCTCGGCGAAGCGGTCCTCTCCGCCGTCAACTCCTCCCTGGACACCTGGGACCAGAGCGCGGGCGGCACCCTCATCGAGCGCCGGCTGATCGACTGGACCGCCGGGCGGGTCGGCTTCGGCCCGGGCGCCGACGGGGTGTTCACCAGCGGCGGCAGCCAGTCCAACCTCCAGGCGCTGCTGCTGGCCCGCGAGGAGGCCAAGACCGAGGACCTGTCGAAGCTGCGGATCTTCTCCTCCGAGTGCAGCCACTTCAGCGTCCAGAAGTCCGCCCAGCTGCTCGGCCTGGGCCGGGACGCCGTGGTGTCCATCCCCTGCGACCACGACAAGCGCATGCGGACCGTGGCGCTGGCCCGCGCCCTGGAGCGGTGCGCCGCCGAGGGCAATGTGCCGATGGCCGTCGTCGCCACCGCCGGGACCACCGACTTCGGCTCCATCGACCCGCTGCCGGAGATCGCCGAGCTGTGCGCCCAGTACGGCGCGTGGATGCACGTGGACGCCGCGTACGGCTGCGGGCTGCTCGTCTCGCCGACCCGCCGCCACCTCCTGGACGGCATCGAGAACGCCGACTCGGTCACCGTGGACTACCACAAGTCCTTCTTCCAGCCGGTGAGTTCGAGCGCGATCGTGGTCAAGGACGCCACCACGCTGCGGCACGCCACCTACCACGCGGACTACCTCAACCCGCGCCGGGCCGCCGAGGAGCGCATCCCCAACCAGGTCGACAAGTCCCTCCAGACCACCCGCCGCTTCGACGCCCTGAAGCTGTGGATGACCCTGCGCACCATGGGTGCCGACGGCGTCGGCTCGCTCTTCGACGAGGTGTGCGACCTGGCCGCCGAGGGCTGGCGGCTGCTCGCCTCCGACGCGCGCTACGACGTGGTGGTCGAGCCCAGCCTGTCCACCCTCGTCTTCCGCTACATCCCCGACGCGGTCGTCTCCCCCGCCGAGATCGACCGCGCCAACCTCTACGCCCGCAAGGCGCTGTTCGCGTCCGGCGAGGCGGTCGTCGCCGGTACCAAGACCGGCGGGCGCCAGTACCTGAAATTCACCCTGCTCAACCCCGAGACGACCATCGGCGACATCGCCGCCGTCCTCGATCTGATAGCCGGCCACGCCGAGCAGTACCTGGGAGAGAACCTTGTCCACGCAGCCTCGTGAGCCGTACGACTTCATCGGGATCGGCCTCGGCCCCTTCAACCTGGGGCTGGCCTGTCTGACCGAGCCGATCGACGAGCTCAGCGGCCTCTTCCTGGAGAGCAAGCCGGACTTCGAGTGGCACTCGGGGATGTTCCTGGAGGGCGCGCACCTCCAGACCCCGTTCATGTCGGACCTGGTCACCCTGGCCGACCCGACCTCGCCGTACTCCTTCCTCAACTACCTGAAGGAGTCCGGCCGCCTCTACTCGTTCTACATCCGCGAGAACTTCTACCCGCTGCGCACCGAGTACAACGACTACTGCCGCTGGGCGGCCGGCAAGCTCTCCTCGATCCGCTTCAACCAGACGGTGCGGACGGTCACGCACGAGGACGGCGTGTACGTCGTGCGCACCGAGGACGGCTCCGCGTTCCGCGCCCGGCGCCTGGTGCTCGGCACCGGCACCCCGCCGTTCGTCCCCGAGCCGTGCCGGGGCCTCGGCGGCGACCTGCTGCACAACTCCCGCTACCTGGACCACAAGGAGGCGCTCCAGAAGAAGGAGTCGATCACCCTGGTGGGCAGCGGGCAGTCCGCGGCGGAGATCTACTACGACCTGCTGAGCGAGATCGACGTCCACGGCTACCGGCTGAACTGGGTCACCCGCTCGGCGCGGTTCTTCCCGCTCGAATACACCAAGCTGACGCTGGAGATGACCTCCCCGGAGTACGTGGACTACTTCCACGCGCTGCCCGAGGCCACCCGCTACCGCCTGGAGACGCAGCAGAAGGGCCTGTTCAAGGGCATCGACTCGGAGCTCATCGACGCGATCTTCGACCTGCTGTACCAGAAGAGCCTCAAGGGCCCGGTCGCCACCCGCCTGCTCACCAACTCCTCTCTGAACGCCGCCAGTTACGACAGCGGCGCGGGCACGTACACCCTGGGCCTGCGCCAGGAGGAGCAGGAGAAGGACTACACCCTCACCACCGAGGGCCTGGTCCTGGCCACCGGCTACAAGTACGCCGAGCCGGAGTTCCTGGCGCCCGTCGCCGACCGGCTCAAGCGCGACGGCCGGGGCCGCTTCGACGTGGCGCGCAACTACGCCATCGACACCGCCGGCCGCGAGATCTTCCTCCAGAACGCCGCCGTGCACACCCACTCGATCACCTCGCCCGACCTGGGCATGGGCGCCTACCGCAACGCGTACATCGTCGGCGAGCTCCTCGGCCGCGAGTACTACCCGGTCGAGAAGTCCATCGCCTTCCAGGAGTTCGCCGTATGAGCACCACCGCCGGGGCCGGCACCTTCACCGTCCGCGCCCTCGACCCCCTCAAGGACGCCGAGCTGCTGCTGGGCTGGGTGACCCACCCCAAGGCCGCGTTCTGGATGATGCAGGACGCCCGGCTGGAGGACGTCGAGCGGGCGTACATGGAGATCGCCGCCGACGAGCACCACCACGCCCTGCTCGGGCTGCACGACGGCACGCCCGCCTTCCTGATGGAGAAGTACGACCCGGCCCACCGCGAGCTGGTCGGGCTGTACGAGCCGGAGCCGGGCGACGTCGGCATGCACTTCCTGGTCGCGCCGACCGACACGCCGATCCACGGCTTCACCAAGGCCGTGATCACCGCCGTGATGGCGCACCTCTTCGAGGACCCGGCGACCCGCCGGGTGGTCGTGGAGCCCGACGTGGGCAACAAGGCCGTCCACGCGCTCAACGCCGCCGTCGGCTTCGAGGTCGTCGGCGAGATAGCCAAGCCGGAGAAGACGGCGCTGCTGAGCGTCTGCACCCGGGCCGCGTTCGAGGAGGCCACCCGATGAGCACCGGGCACACCCTGGGCACCCCCGAGGTCGCCGTCCCCCACCTCACCCCCGAGCTGTGGGAGCGGGCGGGCCGGCTGCTGGTCCGCAAGGCGCTCGCCGAGTTCTCCCACGAGCGGCTGCTGACGCCCGAGCCGCTGGACGGGGGCGGCTACCGGGTCCGCAGCGACGACGGCACGGTGGAGTACCGATTCAGCGCCGAGCTGTACGCGCTGGACCACTGGCAGATCGACCCGGAGTCGGTGTCCCGGCACGGCGCCGAGGGCCCGCTGCCGCTGGACGCGCTCGACTTCTTCCTCGACCTGCGCACCGCGCTGGGGCTGAGCGACGAGATCCTGCCGGTCTATCTGGAGGAGATCTCCTCCACGCTCTCGGGCACCGCGTACAAGCTCACCAAGGAGCAGACCCCGGCCGCCGAGCTGGCGCGGGCCGGCTTCCAGGCGATCGAGACGGGGATGACCGAGGGCCACCCCTGCTTCGTGGCCAACAACGGGCGGCTCGGCTTCGGGGTGCACGAGTACGCGGCGTACGCGCCGGAGGCCGCCGCCCCGGTCCGGCTGATCTGGCTGGCGGCGCGGCGCGACCGGGCGACCTTCACCTCGGGCGCCGGTCTCGACTACGAGACGCTGATCGAGGCGGAGCTGGGCGCCGCGACGCTGGAACGTTTCGCCGCCACGCTCGCGGCCCGCGGCCTGGACCTCGCGGACTACCGGCTGCTGCCGGTCCACCCCTGGCAGTGGTGGAACAAGCTGTCGGTGACCTTCGCCGCCGAGGTCGCCCAGGACCGGCTCGTCCCGCTGGGCACGGGCGACGACTCCTATCTCGCACAGCAGTCGATCCGTACCTTCTTCAACACCACGGACCCGTCGAAGCACTATGTGAAGACGGCGCTCTCCGTCCTCAACATGGGCTTCATGCGCGGCCTCTCGGCCGCCTACATGGAGGCCACCCCGGCCATCAACGACTGGCTGGCGGGCGTCGTCGAGCGGGACTCCGTCCTGCGGGCGGCCCGGTTCTCGATCATCCGCGAGCGGGCGGCGATCGGCTACCACCACCGCCAGTACGAGCGGGCCACCGACCGCTACTCGCCCTACCGCAAGATGCTGGCCGCGCTGTGGCGGGAGAGCCCGGTGCCCTCGCTGGCGCCCGGCGAGCGGCTCGCCACGATGGCCTCCCTGCTCCACACCGACTCGGCCGGGGCGTCCTTCGCGGGCGCGCTGATCGCCGCCTCGGGGCTGGACGCCAAGGTGTGGCTGCGGCGCTACCTGGACGCCTATCTGCTGCCGGTGCTGCACTCCTTCTACGCGTACGACCTGGCGTTCATGCCGCACGGCGAGAACGTGATCCTGGTCCTCGCCGAGGACGGCAGCGTCTCGCGGGCGATCTTCAAGGACATCGCCGAGGAGATCGTGGTCATGGACCCGGACGCGGTGCTGCCGCCCGCCGTCGAGCGCGTGCGCGCCGAGGTGCCGGAGGACATGAAGCTGCTGTCCGTCTTCACGGACGTCTTCGACTGCTTCTTCCGCTTCCTGAACGCCACGCTCGCCTCCGAGGGCGTCCTGGCCGAGGCGGACTTCTGGTCGGTGGTCGCCGAGTGCGTCACGGCCTACCAGGAGTCGGTGCCGGAGCTGGCGGAGAAGTTCAAGCAGTACGACATGTTCGCCCCCGAGTTCGCCCTGTCCTGCCTCAACCGCCTCCAGCTGCGCAACAACAAGCAGATGGTGGATCTGGCGGACCCGTCGGCGGCGCTCCAGCTGGTGGGCAGCCTGCGCAACCCGATCGCGGGCTGAGGCGCGGGGCCGGGGCGGACCCCCTCCCCTCCCCGGCCCCCGCCGCACGTCCGTACGCACCGGGCGGGCCGACTTCCGGCCCGCCCGGTCGTGTTTCCCCGCCGCGCCCCGGTCGCGCCTCCCGTCGCGCCGGTGAACGCGCAGGTGATCCGCCCGAACACACAGGGTGAGCCAAAACCGGCGCCGGTGCCGGTATAGAGGGGCGTGCGCGAGCCGTCGCGGCCCGGCCGGGGCCGGAATGCGACGGCCGTAACGGCGCGGCCGAGGATGTGGATCTCGGCCATGACCTGCGGATGCCGTCCGGGCGCGCCCGGCGCCGGGGGCGCATCCATCAGTACCGGCGGTAACGGGGCCGGTCAAGACGTCCCCCGGGAGCCCAACTCGGCCGCCCCCGAGGGCCGGATGGGACAATCCCCGCATGGCGGAAATCATCCAGAACGACGGGACCTGGACCTTCGACGGGGACGCCGTGCGCATCGTGCCCGGCCGCGACAAGGGCGTCGGCCTGCTGCGCCGCACGCTGGGCGAGGTCTCGGTGCCGCTGGCGGCGCTGGCCGGGGCCTCGTACGAGCCGGGCCGCAAGAGCGGGCGGCTGAGGCTGCGGCTGCGCGAGGGCGCCGATCCGCTGCTCCAGGTCACCGGCGGCAAGCTGGACGACTCCTCCGACCCCTACACCCTGACGGTGGAGACGAAGGCGGCCGGGGTGGCCGAGTACTTCGTGGACGAGGTACGCAACGCCCTGCTGCTCGACCAGGTGCCCACCGGCCCCGTGGACCGCTATCTGCTGCCCGGCCCGGCGCTGCCCATGACCGTGGGCGCGGGCGACGGCACGGCCAGCTTCGACGGGCGCACCGTCCGCCTGGAATGGACCTGGCACACCGACGAGGTGAAGACCGGCAGCGGCCCGGCCGTGCTGGCGCTGGAGGAGCTGCACGCGGTGGAGTGGCAGCCCGCGCGGGGCCTGGTGGACGGGCACCTGCGCTTCGTGAGCTCGCCGAACGCGCCCCGGGTGCCCGCCGGGCGCGATCCGCACGCGGTGGAGCTGAACGGCTTCAAGAAGGATCCGCTGATGGCGCTGCTGGCCTCGGCGGTGGTGGTGCGGATGCCGCACCCGAACGCGGCGGCGCCGGAGCTCGCGCCCGCGCCCGGCGCCAAGGCGCTGGAGGCCGCCGCCGCGCCCGCCGCGGAGGACCACGACGTACTGCTGCGGCGGCTGCGCGAGCTCGGTGAGCTGCACCGGTCGGGGATCCTCACGGACGAGGAGTTCACCCTGGCCAAGCAGGCGGTGCTGAAGCGCCTGTAAGGGGGCCTCCGGACGGGCCGAGACCCCTTTATGGTCCAGACCATACCTATGATCATGAGAATCCTGCCCGGAATCGGGCAGGATTCTTGCATGCGCCCCGTCGAGCCCTCAATATCGACGAGTGCTCGAACGTCGCCCGTCGTCCCACGACGACCTCATCGACCACCTGGTGCGCAGCACCGCGCTCCAGCGCGGCGAGGCCGCCCGGGTGGTGCTCGATGTGCTGGCGTACTTCGACGAGACGTACGAGGAGTTCGTCCGCCGCCGCCACCGTGAGCTGCAGTCCGGTGGCCTGGTGAACGCGGAGATCTTCGAGCGGATCGCGGCCGAGCTGCCGCACCGCGCCGTGGCGCCACCGGAGCTCTCGCTGCGGCAGCTGCGCCGGATCGTCTACGGCTGAGGCGCCCGGACCGGGCCGAGCACGCGGAAACGTTGTTGTCGATGGAGGGGTAGAGCCTTTATGTGCGGAATTGTCGGTTACATCGGTAAGCGCGATGTCGCTCCCCTGCTGCTCGAAGGTCTGCAGCGGCTGGAGTACCGGGGTTACGACTCCGCGGGTGTGGTCATCAACAGCCCCAAGTCGGGCGCGCTGAAGATGGTCAAGGCCAAGGGCCGCGTCCGCGACCTGGAGGCCCGTGTCCCCAAGCGCTTCACCGGCACCACCGGCATCGCGCACACCCGCTGGGCCACCCACGGCGCCCCGAGCGACATCAACTCGCACCCGCACCTGGACCCCGAGAACAAGGTCGCCGTCGTCCACAACGGCATCGTCGACAACGCCGCCGAGCTGCGCGCCAAGCTGGAGGCCGAGGGCGTCGTCTTCGCCTCCGAGACCGACACCGAGGTCATCACGCACCTGATCGCCCGCTCCCTGGCCGACTCCCTGGAGGAGAAGGTCCGCGAGGCGCTCAAGCTGATCGAGGGCACCTACGGCATCGCCGTGATGCACGCCGACTTCGCCGACCGCATCGTGGTCGCCCGCAACGGCTCCCCGGTCATCCTCGGCATCGGCGAGAAGGAGATGCTGGTCGCCTCCGACGTCGCCGCGCTGATCGCCCACACCCGCCAGGTCGTCACCCTCAACGACGGCGAGATGGCCACCCTGAAGGCCGACGACTTCCGTACGTACACGACCTCGGGCACGGCCACCAACGCCACCCCCGAGACCGTCGAGTGGGAGGCCGCCTCCTACGACATGGGCGGCCACGACACGTACATGCACAAGGAGATGTCGGAGCAGGCCGACGCCGTGGACCGGGTGCTGCGCGGCCGGATCGACGACCGGTTCTCCACCGTCCACCTCGGCGGCCTCAACCTGGACGCCCGCGAGGCCCGCGGGGTCCGCCGGATCAAGATCCTCGGCTGCGGCACCTCGTACCACGCCGGCCTGATCGGCGCGGGCCTCATCGAGGAGCTCGCCCGCATCCCCGCGGACGCCGAGCCGGCCTCCGAGTTCCGCTACCGCAACCCGGTCGTGGACCCCGACACCCTCTACATCGCGGTCTCCCAGTCCGGTGAGACCTACGACGTGCTCGCCGCCGTCCAGGAGCTCAAGCGCAAGGGCGCCCGCGTCCTCGGCGTGGTCAACGTCGTCGGCTCGGCCATCGCCCGCGAGGCCGACGGCGGCACCTATGTGCACGCCGGGCCCGAGGTCTGCGTCGTCTCCACCAAGTGCTTCACCAACACCGTGGTCGCCTTCGCGCTGCTCGCCCTGCACCTGGGCCGCATCCGCGACCTGTCGGTGGCCGACGGCAAGCGGATCATCGAGGGCCTGCGCAAGCTGCCCGGGCAGATCGAGGAGATCCTGGCCATGGAGCCGGAGATCGAGAAGCTCGCCAAGGAGTACGCCGGTGCGCAGTCGATGATGTTCATCGGCCGGGTGCGCGGCTACCCGGTCGCCCTGGAGGCGTCCCTGAAGCTCAAGGAGATCTCCTACATCCACGCCGAGGCGTACCCGGCCTCCGAGCTCAAGCACGGCCCGCTGGCGCTCATCGAGCCCGCGCTGCCGACGGTCGCCATCGTCCCCGACGACGACCTGCTGGAGAAGAACCGCGCGGCCCTGGAGGAGATCAAGGCCCGCAGCGGGCGCATCCTGGCCGTCGCCCACCGCGAGCAGGAGAAGGCCGACCACACCATCGTCGTGCCGAAGAACGAGAACGAGCTGGACCCGATCCTGATGGGCATCCCGCTCCAGCTCTTCGCGTACCACACGGCGCTGGCCATGGGCCGCGACATCGACAAGCCGCGCAACCTGGCGAAGTCCGTCACCGTCGAGTAGTCCGCCCCCGCCCCCCCCGGGCGGAGCGACGGAAGAGCGGCCCCGCACGCGCCACCAGGCGTGCGGGGCCGCTCCCCGTGTGCCGGTGCCGCCCATTGCACCGGCGAACCGCTGCCTAGCCGGCGGCCGTCACCCCCCGGCCGGCAGCGCGCCGCGGAAGGGCCGTCGGCCAGTTGGCCAGGCCCGCCGTGGCCCCGTACCAGGAGACCGCGCCCGCGACCGCCGCCACCCAGCCGCCCGCCTTGGCGAGGCTGTCGCTGGTGGCGAAGTCGGCGACCGCCAGCAGCACCAGGGAGACGAACAGCAGCGCGTACGAGCCCTGCCGGACGGGTCCGTAGCCCGCCGAGCCCGCCGCCAGGCTGAGCGCGAGGAGCCCGAACAGCAGCAGGAACAGACCGGCCGCGTTGGTGGAGAACTTGTCGTTCGCGCCGCTGGCCCAGGTGAACCAGAAGGCGCCCAGGCCCGCGAACGCGGTGCCGGTGACGGCGTCCTGGTCACGGAACGCGACGATCCCGAGGACGAACAGGCCGATGCCGCCGACGTAGGTCGCGATCGACACGGCGTCCGCCACCGTCACGTCGTGGACGACCTTGGTGGTACCGAGACCGAAGGCGAGCAGGGTGAGTCCGAGTGCGAGGTGTCCAAGGGTGGAAGTGATGCTTCCCGCGGGGGCTTCGTGGTCCACGGCGGGCTCCCTTCATGCGCGGTTGTCCTGCGGTTGTGCTGCTTCCCAGTGACCCTTATGTACCCTTCACAAGGGCACAATCCACCCCCTACCGATGGGTAGATTCGCCCTGGAACAAAGGGAGTTGACAGCGTCTCAGCTGGGACAACGAACGGACACGAGGGGGTTACGGGATGACGACGACCGGGCGCTGGGCGCGCCGGGCCAGCCGCCCGGCGACCGACCCGAAGATCCGGCCGACGATCCCGTGCGTGGAGCCGACGACGATGGCGTCCGCCGCGTACTCCCGCCCGACTTCTTCGAGTTCGTGGCAGATGTCCCCGCCGCGCTCGACCAGGATCCAGGAGACCTCGGCCAGATAGTCCGCGCAGGCGAGCTCCAGGCCGAGCACTTCCGTGCGGTGGTCCGGCACGTCCACGAAGACCGGCGGCTCGCAGCCCGCCCACACGGTGGTGGGCAGCCGGTTGGCGACATGGACGATGATCAGACCGGAACCCGACCGTCTGGCCATGCCGATGGCGTACGCGAGGGCGCGCTCGCTGGAGGTGGAGCCGTCGAAACCGACCACCACTCCGTGCCGGAAGGCGGGGTCACAGGACAGACGTGGTTCTTCTGCCGCCTGGAGGTCCGACGTCGGGTCGGCAACCTGCTTGCGGTCCGCGGGTTCGGGGAATTCTTGACCGGCCATGGGTGTCTCGGCGTTTGGATCCTCATGGGAGGGCGACAGTTGGCGGCGGAGCAGTGTCCGGGAATCATCTTCCCAAGCCCATACCCCCAAGGGTACGGCGACACTCCTCTCCTGCCCAGAACCGCCGATGCTGCACGGCGTTCCCCGGAGCATGCACGAGCCCGCCCCGGATGGCAATGGCTCGTGGCCGGTACAGAGGTCCCTTCTTCAACATTCTGTGCACGTTCGAACCGCTTCGATCATGCTCCGACCGGGTATCGGCTGTGGCCCGGCCGTGTACGCGCAGTGACCGGATGCGCCCCCTCCCCGTTAGACCCGGGGCCGCCCCGCCCCCGACCCCCCGCCCGACACCGCCCGAAGCCCCAGGGAGCCCATGCCCGTGCCCGCCCCTCCCCTCGCCCAGCCCACCCCGTCCGGCCGCACGCGCGGCGCCGCGCCCGCCCCCTCGGGGGCCCCGCCGTACGCCGAGGGCGCGGGCCGGGGAGCCGCCGAGGGCGCGCAGGGCGTACGCGCGCCCGGCGGGGGTAACGGTGACTGCGCCGGGGACGTGGTGCGCTGGGCGGCCTTCAGCTGCCTCCTGGTGCCGGTGGTGCTCGTGGTCTACGGGGCCTCGTCGGCGGGGGCGACGGGGCTGGCGATCGGGCTCACCGCGGTCACCGCGGTCTGCCGGCTGCTGTTGCGCCAGTCCGAGCGGGCCGCCGCCGCGTCCGCCGGGCGGCACCTGGACGGCCCCGTCGGCCGACATGGCCGAAGAAGGCGGGAAAGTTCGCCGTTGGACTGACGTGTTCGCACACACGGACCCGTATGTTTTCAGCCAACTTCCCCTCCCCCCCGCCCCCTGTCCGAAATGGCCTGCCAACCCCCTTGTCACCAGCGAAAAACGGGCAGCGGTGGCGGCTTCGGCCATACGGGTACGGGCCATGCATGCGACGCCCACTTCCCAGCGGGCCCTGTGAGTGAAACCCTTCGTGATCGAATGCTTCGCGCCAAGTTGCCAAGTCGACATAGCGCTGAGTACCGGACTTGTCACGCCGACGCCACAGAACGCAGTAGATTCGATCATGCGTATCGAAGGCTGGGGGACTCGTGCAAAACCAAGGGGAAAAGTGCAGGAGCGACAAGCCCGACAAGAACGGGGAGCCGCGAACACCGAGGGGGGCTTAGCAGAATGAGCCAGGACTCCGCTGCCGCATCACCGGAGGCCACAAGGAAGCTCGCCGGCCGTCGACGCCGGGAAGTCGTTGCCGTACTGCTGTTCAGTGGCGGCCCCATCTTCGAGAGCTCCATTCCGCTCTCCGTGTTCGGGATCGACAGGCAGGACGCGGGCGTGCCCCGCTACCGCCTGCTGGTCTGTGCCGGAGAGGAGGGCCCCCTGCGGACCACAGGCGGGCTCGAACTGACCGCGCCCTATGGGCTGGAGGCCATCAACCGGGCAGGCACCGTGGTGGTGCCCGCCTGGCGGTCCATCACCTCGCCGCCACCGGCGGCGGCGCTCGACGCACTGCGCCGGGCGCACGAAGAAGGGGCCCGCATCGTCGGCCTCTGCACCGGGGCGTTCGTCCTCGCCGCCGCCGGGCTGCTCGACGGCCGCCCGGCGACCACGCACTGGATGTACGCGCCCACGCTCGCCAAGCGCTATCCGTCGGTCCACGTGGACCCGCGGGAGCTGTTCGTCGACGACGGGGACGTCCTGACGTCGGCGGGCACGGCGGCCGGGATCGACCTGTGTCTGCACATCGTGCGGACCGACCACGGCAGCGACGCCGCCGGAGCCCTCGCGCGCCGGCTCGTCGTCCCGCCGCGGCGCAGCGGCGGTCAGGAGCGCTACCTCGACAGGTCTTTACCGGAAGAGATCGGGTCCGACCCGCTGGCCGAGGTCGTGTCCTGGGCGCTGGAGCACCTCCACGAGCAGTTCGACGTGGAGACGCTCGCCGCTCGCGCGTACATGTCACGCCGTACGTTCGACCGGCGGTTCCGCTCGCTGACCGGATCGGCCCCGCTCCAGTGGCTGATCACCCAGCGGGTGCTCCAGGCCCAGCGTCTCCTGGAGACGTCGGACTACTCGGTCGACGAGGTCGCGGGCCGCTGCGGCTTCCGCTCACCGGTCGCGCTGCGCGGGCACTTCCGCCGCCAGCTCGGCTCGTCCCCGGCGTCCTACCGGGCGGCGTACCGGGCGCGCCGGCCGCAGGCGGAGCCCTCCGGGGGCCCGCCGCCCCTGGAGACCGTGCCGCCGCAGGCCCTGCCACAGGCCCGGCGCACGGCGGCGGCGAGCGCGCTGATGGGACCTGCGGCGATCGCGCACGCGATGCCGCCGGACCATCCGGGCAAATCCGTCTCGGAGATGTACGCCACCGGTTACATGCGTCCGAGTCTGCCGGGGCAGCGGAGCGGCCCCGTAGGCTGAGGCGCATGAACGACCGCATGGTGTGGATCGACTGCGAGATGACCGGGCTCTCGCTGGCGGACGACGCACTTATCGAGGTGGCCGCACTGGTCACCGACTCGGAGCTGAACGTGCTCGGTGAAGGGGTGGACATCGTGATCCGTCCCCCGGACGCCGCGCTGGAGACCATGCCGGAGGTGGTGCGCGCCATGCACACCGCCTCCGGGCTCCTCGACGAGCTGGCCGGCGGCACCACGCTGGCCGACGCCGAGGAGCAGGTCCTGGCGTACGTGCGCGAGCACGTGAAGGAGCCGGGCAAGGCCCCGCTGTGCGGAAACTCGGTCGGTACCGACCGCGGCTTCCTCCTGCGTGACATGGCGACCCTGGAGGAGTACCTCCACTACCGGATCGTGGACGTCTCCTCGGTGAAGGAGCTCGCCCGCCGCTGGTACCCGAGGGCCTACTTCAACAGCCCGGACAAGAACGGCAACCACCGCGCGCTGGCGGACATCCGCGAATCCATCGCGGAGCTCCGCTACTACCGCGAGGCGATCTTCGTACCCCAGCCGGGCCCTGACTCGGACACGGCGAAGACGATCGCCGCCAAGCACGTCCTGCCTGCGGAGTAACCCCTCCGGGGCCACCACGGGGCCACCCCGGGAGGGTGCCGCGAAACATGTGCGCGAGCACCCTCCCGGACCCTGTACACTTTTTCTCGGCCGGTAGGAAAGCCCCCAGGGACTTTCCAAGACCACAACAGTCCGGTCATGCATGGTGGGTATAGCTCAGCTGGTAGAGCACCTGGTTGTGGTCCAGGATGTCGCGGGTTCGAGTCCCGTTACTCACCCTGATCGGGAAACCCCGGTCCGCTTCGGCGGGCCGGGGTTTCCTCGTTGGTGGGCGGGGGCTGGGACCCGCCGGGGCGTGCGACCTCGTTGCGTGTTTCTCGATCCCCTGGCTACCTTCGGCCCGGCCGTACCGGCACCCACTGGGAGGAAGCCATGCCCCGCAGGCTCCGCATGCTCGGCACCAACAGTAAGAGCGGTGAGTGCCCCACCTTGTACGAGGACATCGACAGCGGCGAGATCCTCGTACAGGGCCACACGGTGACCGACCCCGCCACCCTCGCCCAGATGAGGAACGTCCTCGACGGGGAGTCCCTCGTCGTCGTCGACCGCGCCCTGCTGATCAACTTCGCGCCGAAGGAGTGACGTGGACGACGCCGTGCCCGCCCACCGGATCACCGGGTTCTTCCGCGACGCCTTCGAGCACACCGCCTGGCGTCTGGAGACCCGGCGCGCCTACGCCGCCGACCAGGGGACCGAGGAGTACCGGCGCTTCCTCGCCGGAGTGGCCCCACCGCGTGACGACGGACCCTGGTTCGTCAACGCCCGCCGGCAGACCGCGTCGGGCAAGCGGATGGAGCGCGTTCGTCTGGTCGACGAGCCGGCCACCCACAACCAGCGGTACCTGCTCGCCACGACCCCGGACAACCTCGCCGCGGGCGAGGACATCCGGTTCCTGTTCCGCTCACGGGCCCAGGAGATCGGACTCCCCGACTTCGACTTCTGGCTGTTCGACTCCAGTGTCCTGGCCACCTTCGACTGGGACGACGCCGCACGCCGCTTGGAGCTGACCACCGACCCGCACCGGGTGCCGGCCGCCTGCCGGGCCCGGGACGCGGCATGGCACTACGCGGCCCGGTACGAGGAGTTCAGGGCGCGGGTACCGTCGATGCCGACCGCGCCCCCGGGGCGACGGCCCCACGACCCGCGCACGTGAAACCCACCGCCCTCACGTGGACGAACGGATCACCAGTTCCGTAGGCAGCACCAGTCTCGCCCGGGACGGTTCGCGGGCGGAGATCTGGGTCAGGAGCAGTTGCGCCATCGTGCGGCCCATCTCTTCGATCGGCTGGCGCACGCTGGTCAGTGGGGGGTCCATGTGGCGGGCTATGGCCGAGTCGTCGAAGCCCACCAGGGCGATGTCCTCGGGGACCCGGTGGCCGCGCTCGCGCAGCAGCTGGCGGGCGCCCGCCGCCATCACGTCCGAGGCGGCGAAGACCGCGTCGACCCCGGGGGCCCGGTCCAGGAGGTCCGCCATCGCCCGGCGCCCGCCGTCCTCGGTGAAGTCCGCCGGGGATATGAGGTGCGGCCCGGCGGGCAGTCCGGCCTCGGCGACGGCGGCCCGGTAGCCGTCCAGACGGCGGCGGGCGCCGTACACGTCCAGCGGGCCCGTGATGGTGGCTATGGACCGCCGGCCGCGCGCCACCAGATGGGCCACCGCCCCGCGCGCCCCCTCGAAGTTGTCGGAGTCGACCGAGGCCAGCGGCTCGTCCTCGGAGCGGGGGCCGCTGATCACCACCGGCATGTCGAGCTGTTCGAGGAGCTCGGGCAGCGGGTCGTCGGCGTGCACCCCGACCAGCAGGACGCCGTCCACGCGGTGGCCGGTGAGGTACTGGGCGAGGCGGCGGCGCTCGCGGTCGCTGCCGACCAGGGTCAGCAGCAGCTGCATCTCCGTCTCGGCCAGCGCCTGGCCCACCCCCCGCACGACCTCCGAGAAGTACGGCTCGGCGAAGAAGCGGGTCTGGGTCTCGGGGACGACCAGGGCGATCGCGTCCGTACGGTTGGCGGCCAGGGCGCGGGCCGCGCGGTTGGGCACATAGCCGAGCTCGGCCACCGCCGCCTCCACCGCCGCGCGCGTACGGTCGCTCACCCGGGGCGAGCCGTTGATCACCCGCGACACCGTGCCCCGGCCGACACCGGCGCGCGCCGCCACCTCTTCAAGGGTGGGCCGCCCCGCCCCACGGCCCCGGACCGTGCGCGCTGCTGTCATGCCTGCCTCCCCGTCTCGCCGAACTTCGCGGAACTGGGGTGAAAACTAACAGCAGGACATCGATGTCGACTCCGTCCGCACGCTCCCTTGACACCCTCTCGGCCAGTCGCCACCCTTCAACACATCACGCCTGGGAGCGCTCCCAAACCCCGGGCCGCATGCAAGGTCCGTACCTTCCCGCAACGATGGGCGCACGGACTGATGGACCGTCAACCACCGCGTACCAAACGACTGTTGGAGGACACCATGCGCAGACGAACACGTACGCCCCGGCGCCTCGCGGCCCTCGCCGCCGTCGCCGCGCTCGGCGCCGCACTGCTCGCCGGGTGCGCCGACGACGGCGACGACGGGGGCCCGGCCGGCGGCTCGTCCGGCGGCGGGGGCGGCGGGGCCCGCACCACGCTCACGGTCGGCGTCTTCGGCGCCTTCGGACTGAAGGAGGCCGGGCTCTACGACGCGTACACCAGGCTCCACCCGGAGATCGAGATCAAACAGACCTCGATCGAGCGCAACGAGAACTACTATCCGCAGCTGCTCACCCATCTGGCCTCCGGCAGCGGGCTCGCCGACGTACAGGCCGTGGAGGTCAACAACATCGCCGAGGTCACCGCCACCCAGGCGGGCCGCCTGGAGGACCTGGGCAGGACGGCGGGGGTCGACAAGTCGGCCTTCCTGCCCTGGAAGTGGGGGCAGGCCACCACCAGGGACGGCAGGACCGTCGGGCTCGGCACCGACATCGGACCGCAGGGCATCTGCTACCGCAAGGACCTCTTCGCCGCCGCCGGGCTGCCGACCGACCGCGAGGAGGTGGGCCGGCTGTGGGCCGGGGACTGGCGCAGGTACCTGGCGGCGGGCGACCGCTACAAAGCGAAGGCGCCGAAGGGGACCGCGTTCGTGGACTCCGCCTCCGGAGTGATGGCCGCGATCACGGGCAGCGGCGCGACCCGGTTCTACGACGCCGACGGAAAGACCGTCTACAAGACCAGCCCGGGCGTGAAGGACGCCTGGGACACCGCCGCCGCGTTCGCCACCCATGGGCTGACCGCCAAGCTCCAGCAGTTCCAGCCCAGTTGGGACCAGGGGTTCGCCAACGGCACCTTCGCCACCGTCTCCTGCCCCGCCTGGATGCTCGGCTACATCCAGGACAAGGCGGGCGCGGCCGGACGCGGCAAGTGGGACGTGGCCGCCGCCCCCAAGCCGTCCAACTGGGGCGGCTCCTTCCTCGTCGTCCCCTCGGCGGGCAAGCACCGGGCCGAGGCCGCCGCGCTCGCCGCCTGGCTCACCGCGCCCGCCCAGCAGGCGACGCTCTTCGAGAAGCGCGGCAGCTTCCCCAGCGCCCGCGCCGCGTACACGCTGCCGTCGGTCGCCGGGGCCAGGCACGACTACTTCGGCGGCGCGCCCATCGGCCAGATCTTCGCCAGGGCCGCCGAGGGCACACCCGTCCAGATCCTCGGCCCGAAGGACCTGGTCATCGCCCAGAACCTCGCCGACGTCGGCATGCTCCAGATCGACCAGAAGGGCACGTCCCCCGAGGACGCCTGGACGGCGGCGACCAAGGCCATCGACAACGCGCTGGACCAGTGAACGGCCGGGCCACACGGGAGCGCGGACCCCGCGAAGCGCCCACGGCCGACGCCGGACGGCCACCCACGGCCGACGCCCGGTGGCGGGAACGGCGCAGCCGCCGGTACCGGCGCGATGTCCGCTGGAGCCCGTACGCCCTGGTCGCGCCCTTCTTCCTGTTCTTCGCCGCCTTCGGGCTCTTCCCGCTCCTCTACACCGGCTGGGCCTCCCTGCACCAGGTCGAGCTCACCGCGCCCAACGACATGCACTGGGTCGGGCTGCGCAACTACTCCCGGCTGCTCTCCGACGAGTTCTTCTGGAACGCGCTCCGCAACACCTTCACCATCGGCCTCCTCTCCACCGTCCCCCAGCTCCTGATCGCCCTCGGCGTCGCCCATCTGCTCCACTTCAGACTGCGCGGCTCCACCTTCTTCCGGGTCGCCGTCCTCACCCCGTACGCCACCAGCGTCGCCGCCGCCACCCTCGTCTTCACCCTCCTCTACGGACGCGACTACGGCATGGTCAACTGGGCGCTCGGCCAGGCAGGATGGGGCCCGGTCGACTGGCAGAACGGCACCTGGACCTCGCAGCTCGCCGTCTCCACCATCGTCATCTGGCGCTGGACCGGCTACAACGCACTGATCTACCTGGCCGCGATGCAGGCGATCCCCGACGACCTCTACGAATCGGCGGCGCTCGACGGCGCCTCCCGGCTGCGGCAGTTCCGGCACGTCACCGTGCCCTCGCTGCGCCCGACCATCCTGTTCACCTGCGTCGTCTCGACGATCGGCGCCACCCAGCTGTTCGGCGAACCCCTGCTGTTCAACGGGAGCGCCGGGGCCACCGGCGGCTCCGACCACCAGTTCCAGACGCTCGGGCTGTACCTGTACGAGCAGGGCTGGGTGAACCTCCACCTCGGCCGGGCCTCCGCGATCGCCTGGGCGATGTTCCTGCTGCTGCTCCTGATCGGCGCCGCCAACTGGCTTGTCTCACGCACCCTGCGGAAGGGGACGACCGGGTGACCCCCATCGACGCCCACACCACCGGCCGCCCGGACTCCCGCGTCGGCGCGGGCCCCAAGAGCCGGGCCGCCGGCCGACCGGAGCCCCGGGCCGCCCACCGCCCGAAGACCCGGGCCGGGCGCCAACTGCACGGCGGCGCCGTCACGTACACCGTCCTCACGCTCTTCACCGTCGGCTCGCTCTTCCCCCTGGTGTGGACGGCCGTCGCCGCCTCCCGCAGCAACAGCCGGCTCGCCCGGACCCCGCCGCCCTTCTGGTTCGGCGGGAACCTCTTCAAGAACCTCAAGATCGCCTGGACCGACGCCAACATGGGCGAGGCCCTGCTCAACACCACGATCGTGGCCGGGACGATCGCGCTGGGCACGGTCTTCTTCTCCACCCTCGCCGGATTCGCCTTCGCCAAGCTGCGCTTCCGCTTCAAGAACGTCCTGCTCCTGCTGGTCATCGGCACGATGACGATCCCGCCCCAGCTCAGCGTCGTCCCGCTCTACATGGTGGTCGCCGAGCTGTCCTGGACCGACCAGCTCCAGGCGGTCATCCTGCCGACCCTGGTCAGCGCGTTCGGCGTGTTCTTCATGCGGCAGTACCTCGTGGAGGCGCTGCCCACCGAACTCGTCGAAGCCGCCCGGGTGGACGGCGCGAGCAGCTGGCGGGTGGTGTGGCACGTGGTGTTCCCCGCCGCCCGCCCCGCGATGGCCGTCCTCGGGATGCTCACCTTCGTCATGGCCTGGAACGACTTCTTCTGGCCGATCATCGCGCTCACCCAGAACGGCCACCCCACCGTCCAGGTGGCCCTCACCGGACTCGGCCGCGGCTACATCCCCGACCAGTCGGTCATCATGGCCGGCGCCCTGCTGGCCACCCTGCCCCTGCTGCTGGTGTTCGTCCTGTTCGGGCGGCACATCGTGGGCGGGATCATGCAGGGGGCGGTGAAGGGGTGAGCGGGGGTGGGGTGGGGTGGGGCCCCCTCCCCCTCCCCCACCCCACCCCCGCCCACTCCCTCCGCCCCCTTACCACACCCCTCTCGATGGGAGCGCTTCCATGTCAGAGACCTTCCCGCCCGGCTTCCTGTGGGGCGCGGCCACTTCCGCGTACCAGATCGAGGGGGCCGTCGACGAGGGCGGCCGTACCCCCTCCATCTGGGACACCTTCTGCCGTACGCCCGGCAAGGTGGCCGGCGGGGACAGCGGGGACACCGCCGTCGACCACTTCCACCGCTGGCGCGAGGACCTCGCCCTGATGTCCGAACTGCGGCTCAACGCCTACCGCTTCTCGGTGTCCTGGCCACGGGTGCAGCCCACCGGGCGCGGCCCCGCCGTCCAGCGCGGGCTCGACTTCTACCGGGCCCTGGTCGACGGGCTCCTGGAGCGGGGCATCCGGCCCTCCCTCACGCTCTACCACTGGGACCTGCCCCAGGAGCTGGAGTCGGCGGGCGGCTGGCCGGAGCGGGACACCGCCCACCGGTTCGCCGACTACGCGCTGATCGTCGCCGAGGCGCTCGGCGACCGGGTGGATATGTGGACCACCCTCAACGAGCCCTGGTGCAGCGCGTTCCTCGGGTACGCCTCCGGGGTGCACGCGCCCGGGCGCACCGATCCGGTGGCCGCGCTGCGGGCCGCGCACCACCTCAACCTGGGCCACGGCCTGGCGGCGGCGGCGCTGCGCGGCGCGCTGCCGGGCGGGGCCCAGCTGGGGATCAGCCTCAATCCCAGTGCGATCAGGCCGTACAGCCAGGCGCCCGCCGATGTGGACGCCGCCCGGCGCATCGACGCGCTGGCCAACCGGGTGTTCACCGGGCCCCTGTTCAAGGGGGCGTACGACGCCGATCTGCTGCGGGACACGGCGGGGCTGACCGACTGGTCGTTCGTCCATGACGGCGATCCGCGCGTCATCGGGCACCCCCTCGATTTCCTCGGGATCAACTACTACGCACCCTCAGTTGTATCCGCCGCCACTGACAACGGCTCCGGTCACCGCCCTGAGCAGGGGGAACGCCGTCGGGACGGGCACGGGGCGAGTGTCTGTCCGCCGTGGCCGGGGGCGGACGGGGTGGTGTTCCACCAGCCGCCGGGTGAGCTGACGGCGATGAACTGGTCGATCGATCCGAGCGGGCTGCACGACCTGCTGCTGCGCTATACGCGGGAGGTGCCGGGCCTGCCGCTGATGATCACCGAGAACGGCGCCGCGTACGACGACGAGCCGGGGCCCGACGGCGCGGTCCACGACCCCGACCGGATCCGCTATCTGCACGGCCATCTGGCGGCGGTGCGCCGGGCGATGGCGGACGGGGCGGACGTGCGCGGGTACTTCCTGTGGTCGCTGCTGGACAACTTCGAGTGGTCGTACGGCTACGGCAAGCGGTTCGGGGCGGTGTACGTGGACTACGGGACGCAGGCCCGTACGCCGAAGTCCAGCGCCCGCTGGTACGCGGAGCTGGCGCGGACGGGGGTGCTGCCGACGGCCCCGTGAGTCCGGGGCGGGGCCCCTTGAGTCCGCCCCGGGTCCGCGGCCCGGCCCCCTGAGCCCGGGCCGGGGCGGGTCCGGCGGGAGGCGGGCGGGGAGCTCGACTTGAACCTCACGTCGCGTGAGGGGGCATCGTGGGTGTCATGACCGCTTCCACGACCTGGAAGGTGGGTCCGCTGGCCGAGGCCAGCGGGCTCACCGTACGCACCCTGCACCACTGGGACACCATCGGGCTGCTCACGCCGTCCCGCCGTTCGGCGGGCGGGCACCGCGAGTACACCGAGGACGACATCACCCGCCTCTATCAGGTGCTGGCCCTGCGCAGCCTGGGGCTCGGCCTGGACAGCATCGCCCTCTGCCTGGACGCGGGGGTCGATCCGGTGCGGGTGCTGCGCGACCACCGGGCGGGCGTCGAGGAGGCCCTGACCTCCCTCGAAGCGCTGCGGGGGCGGCTGCTGCACATCGAGGAGGAGGTCGCCGGGGGCCGGGCGCCGACCACCGACGCGGTGCTCGCGGCGCTGCGCGCGACCGGGGCGGCGGGCCCGGCGGCCGAGCGCGTGCTCCGCCGCCACCTGGACGACGGCCAGTGGGAGGCGCTCGGGGAGCGGGCGGCGGCCGTGGGGCCGAGCGCGCCCTATCTGCTGGAGGTGGAGTGGCCCGAGCTGTACCGGCGGGCCGAGGCGCTGAGGCGGGCCGGGACCGCGCCGACGGATACGGCGGTGCGGCGGCTGGTGGCCCGGATGGACGAGCTGAGCGCGCTGTTCAGCGGCGGCGACCGGTCGCTGTCGCGGGGCGTGCGGGCGGCCTGGCGGGAGGATCCGGCGGCGCTGAGCGGCGATGCGACGGTCCGGCCGGGCCAGTGGGACGACCTGTCCTCCTACCTGGAGGCGGCGCGCGGGGGTGAGGGCGCGTGAACCGGTACTCGGCGCTGCCGGTCCTGCTGCTGATGGTGCCGCTGCTGGCCGTGCTGGCGGCGGTGGGGGCGGTGCCCTGGGGTGCGGTGGCGGGGGTGGTGCTCGCGCCGGCCGTGGTCGCGCTCGTACGCAAGGCCGTCGTGTTCGCCCTCGCACGCAAGGGGGGCGCGCCCCGGCCGGGTGGGGGGTGAGCCGGCGGGGCGCGCGTGGGGGGTGGTCCCGGGCGTTCGGGTCGCTCGGGTGCGGCCCGAACGTGGCGCGCGGGGGCGTTACTTGAGCCCGGCGAACGCCTTGGTGAAGGCGAGGGGGGCCTGGAGGATCGAGGAGCAGGTGGGGTCGGCGGAGTTCTTGGCGCCGCCCGCGCACTGCTTGTCCCGGGCGCCGGACCACATGGAGAGCCGGCCGAGGCCCTTGGACTTGGCGAAGTCGACCAGCTGGGTGGCGTCGTCGACCTTGAACGTCTCGGTGCTGACGTCGTTGACGCCGATCATCGGGGTGACGGCGACGGCCTTCCAGGCGGCGGCGTCGGAGAGCCCGAGGACGCCCTTGATCTGGGCCTGGGTGGCGGTGGCGGCCTGCACCGCGTAGCCGCCCATGTCGCCGCTGTAGGCCGGGCCGTAGTCCATGGCCATGATGTTGACGGCGGAGACGGCGACGCCGTTCTTCCTGGCGTCGGCGACCAGGTCGACGCCGGGCTGGGTCAGCCCCTCCGGCATCACGGGCAGGGTGAAGGACACGTCGAGGCCGGGGTGCGCCTTCTGGAGCCCGGCGATCGCCTGGGCGCGGCGGGTGTTGGCGGCGGTGTCCGGCAGGGCCGCGCCCTCGATGTCGAAGTCGACCTTGGTGAGCTTGTACGCGTCGACGACCTTGCCGTACGCGGCGGCCAGGTCGGTGGCGGAGGCGCAGACGAGGCCGAGTTCGGAGCCGGAGGCGCCGCCGAAGGAGACGCGTACGTCGCCGCCCTTGGCGCGCAGGGCGCCTATCTGCGCGGCGACGGCGTCGCCGCCCAGTTCGCCGACGCCGCCCCACTTCGGGGTGCAGCCGCCGCCGGAGGTGATGAAGGCGAGGGTGAACTCCTTCACGCCGGTCTTGGCGGTGGTGTCCAGGAGGTCGTACGCGGGGTAGAGCGAGGTGTCCACGTACGGGGCGAAGCGGGCGGTGGTGCCGGTGGTGGGGGGCTGGGGGGTGGTGGTCTGGCCGGGGGTGGAGGTGGGGGTGGGCTTCGTGGGGGGTGTGGGCTTCGTGGTGGGCTGTGCGGTCGGGGTCGGCGCGGTGGTCGGGCGGCCGGTGGGGGCGGGGGTCGCGCCCGTGTCGGCCGAGCACTTCTCCTGGTCGATGAGGCAGCCGGTGGGGTCGCCCGCGGTGCCGGTGGAGCTGGTCACGAAGCCGACGGTGACGGACGCGCCCGCGGCGAGGCCGTTCCTGTCCCAGGCGGCGGGCTTGACGGTGATGTGCTGCCCCTTGACGCTCTGCCGGCCGTTCCAGAGGGAGGAGAGCGTGGTCCCGGCCGGGAGGTCGAACTCCAGGGTCCAGTCGGTGAGGGCCTTGCCGCTGTCGTTGGTGATGACGTACTGGCCGGTGTAACCGCCGCCCCAGCTGCTGGCCCTGGTGTACGCGGCGGCGACGGAGGCGGCGTGGGCGGTGCCGGTGAGGGTGATCGCGGCGGCGGTGATGGCGGCGGCCGCGGCGGTGGCGCCGACCACCTTGGTGGTGCGGGTCGCCCGGCGGCGGTGGCGGCGGGTGCGGTCACTGGGGGTGCGGGTCATGTGGGGCTGCCTCTGGGACGGGGGTGGGGTGCGGGCAGCACGCTAGCCGTTGCGAAACGGGCAAATGGGGTGCGGGGGGCGGGGGTTGGGGATCTTAGGGTTCGCTTAAGGGGGTGATGGGGTGCGGTTAAAAATCCGGGTCGGCGCGGGTGGGGCGGAGGCGTCGGCGCGGGTGGGGGTGGCCGGGTCGGCGCGGGTGGGGGTGGCCCTTCGGGGTCCCCGCCCCGCCCCTTCCCGAGTGGCGCCCACCGGGGTGGGGCATGCCATTTGACGTGCACCGGGTCGGGAGGTCAGGCCACTGCGGGGCGGCGGCGTTTGCGGCGGCGGATCCTCGACTGCGAGGCCGGCCGTACCCCCAGCCCGATCCACACCCGCACCTCCGTCCCGCCCAGCACCGACCGCCCCAGCCGCACATCGCCGCCGGTCGACTCCGCGAGCCGCCGCACGATGTCCAGGCCGAGGCCCGTCGAGCCGCCGCCGCTCGACCCGCGGGCCAGCGCCGCCCGGGGGTCGGCGATGCCGGGGCCCGCGTCGGAGACCAGCACGATCACCGCCTCCTCGCCGCTGTGGACGTCGACCGAGAAGGCCGTGCCCTCGGGGGTGTGGCGGAACACGTTGCCGAGCATCGCGTCCAGCGCGGCGGCCAGTTCGGGCCGCGCCACGGGGATGCGGACCGGCCGGTCGACGCCCGCGAGCCGCACCTCCCGGCCCTCGTCCTCGGCCAGCGCCGACCAGAACGCCATCCGCTCCCGGATGACCTCGCCGGCGTCGCACCCGGCGCCCGGACCGGTCGGCTGGGTCTGCGGTTTGGCCTCCCGCGCCGTACGGATGATGGTGTCCACCTCGCGCTCCAGCTGCTCCACGGCCGCCCGGGTCTGTTCGGCGGCCGGGCCGTCGCCGAGGGACGCGGCGTTGAGGCGGAGCACGGTCAGGGGGGTGCGCAGCCGGTGGGAGAGGTCGGCCGCCAGTTCGCGCTCGTTGGCGAGGAGCTGGACGACCTGGTCGGCCATCGAGTTGAACGCCACGGCCGCCGAGCGCAGTTCGGCCGGTCCCTCCTCGGGCACCCGCGCCCCGAGCCTGCCCTCGCCCAGGTCCTGGGCGGCCCCGGCGAGCCGCTGGGCGGGCCTGACCATGCGTACGCCGAGCCGGTCCGCGACCGCCACCGAGCCGACGACGAGGGCGGCGCCCACCCCGGCGAGCACCAGCCAGGCGGTGGCGACGCCGTTGGTGACCTCGGCCTCGGGCACGTACACCTCGACGATGGCGATCTGGCCGGAGCCGAGCGCGGTCGGCTGGAGCAGGGTGGAGCCGCCGGGCACGGAGGAGATGTAGGCGCGGACCACCTTGCGGGTGGCGAGGAGGTCCTTGGGCGCCGCGCGCGGCCTGCCGATCTCCATCGGCGCGCTGCCGGGGGCGCCGGGCACCGCCGGGACGTGCACGGCCATCCGGCCCGCGGCCCCGGCGGGGGTGGCGGCGACGGCGCGTTCCAGCGCGTCGCGGTCGGCGGTGATGGAGAGGGTGGGGCCGATGGCGGCGGCCTGGCGTTCGGCGTTGGAGAACGCGCGGTCGCGGGCCATCTCCTTGACGACCAGGCCCAGCGGTACGGCGAAGGCCAGGACCACCATCACGGTGACCGCGACCGCGACCTTGACCAGCGCCCACCTCACGGCGCGGGCTCCGCGCCGGGCGGCTCCAGCTTCACTCCGACCCCGCGCAGGGTGTGCAGATAGCGCGGCCGGGCGGCCGTCTCGCCGAGTTTGCGGCGCAGCCAGGACAGATGGACGTCGATGGTCTGGTCGTCGCCGTAGGACTGCTGCCACACCTCGGCGAGCAGCTCCTTGCGCGGGACGACCACACCGGGGCGTCCGGCCAGGAACGCCAGCAGGTCGAACTCGCGGCGGGTGAGGTCCAGGCGCCGCCCGTCGAGCTCGGCCTGGCGGCGCAGCGGGTCGATGGAGAGCCCGCCGACCCGGAGCAGGGTGGGCGGCGGCTCGGCCCCGGCGGCCCGCGCCCGGCGCAGCACGGCGGCCATCCGGGCGGAGAGGTGCTCCACGGAGAACGGCTTGACGAGGTAGTCGTCGGCGCCGTCGTTGAGCAGCCGGACGATCTCGGCCTCGTCGTCCCGCGCGGTCGCGATGATCACGGGTACGTCGGTGATGCCGCGGAGCATCTTCAGCGCCTCCGCGCCGTCGAGATCGGGCAGTCCGAGGTCGAGGACGACCACGTCGAACCGGAAATGGGCGACCTCGCGCAGCGCCTCGAGTGCCGTGCCGACGCTGCGTACCGTGTGGCAGGCGTCGGTGAGGTGGCGGATGAGGGCGGAGCGCACGAACTGGTCGTCCTCGACCACGAGCACACTTGCCATGGGCGGCACCGTACGCCATACGGAGGACACCGGTCCCGGTCGGGACGGGGGCGCGGGCGCGGGCGGGCGGGGCCGGGTGAGAGGGGACACGGGTGGGGCGGGTGGGGCAGTATGGCCCCCGATATGACGCCGCTGCACCGAGGATTCGTTCACGTCTGCGCCTGGTCGCTGGCCACCGGGGCGGCGGTCACGCTCTCCTGGTGGGGGGTGCACACGGTGCTGGCGGGGACGGCGTACGACCCGCCGCGCGCGGTGCCGCTCACCGGCGAACAGCACACCACCCAGGGCGCGGTGCGCCCGCTCGCCTCCGCCACGCGGCGCCCCCAGGAGAGCCCGTCGCCGTCCGGCCCGGCCGCGAGGTCCCCGGAGGGCGGGCCGCCGGGCCGCCGTTCGCCCGCGCCGTCCAAGTCGTCCGGATATCCGGGCAGTTCGGGTAGTTCCGGCCCGGCCGCCTCGTCGGGCGACGTCAAGGGCTACAACGTGGCCGGGGGCCGGGTGGTGTTCGACATCGGGACCGCGTCGGCCGAGCTGGTGACCGCGACCCCGGACAGCGGCTGGCGGATGCAGGTCTGGAAGCAGCCGACGTGGATCCGGGTGACGTTCAGCCAGGGCACGCGCGAGGTGTCGGTCTTCTGCACCTGGTACAACCACGCGCCGACGGTGGAGCTCGACGACCGCGGCTGAGCGCCCGCCCCGGCCGGAGCCGGGCGGCGGGCGGCCCGAACGTGACGACGGGCCCTGGACCGGCCCTAGCGGAACACCGCGGGCGGCGGTACCGGCGAGGGCTTGGCGTCGGCGTCCGTGACCGCGGCGGCCCCGCCGGTGAAGTCGGCCAGCGCCCGCCCGTGCTCGACGCGCCCCGGGTGCGGGTCGCCCGCGATGCGCCGGGTGAACTCGGCCACCGGCAGGGGCACGTCCGAGGCGACGAGGACCGCGTTGCCGAACCGCTTGCCGCGCCACACGGTCGGGTCGGCGGCCAGCGCGAGCTCGGGGAAGACGGCGGCGGCGGTGGCCGTCTGGGCCCGCAGGTGCGCCAGCGGCGGGCCGTCGGCCAGGTTGGCGGCGTAGATCCCGCCGGGCCGCAGCACCCGGCGCACCTCGGTGAGGAACTCGGTGCTGGTCAGGTGCGCGGGGGTGCGGGCACCGCTGAAGACGTCGGCGACCACCAGGTCCGCCCAGCCGTCCGGGAACTTGCCGAGCCCCTCGCGCGCGTCCATGGACCGCACCCGGATGCGCGCCTGCGGGTCGAGCGGCAGCTCCCGCCGTACGAGCTGGACCAGCGGGGCGTCGATCTCGACGACCTGCTGGGTGGAGCGGGGTCGGGTGGCCGCGGTGTAGCGGGCCAGGGTCAAGGCGCCGCCGCCCAGGTGCAGCACGGTCAGCGGGCGGCCGGGCTCGGCCGCGAGGTCGATGACGTGGCCGAGGCGGCGCTGGTACTCGAAGGTGAGCCGCTCGGGCGCGTCCAGGTCCACGTGGGACTGGGGGGCGCCGTCCAGGAGCAGGGTCCAGCCGCGGGGCCGGTCCCGGTCGGGTATCAGCTCGGCGAGCCCGCCCTCGACCGGTTCCACGACGGCCTCCGGGGCGGCCGGGCGACCGCGCCGCCCGCCCGGCGCGGCCTTCGGCCCGCTCCGCGCCCCGCTCTTCGTCCCGCTTCGTGCCGCCATCCGACCATTATCGGCCGCCGGCCTCGGTGATGCCGTCCGCGGCCTCGATCAGCCGGGCCGCCTCGCCCAGCGCGTCCCGCAGCACGGCCGGGTCGGTGACCGGGGCGGGGTCGGCCGGGTCGGGCGGCAGCAGCCAGCCGCCGCCGGAGACGGGCGGCTCGGCGGCCAGTCCGGGCACCCGCAGGCCGCGCCCGCCGGTCTCGGTGCAGGCACTGCCCGGCACGTCCCAGGCGGCGGCGGTGCCGGGCGGCACCAGGAAGCCCAGGGTGTCGCCGCCGCCGTCGTGCAGCACCGGCCCGACGGCCGCGGGGGCGGCGGCGCGGCGCAGGATGTCGACCGCCTCCAGGCCCTGGCGGGCGGGCACGGTCACCAGGTCGCAGCCCTCCTCGGCGGGGGGCGGCGCACCGGTGTCCCGGGCGGCGCGGTGGCGAGCGGTCGTCGTGGTCGTCCCGGTGCCATTGATGTCCATGCCGGCCTCCAACAAGGCAACCCCCACGTGGTTTTTGCGGGTTGGCGTTATCCGCATGGTTCAACGCGGGCCCCGTGTCAACGGCTACGGCGGGACGCCGCCGCAAAGGATGGCAGTTCATAGCAGATCGAGGGTGAGATATCCCTTTTGTAGCCAAACTCCGGTTGTGCTCGGCGATGTTGCCGGTACGTTCTTCCTCCGCACCACCCCGCCAGAGAGAGCTGCTGAGCCATGGCGACGTCAACGGATCCCCGAGCCGGACAGAACTCCGCGCGGAACCCGGCGCACACCACCGCGCGGAACCCCCCCAAGGGCCCCAACACCGCGTTCCGGGAGCTGCGCGGGCAGCGCTCGCCGGGCGAGTTCGCGGCGGCGGTGCGCCGGGCGGCGCGCGAGATCGGCGAACAGGTCGCCTGCGACGCCCGGTACATCGGACGCGTGGAGGCGGGCGAGATCCGCTGCCCCAACTACGCGTACGAGCGGGTCTTCCGGCACATGTTCCCGGGTTTGACCCTCGCCGACATGGGGTTCTCGGCCCGTGAGGCGGTACGAGGACGAGGGGCGCGCGGAGGTTGCGGTGCGCCGCTGCTGGGCGCCGCGCCCGGACAGCGCGCCGGGACCACCACCGACCACGACGAAGAACGTGACGACGAGGAGAGCGACGTGCTGCGTCGCGCATTCATGACGGGCGGCTCCGCCGCCCTGGCGGTCGCCTCCCTGGGCCCGGCCGCCGGACCGGCCGCGGCCGGCCGCCCCGAGGCCCCCGGGCAGCCGGTGCGCCGGGTCGGGGAGGCCGAGGTGAACGCGGTCGAGGAGGCCGTGCGGCGGATCCGGCTGCTGGACGACCGGCACGGCGCCGACGGCCTCTACCGGCGCGCCGCCCAGCCGCTGCGCACCGCGTACGCGCTGCTCGACGCGGGCACCGCGCGCCGCTCCACCGCCGACCGGCTGCACGCGGGCGCCGGGGAGCTCGCCATCTCGGTGGGCTGGCTCGCCCATGACTCGGGCCGCTACGACGAGGCCCGCTCGCACTACGCGGAGGCGCTCGCCACCGCCCGGCTGGCGGGCGATCCGGCCCTGGAGGCGCACGCCTTCTGCAACATGTCGTTCCTGGCCAGGGACGCGGGCCGGCCGCGCGAGGCGCTGCGGGCCGCCCAGGCGGGCGGGCGGGCGGCGGCCCGGCTCGGTTCGCCCCGGCTGCTGTCCCTGCTGTCGCTGCGGGAGGCGGGCGGCTGGGCCGGGCTCGGCGACCGGGGGGCGTGCGAGCAGTCGCTGGCGCGGGCGCACGCGCTCTTCGGGCAGGGGCCGGGCGAGCGGGACCCGGAGTGGATGACGTTCTTCGTCGAGGCCGAGCTGGAGATGCTGGAGGCGCAGTGCTGGTCGGCGCTGGGCGACTGGCCGCGCGCCGCCCGCCACGCCCGGCTCGCCGCCTGCCTGCAGGACCCGCACTTCGCCCGCAACCTGGCGCTCTACCGCGCCGAGCTCGCCGACGACCTCGCGCGCGCGGGCGCGCCCACCGAGGCCGCCGCCGCCGGCCACCAGGTCCTCGATCTGCTGACCGAGGTCCAGTCGACCCGGATCCAGGCGATGCTCTGCGACACCGCCCGCATCCTGGCCCCGCACGGGAGCTGCCCGGAGGTGGCCGCCTTCCTGGAGCGCCGGGCGGCCACGGCGCCGGTGTGAGCGGGGCGCGGCCCGGCCGGACGCCGGGCCGCGCCGGCTCAGCCCTCCAGGTGGCCGGTGTCGTTCCAGCGCTCGACGGCCGGGGCGCCGTACGCCCAGCCGAGCACCGACAGCGAGGTCGGGTCGAGCTTGATGCGGGCCGCGAAGCCGATCGGCTCGCCCAGCCAGCGGGCCGCGATGGTGCGCAGGATGTGGCCGTGCGCGAAGACCAGCACGTCCCGGTCGGCGGAGCGGGCCCACTCGACGACCTCGTCGGCGCGGGCCGACACCTGGGCCAGCGTCTCGCCGCCCCGGACGCCGTCGCGCCAGATGAACCAGTCGGGGTCGCCCGCCTTGATCTCGGGCGGGGTGAGGCCCTCGTACGCCCCGTAGTCGAACTCCATCAGGACGTCCCAGTCGGTGGCGCGGTCGCCGAACCCGGCCAGCTCGCACGTCTCGCGGGCGCGCAGCAGGGGGCTCGTGCGCACCTCGACGTCGCGCAGGCCGTCCCACGGCGCGCGGTGCAGGCGCTCGCCGAGCAGCTTCGCGCCCCTGCGCCCCTCTTCGAGGAGGGGGATGTCGGTGCGGCCGGTGTGCTTGCCGAGCAGGGACCACTCGGTCTGCCCGTGACGGGCGAGCAGGATGCGCGGTTCTGCGGCAGGCATGTCAGGTCTCTCCCGATGGCACGAGGAATCCGCCGGATGTTCGACGGTGGTTCCCTTCCATCATCGCGCACCCTCCCGGCCGTCTCTCGCGTCCCTTGGGGGTGGGTGTACGCGCGCGAGGCCGTACACCGTACGGTGGAACACTTGAACGGGCCCCGAAGGGGCCCTGAAGAAGAGATGGAGAGGGTCCGGAGATGCAGCACCCCGCGCCTCGGCCCCGCTGGTGGACCGAGCTGCCGCTCATCGCCATCGTCTATGCCGCCTACTCGGCGGGCCGCCTCCTGGTGAGCGGCAGCGAGTCGCAGGCCGTCGAGCACGGCCTGGCGATCCTGCGCATGGAGAAGTACCTGCACATCAACGCGGAGCACCCGCTCAACCGGCTCTTCACCCGCACCCCGGAGATCGGCGTACCCGCGGACTTCGCGTACGCGTCGCTGCACTACCTGGTCACCCCGGCCGTCCTGGTGTGGCTGTTCCGGCGCCGCCCGGTGCAGTACCGCGCGGCCCGCACCTGGCTGATGCTCTCCACCCTCCTCGGACTCGTCGGCTTCTCCCTGCTGCCGACCTGCCCGCCCCGGCTGCTCGACGCCTCCCACGGCTTCGTGGACACCATGGCGCAGTACAGCTCGTACGGCTGGTGGGGCGGCGAGGCGAGCGCGCCGCGCGGCATGGGCGGCATGACCAACCAGTACGCGGCGATGCCCAGCCTGCACGTCGGCTGGGCGCTGTGGTGCGGCGTCATGCTGTGGCGCTTCGGCGGCAACCGCTGGACCCGCGTCCTGGGCGTCGCCTACCCGGTGACCATCGCGTTCGTGGTGATGGGCACCGCCAACCACTATCTGCTGGACGCGGTCGCGGGCGTCGCCGTGATGGGCGTCGGGTTCCTGCTGGCGCGGCCCGCGATGCGGCTCGCGGACCGGGTCAGGGCCCGGGTCGCACCCGGCACATTCGGCGCACGGGCCCCGATTGTCAGCGCCGGATGCAAGACTTCCACGGGTGAGCGAATCCCAGGGCAGCGCGCGTCCGAAGACTCCACCGCGGGAGCGGACGACAGCCATCCGTCAGCGGCTCGCTGAGCTGCGCGGTCCCACGGCCGTGCCGCGCCCGCTGGACGCCCGGGCGCTCGCGGCGCTCGCCGCCAACCCGGGCTGCCGCAGACGCGCCCTGCTGGACGGGGCGGGTGTCGACAAGGGCGCGCTCGCCCAGGCGCTCGGCTCGCCGTCGGCGGCGTTCGGCCAGTCCCAGTTCGCCATCGCGCGCGGCAACACCTTCGAGGCCCGGGTCAAGTCCGACGGCGGCGCGGAGCTGCTGCGGCTGCTGTGCGAGCACACCGGCGCCGAGCCGCCGGCCGACGCGGTGGTCCCGGAGCTGGCCGCGGCCGGTCCCGAGGGCCGCGCGGCGCGCACCGCGCTGGCGCTGCGCGAGGCGAGCGCGGCGGGCACCTGGACCCTCCTCGACCACCCGATGCTCGCCCTGGAGGTGGCGGGCTCCCCGGCCTATCTGGAGCCGGACGCGGTGGTGGTCGCCCCCGACGGCCGCTGGACGGTCGTCGAGATCAAGTCCTTCCCGATGATCGACGCGGCGGCCGACCCGGCGAAGGTCGGCGCGGCGGCCCGCCAGGCCGCGGTGTACGTGCTGGCGCTGGAGCGGGTGGCGGGCCTGCTGGGCGCCGCCCCGGCCGGACCCGCCGGGCGCGTCGCGCACAGCGTGCTGCTGGTGTGCCCCAAGGACTTCTCCAACCTGCCGACCGCCTCGCTGGTCGACGTCCGCAAGCAGCTGTCGGTGACCCGGCGCCAGCTGGCCCGGCTCACCCGGATCGAGGACATCGCCGCGGCCCTGCCCCCCGGCGCCTGCTTCGACCCCGGGCTGCCGCCCACCGAGCTGGCCGGCGCGGTCGAGTCGGTCCCCGCGGCGTACGCGCCGGAGTGCCTGGCCGCCTGCGAGCTGGCCTTCCACTGCCGCGACCGGGCCCGCGCCCAGGACGCGGTCACGGCGCTCGGGCGCGGACTGCGGGCCGAGCTCGGCGGTCTGACCACCATCGGCGCCGTGCTCTCCGCCGCGCGCGGCGCCACCGGCGACGCGGCCGACCCCGCCGTCGCCGCCCTGCGCCGGGCCGCCGCCCTGCGCGCCGAGGCGCTGTCCGCGCCGCGCGCGCCCCAGGAGGCCGGATGTCCCTGATCACCTCGCTCGCCCGGCTGGAGGCCGCCGAGGCCGGACGGGCCGCGCCGCTGGCCACCGTGCGCCACCGGCACCTGTCCGCGCGCCCGCTGGTCCTGGTGCCGCTGACCACCTCCGGCGAGGCCGGGGCGCCGCTGGGCGCGCTGGTGGGCACCGACCGCGAGCGGCCCCGGCTGCTGGTGGTGGCGCAGCCGCGCGACCGCGAGCTGCGCTTCGCCTTCCTGGCCGAGCTGGCCGACGCGGTCCTGCCGCACCTGGAGGCGTACGCGGACGAGGTGGAGGAGGCCGAGCGCAACGAGACCGACCCGGAGACCGGCAAGAAGGTCAAGGTCGAGGTCGAGCTGTGCGCGGACGCGCCGCAGATCGTGGTGCCGGGCCGGGCCGCCGTCGACTTCGTCCGGCTGCTCGGCCGCTCGATGCGCTTTCGCCGCACCGCCGAGCAGGACCCGGACACCCCGCACCCCGCGCCCCCGCGCGTCCCGCTGCTCGGCCGCTGGCTCACGCACTACGGGGAGCGCGCCCGCGTCCCCGGCTCGGCGCTGCTGCTCGCCGCCACCGACCTGCTGGGCCGGCACTGGGCGACCGGCCAGTCCAGCCTGGAGGACCAGCACCTGGGGGCGCTGCTGGCCTGGATCGACCCGCCCGAGGGCGTCACCGGCGCCGAGGCGGCGCTGGCGGCCGAGCTGGCCCGGGACGGGGCCGGACAGCTGCTGTGCCCGCCCGCCGGTCCGGCCACCGACCCGGCGTTCGACAACAAGCTGCTCGCCCCGGCGATCGACCGCTACGACCGGGCCCGCCAGGCGGTGCACGCGGCGGAGGACGGGGAGGCGGCCGACGCCCTGCTGGTCGGCCTGGCCCGCGCCGAGAGCGAGATCCGCGAGCTGGTCGCGGCCCAGCTGCGGCCCACCTGGGAGTCGGTGTGGCGCGCCCTGGACCTGCTGGAGGAGCTGCCCGAGGCACCGCGCGCGCGGGAGCGCTGGACCCGCGACCGCTGGTCCTTCACCGCCCACCGCGACCGGGTGCGCGCCGGTGAGCCGCCCCAGCCCCGCCGCGACGACGCGGTGGCGGCGGCGGCCAAGCTGGCCTCCCGCGAGAGCGCCCAGGCGCAGCTGGAGGCGCAGGAGGCGCTGGACGACCCGCTGGTGATGGCCGGGCGCAGACTGGCCGGGGAGGCGTTCGCGGGCGAGGTCGTCGAGGTGGTGATGGCCTGGTCGGAGTCGAAGCGGCCGAGCCCGCGCCCCCTGCTCACCGTCCGCACCGAGGACGCGCCGCACCTGGCCGAGCGCGCGAAGGTGTTCCGCTCGCTGGACGGCAGGCCGCAGTCCGCCGAGTTCGTCGGGTACGAGCCGGACGGCGCCCTGGTGCTGCGGCTGCTCGACAAGATGGGCCGCGGCAAGGACCCCGCGCCCGGCTCGGTCCCGGACAAGGGCGCGGCCGTGTGCTGGACGCTCTTCGAGCACGACCCGCGCGGCGGGCCCCGGCTGCCCGACCCGGAGGCCACCCCCTGGACGCACGGCGGCCCGCCCGGCACCGGCGCCGAGCACCCCGACCCCCAGACCCCGGAGGACCTGCTGTGACCGGCACCGACCGCGGCTTCGACCCGGGCGCGGCGGCGGCCGGGGCCACGGAGCGGATCCTCCACGACACCCTGCACTCGGAGGCGCGGGGCGTGGTGGTGGACTCCCCGCCGGGCGCCGGCAAGTCGACGCTGGTGGTGCGCGCGGCGCTGGAACTGGCCGCCGCCGGAAGCCCGTTGATGGTGGTCGCGCAGACCAACGCCCAGGTCGACGACCTGGTGGCGCGGCTCGCCGAGAAGGAGCCGGAGCTGCCCGTCGGCCGACTGCACAGCAGCGACTCCGACCCGTACGACAAGGCGCTGGACGACCTGGCGAACGTACGGAAGTCGGCGAAGGCGGGCGATCTGGCGGGCCTGGACATCGTGCTGTCGACCGCCGCGAAGTGGGCGCACGTCAAGGACGTGGAGCCGTGGGGCCACGCGATCGTGGACGAGGCGTACCAGATGCGCTCCGACGCGCTGCTCGCGGTGGCCGGGCTGTTCGAGCGAGCGCTGTTCGTGGGCGACCCGGGCCAGCTGGACCCGTTCGCGATCGCCGACTCCGAACAGTGGGCGGGGCTCAGCTACGACCCGTCGGCGAGCGCGGTGACCACGCTGCTGGCGCACAACCCGACGCTGCCGCAGCACCGGCTGCCGGTCTCCTGGCGGCTGCCCGCGTCGGCGGCGCCGCTGGTCTCGGACGCGTTCTACCCGTACACCCGCTTCCAGAGCGGCACCGACCACGGCGACCGGCGCCTCGCCTTCGGCGTCCCCTCCGACGGCTCGGCCCCCGACCGGGCGCTCGACGAGGCGGCCGAGTCGGGCTGGGCCCTGCTGGAGCTGCCCGCCCGGCACACCCCGCGCACCGACCCCGAGGCGGTACGGGCGGTGGCCCGGGTGGTCCGCCGCCTCCTCGACCGGGGCGGGGCCGCCACCAGCGAGCGCTCCCCGGACCCGGTGCCGCTCACCGCGGCCCGGATCGCCGTCGGCACCGCCCACCGCGACCAGGCGGCGGCCGTGCGGGCGGCGCTCGCGGAGCTGGGCGTGAGCGGGGTCGCGGTCGACACGGCGAACCGGCTGCAGGGCCGCGAGTTCGACGTCACGGTCGTCCTGCACCCGCTGTCGGGCCGCCCCGACGCGACCGCCTTCCACCTGGAGACGGGCCGGCTGTGCGTCCTGGCCTCCCGGCACCGGCACGCCTGCATCGTGGTGTGCCGGGCGGGCGTGGCCGACCTGCTGGACGAGCACCCCTCGACCGAGCCGGTGCAGCTGGGCGTCACGGTGAAGTTCCCGGACGGCTGGGAGGCGAACCACGCGGTACTGACGCATCTGGCGGAGCACCGGGTGGTGTGGCGGCCCTAGGCACGCGTACGCCGGGGGCGCGTCGGGGGGGCGCGCGGGGCGGCCGAAGCGCACTTGCGGGGCGCGGGACAATGGAGGGTGGCCCGGGGCGAACACCGGGCCGCTGGACTGTACGGCAGGAGGAGACCCTGATGGCGGAGCCCGAGCGGACCGAGCGGAAAGAGCTGCGGCTGAGGCCCGCGCCGTTGCTGTTCGAGCCCGCCGAGGCCGCCGCCGACCCGGAGCACTTCTTCGACCTGGAGTCGATCGAGGACCCCCGGGAGCTGCTGTCGCGCTCCACGGAGCTGGCGCTGGCGTTCCGGGCGGCGGCGGACCGGGCGGTGGAGTTCCAGGCGATCGCGGCGGCCCAGCTGGCGGATCCGCGCCGCTTCGACCGGCTGACGGCGGCGGACATCGCGGAGCGGGCTCGGTGGACCGAGGACTACGCGAAGAAGATGGTGGAGTTCGGGCGGGAGTTGGTGCGGGGGGCTGAGCGGGGGTAGGGGGCGGGCCTCCTCGGCCGCGCGCTTTTGGGCCGGGACGTTGTCTGCGGGCCGTGGTCGCTTCTCGCGCCCGCGCGGCGGAGCCGCACCATGTCGCAGCCCCGCGCACCTATCGGCCGGGCTTCGTCCGCGGACCGTGGGTGGCTGGTCGCGCAGTTCCCCGCGCCCCTTTTGGGCCGGACTTTGTCTGCGGGCCATGGTCGCTTCTCGCGCCCGCGCGGGGGAGCCGCGCAATACCACAGCCCCGGGCGCCCTCGCCGGCCTCCCCCGAAGCCCCCGGCATATGCCTGGGGACCGGCAAGATACTCCCTCCTGGGGCCGGTGTCCTGGGTTCGGGGAATTCCTTCTGGGGCGGGGGGCCGGGGCCGTAGTTCTAGTGCCTATGAGCATCATGTGGCGCGACGAAGCCCTGCTCCCCCGTGACGGCGCCGGGGAGGTGACCCCCGCGGGTGCCGCCTGGCTGGCGTCGGCGGCGGCGTATCCGCGCAGCACCCTCGCGCTGTGGGAGGAGCGGCCGGGCGCCCCCGCCGTGCTGCCCTGCGGGTCCGTCTTCGACGTGGTCAACGTGCCCGCCGTGTTCGGGCGCCGGATGCTGGACCGGCTGTGGACCGAGGGCGCGGGCTCCGGCCCGGTGGCCCAGCACCGCGGCCGGATGCTGCTCTTCACCGCCCCCGGCACCGCCCACCGCCTCCCCGCGCTGCTCGACTGGGAGGAGTGGACCCTCGTACCGCCGCTGCTGTGCCACGGCGTGGGCGACGCGGTCACCGTGCCCCCGCCGCTGCCCTGCGAGCAGTCCGGCGCGGCGCGCTGGCTGGTGGCCCCCGACACCCGTCACCCGTGGCTGCCGGGGCCCGACGTCCTGCTGTGGGCCTGCGTCCGGGCGGCCCGCGACGGCGGCCCCGGGGCGGGTCCCGGCGGCGCCCGGGGCGAGCACCGCTCATCGATTTTTCCTCCCGCCGATCAGGATGCTAAGGTCTACGACGTCAGCAGGCGCCGCTAGCTCAGTTGGTTAGAGCAGCTGACTCTTAATCAGCGGGTCCGGGGTTCGAGTCCCTGGCGGCGCACAGACGGAGAAGGCCCCCCGCGCGAGCGGGGGGCCTTCTCGTATGCCCGGCGGACGTCCGCGGCTACGGCGTGACCCGTACCGTCCACGCCCCGGACCGCGTCTTGCCGGTCACCTCGACCCGGATCCCCTCCCCCGGCACGGTGTACGTCTCGCCGACCCCCAGCGGGGCGTCCGCGAGGGCCGGGTAGACCGAGTGCTCCCAGCACGCCCCGGTGTCGGGGTGCGTGTCCAGGACCTCGACGGGCCCGGTGCCGGACGCGGACTCGCTGCGGACCCGGTAGATCAGCACGCCTTCCGTGCACGTCGTACGGTCGTTGCCGAAGGCGCCGCGCACCTCCATGGCGATCGCGCTGCCGTCGCCGGTGCGCACCACCGCGAGCCGCACCCCGCCCGGCCCGCCGCGCGCGGCGGACTCGCCGAGCGGCACCAGGCTCAGCCGGGTGGAGCCGCGGGTCGCCACGCACGCCACCTGCCGCCGGTCCAGCCAGCCCAGCTTCCACTTGTGCCAGCCGAGCGGGTCCGGCGCCATCCCGAACTGGCTGCCCATCACGTCCCAGTCGCCCACGTACGTGTCCCAGTCGCCCTTGCCGTCCATCGGGCGGTGGTAGAGGTCCGGCAGGTCGAAGACGTGGCCGGTCTCGTGGGCCAGCACATTGCGGTCCGGGGGGTGCTGCTCGAAGACGGTGACCACTCTTTTGAGGTCAGTTCCGTCGACCCGCAGCGGCTGGTCGAAGTTGACGACCTTGGTGGCGTCCGAGTCGACGCCGGGCGCGTCCGGGTCGGCCACCAGGTAAACAATGTCGTACCGGGAGAAATCGACCGAGGGGTCGGCGGCGGTGATCGCGTCGCGCAGGTACTCGGTGCGCCGGTCGGGGTCCCAGTCGCGCTCTATCCGGTACGCGGTGGATGCCTTCGGCATCTTCACCCAGCTCTGCTGCGGATGCGGCGCCAGCCTGAACTTGCCGTACGAGGCGCGGGAGAAGAAGTCGCTGGTCGCGGGGAAGTAGTCGGCGGCCAGGTCCTTCGGCGCGACCGTGGGCGCCGAGTCCGGGAAGGACAGGAAGACCATCACCGCGTTCAGCGTGCGCACCGGGCGCGGATAGGCCGCGTTCCAGGTGTCGACGCCGAGCGAGTGGTGGGCCGCGGTGCGGTGCAGGGCGCAGGGCACGTCCGACTTGGCGGCCACCGCCGGGCCCGACGCGAGGCTGGTGGCGGCGAGCGCGGTGAGGGAGGTGAGCGCGGCGGCGGCACTGCGCAGCCGGACGCGCTCCACTCCCCCGGGTGTCTGCTGACGCTCCACGTCGACCTCCGGGTACGGAATGCGGGACACCTCACCCACCTTGTGCGGGATTGTCGGATTACGCCCTGTTCCGCTGCCCCAGGCGGGTGAGGGGCCCGACACCAGCCCGACACCCCGATGGCTCACCCAAAGTCACAATCGGTCACAGGAGGTCCGACCCGGGGCACACCCGCGCAGAAACGATCGGTCTCGGCTCCCGGGTGCGCATGATCACGGCCGTGGAGCTGGATCGGCCGTTGCGCCTGCCTCTATGATCGGCACACTTTCCTGCGTGGATTCAGCCCCGGGCGGCTGTCCTCCACCCGGCCGACGGCCCCGACCACATCTGTGTACGACTCGAATGGACAGCGGGAGCGAGCGGTGAGCGGAACCCCCGAAGGACCGGGCGCAGCCCCCGGGACCAAGCGGCCGCCGGTCACAGAGCGTCATCCGGACGGGCCCGAACGGGCCGTGGGGCGCCCGCCCGAACGTCACGCGGTCGGCCGCACCGCTCCCGGGCCGCGCGCCGACTACCGGGCGGCCTTCGACGCGGCCCATCTGGCGATGGCCGTCGTCGACCGCGAGGGAACGGTGATCGCGGTCAACGACGCGCTCGCCGAACTGCTCGGCGGCGCCCCCGACGACCTGCACGGCCAGGCCGCCGCCGACCTCGTGGACCTCGCCGCCGACGCCCGGACCTGGCACATCTACCAGGAAGTGCTGCGCGGCAGCCGCTCGCGGTTCCGCTGCACCCGCCGCCTCAAGCACCCCGACGGGCACTCGCTGTGGGCCGAGGTGACCGTCTCGCCCGTACCGGACGGCGCGGGCGCGCTGCTCTCCATCACCGACATCAGCGACCGCCGCGAGCTCCAGGCGCGGCTGCGCCACCTCCAGATGCACGACCCGGTGACCCGGCTGCCCAACCGGACGCTGTTCTTCGAACGGCTGGCGGGCGCGCTGGAGGCGTCCACGTACGGGCGCGGCGGCACCGGCCGCATCGGGATCTGCTACCTCGACCTCGACGGCTTCAAGGCCGTCAACGACACCCTCGGCCACCGCATCGGCGACCGGCTCCTGTCGGCCGTCGCCGCCCGCCTCACCCACTGCGCCGACCAGTGCGGCTACGCCCGCAGCGGCGGGCACCTGGTGGCGCGGCTCGGCGGCGACGAGTTCGCGGTGCTGGTCGAGGACTCCACCGGGACCGAGCAGCTGGCGGATCTGGCCAGGTCCGTACTGACCGCGCTCCAGCAGCCGTTCGACCTGGCCGGGCAGCGGCTCTCGGTGTCCGCGTCCATCGGCGTGGTGGAGCGGGCCGTCGCCGGGACCACGGCGACGGGGCTGATGCAGGACGCCGACACCACGCTGTACTGGGCCAAGGCCGACGGCAAGGCCCGCTGGACCCTCTTCGACCCCGAGCGCAACGCGCACCGGATGACCCGTCAGGCGCTCTCCTCCACGCTGCGGCCGGCCGTCGAGCGGGACGAGTTCGCGCTGGAGTACCAGCCGCTGGTGAGCATGGCCGACGGGGTCGTCGAGGGCGTCGAGGCGCTTGTCAGATGGAACCATCCGCAGTTCGGCACACTGGCGCCGAATCGGTTCATCGGAATTGCGGAAGAGGACGGCTCGATCGTCCAGCTCGGGCGCTGGGTGCTGCGCACCGCCTGCCGGCAGGCCCGGCGCTGGCAGATCGACCACCCGGACGTGCCGCCGATCTTCGTCAGCGTGAACGTCGCCGTACGCCAGGTGTGGGACTCCGACCTGGTGGCGGACGTCGCCGGAATCCTCGCCGAGACGGGGCTGGCGCCGCACCTGCTGCAGCTGGAGCTCACCGAGTCCGCCGTCATGGGCTCGGCGGGGCGGCCCCTCCAGGCCCTCCAGGCGCTCTCCGACATGGGCGTGCGGATCGCCATCGACGACTTCGGCACGGGGTACTCGAACCTGGCGTACCTGTCGCGGCTGCCGGTGTCCGTCCTCAAGCTCGACGGGTCCTTCGTACGGGGCTTCCAGTACGACGAGGGGGGCGCGCACCCCAACCCGGCCGACGAGACGATCGTCGAGACGCTGGTGCAGCTGGCGCACCGGCTGGGGCTGAAGGTGACGGCGGAGTGCGTCGAGACGGTGCATCAGGCTGGGCGGTTGCGGCGGATCGGGTGCGATACGGGGCAGGGGTGGTTGTATTCGCGGGCGATCGCGCCGGAGCTGATCGCCACGATGCTCTCAGCCGGCTGCCGCTCCCCCGCGTGACCCTCGCGCCCGGCCTTCGCCCGCGGACCGTGGGCGGCTGGCCGCGCAGTTCCCCGCGCCCCTGGTGGGGCCGGTGTCCGTCTGCGGGCCGGTGGCGGGTCGCCCGCGCAGTTCCCCGCGCCCCTTCCGGGCCCGGACTTCATCTGCGGCCCGGTGGGGGCTTGTCGCGCAGTTCCCCGCGCCCCTGAAGACCCGCCTTCGTCCGCGGACCGTGCCCGCTTCTCGCGCAGTTCCCCGCGCCCCTGAAAGCCCCCGTGCGCCTGCGGACCGTGCCCGCTCCTCGCGCCGTTCCCCGCGCCCCTCAAGCCCGTGGCTGAGCTGACTTCTCCGGCTGCCGGGTACCCCCTAGGGGCGCGGGGAACTGCGCGAGGAGCGACCGTGGTCCGCAGGCATGGGACTGCCCAGGGGCGCGGGGAACTGCGCGACCGGCCACGCACGGTCCGCGGACGCAGTCCCTGCCCGGAAGGGGCGCGGGGAACTGCGCGACCGGCTCCCACCGGGCCGCGGGCAAACGGCTGCCCAGGGCGTGGCACGCCCCCTCGGGGCGCAGGGGGTCCGGGGATGCGCCACGGTCAGAAGAAAGCCGCCCCACCCCCGGCACGGGGTGGGGCGGCTTCCCCCTCACTGGGGGGTCATCAGCACGCGCCGAGGTCCTGCCACACACCCCAGTCGCCCGTGGTGCCCGGCTCCTCGCCCTGCGTCCACCACTTGGCCTTCCAGTTGTGGCCCTTGTAGGAGACCTGCGTACCGCCGGTGTACGTGCCGCCCTTGTCCCACGGCGTCGCCGTGCAGCCGGTCGGAGGCGTGGTCGGGGGCGTCGTCGGCGGAGTGGTCGGGGGCGTCGTGGGGGGCGTCGTCGGCGGGGTGGTGGGCGGGGTCGTCGGGTCCGGCGTCGAGGACGGGGACGAGCCGACGGCCGTGACGATCTGGTTCAGGAGCGTGGTCTTGTCGTCGAGCCCGAGCAGCGAGTACATCATCGCGCCCGCCAGCCCCCGGCTGTGCGCGTAGTCCGCGCGGGCCTGGATCGACTTCTGGTCGAGGCCGGTGAAGAACTCGCCGTCCTTGTAGAAGTAGGACGCCTTCGCCTGGTCGTCCCAGAACGTGGTCGCCGGGTTGTCGACGATCCCGCCGAGCTCCTTGTAGTGGGCGATGCCGGGCTGCTGGCTCAGCGGCCGGGCGCCGGAGGGACCGGTGGCGGTCTGGGCGAGCCCGTTCGCGGAGCCCGCCGGAACGCCCTTCCAGCCGCGGTAGTAGAACTCGTACCCGAGGGTCAGCTTGTTGGCCGGGAAGCCGCCCGCGATGCCGTACGCGGCGTTGCCGTCGATCCAGGAGTCGACCGCGTTGGCGATCGAGTACTTCTGGGTGCCGGGCTTGATGACGTCGGTGGGGTCGTTGGCGCCGGAGTACAGCGGCGACTGGTGGTAGGTCGGCCCGTCGCCGTCCCAGGCGCCGTGCATGTCGTACGTCATGACGTTGGCGTAGTCGAGGTACTGCCCGACCTTGTCCGTCTCAATGTTCTTGATCTTGTCCTGGCCGGCCGGCATCGCCGCCGTGAGCAGGTACTTCTTGCCGCCGTGCGCGGCCCCGTACGCGTCGAGCTGCTTGCGGAACTCGGCCAGCAGCAGGGTGTAGTTCTGCTTGTCCTCGGCGGCGTAGTGGTTGCCGAGGTGGCCGTCGGGCGAGCCGGGGTACTCCCAGTCGATGTCGATGCCGTCGAAGATCCCGGCGGCCGAGCCGGGGCCGCCGAAGCCGCCGTCGACCGGCAGGTCGCCCTGGATGTACTGCTTGATGCAGGAGGCCACGAGCTTCTGGCGGCCGGCGTCCGTCTTGGCCGCGTCCGAGAAGTACTTGGAGTAGCTCCAGCCGCCGATCGAGATGTTGATCTTCAGCTTGGGGTACTTGGCCTTGAGCTGCTTGAACTGGTTGAAGACGCCGACGATCGGCTGGTCCCACTTGTCGGCCACGCCGCTGACGCTGTCGGCGGCGCCGAAGGACTTCTGGTAGTCGGCGTACGAGTCGCCCGCGCCGTCACCGGCGTTGGGGTTGTTGTCGTCGCCCGCCGCCTTGTTGGCCTCGAAACAGGTGAGGTCGGTGGGGTGGATGTTGCCGAACGAGTAGTTGATGATGTCCAGCTTGCCCGCGATGCCCCGGGTGTCGAGCTGCTTGGGGTAGAAGGCGTTGCCGTACACGCTCCACTGGTCGTAGTAGGCGATCTTCACCCCGCCGGTGGAGGGCGCGGCGCTCGCGTCGGCGGCAGCGGCGGTGCCGGCCGGGCCGAGGCCCGCGAAGGCGGCCAGCGCACCGGCGGCGAGCGTCGCGGTGGTGAGGGCTGCGGCTAGAGGTCTGCGGACGGACACGGACGGCCTCCGGGGGGTGAGCGGAACGGCGGTTGGAGCAGTGATAGCGATCACCGCAGGTGCACGTCAATGGTCTGAACCAAATTGAGGACTAGACCAATTTGAGCGCGAAACCGCCTGTCAGGGAGGTGGAGCCGTCATGAGAGCCGCTCGCCACCATGGGTGACGAGCGGTTTAAGGGTGCCTTATGGATCTTGGAAGCGCCGGTGGACGCGGTGGACCACCGGCCCGGGAAAATTCAGGATTCACCTACCGGAGCGTCTCCCACCGGTGCCCCGTAGACGTCCGCGATCAGCTCGTAGGAGCGCAGCCGGACCTCCGGGCCGTGCGCGTTCGCGGTCAGCATCAGCTCGTCGGCGCCGGTCCGCTTCTGGAGCGCGTCCAGCCCGTCGCGGACCTCCTCGGCGGTGCCGGAGACGACGTTGGCGAGCCAGTTGTCGGCGAACTCCCGCTCCAGCGGGCTGAACGCGTACGCCTCCGCCTCCTCCGGCGTCGGCACGAGCCCGGGGCGGCCGGTGCGCAGCCGCAGCATCGACAGCGCGTTGGTGAGCGTCTGGCGCCGGGCCTCCCTCTCGTCGTCGGCGGCCAGCGCCGAGACGCCGATCAGCGCGTACGGCTCGGCCAGCACCGCGGAGGGGCGGAAGGAGGAGCGGTAGAGGTCGAGCGCGGGCACCGTGTTGGCGGCGCTGAAGTGGTGCGCGAACGCGAAGGGCAGCCCCAGCGTCCCGGCGAGGCGGGCGCTGAACCCGGACGAGCCGAGCAGCCAGATCGGCGGACGCCCGGTCGGGCCCTGCACCGGGCCGGGGACGGCGTGGATCCGCGCGTAGGGGTGCCCGTCGGGGAAGTCGTCGTCCAGGAAGCGGGTCAACTCGGCCAGCTGCTGCGGGAATTCGTCGGCGCCCTCGTCGAGGCGTTCGGTGCGGCGCAGGGCCGCCGCCGTCGCGCCGTCCGTGCCGGGCGCGCGCCCCAGGCCGAGGTCGACGCGCCCCGGGGCCAGCGCCTCCAGGGTGCCGAACTGCTCGGCGATCACCAGCGGCGCGTGGTTGGGCAGCATCACACCGCCCGAGCCGAGCCGGATGCGGTCGGTGTGGGCGGCGAGGTGGGCCAGGATGACGGCCGGGGACGAGGAGGCGACTCCGGGCATCGAGTGGTGCTCGGCGACCCAGTGGCGGGTGAAGCCGCGCCGCTCGGCGAGCCGGGCGATCTCCACGCTGGCGCGCAGGGCGCGGGTGGCGGTGTAGCCGCTGCCGACGGTCACCAGGTCCAGTACGGACAGGGGCACGGGCGCGGTCCCGAACGCCGTCCCTCGAATCTCGTCCACGTCCACCGCGTGCGCCTCCAGTCCGTCCCGTACCGCTCGATGTCCCTCTCGTACGCGCGCGTCCGTCCCGTGCGCGTACCGGAGAGCAGAACAGGAGGCAGTCTCCGTTTTATTCCCGGGACGGCCCGGGGGCCCTCGGCGCGCTGTCGATCAGGAAACCCGGGTACGAACCCGGGCATGACTGAGCCGACGACAGGCCGCACCTCGCTCGCCGACCTGACTGCCCGTCAACTCCTGGCGGGATACGGCAAGGGCGACTTCTCCCCCCTCGACGCCGTCCGCGCGGTCCTCGCGCGGATCGACGAGGTGGAGCCCCGGATCAACGCGTTCGTACGGGTGGACGCCGAGCAGGCGGTGGCCCAGGCCGAGGCGTCCGCCGCCCGGTGGCGGGCCGGGGAGCCGCAGGGGCTGCTGGACGGGGTGCCGGTGTCCGTGAAGGACGCGCTCCCGGTGGCCGGGGGCCCGACCCTGCGCGGCTCGCTCGCCCCGCCCGGCCCCGGCCCCTGGGACGTGGACGCGCCCGCCGCGGCCCGGCTGCGCGAGCACGGCGCGGTGTTCCTGGGCAAGACCACGATGCCCGAGTTCGGCTGGAAGGGGGTCACCGACTCGGCGCTCAGCGGGATCACCCGCAATCCGCACGACCCGGCCCGCACCGCGGGCGGCTCCAGCGGCGGCAGCGCGGCGGCGGTGGCGGCCGGCGCGGGCCCGCTCTCCATCGGCACGGACGGGGGCGGCTCGGTGCGCATCCCGGCCGCGTTCTGCGGAGTGGTCGGGCTGAAGCCCACCCACGGGCGGGTGCCGCTCTTCCCGCCGAGCCCGTTCGGCTCGATCGCCACAGCCGGGCCGCTGGCCAGGGACGCGGCGGACACCGCCCTGCTGCTCGACGTGATCGCCGGGGCCGACTGGCGCGACTGGTCGGCGGGCCCGGCGGCCGGGCCGGTCGCACCGGCCCTCGCCGACGGCGTGAAGGGCCTGCGGATCGCCTACTCGCCGTCCTTCGGCGGCCAGGTCGCCGTCCACCCCGAGGTCGCGGCGGCGGTCCGGGCGGCGGTGACCCGGCTGGCCGGGCTCGGCGCGTACGTGGAGGAGGCCGACCCGGACTTCGCGGACCCGGTGGCCGCCTTCCACACCCTGTGGTTCGCGGGCGCGGCCCGGGTGGTCGCCGCGCTGCCGACCGAGCGGCGGGCCGCGCTCGACCCGGGGCTGCGCGAGACAGCCGAGCAGGGCGAGCGGTACGCGGCCCGGGACTACCTGGCCGCTTCCGAGGTCCGGGCTGTGCTCGGCCACCGGATGGCCCGCTTCCACCTCACCCACGACCTGCTGGTCACCCCGGCGCTGCCGATCACCGCGTTCGAGGCGGGCGCGGAGGTGCCCAAGGGGTCGGGGCTGCGCCGCTGGACCGGGTGGACCCCGTTCACGTACCCCTTCAACCTGACCGGCCAGCCCGCCCTCACGGTCCCGGTCGGAACGGACCGGGCGGGCCTGCCCGTCGGACTGCAGCTGGTGGCCGCCCGGCACCGCGACGACCTGGTGCTGCGGGCGGCCCACGCGCTGGAGGGCTGAGCCCGGCACGCATGGCGGCGCGGAACCGGGGTAGCGGCGCCGCCATGGCTCGATCAATTGCACGACGAACGATTCTGGCCACCGGGGCCGCCGCCGCGCTCGGCGCCGCCGGCTGCTCCCGGGTGCCCGACGGCGACGCGCTGGGCCGGCTCAGATCGCAGGGGTCGGTCCGGCTGGGGATCGCCGGGGAGGTGCCGTACGGCTATGTCGACGAGGACGGCGAGTTCACCGGGGAGGCCCCCGAACTCGCCAAGGTGATCTTCAAGCGGCTCGGCATAGGCCATGTCCAGCCGGTCGCCACCGACTTCTCCTCCCTGATCCCGGGCCTCAACTCGCAGCAGTTCGACGTCGTCTCGGCGGGGATGTACCTCACCAAGGAGCGCTGCGCGCAGGTCCTGTTCGCCGACCCCGAGTACCAGATGCTCGACGCGTTCATCGTGCGCAGGGGCAACCCCAAGGGCCTGCGCGACTACGCCGACGTGGTGCGCACCCGGGCCCGCTTCGCCACCGGTGCCGGCTACGCCGAGATCCGGTACGCGGTCGCCGCCGGGATCCCGGAGAAGGACATCGTGATCCTCCAGGACCAGGTCGCCGGGTTGAACGCGGTGGAGTCCGGCCGCGTCGACGTGTTCGCCGGGACCGCCCTGACCACCCGCGCGGTCGTCAGGAAGAGCAGCCGCGCCGAGGCCACCGCGCCCTTCGCCGCCGTCGTCGACGGCAAGAGGAAGATCGACGGCGGCGGCTTCGCCTTCCGCCCCACCGACACCGCGCTGCGCGACGCCTTCAACCGCGAGATCCACAAGATGCGCGACAGCGGCGAACTCTTCCGGATCATGCGGCCGTTCGGCTTCACCCGGGCCGAGATGACCACCCTCACCGCCAAGGAGCTGTGCCGATGACGGCCGGACTGTGGCAGCACTGGGTGCTGCCGGGAATCTGGATCACCGTCCAGCTGACCGTGTACAGCGCGGCCCTGGCCGGGGCCGTCGCCTTCGGGGTCGGCATGGCCCGCACCCACCGCAGCCGGCTGGTGCGGTTCCTGGCCGGGTTCTACACCGAGGTCTTCCGGGGCATGTCCGCCCTGGTCCTGATGTTCTGGCTGTTCTTCGTGCTGCCGCCGCTGGCCGGGTGGCAGCTGGTGCCGATGTGGGCGGCCGTCCTGGCGCTCGGCCTCTCCTACGGGGCGTACGGGGCGGAGATCGTCCGGGGCGGGCTGAACTCGGTGGCCCCCGCCCAGCGCGAGGCGGGGATCGCGCTGAGCCTGACCCCCTGGCAGCGGATGCGGCTGGTGGTGCTGCCGCAGGCGGTGCCGGAGATGCTCCCGCCGTTCTGCAACCTGCTGATCGAGCTGTTGAAGGGGACCGCGCTGGTCTCGCTGCTCGGCGTCGGGGACGTCTCGTTCGCCGCGTACCTGGTCCGCCTCGCCACCCAGGACAGCGCGCGCATCTACAGCGTCACCCTCGTCATCTACTTCGTCCTCGCCTTGGGGATCACCCGCGGCATGAAGGCACTCGAGCGCCGCACCAAGGCCAACCTGGGGGTGACGGCCAAGTGATGCCCACGGCCCCGGCTCCTTCCGCCCTCGCCCAAGCGGCGCACTCGTCCTGGGACTGGTCCGCCGTCGCGGACTTCATGCCGCGCTTCTGGGACGGGGTGCTGGTCACCCTCCAGGTGCTGGCGCTCGGTTCGGTCATCTCGTTCACGCTGGGCCTCGTGTGGGCGCTGGCGCTGCGCGCCCCCTACCGGCTGGTGCGCTGGCCGGTGGCGGCCGTCACCGAGTTCATCCGCACCACGCCCCTGCTGGTGCAGCTGTTCTTCCTCTTCTTCGTGCTGCCCGAGTGGGGCGTGCGGTTCTCCGCGCTGACCACCGGCATCCTCGCCATCGGGCTGCACTACTCCACGTACACCGCGCAGGTCTACCGGGCCGGCATCGACGCCGTGCCCAGGGGCCAGTGGGAGGCGGCCACCGCGCTCAGCCTGCCCGCGCACCGCACCTGGTCCGCGGTGATCCTGCCGCAGGCGCTGCGCCGCATCGCGCCCGCGCTCGGCAACTACGTCATCTCGATGCTCAAGGACACTCCGCTGCTCGCCGGGATCAGCGTGCTGGAGATGCTCCAGCAGTCGCGGCTGGAGGGCGCTTCGACCTTCCAGTACACCGAGCCGCTGACCGTGGTCGGTGTCGCCTTCGTCCTCATCGCCTACCCGGCTTCCCTTCTCGTCCGAGCCCTGGAGCGCCGCCTTGCCCGCTGACCGTGCCCCCCACGCCCCCGCCCCCGCCGACCTGCCCGCCGAGGTGCCCGCCGACGGCGGCGCGTCCGGTCCGGCCGACTCGCCCCTGATCGTCTTCGACCAGGTCACCAAGGTCTTCGGCACCACCACCGTCCTGGACGACCTGTGCTTCTCGGTGCGGCCGGGACGCCATGTCACGCTGATCGGACCGTCCGGTTCCGGAAAGACCACGATCCTGCGGCTGCTGATGACCCTGGAGACGCCCGACTCCGGGACGATCCAGGTCAATGGGGACCGGCTCTTTCCGGCCGCCGAGAAGGAGCGCCGGGAGGCCCGCAAGAAGATCGGGATGGTCTTCCAGCAGTTCAACCTCTTCCCCAACATGACGGTGCTGCGCAACATCACCGAGGCGCCGGTCCGGGTGCTCGGGCTCTCCCCCGACGAGGCCGAGGAGCGCGCCCGGGGTCTGCTGGACCTGGTGGGCCTCGCCGACCGCAGCGGGGCCAGGCCGTCCCAGCTGTCGGGCGGTCAGCAGCAGCGGGTGGCGATCGCGCGGGCCCTGGCCATGCGCCCCCAGGTGCTGCTTCTCGACGAGGTGACCTCGGCGCTCGACCCGGAGCTGGTGGCCGGGGTGCTGGACGTGCTGCGGGACGTCGCGACCACCACCGACATCACGATGCTGTGCGTCACGCACGAGATGAACTTCGCGCGCGACATCTCCGACGAGGTCATGATGTTCGATTCCGGGAAGGTCATCGAGTCCGGTCCGCCGGAGAAAATCTTCGCCGACGCCACGCACGAACGTACGCGCGAGTTCCTGGGCGCGGTGCTCTGACCTCATGTTCCGGCCATAGATCTTGCCTTTGGCATATGCCAGACGGATGCGCCCCAGGACAGCGCCAGGGGCGCATCATCAATCTCGTCAACACCCCCACCGGAAACGGGTCTTGGCGGTTATCGTGGAATGGTGAAGCTGTCCAACCTCGCGGTCTCGACCTGCTAGGGGGAAACCGTGGCGCTGAAGCCAGAGCCGACCGCACCGTTCCATTCGGTGCAGTACGCCTTCCGCGTCCTGGAGACGATCTCCAAGCACGCGAGCGGGGTGACGGACGTCCAGATCGCCCGCGAGACCGGACTGCCCACCGCGCACCTCGCCTCGCTGCTGCTCATGCTCCGCTGCGAGGGCTATGTGGAGCAGGTGGCCGACGGGGCGTATGTGATCGGCGACTCCACCGTGCTGCTCGGCTCCGGCGTGGTGCGCCAGCAGGCCCTGGAGGCCAAGCTCCAGAGCACCCTCACCGAACTGCGCGACTCGGTGGGCGCGGCGGTCTACATCAGCCGCTACATCGACGGCGAAGTGAAGATCACGCAGTACGCGGACGGCCCCCGCGCGCCCAAGGTCAACGAGTGGGTGGACTTCCGCTCGGCGGCCCACGCCAGCGCGGTCGGCAAGTGCCTGCTCACCCAGCTCGACCAGAACGGGCGGCGCGACCACCTCTCCCGGCACAAGATCGCCCGGCTGACCTCGCGGACCATCACCAACGAGCGGGTGCTCTTCACCAAGCTGGACAGCCAGCCCGCCACGGTCCCGGTCCTCGACCTCCAGGAGTACGCGGTGGGCACGGTCTGCGCGGCCGTCCCGCTCACGGCGGGCTCGGCGGTCGGCTGCCTCGCGCTCTCGCTGCCGATCGAGCACGCCCACCGGCTGCGCTCGGCGGCCGACACCCTGAACCGGCGCGCGGCCCCGGTGGTGCTCTCACTGGCGATCTGAACGATCCAGGCGAGTCGTTTCCGCGGCGCCGGCGCGGCCCGGCCGGGTGGTTCTGAGCACCCCCGCGGACCAGGTAGTATTTTCTCTGTCAGCAGGCGCCGCTAGCTCAGTTGGTTAGAGCAGCTGACTCTTAATCAGCGGGTCCGGGGTTCGAGTCCCTGGCGGCGCACAGACAGCAGGAAGCCCTTCGCGACAGCGGAGGGCTTTTTGCGTTGCCCCTACATGTTTCGGGCCCACGGCGAACACGCTTGGCGGGCCGATCCCGGCGGAGTAATCCTGATTACATGATTACAGCCGAACAGCACGAGCAGCTCCGCGGCTGGTTCACCGGCCGCATCCCGGACGGACTCTTCGAGCGCCTGGTGGACGTCACCGTCGACCGCGAGGAGATCACCGTCGTCGGGCGCGTCCCCGAGCCCGGGCTCGCCGACGGCGCCTCCCCCGCCGAGCGCGCCGCCGCCCTCGACGGCCGCATCCAGGAGTTCCGCGAGCGCACCCGCGACGAGCGGATCGCGGTGGCCCGCGAGGCCGAGCACCGCTACGGCCGCAAGGTCTCCTGGGGCGCCGAGTGCGGGGGCCGCCGGGCGATGTTCACCCAGGTCTCGGCCCCCGTCATGACCCGGCTGCGCCAGCCCGAACGGCAGGTCCTGGACACCCTGGTGGCGGGCGGCGTGGCCCGCAGCCGCAGCGAGGCCCTTGCCTGGTGCGTACGGCTCGTGGAGAGTCGCACGGACGACTGGCTCGGGGAGCTGCGCGACTCCCTGGAGCGGGTACGGGAAGTCCGCGCCCAGGGCCCCGACCGCGCGTCGGGGCCGACCGAGGAGGACAACGCATGAGCGACGCTCCGGGGACCCCCAGCGTCTACGAGTGGATGGGCGGCCAAGAGGCGCTCGACCGGCTGACCGAGGTCTTCTACGGGCACGTGCACAAGGACCCGCTGCTCGCGCCGGTCTTCGCCGCGGCCCCGGCCGAGCACGCCCACCACGTGGCCGTCTGGCTGGGCGAGGTCTTCGGCGGCCCCGCCGACTACACCGCGGCCCACGGCGGCCACGACCACATGGCCGGCCGCCATCTGGGCCGGGGCATCACCGAGGAGCAGCGGCGGCGCTGGATCGCGCTCCTGACGGACGCGGCGGACGAGGTGGGGCTGCCGGACGACCCGGAGTTCCGGGCGGTGTTCGCGTACTACATCGAGTGGGGGACGCGGATGGCGCTCGTCTACTCGGGGCCCCAGCCGCCGCCGGTGACGGGCACCGGGGCGACCGTGCCGAAGTGGGGCTGGAACCAGACCCCGCCCTGGCGGCCGGGGGCCTGAGCGCCCGGCGCCGGCCGCACGGCCCCCCGCGCCCGCCCCGACACGAGCGCGACCAGGCCCCTCCGGAGCTTCCGGAGGGGCCTTACGCATGTCTTATACATTCGTTCTAGACGGCTGTATTAAACAGCCGTACAGTTCCTGTCATGACGCACTCACCGAGCACGAACCTCCGCGCCGGGCGCAGGGAATGGACCGCCTTCGTCGTCCTCCTGCTGCCGCTCCTCCTGGTCTCGATGGACGTCTCCGTCCTCTACTTCGCGATCCCGTCGATCACGCGGGAGCTCGACCCGAGCGCCACCCAGCAGCTGTGGATCTTCGACGTCTACGCGTTCGCGCTCGCCGGGCTGCTCATCACGATGGGCTCGCTCGGGGACCGGATCGGGCGCCGCAGGCTGCTCCTGATCGGCGCGACGGCCTTCGGACTCGCCTCGGTGACCGCGGCCTACGCGACCAGCGCCGAGATGCTGATCGCCGCACGCGCCCTGCTCGGCGTCGGCGGCGCCACCCTGATGCCCTCCACCATGGGCCTGGTCCGCAACATGTTCCGCGACGACAGGCAGCGCGGCCAGGCCATCGGCATCTGGTCCGGCGCCATGGCGGGCGGCATCGCGCTCGGCTCGGTGCTGAGCGGGGTCCTGCTGGAGCACTTCTGGTGGGGCTCGGTGTTCCTGATCAACGTCCCGGCGATGCTGCTCCTGCTGGTGCTCGCGCCCTTGCTGGTCCCCGAGTTCAAGGACCCGGCGCCCGGGAAGTTCGACCTGCTGGGCGCGGTGCTCTCGATGGGCGCGGTACTGCCGGTGGTGTACGGGCTGAAGGAGATCGCGGCCGAGGGCTTCGGCGCGGCGCGCCTGCTGTACGTGGCCGGGGGCCTCGCCGTCGGCGGGCTCTTCGTCCGCCGCCAGCGCCGCGGCCGGGACGCGATGATCAGCCGCGAACTCTTCCGCGACCGGGTCTTCGGCGCCGGGATCTCGCTCAACGCCGTCGCCGCCTTCGCGATGATGGGCTCGGCCTACTTCACCACCCAGTACCTCCAGTCCGTGCTCGGCATGGGCACCCTGGAGGCGGCCCTGTGGTCGCTCGCCCCCTCGCTGGCGGTGGGCATCGCGGCCCCCGCGGCGACCGCGGTCGCCGCGAGGAGCGGCAAGGCGCCGGTCATCGCGTCCGGCTTCGCGATCGGCGCCGCGGGCTACGGCGTCCTCGCCCTCACCGGCACCGACTCCCTCTGGCTGGTGCTGACCGGCGCCGCCGTGATCGCCGGCGGCATCGTCATGGTGATGGCGCTCGTCTCCGACATGGCGCTCGCCGCGGCCCCGGCCGAGAAGGCCGGCTCGGCGGCCTCGCTCCTGGAGACCGGCCAGGAGTTCGGCGGGGCGATGGGGATGGCGGTCCTGGGCTCGATCGGTACGGCGGTCTACCGCTCCGACATGCCCGGCTCGGCCCCGGCCGCGGCCCGCGAGACCCTGGGCGCGGCGGTGGCGGGCACCGACCACTCGCTGATCGCGACGGCCCGGGAGGCGTTCGTGCACGGCATGCGGTACGCGGCGGTCGGCGGAACGGTGCTGCTGGCGGTCGCGGCGGGAGTGGCGGTGCTGCTGCTGCGCGGCACGAAGGCGGCGGCCCCGGCACCGGCCCCGGAGCGGGAACCGGTCGCATGACATCGGTGCGCGTACGGCCGCCGGGCCGGCTCATCACGAGCCGGCCCGGCGGCCGTTCGCGTACTGCGTGCGGGCCGGGCGACTAGAACTGGACGTCGGAGCAGGCGTAGAACGCGTTCCCGGTGTCCGCGATCGTCCACACCGCGAGGATCATGTGGTGGCCGGTCCGCCCCGACGGGATCGTCCCGTCGTGCGAGAGCGTGGCCGGCGGCTGCTTGCCGTAGTACGGGACGGTCAGGAAGGGCTGCGGGTCGAGCGCGGCCCGGGTGAGCTTCTGGGCCGGGTTCCACCCCTGCCTGGTGAGGTAGTACCGGAAGTCCGTGGTGGCGTGCCGGGCCGTGAACTGCCAGCGGAAGGTGTACGTCTGACCTGCCGTCAGCTGGGTGGTGGGCCAGCCCGTACCACCGCGCGGGTCGTCGAGCTCGGAAAACCGCGCGTTGCCTCCGGCGCAGAGCGTGCCGTCGGCGGGCCCGCCGGCCGGGAAGCCCTTGGGGCCCTCGACCGACTGCGGCTCCCACTGGATGTCGCCGCAGGAGTGGGCGTTGGCGCACACCTTCTGGCGGCTGAGCGGCTGGTCGGTGTAGCCGTGGCTACTGGCACTTGAGGTGGCGAGCAGGGAGGTGCCCGCGGCGACGAGCGCGACGACGGCCGCGCCCAGCTTTCTCTTTCGCATGCTGACGCTCCTGGAGAACGTGGGGGAGTTCTGGGGCCATGGCGCACGCGTGCCGACATCTGGTCTGGACCAACTGACAGGCTATTGCGGGTAGTTGAACATGTCCAGACCAATCGCACACACGGCTCGCGACCCCTCCCGCGCCTCCCGTCAGACGCCCTCGGCCCCGCCCCGGCCGGTGTAGAACGCCACCGTGAGGTCCTTCACCAGCACCCGCCGCTCGTAGTCGTCCAGCTCGACCAGGCCGCGCGCGGTGAGCCGCCCCACGGTGTCGTCCACCGCGTCCACCACCGAACTCAGCACCGCGTCCCGGTGCCTGGCGTCGAGGGCCGCGACCCGCCGCCGCCGCATCGCCGCCGCCACCTCCGGCGCGTACTCGATCCGGGTCGGCTGCACCGCGTACACCTCGATGCCCACCGCCTCCGCCTCCGCCCGCAGCAGCCGGGTGAGCGCGTCCCCGACCGCCTCCGCGTCCCGCAGGGTCGGGGCGTCGTCGTGGAAGGCGTCCGCCGGGAGCTGCGAGAGCACCCGGGCCATCGCCGCCTCCACCTGCTCGCGCAGATAGACGACGTGGTCCTCGACGGCGAGCGCGGCCCGCGCGGTGTCCTTGACCCGCCACACCACCAGCACCACGGCCCGCAGCGCGGTGCCGTCCGCGTCGACCGCGGGCATCGGCTCGCTGCGCCAGTGCCGCAGCCGTACGTCCACCCGGCGGCGCAGCAGCAGCGGGCTCATCCACACCAGCCCCGTGCGCCGCACGCTCCCCCGGTACTCACCGAAGAGCGAGAGCACCCAGGCGTAGCCGACCCGGCCGCGCGCGAGCCCGCCGAAGCAGCCGACCAGCGCGAGCGTGCCGAGCGCCAGCAGCCCCCAGCGCACCGCCCCCATGCCCGCGTACGGCCGCACCGGCAGCCGCAGCGCGCGGGCCGGCTCCGCCGGGAGCAGCCCCGCCGACCAGACGACGGCCGCACACCCGGCGAGCACGGCGAGGCCCGCGAGGACGGCGACCGCGCCGGGCAGCACCGGCCCGGCCCGCTCGGCGAGCCCCGGGTCGGCCGGGACGGCGGGCCGGGCGGGGGCCGCGACCGGGCGGGCGCGCCGCCGGGCCGAGGGCGCGGCCGGTTTCGGCGCGGGCTGCGGCACCACCGGGCCCGCCCCGGTGTCGTCCCGGAACAGCAGGTGCACCGGGATCTCGGAGGTGGTCTCGCCCTTGATCACCGCGACCCGGCGGGCGGCGGCGGGTTCGGGCAGGGCCCCGGGCGCGGGCCGGGGGCCGGGCTCGCGGCCCGGCGTGGAATCCGTCGGGGTGTGCATCGGTGCCTCCGTCATGCTCGGGGTGCGCGCCGCTCGGACGGGGCCGGGAGCGCGGCGAAGAGCCGCCGCCAGGTCTCGGGGCCGGGATATCCGTCGGCGGCGGCGCCGCGCCAGCCCTGGGCGCGCTGGAACGCCTCGACGTTGCGCCGGTCCGCCTCGCTCCAGCGCGGGCCCGGACCGGAGGTGTAGTACCGCCCGAACCCGGCCTCCCGCAGCCGCTCCCCGAGCCGGGTGACGTACGGGCCGGAGCGGCCGGGGCGGAAGTACTGCCGGCCCGGGTAGGCGGGAGGGGCGGCGGGAGCGGCGGCGGTCCGGGTGGCCGTGGCGGCCGTCCGGGCGGCCGTCGCCCCGGTTCCGGCCGCCGGGGGGATGTCCCGGCCGGTCCCCCGCACCAGCAGGTTCCAGGTCCTGGGGCCGGGCAGTCCGTCGGCGCCGGAGCCGGTCCAGCCCTGGGCGCGCTGGAACGCCTCGGTGGCCCGGCGGTCGGCCTCGCTCCAGCGCGGGCCCGGGCCCTGGCTGTAGAAGCGCTTGCCGCCGCGGGCGACCAGCATCTCGCCGAGCCGGGTGACCGAGCCGTTGTCGGCGCCGGGCCCGAACGCGCCGGTGCCGGGGAACTCCACGACCGGCCGGGTGGCCGCGGCGGGCTCGGCGGCGGCCACCCCGCCCGCGCCGCTGACCAGGCCCTTGTACCGGTAGGGCACATAGCGGGCGGAGTAGTTCCAGTACGCGTACGGCGTGGCCTGCTTGCGGGCCAGCGGCGGCGTCTGCTCGTACGCGACGTAGTACGCGTGCGTGTAGTCGGCCCAGCCGCCGAAGATCACCACGTGTGAGCCCCGGGTGGGGTTGTCGGGGTTGTGGAAGAGCAGGATGTCGCCGGGCTGGAGCTCCTCCTTGGAGATCCTCACGGCGAAGCCGGCGAGGCTGCCGGTCCACTCGTTGGTGCCGAGGTTCCAGGCCATGGAGACGAAGCCGGAGCAGTCCTGGCGGTACCCGTCCGACCAGTACCGCTCCATGCTGTACGGGACCTGCGCCGACACCCAGGTCTTGGCCCGGTTGATGATGTCGGCCCGGGTCAGCGGCGCCAGCCTGCGCGGCGGCTCCCCCGCCGGGGCCCGGCCGGGCGCCCCGTGGAGCGCGCTGGCGGCGCCCTGCTCGGTGACCGGCTCGGCGTCCGGCCCGTCGTCGGCGCCGCTCCCCCCGGCGTCCCGCGGCGTGCCGGGCGCCCGGTCCGCGCCGGCGGCCGGGCCCGGTCCGCCGGGGGCCGCGCCCGGGGGCCTCGTGGTGCCCGGCGGCTTGGTGGTGGCGGAGGCGAAACCTCCGCCGAGGACCACGCCCGCCGCCGTCGCCAGGACCAGGACGCGGCGGGCGCCGTGGGCGGCGGGGTGGCCGCCGGTGCGCAGCGGGCGGGCCGCCGCCCGGCGCCGCTCGGCGCAGCCCGCGCAGCCGCACGCGCCCTCCGGCTCGTACTCCTCGAAGACCGGCACCGTCATACGCGTCCCCTCCCGCTCTCGGAGATCTCGTGACCGTTGAAGATCTTTTCTGCGCTTCTGCACGGGCGTCAGCTTCCCAACTCTCCGGACAAATCGCATTGTGACGGATCAAAACGGATGAAACGAACATCTCACCGCGTGGCGCTGGTCGGAACCACCCCTTCGAGTCCGGTAGAGTTCTCGTTGTCAGCAGGCGCCGCTAGCTCAGTTGGTTAGAGCAGCTGACTCTTAATCAGCGGGTCCGGGGTTCGAGTCCCTGGCGGCGCACAGACAGCCACAGGCTCCTCACCACCGGTGAGGAGCCTGTGGTCGTTCCCGGCCGACCCCGGCCCGAGGAATCGCGCCGGGGTCGCGCCGAGGCGTGCACCGGCGCCCCCGTCGCCGTGCGGCGCGCGGCGGGATCACGGGAGCTCCACCCGAAATCCGTACGCCCTGCACAAGCGCCCCGTAAAGCCCGCGTATGACCGGTAAACACCTTGTTTGGGCCTTGCGATCAAGCCGTCCGGCACGGAAACCTGGCTGAGGACCTTCGGTTCCCAGGGGGTGCGCGGCCCCATCACGCAAAGGCCGCGCGGTTGTTTCACAGGGGAATGTCCCGGTTGGTTCGGACCTCGGGGTGGGGGCCCCGTTCATGAACCGGTGCCGCGACAGGCATCATGCAACCGGAGGGATCACGTCCAGCGTCTAGAGCGGTCTAGAACACGGATGCGAACCGCCCCTGACCGACCATCAGCCTGCCAGCACCGGTCGAGGGGGACCGACGCGGGCTCAGGAACAACGACACACACGCAACGGACCTTTGCGTGCGGGGGGATGACTCATGACGTCGACGCCGACGGGCGCCCGGCACCACGATGACCCGTCCCAGACCACCCAGCTCCGGATCCCCCCGCACCTGCGGGCCGGAGCGGCCCGGCAGCGGCTGAAGAAATCGCTGCCGCGCTACGACTACGAGCACTACAGCAGGCTCGCCGGTCCGCTCACCCAGCCGGACCCGGCGAAGCCGTACCGCGTCCAGTACCGGTCGCTGCTCTCCCAGGAGCCGCACCGGATACGCGCGGCCCTGCTGCTCGGCGCGGCCCCGCTGGTCTCGCTCGGTCTCTTCGCCTGGCTGATGCAGCCCGACCACTGGACCAAGCGCGACCACGCCTCCCAGTCCCTGCTGGTCCTGGACGTCGTCATGCTGGTCTCGATCGGCCTGATCGAGCTCTTCCGCACGATGAACGTCCTCTCCAACGCGCACGCCACCCTGGTGGCCCGCGACCCGGTCCCCGTGGTGCCCGAGACCGGCACCAAGGTCGCCTTCCTCACCTCCTTCGTGCCCGGCAAGGAGCCGCTGGAGATGGTGACCAAGACCCTGGAGGCCGCGGTCCGCATCCGCCACCGGGGCCTGATGCACGTGTGGCTGCTCGACGAGGGCGACGACCCGGCGGTCAAGGAGGTGTGCGCGCGCCTGGGCGTGCACCACTTCTCCCGCAAGGGCGTCGCGCGCTGGAACCAGCCCAAGGGCCCGCACCGCGCCAAGACCAAGCACGGCAACTACAACGCCTGGCTGGAGGCGCACGGCGGCGACTACGACTTCTTCGCCTCCGTCGACACCGACCACGTGCCGCTGCCCAACTACCTGGAGCGGATGCTCGGTTACTTCCGCGACCCCGACGTCGGCTTCGTCATCGGCCCGCAGGTCTACGGCAACTACGACACCTTCGTCACCAAGGCGGCCGAGTCCCAGCAGTTCCTCTTCCACGCGCTGATCCAGCGGGCCGGCAACAAGTACGGCGCGCCCATGTTCGTCGGCACCAGCAACGCCGTGCGCATCAGCGCCCTCAAGCAGATCGGCGGGCTGTACGACTCGATCACCGAGGACATGGCGACCGGCTTCGAGATGCACCGGCACGCCAACCCCGCCACCGGCAACAAGTGGCGCTCGGTCTACACCCCGGACGTGCTGGCCGTCGGCGAGGGCCCGAGCGCCTGGACCGACTTCTTCACCCAGCAGCTGCGCTGGTCCAGAGGCACCTACGAGACGATCCTCAAGCAGTACTGGAAGGGCTTCACCACCCTGCCGTTCGGCAAGCTCTTCAACTACACGATGATGATCATCTTCTATCCGATGTCGGCCCTCAACTGGATCCTCGCGGCGCTGAGCTGCGCCCTGTTCCTGGGCCTGGGCGCCTCCGGCGTGCAGATCGACCCCGTCATCTGGATGATGCTGTACGGCAACGCCTCGGCCCTCCAGATCGGCCTCTACATCTGGAACCGCCGCCACAACGTCTCGCCGCACGAGCCGGAGGGCTCCGGCGGAGTGGCCGGCATGGTGATGTCGGCGCTCTCCGCGCCGATCTACGCCCGCTCGCTGATGGACGCCGTACTGCGCCGCAAGAGCTCCTTCGTGGTGACGCCCAAGGGCGACTCCTCCAGCCCGGACACGCTCTTCGGCACCTTCCGCATCCACCTGTTCTTCATCGCCCTGTTCGGCGGCTCCCTGGTGGCCTCGTTCTTCAACGGCCACAGCCACCCCGCGATGATCACCTGGGCCGCGCTGGCCCTGCTGATCACGGCCGCGCCGATCCTCGGCTGGCGCTGGACCGTGCGCGAGGAGAAGCGCGGGCGCCGCGGACGCCGGCGCTCGGGACCGCCCGCCGCGCCGCACCCGCAGGAGCGCCCCCAGTGGGCGGCGGGGGCCCCGCGGCCCGGGGCGCAGGAGGGCGGCGAGCCCGTCGACCAGACCGTACAGATCGCCCTTGGGGGACGTAAGCCATGAGATTCCGTCCGACCCGCCGTACCCGCCGCTGGGCGATCGGTACGGCGGTGGTCCTCGCGCTCGCGGGCGCCAACGGGCCCTGGCTGTACCGGTTCTCCACCGACCAGTACCACGACTACAAGATCAACCAGCCCGGCTACAAGGCCGAGAACGGGCACTGGGACCTGGTCTCCATGCCCAAGGAGTTCCGGCTCAACACGATCCACGCGGCGCTGCTGCACACCGGCAAGGTGCTGCTCGTCGCGGGCTCCGGCAACAACGCCAAGAACTTCGACGCGAAGAAGTTCGACACGGTCCTGTGGGACCCGGAGAAGAACACCTTCAAGAAGATCCACACTCCCAACGACCTCTTCTGCACCGGCCACACCCAGCTGGCCGACGGCAACCTGCTGATCGCGGGCGGCACCAAGCGGTACGAGAAGCTCAAGGGCGACGTCACCAAGGCCGGCGGCCTGATGATCGTCCACAACGAGGACCCGGACAAGCCGATCACGCTGCCCGCGGGCACCCGGTTCACCGGCAAGTCCAACGGCAAGACGTTCGTCTCCAAGGACCCCGTCCTCGTCCAGCGGGCCAAGAAGGTCTTCGACAAGAAGACCGGCCGGTTCCTGCGCACCGAGGCCGGGCTCGGGCGGATCTACGTCGAGGCCCAGGAGTCCGGCACCGAGCACGAGACCGGCACCGAGGACAACTACCGCGTCCAGGGCCTCACCGGCTCCGACACCCGCAACGTCTACGGCATCGCCCAGAAGCTCGCCCTGGACAAGAAGGACTTCCAGGGGATCAGGGACGCCTACGAGTTCGACCCGGTCGCCGAGCGGTACATCACCGTCGACCCGATGAACGAGGCCCGCTGGTACCCGACGCTGACCACGCTCTCCGACGGCAAGGTGCTGGCCCTGTCGGGCCTGGACGACATCGGGCAGCTGGTGCCGGGCAAGAACGAGGTGTACGACCCGAAGACCAAGAAGTGGACGTACACCAAGGGGATCATGCAGTTCCCCACCTACCCCGCGGTGTTCCTGCTGCAGAACGGCAAGCTCTTCTACTCCGGCTCCAACGCCGGGTACGGGCCGGACAACGTCGGCCGCGACCCCGGCATCTGGGACTTCGCCAGCAACAGGTTCACCAGGATCCCCGGGCTGAGCGACCCCGGCGAGATGGAGACGTCCGGGACGGTGCTGATGCCGCCGGCCCAGGACGAGAAGTACATGGTGATCGGCGGCGGCGGGGTCGGCGAGTCGGCCGAGTCGTCGAAGAAGACCCGGATCGTCGACCTCAAGGACCCCAACCCGTCCTTCAAGGACGGCCCTTCGCTCTCGGAGGGCACCCGCTACCCCGAGACGTCGGTCCTGCCCGACGACACCATGCTGATCAGCGGCGGCTCCAAGGACTACCGCGGCCGGGGCGGCTCCAACCTCCACCAGGCGCGGATCTACGACGCCAGGACGGGCACGATGCGGCGGGTCGCCGACCCGGAGGTCGGCCGCAACTACCACTCCGGGTCGATCCTGCTGCCCGACGGGCGCGTCGTCACCTTCGGCGGCGACTCGCTCTTCGCCGACAAGGACGACACCAAGCCCGGCGTCTTCGAGCAGCGCATCGAGATCTACACCCCGCCCTACCTCTACAAGGGCGGCGGCAAGCAGCCCGAGCTCGGCGAGGGCCCCAAGTCCCTCGCACTGGGCGCCAGCGGCGTCTACCGGACCAAGGACGCCGCCGCCGTGAGGACGGCCCGGCTGATCCGGCCCAGCGCCACCACGCACGTCACCGACATCGACCAGCGCTCGATCGCCCTGGACGTGGTGAAGACGGCGGACGGCGTCAAGGTCACGGTCCCCAAGAACCGCAACCTGGTCCCGCCGGGCTGGTACATGCTGTTCGTCACCGACGGCGAGGGCACCCCGTCGAAGGCGGTGTGGGTGGAGGTGCCCTAGGGCACCTCCGAACTCCCCGGTGGGCGGGGCTACTTCGTGTTGCGGGCCAGCCCCAGCGCGTACTCCGCCCACCACTCGCCCGCCTTCGGGCCGCCCTTGCAGTCGCCGTCCGACTCGCCGGGGCGCTTGACCCACAGATAGGCGTCCACCAGCGGGTCGCCGGTCCGTGTCGTGGGGCGCTCGCCCAGCGCGCGGCCCGGCGGGTTGCACCAGGTCTCCCTGGGGTCGCCGCCGCCGTAGGGGCCGCTGCCGTTGCGGCTGGTGTCGATCACGAAGTGCTTGCCGCCGAGCTTCGCGGAGAGCCGGTGGCCGAAGTCCTTGCTGGCGGCCGTGGTCTGGAAGTTGGAGACGTTGACCGCGAAGCCGTCGGCGAGGTCGGCGCCCGCCCGGCGCAGCGGCTCGTCCAGCGCCTCCGGCTGCTGCCAGCCCGCGTTGCCCGCGTCGAGGTACACCTTCACGCCGGGCTGTCCCTTGAGCCGCTCGACGGCCTTCTTCAGCAGGTCGTAGCGCTCCTCGGCGAACCGGGCCGGGGTGCAGCCGTCCACCAGGTGCAGCACCGCGTCCGGCTCCAGGACCACCGTGGCGCCCCGGTCGCCGATCCCCCGGGCCACCTTGTCGACCCAGGCCCGGTAGGCGTTCCCGTCGGCCGCGCCGCCCTTGGAGAACTGGCCGCAGTCGCGGTGCGGGATGTTGTAGAGCACGAGCAGTGCCGTGCGGTCGGCCTTCTTCGCGGCCTCGGTGAAGCCCTTCGCCTCCGACTCCGGGTTCTCCGGGCCGATCCACTCGCCCACCGGCTGCTCGGCGATCCTGGCGATCAGCGCGGCCCCGGCGTCGTCGCCCTTCGCCCGGTACGCGGCGACCTGGCGCGCCGCGCTCCCGTCCGGATTGACCCAGAACGGGTCGACGTCCTTGGGCTGCTGGGCCACCCGCGGCGCCTTGTCGCCGTCCGACGACGAGCACGCCGTCAGCAGCAGGAGCGCCCCCACGGCCACCGCTCCAGCCCGCGCACAGCTCCGGACCATCCGACCCCCCTCGACCGCACTCTCCCGGACGCTTCCCCCGATCCATCGTGGCACACCCGCAGGGCCTCCCACGAGCACGTTCCCACCGAGCGCACACGAAAGGCGACTTGGCGTTAACCGGCCCTAGGCCGAAAGCGCACACCGGTTCTACAGTGAGGACATCGGGCCCAGCCCCGGCCGGGGTTCGACACCGGCCAGCCGCACCTCCCGTGGAGCCGCCGGGCTCCTCCCGCAGCCCGGGCGCCCACGGTCGAGGACCGTCCCGGCCGGCGGCTCCGGGGGGAGCGGGTCGCCGGCCGGGCCAGGTGCCGCCGCCGGGCGCGCTCAGGACGCGGCGCCGCCCGCAGGCCGTACGCCGGTGAGATAGGCCGAGACCACCACGTTCGCCGTATACGTGCGCGCCTTGCGGTCGTAGCTGCCCCCGCAGGTGATCAGCCGCAGCTCCGCGCGGCCCCGCTCGCGCGGCCCGTACACCTGGTGCGCGTCGAACCGGTCCCGGCCGAAGACCCGTACGTCGTCGATGGTGAACTCCGCCACCGACCCGTCGGCCCGGGCCACTTCGACCTTCTCGCCGGGGTGGGCGGCGCTCAGGCCGTAGAAGACGGCCGGCTTGCTCTCGGTGTCGACGTGGCCCACCAGCAGGGCCGCGCCCGGCCCGCCGGGCTGGACCCCGGAGCCGAACCAGCCGACCGTGCCGGGCCGGTCGTAGGGCGGCGGATCGACCGCGCCCGAGCTGTCCAGGCCGCGCGGTACGACCGGCGCGGCCACGCCTATGGACGGGATCGCGACACGGCGCGGCGCCGCCGCCCGTACCGGGTCGTGCGCGGGCGGCAGGGCGACGCCCAGCGGGCGCCCCACGGCGGCCACGTCCCCCGTGGTGGGCGCGGAGCTGCCGCCGGGGCCGTCGGTGGCCTCCCGGCCCCACAGCCACAGCCCCAGCAGCAACAGGGCCCAGGCGACCCCGGTCAGCAGCCGCCCGGTGCCGGCGGCGCGCTCGGCGGACACGGCCCGGCGCGCCTCAGTCGGCGCGGCGCCGGCGCCGGACGCTGCGGCCCGCCACCGCGACCGCCGCCACCGCCGCGAGCGCCAGCCCGATCACCGCGTGCCGGGTGCCGGGGCCCTGCTCGGTGGCCTGCTGGCCGGCGAGCTGCGCGGTGCCGCCGCCGCCCGCGTGGACGGGTGCGAACGGGGTGGAGTGACCGTCCGGGTGCCAGGAGCCGTCGTGGTGGTCGGAGCCGCCGTGGACGACGGTGAGCCGCCCGCTGGCCTGCCCGGAGCTGTCCTTGCAGTTGACCCAGATGTCGTAGTCCCGGGCCGGGGCGTCCGAGCGGATCCTGGCCTGGGCGAAGAGGCCGCCGTCCCGCCCGGGCGAGAACTGCGCCTGCGAGACGAACGCCTCCGAGGTCCCGACCGCCTGCCGGCCGCTGCACACACTGACCCGCAGACTCACCTCGCCCCCGGGGGCGATGGTGGACGGGGTGACCGTCAGCGAGCCGTGCGGCTCGGAGTCCGCCGCGGCGGCGGAGACGGGCAGCAGAGCGGTGGCGGCCATGGCCGCACAGAGCGTGACCTGTCGAAAGCGCATCGTGAACCTCCTGTAACGAAGGTTCACGCGCTGCGACGGCTTCCGCATCCCGGGCGCGTCCGAATGGCGCGCCGTCAGGGGGCGGCGGCTAGATGAGCTCGACCAGGTCGGCGATCGAGTCCACCGTGCGCGAGGGGCGGTAGGGGAAGTTCTCGACGTCCTCGGGCCGGGTGAGCCCGGTCAGGACGAGGAACGTCTGCATCCCCGCCTCCAGGCCCGCCAGGACGTCCGTGTCCATCCGGTCCCCGATCATCGCGCTGGTCTCGGAGTGCGCCCCGATCGCGTTCAGGCCGGTCCGCATCATCAGCGGGTTCGGCTTGCCCGCGAAGTACGGCTTCTTGCCGGTCGCCTTGGTGATCAGCGCGGCCACCGCGCCGGTCGCGGGCAGCGGCCCCTCGGCGGACGGGCCGGTCTCGTCGGGGTTGGTGCAGATGAACCGCGCCCCGCCGTTGATCAGCCGGATCGCCTTGGTGAGCGCCTCGAAGCTGTAGGTGCGGGTCTCGCCGAGCACCACGTAGTCCGGCTCGTGGTCGGTGAGGATGTAGCCGATGTCGTGGAGCGCGGTGGTCAGACCCGCCTCGCCGATCACGTACGCGGTGCCGCCGGGGCGCTGGTCGTCCAGGAACTTGGCGGTGGCGAGCGCCGAGGTCCAGATGTTCTCGACCGGCACGTGCAGCCCCATCCGGGCCAGCCGGGCCTGGAGGTCGCGGGGCGTGTAGATGGAGTTGTTGGTGAGGACCAGGAAGGGCTTGCCCGACTCCCTGAGCCCCTTGATGAAGGCGTCCGCCCCGGGGATCGGGATGCCCTCGTGGATGAGGACCCCGTCCATGTCGGTGAGCCAGGATTCGATCGGCTTGCGCTCTGCCATGGGGCGGACTCCTGCGGTGTACGAGGGAAATGCTGGGCGGTGCCGGGGTGCACCGCGCTGTGCGTGCCGACACCGCCCAGCCTAGTCAGGAACCGGCGAGTTTCACCTGGTCGATCACCCAGTACCAGTCGTTGCCGCCGGTGTAGCGGAACCGCACCCGGGCGGTGCTCGCCCCGGCGGGCACGTTCAGGGTGAGCGACTCCACCCTCGCCACCGCGTCGGAGGTGTACGTCTTCACCGCCACCGGCGCCGCGCCGTCGTAGGAGACGAGCACCTCGCCCTTCTGCGCGCCCGACTGGAGGTAGTGGGTGACGTAGGAGAGCGTGGCGGGGGCGCCGCCGCGCACCGGCCAGGCGGGGCTGACCAGCGTGGAGTCGAAGGTGCCGGTGAAGGACTTGTCCTGCCACTCGTCGCCGTCGGCCACCGCGAAGACGTCGCGGGAGCGGACGTTGGACTCGCGCTGCTGGTCGCGCTGGGCCTTGGTCCAGAACTCGTCGGTGGTGAAGGACCAGCCGCGCCACTCGGTGACCCCGCCGGTGCCCATCCTGGTGTTGTCGACGGACCAGCCGGCGGGCGGGGTGTGGGTGAAGCCGACGACGCCCGCGCCGATGCCGCCCTCGTCCACCGGGGTCTTGAGCACCGCGCGCAGCGCGTCGAAGTCGTCCGGCGAGGGCTGCTGGATCGGGCGGCCGTCCAGGCCCCAGGCCGGGTCGATGGCGATGCCGAGATGGGCGAGCGCGGAGGCGGCGACGTCGGGCATGCGGACGTCGTGGCGGACCGAACCGGGCGCGGCCGTGCCGCCCTTGGCGATCAGGAACGTCTGGCGCTCCTGCCAGGTGGAGCCGCCGTGGCCGCCCGCGTCGGTGTGCCCGTGGTCGGCGGTGACCAGCACCAGCCAGTCCTCCTCGGCCCGGGTGGGCCGGGCGGCGATCGCGTCGAGGAGCTGCCCGACCTGGGTGTCCACCCCGTGGATCGCGTCCAGGTACTGCTGGCTGGCGGCCCCGTAGCTGTGACCGGCGTGGTCGACGTTGTCGAGCTGGACGAAGACCGCGTCCGGGCCCGGGGCGCTCCCCAGCTTCTCCACGGCCCGGGCGGTGGTGCCCGTGTCGTACTCGGCGCTCGGCGTGGAGACGCGGCCGTCGACCTTCGACGAGAAGATCGTGTCGGTGATCGGCGCCCAGGAGGCGACCGCGTAGGTGGAGAGCGCGGGCCTGGCGGTCTCCGCACGGGTGAGGAAGTCGGGGTACTGGGCGAAGCGCTGGCCGGTGAACTCGTTGTCCTTGACGTTGTGCTTGTCCGGCCAGACACCGGTGATGACCGTCGACCAGCCGGGGCCGGACATGGTGGGCGCGAACGGGTTGGCATAGAGGGAGCTGGCGGCCGTGAGGCCGTCCGCCATCAGGGACTTGAGCCGAGGGGCACTGGCGTCCTTGACGCGGTTGAGCAGGGTGCCGTCCAGGCCGATGACCAGCACCTTGGGGGTGCGGGAGGCGGCGCGGGCGACGGCGGCGAGCGGGCCCGCGGCGGCGGCCAGGGCGGCGGCGCCGGCGAGCAGGGAGCGGCGGGAGATTCCTGACGTGGTCACGTGTCCTCCGGGGACGAGAGGGGCGCGGTACAGGGCAGGGCGGACCGACGCCCCTGGCGGTGCAGGGGCGTCGGGTGGTGCGGGGAAGGCGGTGGTGCGGGGGTGGGCGGTGGCGGCGGGTCAGCTGCCGGTCGCGGTCTTCCAGGCGTCCACGTACTTGGGCAGGTCGGTGCTGATGTCGAGCCAGTTCGGCTCGAAGACCTCCACGCCCTCCAGGAGCTTGGCGAGCGCGGTGGCGTTGGCGTCGGTGGCCTTGACGTCGGTGCGGGCCGCGAAGCCGCCGCCGATCGCGCTGACCTGCTGCTGGGCCTGCTCGCCGAGCATGAAGTCGAGCAGCTTCTTGCCGTTGGTGGTGTGCGGCGCCGACGCGACGAGACCGGCCGCGTAGGGCAGGGCGAAGGTGGTGGGCTTGCTGGTGGCGGTGGCCGGGAACCAGATGCCGAGGTTGGGCATGGTCTTGGCCTGGGCGTAGTTCATCTGCACATCGCCGTTGGCGACCAGGAGTTCGCCCTTGTCGACCTTGGGGGCGAGCTTGCCGGTGGAGGCGGACGGGCCGACGTTGTTGGCCTGGAGCTTGCGCAGGTACTCCATGGCGGCCTCCTTGCCGCCGAAGTCGTGCATGGCCTTGATGACCACGGCGGTGCCGTCACCGGCGACACCCGGGGTGGAGTACTGGATCTTGTTCTTGTACTTGCCGTCCAGCAGCTCCTCCCAGGTCCTGGGCGCCTGGGCGAGCTGCTTCTTGTTGTAGACGAAGCCGAAGTAGTTGTTGACGACCGCGGTCCACTTGCCCTTGCTGTTCTTCTGCGCGTCCGCCACCTTGTCCGCGCCGGCCGGGGTGTACGGCTGGAGCAGCCCCTTGGCGTCGGCCTGCTGGATGAACGGCGGCAGCGTGACCAGCACGTCGGCCTGGGTGTTGGACTTCTCGCGGACGGCGCGCTGCACCATCTCGCCCGAGCCGCCCTCCACGCACTTGACCTTGATGCCGGTCTTGGCCTCGAAGTCCTTGAAGACCTTGTCGTACCAGCCGTCGCCCTTCTCGCCCTTGAGGCCGTCGGCGCTGTAGACGGTGACGACCTTCTCGCCGGACTTGGAGTCGGCGGAGGAGGAGCCGCCGCAGCCGGTCAGGGCGGTGGCGAGGGCGAGGCTGCCGGCGACGGCGGCGAGCGGGGTACGCAGGCTTGCGCGCATGACGTTGTGAACTCCTGTTATCTGAAGCTGGCTTTGGTACGGACACGGGAGACCGCGAGCAGCACGAGCAGCGTGGTGCCCATGAGGACCACGGCGACGGCGGCGCCGGTGAAGAGCGAGCCGCGGTCGGTGGCGGCGAAGATCTGCACCGGAAGGGGCGTCCAGTCCGGCGGGTAGAGCATCATCGTGGCGCTCAGCTCGCCCATGGACAGGGCGAAGCAGAGCCCGGCCGCCGCGTTCAGCGACGGCAGCAGGAGCGGCAGCCGCACCCGCCACAGGACGTACCCGGGCCGGGCGCCGAGGCTGGCGGCGGCCTGCTCGTACATCGGGTCCAGACGCACGATGGCGGCCGAAACCGACTGGTGGGCAAACGCCATGACAAGAACGGTGTGCGCCAGGATCACGATCCAGCGCGTCCCGTTGAGCAGCAGCGGCGGCTTGGAGAACGCGACCAGGACCGCGAGCCCGACGACCACCGAGGGCACGGCGACGGGCAGCACGAACAGCGCGTCCATCGCCCGCCTCCCCCGCTTGCCGAGCGCCGACCCGGCGAGCGCGGCCCAGGTCCCGACCGTGAGCGCGAGGACGCTGGCGGTGAGCGCGGTGACCAGGCTGGTGGTGAGGGCCTGGAGGGAGTCGCCGGTGGTGGCGGCGTCGTAGTGGCCGGTGGTGAAGCCGGAGGGGAGCGCGCCGGACCAGTTGGTGGCGAACGAGGCGGCGACCACCACCAGCAGCGGCAGGGCGAACAGGGGCAGGAAGAGGACGAGGAAGAGGATCCAGACGGCCCACCGGCCGCGGCGGCTATGCACCAGCACGTCGGCTCACCACCCGGTAGAGGCCGTACAGGCCCACGGAGATCGCGATGTTGACGACGGCGACGACACAGGCCGCCGGGTAGTCCGACTCCAGGATCGCCTTGCTGTAGACGAGCATGGGGAGGGTGGTGACCCCTTTCGCGCCGGTGAACAGGACGATCCCGAACTCGTTGAGGCACATCACCAGCACCAGCGAGCCGCCGGCCGCGAGCGCGGGCAGCGCCTCGGGCAGCACCACCCGCCGCACGATCCGGGCGGGCCGGGCGCCCAGCGAGGAGGCGACCTCCAGCTGGGCCGTGTCGAGCTGGGAGAAGGCGGCGAGCAGCGGGCGCATCACGAAGGGCGTGAAGTAGGTGACCTCGGCGAGGAGCACGCCCCAGGGCGTGGTCAGGAACTGGAAGGGTCCCGAGTGGGCCCCGGTGACGTCCGTCCACAGTCCGTTGGCCATGCCGACCGTGCCGTAGATGAAGAGCAGGGCGAGCGTGATGAGGAAGGACGGGAAGGAGAGGAAGACGTCGACGAACCGGGCGACGGCCTTGGCGCCGGGGAACGGTACGAAGGCGATGACCAGCGCGAGGACGAAGCCCAGCACCAGACAGCCCGCGGTCGATCCGGCGGCCAGCCACACGGTGGTCCACAGCGCGTCGCGGAAGGCGTGGGAGGCGAAGACGTCCCGGTAGGGCGCGAGCGAGAGCCCGTCGGCCCCGTCGGGGGTGAGCGACTGCTTGACGACCAGGCCGAGGGGATAGAGGAAGACGAGGGCGAGGGCGAGGACGGGCGGCAGGGACCAGGCCCAGGCGGGCAGCGCCCGCACGGCTGCGGGCCGCTTCCCGCCCGCGCCGTCCGGCGCGCGGCCGTCCGGCCGCGGCCCGGGGGCGGCCGGCCGGTCCGGTGCGGCGGAGGCGCCCGCGCCGCCGTCCCGGGCCCGCGACGAGGGGGTCCGCAGCTCAGCCACCACCGGCCACCCCCGCCGCCAGCAGCACCGCGTCCTCGCTCGCGAAGTGCAGCGTGACCTCGTCGCCGAGGGCGGGGGTCCGGCGCAGTTCGCGGACGTCCGCCTTCACGGTGTGGCCCGCCACGTCCACGCAGAGCCGGTGGGTGGCGCCGCGCCACTGGACCTCGGCGACCCGGCCGCGCAGTGCGTTCGGGCCGTCGCCGAGTCCGACCAGGTGCGGGCGCACGCACAGCGTGGCCGAGGCGCCCGCGGCGGCCTGCCCGGTGGCGACCGTCAGCGCCGTCCCCCCGAACGACACCTGGCCCGAACCGACGCGCACCGGCAGCAGGTTGGCGTTGCCGACGAAGGACGCGGTGAACTCGGTGCGCGGGCGCCGGTACAGCTCCTGCGGGGTGTCGCAGTCGCGCAGCCGGGCCCGGTCCATCACCGCGATCCGGTCGGCCAGGGTCAGCGCCTCGACCTGGTCGTGGGTGACGTAGAGGATGGTGACGTCGGGCAACTCGCGGTGCAGCCGGGCGAGTTCGCCCAGCATGTCGGAGCGCAGCCGGGCGTCGAGCGCGGACAGCGGCTCGTCCAGGAGCAGCACGCCCGGCCGGATGGCCAGCGCCCGCGCGATCGCCACGCGCTGCTGCTGCCCGCCGGACAGCTCGCGCGGATGGCGGCGCGCGTAGGCCGCCATGCCGGTCATCTCCAGCGCCTCGGCGACCCGGCCCGCGATCTCGCCCTTGGGCAGGAGCTTCTGCGCCTTGAGCCCGAAGGCCACGTTCTCGGCGACCCGCATGTGCGGGAAGAGGGCGTACTGCTGGACCACCATGCCGATGCCGCGCCGGTGCGGCGGCAGGCCGGTGACGTCCCGGCCGCCGATGAACACCCGCCCGGCGGCGGGCCGCACGAACCCGGCGACGGCCCGCAGCGCGGTGGTCTTGCCCGACCCGGAGGGGCCGAGCAGCGCCATGACCTCGCCGGGCTCGACGTCGAGGTCGAGCGAGTCCAGGACGGTGTTGCCGCCGTAGGCCACGCTCACCCCGTCGAAGCGGATGCCGCCCGCGGTGCCGGTCACGACGCTTCCGCCCGTGCGATCACGTCCGGCAGCTCCGCCACCGAGGCGAGCACCTGGGTGGCCCCGGCGTCCCGCAGCGCGTCCTCGCCGTGCGCGCCGGTGAGGACGCCCGCCACGATCCCGGCGCCCGAGCGCACCCCGCTGAGCATGTCGTACGAGGTGTCGCCGGCCACCGCGATCCGGCGGACCGAGTCCACCGCGCCGGTGCGCAGGAACGCGGCGAGCACCAGGTCGGGGTAGGGGCGGCCCCGGCCGCCCGCGTCGGCCGGGCACAGGGTCAGCCCGACCAGGTCGCGCCAGCCGAGCGCGTCGAGGATGGCGTCCTGGGTGACCCGGGCGAAGCCGGTGGTCAGCACGACCGTGCGGCCCTCGGCGCCGAGCCGTTCGATGGTGTCGCGGGCGCCGGGCAGGGCGGCGATGCGGCCCTGGGCGACGAGTTCGCCGTACGCCCGCTCGAAGGCGGTGTTGGCGCGCCGGGCCCGCTCCTCGTCGCCGAACAGGTGCCGGAAGACGGAGATCTTGGACTCGCCCATGGTGGCGCGGACATGGCCGACCATGGCGTCGGGGTCCGCGCCGAGGCTCTCGACGGCGGCGCGGAACGCCTGCTCGACGAGCCCGCCGTCGGCGACGGTGGTGCCCGCCATGTCCAGGACGACCAGGTCGTAGCGGTGGTTGGTGCTGCTCATCTTCATCGACTCCCTTACCAGCCCAGCTCGTTCGCGGTCCGCTCGGCGATCGCCGGGGAGCAGGTCATGCCCCGCCCGCCCGGCCCGGTCACCAGCCACACCCCGTCGCGCACCCGCTCGCGGTGGACCACCCGGGAGGTGTCGGTGCACTGCGCGTACACCCCGGCCCAGCGGTGGCGGACCTTCGGCAGCGGGCGGCCCAGGAAGGACTCGACGACCCGGGTGAGGTGCTCGTACGGCTCCTCGGTGACGTCGAAGGCGAAGGGGTGCTCGTACTCGTGGGTGTCGCCGATGGTCAGCCCGCCGTCCGCGCGCTGGACCATCAGCAGCTGCATCCGGTGCGCGGCGGCCGTCGGGTCCTGCGCCTGGCCCGCGTTGAGCGCGTCGAGCGCGCCGCCCGCGTACGCCGGGTAGTAGCGGAAGCTGTCGGCGTCCGCGACGGAGGTGGTGAGCGGCTCGCCGAGCGGCGCGGTCTGCATCATCTGCAGGCGTACGCGGCGCACCGGCAGGTCGGGCACCAGCTCGCGGACGAGTCCGCCGAGCCAGGCGCCGGTGCACAGGATCACGGCGTCGCCGGTGTGCACGTCGCCGTGGTCGTCGCGGACCGCCCGCTCCCCGATGACCTCGCGGACCTCGCGCCCGCCGAGGAAGGTGTAGCGGCCGGAGGCCAGCAGCGCCTTCTTGAGGGCGAGTTGGGCGGTGCGGGGCTCGACGGCCGCGTCCCGCTCGCACCACAGGGCGGCGTCGAAGTCACCGCGCAGGGCCGGGTTGACGGCCCGCGCCTCGTCGGCGGTGAGCAGCTTGTAGCCGCGGGCCGTCGCGTCGTCGCGGGCCAGCGCGGCCTCGGCGACGGCGAGTTCGAGCGCGCCCCGGACGGGGGTCAGCGAGCCGCAGGGCCTGAAGCCCAGCTCCGGGACGCGCGCCCCGATGCCCTGCCACAGCTCCCGGGCCCGCAGGGCGGTGTCCAGCTCCTCGCCGCCGGCCCGGCCGCTGACCCATATCTGCCCGAAGTTGCGGAGCGATGCCCCGCGCGCCTCGCTCTCCCGCTCGATCTGTACGACCTCGTGGCCGCGTTCCACTGCGTGCCAGGCGTGCATGGTTCCCACCACGCCGGCTCCTACGACGATGACTCTCACGACGTGAACAGTCCTCGTGGCGGGTGGACCGAACGGGTCCGGTCGGCGACGGGACGGTGAACGCGCCTCCAAACTTGGGCTAGACCCGTTATCGTTCCGTTATCCAAGGGGAGACTTCTGTACGGAAATGTCCCCTCGGCCGGTCGGCGCAGCCCGCCGCGCCCCCTCAGCCGAGCCGTGTCCCCAGATGCGTGGTGAAGGAGAACCGGTCGCCCCGGTAGAGCGTGCGCACCCGCTCCAGCGGCTGCCCGGCGGTGTCCCGCGAGACCCGGTGGATCAGCAGCATCGGCAGGGCGGGCGGGGTGCCGATCAGCAGCGCCTCGCGGGGGGTGGCCAGCACCGTCTCGATGCGCTCGTCGGCGTCCCCGAAGGCGATGCCGAGCCGGTCGTGCAGATAGGCGTAGAACGACGAGTCCGGCTCGAACTCCCGGTCCAGGCGCGGCACCCGGCCCACCGCGACATAGGTGCTCTCCAGCCCCATCCGCTCGTCGTCCGCCAGCAGGACGCGCTCCATGTGCCAGACCGGCTCGCCGCGCTCCAGACCGGTCTCGGCGGCCAGCGCGGGCGGGCACGGGAAGCGGTCGAGGGAGATGAGGGTACGGCCCGGCCGCCGCCCCTGACGGCGTACGCCCTCGGTGTAGCTCGCCAGCGACAGGGGCTGCTCCAGCTTGGGCCCGGCGACCACCGTGCCGCGCCCCTGCCGCCGCAGCCGCCCTTCGAGCAGCAGCTCGCGCAGCGCCTGGCGCACGGTCTCGCGGGCCACCTCGTACTGCTCGGCGAGGTCCCGTTCGGTGGGCAGCAGCCCGCCCTCCCCCAAGTCCTCGATCAACAGGGCCACTCGGGCCTTCACGGCGTAGTACTTGGGGATGCGCCCGTGCTCCGGAACTCCGGAGCGGACGGGGGAACCGGGGGCCTGGTCGTTCGGGTAGTCCACACGGGGATGTTCGCACGCCGCGACCAGCGGCCCGTGACCCCCCGTCAGCGTCCGCGCACCCGCCGCGAGCCGGCGACCAGCGCCGCCCCGCCCAGCAGCAGCACCCCGGCGGCGAGCGCCGGGCCGACCGGGAAGCCGGTGTCCGCCAGCTCGGGCGGCCCGGCGAGCTGCGGGGCCAGGGGCGCCTCCGGGACGATCCCGAACCGGTAGCCCCCCGACTCCCCCACCCACCGGCCGTCGTCGCCCCGGCGCTGGACGACCGCCGCGTTCACGGTGACCTGGTTGGGCCGGGTGTCGGCGGTGAACCCGAGCCGCACCCTGACCGTGAGCGTCCGCCCCGCCCCGATCACGAACCCGGGGAACCCGTCGTCGAACACCCCGATGTGCTCGTCCTCGTCGGTCCGCTCGAAGGCGACGGGGTGCGGGCGCGCCGACCCCTCGTCGTAGAACTCCAGCTTGGCCTGGGAGTCCTTGAGCGCGTGGTCCCGGTCGACGAGCACGACCACGGGGTGGATGCCGCGGCAGGTCCGGGCGGTGGTGTTGGTGAGGTCGACGTACCAGAACTGGGCGCCGTCGCCCGGCCGGTACTCGGCGGGGCCGCCGTGGATGCGGGCGTCGAGCGGGAAGTCGCGCCCGGTCCGGTCGCCGCAGTCGGGCTGCTCCGCGGCCGACAGGGAGGCGAGCCCGGAGCGCCCGCGCGGCCCGCTCCCGTCGGCTGAGGCCGCCGAGGCGGCCGGCGCCCCGGTCAGCGCCGTGGCCGCGGCGACTCCGAGGGCGAGGGCGTTGCGCAGTCGCATGAGGGGCCTTTGCTGCTCGCAGGCGTTCGTGGCTCGGGACCCTGCCACGCCCGCACACCCCCCACGGCCCCGCCGCGCCCGCCCCCGGGGGATCCACACCGGGAGTCCGCCCGATCAGCCCAATATCGGGAAGTCCCATGAATGCGGGGGGCGCTGGATGCGAGGTCCGCTGGACGCGGAGGGGGCCGTTGCGTGCGGGGGCCACGGCACGCGGGAGCCGCCGAACGCGCCGGGGGAGCCGTCCATCGCGGCGGGGCCGCTGGATGCGGGGCCACCGAACGCGGGGGCACCCCCGGGACCTCACCGCGCTTCGGCCCCCGCCGCCCCCACCCGCCCGTGGCCGAAGACCGGGCCGAGGATCATCCGGGCCGCGCCCTCCGCCACCGCGTGGGGGCCGCCGGGGGCCACCGCCACCGGGATCGGGCGGGCGTCGCCGCTGCGGCGGGCGCGCTCCTCCAGGACCGCGCGCACCCCCCGTACGAAACCGTCCGGCGCGCTCGCCACCGTACGGCCGCCGAGCAGCACCCGGTCGATGTCCAGCAGGGCGACCAGGTTGGCCGCGCCGACGCCCAGGAAGCGGGCGGCGGCGGCGATGTCGCCGCGCGCCACCGCCGACAGGCACAGCGCCTCGATGCAGCCGCGCGCCCCGCAGCCGCACGCCGGGCCGCCCAGCAGGATCGTCTGGTGCCCGAACTCCCCCGCGCCGGTCCGCGAGCCGCGCACCAGGGCGCCGCCCAGGACCAGGCCCGCGCCGAGGCCGCTGCCGAGGTGGAGGTAGGCGAAGGAGTCGGCGGGGCCGCGCAGGGCCAGGCCCAGGGCCGCCGCGTTGGTGTCCTTGTCGAGGGCGACCGGCAGCCCGAGGCGCGCGGCGAGCGCGTCGCGCAGCGGGAACCCGTTCCACTGCGGGAAGCCGGTGACCCGGTGCAGGACTCCGGTGTGGTGGTCGAGCGGGCCGGGGCTGGCGACCCCGGCGCCCAGCACCCGGCGCCCCCCGATCAGCGCCCCGGCCTGCGCGGCGGCCGTCTCGACGACCGTGTCGTGCCCGGCCCCGAAGTCGAGCGGCACGGTGCGGACGGCGACCAGCGCGCCCGCCAGGTCGACCAGGACCGCCGTCAGCTCGTCCCGGTCCAGGTGCAGCCCCAGGGCGTGGGCGGCGGACGGCACCAGCTTGAGGACCGTGCGCGGCTTGCCGCCGGTGGAGGCGCGGCGGCCCGCCTCGGTCGCGGTCCCCTCCGCCCGCAGCCGTGCGGTGATCTTGCTGACGGCCTGCGGGGTGAGCCCGGTCCGTTCGGCGAGCTCCAGTCTGCTGATGCCGGCGTCCCCGGCCGCGCGCAGCAGATCCAGCACGAGCGCGGCGTTGTGGCTGCGCAGGGCCGGCAGGTTCACTCCCGAGTCAGTCCTGTTCACACCCCCATTGTCTCCTGCGCTTGCACTTTAGCAACAGCGTTGCTTAAGTAGGTCCATGAACGCTCGTACGGACACTGACCTCCGCGTCGGACTCGTGGGCTACGGCCTGGCGGGCTCCGTCTTCCACGCCCCGCTGATCGCCGCGACCGAGGGCCTGGCCCTCGACACGGTCGTCACCTCCAGCCCCGAGCGCCGCGAGCAGGCCCGCGCCGAGCACGGCGCCGGGCTGAGGTTCGCCGCCTCCCCCGACGAGCTGTTCGACGCGGACCTCGACCTCGTCGTGATCGCCTCCCCCAACAAGACGCACGTCCCGATCGCCACCGCCGCCCTCAAGGCCGGCGTCCCGGTCGTCGTGGACAAGCCGGTCGCGGGCACCGCCGCCGAGGCGCGCGGCCTGGCCGCCCTCGCCGAGGAGCGCGGGCTGCTGCTCTCGGTCTTCCAGAACCGCCGCTGGGACAACGACTTCCTGACCCTGCGCGCGCTGCTGGAGGCGGGCGAGCTCGGCGAGGTCCAGCGGTTCGAGTCCCGCTTCGAGCGCTGGCGCCCGCAGCCCAAGGGCGGCTGGCGCGAGTCCGGCGACCCGGCGGAGATCGGCGGCCTGCTGTACGACCTGGGCAGCCACCTCGTCGACCAGGCCCTGGTCCTGTTCGGCCCGGCCCTGCGGGTGTACGCGGAGGCCGACGTGCGCCGCCCCGGCGCCCGCGCCGACGACGACACCTTCATCGCGATCACCCACGCGGGCGGCGTCCGCTCGCACCTGTACGTCAGCGCCACCACGGCCCAGCTCGGCCCCCGCTTCCGGGTCCTCGGCTCGGCGGCCGGATACGTCAAGTACGGGCTGGACCCGCAGGAGGCGGCCCTGCGCGACGGCCACCGGCCCGGCACCGGCGGGCCCTGGGGCCTGGAGCCCGAGGGCATGTGGGGCCGGGTCGGCTCCGGCGAGTCCCCGCTGACCGGCGGCGGGCACCCCGTGCCGACCCGGCCGGGCGACTACCCCGCGTACTACTCGGCGATCGCCGCCGCCCTGCGCGGGGGCGGCGAACCGCCGGTCACCGCGCACGAGGCGGCGGCGGCCCTCGACGTGCTGGAGGCGGCCCGGAAGTCGGCGCGCGAGGGCGTGACGGTGGAGGTGGCGCTGTGACGGCGACACCCGCCGCGGGGCCGTCGATCCCCGAACTGGAGGCGCAGGAGGCCGAACTGGAGCTGGCCCGCTTCACGTACGAGGACGCGTGGGCGCTCGGCTCACTGCTGCGGGAGCTGGCGGTGGCCCGCAGTGCCCCGGTCACGATCGACATCCACCGCGGCGCCCAGCAACTGTTCCGCTGCGCCCTGCCGGGCTCCACCCCCGACAACGACGCCTGGGTCGACCGCAAGCGCCGGGTCACCGAGCGGTACGCGGCGAGCTCCTACCTGGTGGGCGCCCGCTTCCGCGCCAAGAACACCACGTTCGAAGCCGCCTCCCGCCTGGACCCGGACACCTACGCGGCCCACGGCGGCTCGTTCCCCCTGCGGGTGACGGGCACGGGCCTCATCGGCACGGCGACGATCTCGGGCCTGCCGCAGGTGGAGGACCATGCGCTGGTGGTGGAGGGGTTGCGGGGGTTCAAGGGGCGGTTGCGGGGCTGAGGGGGGCCGGGGCCGGGGGTCGCTCCGGGTGCGGGGTGCTCCCGGGCCGCCCCCTGGGGGCGCGGGGAACCGCGCGAGACGCGGGCACGGTCCGCAGCCGGCCGACGACCAGCACCACACCGGCACCGGCAGCCGCGCCCCCTACGCCCGCCATGCCCCTGACGCCCCTATGCCCCCTTCAGCTCCTGCCGCTGCCGTCCGAGCCCCTCGACCTCCAGTTCTACAACATCCCCCGCCCGCAGATACGGCTTCGGCTCCGGCTGCCCCATGGCGACGCCCGCGGGCGTGCCCGTGTTGATCACGTCGCCGGGGTACAGCGTCATGAACCGGCTGACGTACCGCACCACTTCCGCGACCGGGAAGATCTGGTCGGCGGTCGAACCGTTCTGCTTCAGCTCGCCGTTGACCCACAGCCGCAGGGGCAGCGCCTGCGGGTCGGGGACCTCGTCCCGGGTGACCAGCCAGGGGCCCAGCGGGTTGAACGTCTCGCAGTTCTTGCCCTTGTCCCAGGTCCCGCCGCGCTCTATCTGGAACTCGCGCTCCGACACGTCGTGCGCCACCGCGTACCCCGCGACGTACGCCAGCGGGTCCTCCTCGTCGGTCACGTACCTGGCCGTGCGTCCGATGACGACCGCCAGCTCGACCTCCCAGTCGGTCTTCACCGAACCGCGCGGCACCAGCACCGTGTCGTCGGGCCCGACGACCGTGTCCGCCGCCTTGAGGAAGACGACCGGCTCCGCCGGGATCGCCTGGCCGGTCTCGGCGGCGTGGTCGTGGTAGTTCAGCCCGATGCACACGACCTTGCCGATCCGGGCGACCGGCGGGCCGACGCGCTGCCCCGCCGCGTCGAGCGCGGGCAGCACTCCGGTGTCCGCCGCCGCCCGGATCCGGTCCAGCGCGAACTCGTCGGCGAGCAGGTCCCCGTCGATGTCCGGCACGAGGCCGGACAGGTCCCGCAGGGTCCCGTCGGCGGCGAGCAGCGCGGGGCGCTCGCTGCCCGCCGTACCTACGCGCAGCAGCTTCATGGTCTGTCTCCCTTGGTCGAGCCGGGCCCGGCCGATGGGTAGCGGCCATCGGAGGATCGTTCGATCCTCCAAGGTCGCGGTCCACTCCGCAAGACCCCGTTCACACACTGGACCCCGAACCTCCCTCACCCGCCGGACCCCCTTGCACGGCCCCTGTGCACGGCCCCCGCGTGGCGGGCGGCCGGGGCTCTGGGCGGCGGCTCGGCCAGGGCCCTACGCGGCGGCGGCCGGGGCGGGCGCGGTCCGGTCCCGGTAGAGCCACGCCCGCTCGAACGCCGACCACGCCGTACTGGTCACCACGTACAGCGCCGCCGCCAGCGGGACGACCGCCACCGTGATCAGGGTGGCGAACGACATCAGCGGCATGAACTTCGTGATCGCGTCCAGCCCGGGCACCCCCTCGCCCTGGTCCGCCGGGACCATCGGGTTGGTGGCGAGCTGACGCTTGGTGCGCCGGTAGTTGAAAGTGGCGACCCCGGTGACGACGGCGAACAGCGCCAGGTAGACCAGCCCCGCCCCGCCCACCGGGCCGCCGTCCCCAAGAGCGTCCGCCCAGCGCCCAAAGAGCGGGGCGCCGAGCAGCCGGTGGCCGAGCAGCGTGCTGTGCCCGCCCAGGCCGGAGCCGGAGAACAGCTGGTAGAGGAGGAAGAACGCGGGCAGCTGGAGCAGGCTCGGCAGGCACCCGGAGAACGGCGACACCTTCTCCGCCGCGTGCAGCTCCATCACCGCCTTGCGCAGCGCCTCGGGCTCCTTGGCGTGCTTCTTGCGCAGCTCGGCCAGGCGCGGCTGGAGCGCCGCCCGCGCCTTCTGCCCGCGGGCCGCCTGGCGCGAGAGCGGATGCACGGCGAGGCGGACGAGCATGGTGAACAGCACGATCGCGGCGGCGGTCGCGGAGCCGTGGAAGACCGGCTGGACGAGGTCGGCGAGCCGCTCGACCAGACCGGAGAAGGCGTCGAACAGGGATGTGGGCATGGACATGGACATGGATGCGGGCATGGGCATGGATGCGGGCGTGGGCATGGGAAGCCTCCGGAGTCACGTCTGGGCGTCTGGGGGCGCGTGCGTCTGCGGCGCGCGGTACAGAACGGCGTGACGGCCGGTCGGGCGGAGGGGTGCGGGGTGCGGGGGTGCCCCGGAGGGCGCACGGAGTACCGGGGGTACGGCTGGTGCCGGAGGTACGGGGTGCGCCAGGTACCCGGGGTACGGGGAACCGGCTGAAGGGCCCGCGGCCCTGCGCGCCTAGACGGCCGTCAGGACGGGACGGCCCGGAGCTCGCGGCCTCGGCCGCCCGGAGGCGTCGGGGTCGCGTTGCGGCAGGAAGGCGGTCCGCCGCTCCCGGTCCCGTATCGCGGTACGTATGTGCGTACGCGGAATCGTGGGCACCGTGCGGGAGGCGAGCATCGCGCAGAGCGCGAGGGCGGACCCGGCCGCGGCGGTGGCGGCCAGGGCGACGGCTCCCGAGAGCATGCCGCCCTCGACGAGCAGCAGCTCGGCGAGGAGGAAGAAGAGCAGCCCGAGAGCGAGGCGCGGGGAGGCGGCGGGGCGCGCGGACACGGCACGGCGGCCGGTGGCACGACTGACGCGAGTGGCACTGGTGGCGCCGGAACGCATACGAACTCCCCCTCCCCGTTCGATCGTTTGTCCGACTCAAGACGCTTCTGCCGTTATACACGACGGGTCGGACAACCGGGTGCCGAGGGGCGGGGCACGGGCCAGGGGGCGGGGCGGGCGGCCCGGCCTGCGGCGCGGGCTCAGCGCGCCCGCGCCGACGCGAGCTTGCCCCACACCACCAGCCGGTAGCGCGAGGTGTACTCGGGGGTGCAGGTGGTGAGGGTGACGTAGTGGCCGGGTTCGCCGTATCCGTACGACGTACGGACGGTGCTGCGGGGCACGTCCGCGAGCACGCCGCTGTCCCGGGCGGAGGTCTCGGGGAGCGTTTTGTCCACCAGATAGGTGAAAACGGCGTCCCGGGTCTCGACGACGACCCGGTCCCCGGCCCGCAGCCGGTTGATGTACCGGAAGGGCTCGCCGTGGGTGTTGCGGTGCCCGGCGAGCGCGAAGTTCCCGGCCTGCCCGGGCTCGGCGGTCCCGGGGTAGTGCCCCGCGTACCCCTTGTCGAGCACCCCGCGCTTGCCGATCCCCTCGGCGATGGGGGCGGTGAGGCCGAGGGCGGGAATCCGCAGGACGGCGTACGCCTGGTCGCCGAGGGGGCGCGAGGGGGCGGGGGCCGGAGTGCGGGGGTGCGCGGGGTCGGAGGGGTCGACGGCGGAGGGGGCGACGGCGGCCGAAGGTTCGCCGCCCCCGGCCGCCGCTGCCGGGGGCGGCGCGCCGCTCCCCCACTCCCGCTCCAGCTGCCGCACGGTCTGCCGGGCCTCGTGCCGGGCCTCCCGATTGGTCCACCACAGCTGATGGACGACGAGGAGCAGGAGGACGACTCCGGCGGTGACGGTGAGCTCGGCGGCGGCCCAGAGGGTACGGGGGAGGAGGGGCCGGGGGAGGAGGGGCCGGGGCGGGGCCGGGCGCTCCCGCGGGGCACGCCGCCGCAGCCCGAACTTCCGCGCCCGCGCCCGACCGGCGCGCCCCCAAACCCCGCGCCCCCACCGCCACCGCGACCGCCCCTGCACGACGACGGGTACGCGTCCCGAAGGCCGCCCCGGCCCGCCGCCGCCCGCCGGCCGCCTCCGCAGGCGCTCCCGGACGGCGACCGGTGACCGCGGTCGCGCCCCCTTGCCCCACCCCGCTCTCCGCACGCGCGCACCATAAGGGCTGCCCCGTCAACTCACCAGGGCCGGAACACCCCTCCGCTGGGACCCCGCACAGCAGTACGGTGTCCCTCATGCGCCCCGACACGCCTGCCGATCACACCGCCGAAGCCGAGCGTCTGCTGCGCACCGCGGACCAGTACCCCGAGGACCACGAACCGCTGCTGCTGCAGGCCGCGGCCCATCTGGAGCTGGCCGGTGACCGCGAACGCGCCACCACGCTGTACGACCGTCTGCTGGCGGCGGAGCCGGAGCACCCCACCCTGATCAAGGCGTTCAAGGCGGCGAACCTCTGGGAGTACGGGCACGAGGCGGAGGCCCGGGCGATGATCGAGGGCATCCGGGTGGCGGCGCCCCGCGACCCGGCCCCGTGGGAGATCGTCGCGGAGACCTTGGAGACGCACGACGAGCTGGACGCGGCGCACAGCACGCTGACGACGGCGCTCGGCCTGCTGCTGCCCGCCGACGGCCCGAAGGCGGAGATCCCGTACCCCACCCAGTCCCTGCTGACGGCCCGGCACCGGGTGCGACGGCTGCTGGCACTGGACCACGACTCCTGGGACGACCTGGCGGACCGGCTGCACCGCGCCGAGATCACCCTGGACGAACTCCACGACCCCAAGCGCCTGTGGTCGCTGGGCTCGGACGACCCGGCGGAGCTGAAGGCGGAACTGGCGCGCCTGCGCACCGAGTTGGGCACCTACCGCGCGGCCCTGTCCCGCCCGTTCCCGGTGGCGGTCCTGCACTGGCCGGCCCCGGAACTGGACGAACTCCTCACCGCGTACCCGTCGTTGGCCACGGAATACCCCACCCACGACGCCCACCTCCTGGACATCGAGGCGTCCCTGCGCGAACTCTCGGCGACGGGCACGGCGAACCTGGGCATCGTCACGGGCACGGTCCCCTCCTACGAGGCGTTCGCGGCCTCGGAATCCTCCTCCCCGTCGAACGCGGACCTCCTCCCCCAGTACGCCACAACCCTGGCAGCCCGAGGCCGAGCCGCGGCCTGGCCCCCTCGCCGGGGGGAGGCTTGCTGGTGCGGGTCGGGGGTTGCTTACGGGGAGTGCCACGGGGCGCCTGATGCGTGACCAGGCGCTCGCAGACCCGCTGTAGGGCTGCTGCCCGACTCCTCGCCGATCCCCGATGGAAGGCTGCTCGTTGCTGCCGTTCGACGTATCCGCCGTCACGAACCTCCCTTCACAGCCTTCGCTTCAGGAGGACCCGGAGCTAGCCGCGGTCTACGAAAGTCTTCGCCGGGCGGATCCCACAGGCCAGCGCTTCGCGGCCGTTCTCAGGGACACCATCGACCAGCTGCTCAATGGAGAGGTCACGGGACGGTACGACTGGAAGACGCTCTTCAAGACCGAGAAGACCCATGCCGGCACGGTCGTTGAGATCAATCTCCAGCGCGAGTTCAAGTTCGACGACGGCATCGACATGGACTACCGGATCGCGGGAAGTGACGTCGACTGCAAGTACTCGCAGGCGTTCGGCGGCTGGATGATCCCGCCAGAGGCCATGGGGCATCTGTGTCTGCTGGTCTGGGCAGACGATTACAAGAGCCGTTGGAGCGCTGGCCTGCTCCGGATAGCCCCGGAGTGGCTCAACAAGGGAAACAACCGGGACCTGAAGCTGACGGTCAAGGCCGAGCACCGGAACAAGATCCTCTGGCTGTGGCATGAGGCCGAGCTCCCGGAGAACGTACTGCTGCACCTGAACCCCGCTGTACGGGACAGCATCCTGGCCCACTCCTCCGGGCAGCAGCGCGTGAACGAGCTCTTCCGGCGAGTGCAGAACCGGAGGATCGGGCGCGGGGTCGTCCGGACCGTGGCCCAGCAGAGCGACTACATGGCTCGGGTACGGGAGGCCAAGGGCCGAGCCCGTACGGTCCTCAGAGAGGAGGGCATCCTCATCCCCGGCCACTACAGCAGCCACCAGGCAGTCGCCAGAGCACTGGGGGCCACGGTCCCGCGCCACGGGGAGCTGGTCAGCTTCCGCGTGGCCTCGGCCCGGCCGCACCACGGGGACCGGCCCTCGGTGACGCTCGACGGCCGGAACTGGGTACTGGCCGATGACGACGACCCGTTGGAGACCGCTCCATTCCTTCCTAAGCACACGATTTCTGAACATCCCTGACAGTGCGCACCTGGCTCCGCCCGAACGAGACGACCTAGAACTGATCATGCCCGTAGACGCTGAACGCCCGCTCCCTGAACCGGATTCCTCCGAAATCCGCGCGCTGCTCCCCCTGGAGAGCGTGCGCCGCTTGTACGGGTTCCTCTACGAGCGACGGGGCTCACCGCCCTCCACCGAGGAAATCCATTCGTTCATCGCGGAACAGTTCGGGGAATCGCAGTCGGAGGCCATGCGGCGGCTCCGCTCACTGCGGGACTGCTTCGTCGTCCAGCGATACCGAGACGGCCGGCTGCACCGGTACAGGCTCGAAGGCTGGAAGCCAGTCACCGCCGGAGGGATGCGCCAGAACATAAAGGGGCCCATCAGAGCTCAGGTTCTTGCACCTCAGCGATGCGCCCAGTGCGGAAACACCCCCCTGAATGACCACGTGAAACTAGTCGTGGATCACAAGATCCCCGTCGCTTGGGGCGGCGACAACGAGCTGGAAAACCTCCAGCCCCTGTGCGAGCAGTGCAACGCAGAGAAGCGGGACTTCTACGCAACATACGACCCGTACGCCGAACAGATCCGCTCGGCGGTTCAGCACGACGAGCCCCACGGCAGGATCGGCGAGCTCCTGAAGGCCCTGGACGGCCAGTGGGTCCCCGCAGATCTCATCGGCGTAGTCGCTTCCATGCGGCAGTACCAAGACGACTGGCAGCGACGGCTCCGAGAACTTCGGAATCTCGGCTGGGATTACGAGAACCGTGTCATTCGCCCCAAAGGCGGGCGCCGCGCCCTTTCCGAGTACCGGCTGACTCGCTGGGAACCCTGGCCAGAGGGCTCGATCGCCGCAGCCGCTAAGCGCAAGCAGAGCAGGCAATAGCCGGGATGACCGAGAACTGGACTCCCCCCGAGGGGTCATGGGCCTCCTCGGAGGCCCGTCGGCGCAACATGCAGGCCATCCGCAGCCGCGACACCAAACCGGAACGGCTGATCCGCAGCCTTCTGCACGCCCGTGGACTGCGCTACCGGGTAGCGGCCAAGCCGCTACCCGGGCTGCGCCGAACCGCGGACGTGGTCTTCCGCCCCGCGAAGCTGGCAGTGTTCGTGGACGGCTGCTATTGGCACGGATGCCCCGAGCACTACGTCCCCCCGAAGACCAACCCTGGCTATTGGTCGGACAAGGTAGCCCGCAACATGGCGCGCGACCGGGACACCGACCAACAGCTCAAAGAAGCCGGCTGGACCGTGCTGCGGTTCTGGGAACACGAACCGCCGGAGGACTGCGCCGTCAGGATCGCGGCGGCCGTGAGCCGGCTGCGAGCAGAAGGCAGGTGACGGCCTACTTGCCGTTCTTCTCCGCAGCTTCGAACGCCGCGTAAATCTGCTCCCCTACCGCCTGCGCCACGGGCGGCGGGAAGGCATTCCCGACCTGCCGGTAGGCGGCCGTCTTCCGGCCGCTGAACTTCCAGTCGCCCGGGAACCCCTGGATGAGGGCGGCCTGCTCCACCGTGAGCTTGGGGCCCGCCTCCGCGAAGAGGTCGCGCTCCTTGTCCTTGAGGTCCTTGGGGTCATTCGCCACGCCCATACCGCACACGCCCAAGTCGGCCCACGCCCGCTTTGCGCGCGTCGGACCGAGATCGGCGCCGCCGTGCTTCTTCGAGCCGCCAACGAGGGTCGGAGCGACGCCTTCCTGCGCCTTCTCGTACCAGTTCTTGAACGCCTTCTCGGCCCTCGGGTCGTCGGCAACCGCCTCGAACCGGGCGCGCATCGTGTCCTCCAGCGCCTCACCCACCGAGAGCTCCGGGCGCGGCTCGGGCTTGGTGTGCTCGAAGTGCCGGGCGTACTCCGGCTTCATCGCAACCAGGATGGCCCTGGGGCGCAGCTGGGGGACGCCGTACCTCTTGGCCTCCAGCACCTCCCAGTAGCACTCCTCGTACCCCAGGGATTCGAGCTTCTTGATGATCTCCTCGCGGTAGCTGGCGAACTTCTGGTCCACCAGACCGCGGACGTTCTCGATCATCACGGCTTTGGGGGCAAGGTGTTCGACGAGCTCGAGCATGACCGGAAAGAGATCGCGCTCGTCGTCCCGGCCGAGCTGCTTTCCCGCCGCCGAGAAAGGAGGGCACGGGACGCCGCCGGCCAGCAGGTCGAGCTCCCCGGGTTCCAGACCGAGCCCACTGGGGTCAAAGGCCCTCAGATCTGCCTGGATGACCCTGCAGCCTGCCCATTCGGCATCCTCGCCGGTGTTAGCCTCCAGCGTGGTGCACGCATCCTTGTCGATCTCGATCAAGGCAACGTGCTTGAAGCCCGCGTGGTGCAGACCGACGGCCTGGCCTCCGGCGCCGGCACAGATCTCCACGGACTTGTACTTCAGATCATTGGTGCGGATCATGCCCCCTCCTTCCGATCAAACGACGACAGCCACTCCACGTGACCTGCCATCACAGAGGGTGACAGAACCCACTGACAACGGGACTGCACCAATCTTGCAGCACGGAACTCAGTTCCCTGAACACACCCCCCGCCCCACCGAACACTCATACGATATGGCTCATGCTTCGTAGCCCTGCGTGGACCCGGGACGAGCTGGTCCTGGCGTGTGCACTCGTCGTGAAGAACGGCTGGCGCGAGCTCCGGGAAGGGGACCCCGCCGTCCAGGAGCTGTCGGACCTCTTGCGCTCCCTTCCCCTGCACGAAGGCATTGCCAACGCGCTGCCCCAGTACCGCTCGGTGGGCAGCGTGAGCCGCAAGACGACCGATCTGGCGACCAATCACCCGGACTACGCCGGCAAGCGCACCAAGGGCGGGAAGGCCGACAAAGAGATCATCAAAGCGTTCATCGATCACGAGGCCGCCATGCTCGAAGCGGCTCGGGGGATCGAGGACGGTATCGGTTCTGGTGCACTGGTCCGGATCCCCGAGCAGCCCGGCGAGGTCGCGGAGGACGGCACCACCGCTGCCGAGGGGCGCCTTCTGGCCCGCTGGGCCATCTACCGGGAGCGCAGTCCCAAGCTGCGCCAGCGGAAGATCGCCCAGGCCCGCCGCCTCGGCCAGCCTCTGCAGTGCGAGGTCTGCGCGTTCCATTTCGAGCGGACGTACGGGGAGCTCGGCAAGGACTACATCGAGGTGCACCACACCCTGCCTCTCCACATCTCGGGTCCTCGCGAGACACGGCTAGAGGATCTGGCATTCCTGTGTTCCAACTGCCACCGCATGTGCCACACGAGCCATCGCGGCGAATCATGGCGCACACCTGCTGCTGTACGGGCGGAAATCGCGAAAGCCTTGAGTCCGGAGATCAAGGATTAGTCCAGCGCACTGCCGTTCGCCCGGCTGAGGGTCCCAGGAAGCCCCCTATTACTCTCGGACCGGACAGTCCGATCAGGCGCAGGAGGCAGACATGGCCAAGGTTCCCGCAGCAGCTATAGCCGCAGGTGGGCTTGTCGGGGGGTATGCCACCGCTCGGTGGACGCGGAAGCGGCCGCTCGGTGGGGTGGCGCTGGCCGCCGCCGGTGCCGTGGCCGCGCGGGAGTGGCGGCGGACCGCCGGGACCAAGGCTGCGGTCGGGCTGACCACGGCCTACGTCGCCGCGTTCGCCGGGTCGCATCCGCTCGCCAAGAAGGTCGGCGCCTGGCCCTCCGTGTTCGCCGTGGCCGGCGGGGTCGCCGCCGCCTCCTGGGCCGTCACCCGCAAGGGCGCCTGAGCGGACTGGCAGGGCAGGGCAGGGCAAGTGAACGCCGGGCAGGGGTGGGGGGCGGGGGCTCGGCCGGGGCTCCCCCTCACCCCCGAAAAATGTTCCCCGCCATCCGGGAACCGTCTGAACGCCCCCGGCGACTCTCACGTACGTAACGGTGCACACTGCGACTCCCCGCAGGTTGGACCGGCTGGGTGCGTGGCCACGCAGAGCAGGGACAGGACTGCGGTCACGCGCCCAGCGGGGGACGGTGGCGCCGTCACGCGCCCAGCGGGAGACAGCCCTGCCGCCATGCGCTCTCCCGCGCCGGCCCGCGAGCCCGTTCTCCCGGAGCCCCGGCAGCCCTACCCCCCGAACCCCCTCGCCACCGCGAAGATCACCAGGCCCGCCAGCGCCCCCACCACCGTGCCGTTGATCCGGATGAACTGGAGGTCGCGGCCGATGTGGGCCTCGATCTTGCGGGAGGTGTCCGTGGCGTCCCAGGAGCGGACCGTGTCGGTGATCAGCGACGTGATCTCCGCTCGGTACGTCGAGACCACGTACGCCGCCGCGTCCTGGAGCCAGCCGTCCACCTTCGACTGGAGCCGGGCGTCGGTGGCCAGGCGGTTGCCCAGGGCCAGCAGGGACGCGCGGGCGCGCAGGCGCAGCTCGCTGCGTTCGTCCTCCGCCGCCGCGATGATCATCGTACGGACCGAGGACCACGCCGAGGCGATGACGTCCTGGATCTCCGGGCGCGCCAGCACCTCCGACTTCAGGCGCTCCACCTTCGCGCGCGTCTCCGTGTCCGACTGGAGGTCCGCCGCGAAGTCCGCCAGGAAGCGGTCCAGCGCCCCGCGCGCGGGGTGCGACGGCATGTCCCGCATCTCCGTGACGAAGCGGAGCAGCTCCTTGTAGACGCGCTCGCCGACCTTGCGGTCCACGAAGCGGGGCGTCCAGCCCGGCGCGCCGCCCTGCACCGCGTCCATCACCGAGTCCCCGTGCAGCACCAGCCAGTCGTGGGCCCGCGCGCACACCAGGTCCACCACCCGGCGGTGGCCGCCGTCCGCGACCACCTTCTCCAGGGTCTTGCCCATGCCCGGGGCGATCTCCGCCGCGTCCGCGCGGCGGGTGATGGCCTCGCCGACCACCGCCTGTACGTCCGAGTCCCGCAGGACCGTCAGGGCTCCGCGCAGGGCCGTGGCCAGCTCGGACGTCACCCGGTCGGCGTGCGCCGGGTCCGCGAGCCAGACGCCGACCCGGCCGCCGATGCCCAGCGCGCCCAGCCTGGTGCGCACCACCTCCGGGGACAGGAAGTTCTCCCCGACGAACTGGCCCAGCGACTCGCCCAGTTGGTCCTTCTTGTTCGGGATGATCGCGGTGTGCGGGATGGGGACGCCCAGCGGGTGGCGGAACAGGGCCGTCACCGCGAACCAGTCCGCCAGCGCGCCCACCATGCCCGCCTCGGCCGCCGCCGCGACGTACGCCGCCCACGGGCCCGCGCCCGAACGGTCCGCCCAGGTCGCGAGGGCGAAGACCAGCGCCACGAAGAGCAGCAGCCCCGTCGCCGTGGCCTTCATCCGGCGCACGCCTCGGCGCTTCTCCTCGTCCGCCTCGGTGTACGAGAAGGGGGGCAGGGGCGGCGCACTGGGACCGCCTCCGGCCGAGCCACCGCGCGCGGCCCCCGCCGCCGCACCGGCGCCCCCGGACGGCCCGGTGGGCCCGGCCGCCTCCGACCTTCCAGCCGTCTCCGTCCCTCCGGGTACGCCGGACACGTCGGCCGCTCCGGCCCCACCCGGCACCCCGGAGGCACCGGGCGCTCCGGACGCCCCGGAGGCACCGGGCACCCCGGACCCACCCGGCACCCCGGACAACCCGGAGGTGCCGGCGCCCCCGGCCCCACCCGGCACCCCGGACGCCCCAACCCCGCCCTCGTCCGCCTCTCCGCTGCGTTCCATTCGCTCCGTCCGTCCGCCCTCGCCCGCACCACCCCGTGCGCGATCGTCCCCTTCTGGCCTACATCAGGTACTCCCGGGGCGCACGTCGAGTTCCCGGTGCGGGGTGGGCCACTCGTTCGTGGGACCCGGCCGGGTGGCTCAGCCCAGTTCCTTGCGGTTCCGGTCCGCCCGGTCCCGTTCGCGCAGCTCCCGCTTGGCGGCCTTGCGCAGCTTGCGCTCCACCCCGACGCCGCCCAGCAGGGCGAATCCGGTGACGGTCACCTGCGGCGAGCCCGGGGTGCCCTCGCCCGTCGCCCGGTCGCCGAAGCCGCCCAGCAGGCCGAAGCCGCGGACCCGGACGGTCAGCTCGGGCGGGACCGTGACCCCCATGCCGCCCATGATCGTGAAGCAGCGGATCACCGTCTCGCGGGACTCGAAGCGCGCCTCGCGCAGATCGATCTCGCCGCCGCCCCACATCGCGAACGCGGTGAACCTCGGGCCGATCGTCCACGTACCCCGGCGGCCGAACCCGCCCCACAGCGCGAAGGCGCCCCTGGACGTCGCCTGCCCGCCGATCCGCGAGGGCCAGTCGACCTCCGGGGAGGCGGCCGAAGCCGACGCGGATGCGGGCGCGGACGAGGACGCGAGCGGGGAGAGGGACGAGGCCGGGGACGCGCCGCCCGGCGCCGGCAGATCCCGTACCAGCGGGGCCAACTCCCCGTGCGTGCGCGCCTTGTAGGCGGCCTCCAGGCGCTCCTCGAACTCCTCCATGTCGAGTCGGCCCTCCGCCACGGCCTCCCGCAGCGCCTCGGCCACGCGTTCCCGCTCGGCGTCCGACGCACGCATCTCCGGAAGCCCGGCCCCCGCAGGTTCACTCGTCATACGGTCAGACTAATGAACCGCCGGGCCCCGCGCAGACCCCCGCTCACCCCGCAGCCGGGCAGGTGCGGACCGCCGCGCGGCACGAGAGCCACTCCCCCGCTCACCGCCCCCCGGTCCGCGTACGTCCGCTCACTGCATCCCCCGGTCCGCGTACATCCGCGCGATCACCGACTCGATGTCCGGCTCCCGCACCGACAGGTCCACCAGCGGGTACTCCGCCGCGATCCGCGCGACCAGCGGCGCCGCCGACGCGGTCGCCGGGAACGCCAGCCACTGCCGGGGTCCCTCCACTCGCACCACGCGCGCGTGGGCGATGTCGATCGGCGGGAGCGGGCGGGCCAGGTCGACCACCAGGGTCCGCTCGCTCTCCCCCACCTCGTGCAGCCCCGCGAGCGCCCCGTCGTAGACCAGGCGGCCGTGGTCGATGACCATCACGCGCGCGCAGAGCTGCTCGATGTCGGTCAGGTCGTGGGTCGTCAGCAGGACCGTGGTCCCCCGCTCGGCGTTCAGCTCGCGCAGGAACGTCCGCACCTTCGCCTTGCTCACCACGTCCAGGCCGATCGTCGGCTCGTCCAGGTACAGCACGTCCGGGTCGTGCAGCAGGGCCGCCGCGATGTCCCCCCGCATCCGCTGGCCGAGCGAGAGCTGGCGCACCGGCACGTCCAACAGGGCGCCCAGGTCCAGGAGTTCGACGCAGCGGTCCAGGTTCTCCCGGAAGCGGGCGTCGGGGATGCGGTACATGCGGTGGGCCAGCCGGTACGAGTCGTACAGCGGCAGGTCCCACCACAGCGTGGTGCGCTGACCGAAGACCACGCCGATGCGACGGGCCAGCCGGGTGCGCTGCCGGGACGGTTCGAGGCCCGCCACCCGCATCCGGCCCGCGCTCGGGGTCAGGATGCCGGTCAGCATCTTGATGGTGGTCGACTTCCCGGCGCCGTTGGGTCCGATGTAGCCGACCATCTCACCGCGCGCGACCGTGAAGGAGATCCCGTCGACCGCCCTGACCTCCTTCTTCCCCCTCCGCAGCCGCCCCTTGCCCCGGCGGACCTCGAACACCTTCCGCACGTCGTCGAGTTCGATCACCGCGTCGCCCGCCCCGCCGGTCACTCGGCCCTCCGTCTCGCCGGTCACACCATTGCCCGTCACACCGTCGTCCCCATCACCCGTCACACCCATCACGCCCGCCTCCCGCACCTCTCCGCGCCTCGCTCACAGCCCCCGCTCAACCCCTCTTGCTGCGGTACGGGTCAACTCCCCGTACTGCGGTACGAGCGCAGCCCCGTCCGCCACGCCAGGCCCGCCAGCGCGCAGCAGCCCGCCGCCACCAGCGGGGGCGTGAACGCCAGCCAGTCCGGCAGGTCCAGCGGGTACGGGCGCCCCAGCACGTACATCGCGGGCAGCCAGTTGACGAAGGCCAGCGGGACCACGAAGGTCACCCCGCGCACCATGTCCTTGGCGAACACCGTCGGCGGGTACTGGAGCAGCGTGTTGCCGCCGTACGTGACGGAGTTCTGCACCTCGGAGGCGTCCTGCGCCCAGAACTGGAACGCCGCCCCCACCACGTACACCGCCGAGAAGATCGCGGCGCCGCTCAGCAGCATCAGCGGGACGATCAGCACCCGCAGCGGCGTCCAGTGGATGTCCAGGGCCCACACGGCGTACCCCAGCACCAGCAGGCCCTGGCTGATGCGGCCCAGCCGGCGCAGCGCGAACCGGTCGGCGGCGACCTGGGCGAGCACCGGCACCGGGCGGACCAGCAGCGTGTCCAGGGTGCCGTCGCGCACCCGGCGGCCGAGCCGCTCCATGGACCCCATCACCAGGTCCGCGAGGCCGAACGCGACGCCCGACGCCCCGTAGAGGAAGGCCACTTCGGGCAGGGTGAAGCCGCCCAGCGCGTCCACGTGCGCGAACATCAGCAGGATCGCCACGAAGTCGAGGGCGGTCGCCGCGAAGTTGCCGAAGGCCGTCATCAGGAACGAGGCGCGGTAGGCCATGGTGGAGCGGATCCACATGCCCGCGATCAGCCGGTAGGCGCGCACGCCCTCGGCGGCGGCGCCCCAGCGGCCTTCGCGCGCCCCCTCCGTCCCCGACCCGCCCCGGTCGGCCGACGGTCCGGCCGCCGTGTCCGTCGCCGTCTCAGCCACCCTGGACCACCACCCGGCGCGTCGCCGCCGCCTGGAACACCCGGCCGGCGCCCAGCAGCAGCGCCGCCCAGCCGAACTGGAAGCCGTACGCCCGCAGCAGCCCCCAGCCCGTGTGGCGGCCCAGCAGGACGTCCGCCGGGACCTGGAGCAGCGCCGACCACGGCAGCGCCCGCGCCACCTCGCCGAGCGCGCCCGGGAACACCGTCAGCGGCAGCACCATCCCGGAGAAGAACATCCCGCCCAGCCAGGCCATCTGGGCCACGCCCGCCCCGTCCAGCAGCCAGAACGCCGAGAGCGCCACCAGATAGCGGATCGAGAAGCTGACCAGGACGCCCAGGAAGACCGCGAGCAGGAACGCCAGCCAGGTCCGGGGGTCGGCGGGCAGCGCCAGATCGAAGGCGAGCGCGCCGAACGCCAGCGGCACCAGGCCGCGCCCCAGGAGGTGGAAGGCCGCCCGGCCCACGTCGGCCGCCAGCCACCACAGTTGGAGGTCGGCCGGGCGGTACAGGTCGATCGCGATGTCACCCGTACGGATGCGTTCGATGAGCTCGTCCTCGAAGCCGCCGCCCATCATCGCGACCGTCATGATCAGGGCCTGGCCGAGCCACACATAGGTGAGCGCCTCGGCCTGGTCGTAGCCGCCCAGACGCGGGCGGGCGCTCCACAGGGCCATATAGGTGTACGCCACGATCACGCCGAAGACGGTGTTGGTGAACACCCCTGCCGCCGTGGCGATCCGGTACGTCGTATAGCGCCGGAACCCGCCCGCCGCGACGGCCGCATAGAGCCGCACCCGTCTCCTCCTCGCCCGGTCCGCGTGCCAGTCCGTGTATGAAGGGGGCCGGGCGTCGTGGCGCCGGGTGCCCCCAAGCCGAAGCGCACGACCCTAGTGCGGCCCGGAGCCGAGCGCGACGGCTTTTCCCCGGCCGGACGTGCAATATGGGCGTACCACGCGAATCATCCGAAACGACCCGACAGCCAGACCGACCCCGCACCGGCGAGAGGGACATGAGCGACGACGAGCAGCCGGACCGGGCGAGCCGGCCGGAGCAGCGGCCCGAGCCCTCGGGATGGGCCCCCCGGGACCGCACGGCCGCCGGGGCGGACCCCTCGGCCACCCCCGCCGGATCCGCCGGGAGCCCGGCGGACGGCCCCGGCGGGAACGCGCCGGAGGGCCAGGGGGACGGGCCGCAAGGCGCCCGGCAGAAGGGCGGCAAGAAGCGGCCCCGGCGGACCGGCTGGCGCCGTCTCGTACCCACCTGGCGCATGGTGCTCGGCACCTTCCTCGTCGTCGCCCTGCTGCTCATCGGCGGGTTCATCGCCGGATACACGCTCGTCCACATCCCGCCCGCGAACGCCACGGCGACCGCCCAGTCCAACGTCTTCCTCTACGCGGACGGCGGCCAGCTCGCGCGCGACGGCGAGATCAACCGCGAGAACGTGCGCCTCGCCCAGATCCCCCTCACCGTCCAGCACACCGTGCTCGCCGCCGAGGACCGCGACTTCTACTCCGAACGGGCGGTCGACCCCAAGGCGATGGTCCGCGCCGCCTGGAACACCCTCACCGGCAAGGGCAAGCAGTCCGGCTCCACCATCACCCAGCAGTACGTGAAGAACTACTACCTGGGGCAGGAGCAGACGATCAGCCGCAAGGTGAAGGAGTTCTTCATCGCCATCAAGCTGAACCGCGAGGTCAGCAAGTCGGACATCCTGGAGGGCTACCTCAACACCAGCTACTTCGGGCGCAACGCCTACGGCATCCAGGCCGCCGCCCAGGCGTACTACGGCAAGGACGTCGAGAAGGTCACCACCGCCGAGGGCGCCTATCTGGCCTCCCTGCTCAACGCCCCCAGCGCCTACGACGTGGTGGCGCACCCGGAGAACAAGGGCCGGGCCGTGGCGCGCTGGAACTACGTCATGGACGGCATGGTCAAGAAGAAGTGGCTCACGCCCGCCGAACGGGCGGCGGCCACCTTCCCGGTGCCGGGCAAGGTGCGTCCGGCGGCCGGGATGGCCGGACAGCGCGGCTATGTGGTCGAGGCCGTCAAGGACTATCTGACCAGCAACAAGATCATCGACGAGAACACGCTGGCCAAGGGCGGCTACCGGATCACCACGACACTGGTGCGGGCCAAGCAGGACGCCTTCGTCGCCGCCGTCCAGGACAAGGTGATGTCCCAGGTCAGCGCCGACCGCAAGGTGGACCGCAACGTCCGCGTCGGCGGCGCCTCCGTCGACCCGGCGACCGGCAAGGTGCTCGCGATGTACGGGGGCATCGACTACACCAAGCAGTACGTCAACAACGCGACCCGGCGCGACTACCAGGTCGGCTCCACCTTCAAGCCGTTCGTCTTCACCTCCGCCGTCGAGAACGACTCCAAGACGCAGGACGGCCGCACGATCACCCCCAACACCATCTACGACGGCACCAACAGACGCTTCGTACAGGGCTGGTCGGGCACCCCGTACAACCCCTCCAACGAAGACGACAAGTCCTACGGTTCCCTCACCGTCCGGTCCGCCACCGACCTCTCGGTGAACGCCGTGTACGCCCAGATGGCGGTGGACGTCGGACCCAAGAGCGTCCGGCAGACCGCCGTCGACCTCGGCATCCCCTCCAGCACGCCGGACATGCCCAACGGGCCGTCCATCGCGCTCGGCACCGCGACCGCCTCCGTCCTGGACATGGCCGAGGCGTACGCGACGCTCGCCAACCACGGCAAGCACGGCACGTACACGATCGTCGAATCCGTCACCAAGGACGGCGAGAAGCTGGACCTGCCCGGACAGGACGACAAGGAGGCCGTCTCGCGCGAGGCCGCCGACACCACCACGTCGATCCTGCAGAGCGTGGTGGAGGGCGGCACCGGTACGGCCGCGCAGGCGTCCGGCCGTACGGCGGCGGGCAAGACCGGTACCGCCGAGGACGACAAGGCGGCCTGGTTCGCGGGCTACACGCCCGATCTGGCGACCGTGGTCGCGGTGATGGGCCAGGACCCCGACACGGCCGCCCAGAAGCCGCTGTACGGGGCGCTGGGGCTGCCCCGCATGAACGGCGGAGGGCCGCCCGCGCAGGTGTGGGCGCAGTACACGGCCGCCGCGCTCAAGGGCACCGAGGCGCAGGACTTCGACCTCCAGCTCCAGGAGGGCGCGGCCGTGCCGCCGCCGGTCGAGACGCAGGCCCCCAACCCGCCCGGCCAGAACCAGGGCCAGACCCAGGGGCAGACGCAAGGACAGGCCCAGGGCCAGACGCAGGGGCAGAACCAGGGACAGACCCAGGGCGGCCCGAGCAACGGCGGCACCACCAATGGCGGCACGACCGCCAACGGGGGCACCACGGCCGCCACCACGAACGGCGGGACCACGACGGGCACCACCACCAACGGAGGCACCACCACCGACGGCACCACCACCGGCGGCCCGACCAACGGAGGCACCACCGACGGCGGCGCGGCCAACGGAGGCACCACCGACGGCGGACCCACCAACGGCGGCACCACGGCGGGCCCCGGCGGCACCGGCGGCGCGGCCCAGGGCGCCACCGGAGGCACGACGGCCGGCGGCGCCAACCGGCCGCGCCGCCAGCCGCGCACGGGGTAGCCCGGGCGGCCGGGTACAGGACGGGCGCGAGGGTGCCGGTCCCGTACCCGGCTCACCGTGGCCGGCGGTCCTAGTGGCCGGAGGTCGCCTTGAGGCCGATCACGGCCACCAGGAGCAGACAGACGAAGAAGATCCGGGCGGCGGTGGCGGGCTCGCCCAGCACCACCATGCCGAGCACCGCCGCACCGGCCGCGCCGATGCCCACCCACACGCCGTAGGCGGTACCGATCGGCAGGGACTTCGCGGCCTGCGAGAGCAGCATCATCGAGGCGACGATCCCGGCACCGGTGAACACGCTCGGCCACAGCCGGGTGAACCCCTCGGTGTACTTCATCCCGATCGACCAGCCCACTTCGAGCAGACCGGCGACGACGAGCAGGACCCAGGCCATGACAGGCACCTCCGAGAGACGTACGCGCGCGTACGGCTGTCCGCGCGGGGTGCGTCGTCTTGTCCTGACCCGGTACGACGCGTCTCGTCGGGGTCCCTCAAAGGTAGCAAAGAACAGCCGAAAGGGCTGGTGACGGCAGTCACCAGCCCTTGGACACGCTGTTGGCCGCCGGTGCGGCGGCCGGACCGGAGGGTCAGAGGTAGAGCCCCGTGGAGTCCTCGGACACGCGCTCCGAGGCGACGGCGTGCAGATCGCGCTCCCGCATCAGTACGTAGGCGACGCCGCGCACCTCCACCTCGGCGCGGTCCTCCGGGTCGTACAGCACCCGGTCCCCCGGCTCGACGGTCCGTACGTTCTGCCCGACCGCCACCACCTCGGCCCAGGCCAGCCGCTTGCCGACGGCGGCGGTCGCCGGGATGAGGATGCCGCCGCCGGAGCGCCGTTCGCCCTCGGGTGTGTCGGACCGGACCAGCACGCGGTCGTGCAGCATCCGGATGGGCAGCTTGTCGTGGGTGTTCTCGCTCACGCCCCGAACCTACCTGTCCGCGCCCCCGCCGTACGCCGAAGGGGCACGGAAGGGGCGCGGAAGACGGGAGGGGGCGCGTGGCGCACGACGGGCCGCCCCGTCGCCCACGCGCGCGTGGGCGACCGTCAGTCGCGGCGCTTCTTCGCCGACGACATGGCCAGCAGGCCGACGAGCCCGACGGCGAGCAGCGCGACCGGCAGGATGCGCTCCACGCGCGGGGCGCCCTCCTCGTTCACGAACTGCGCCTTCACGTCCGAGACGGTCCGGTTGACCGCGACGAACGCCCGCCCGGCCGTCCGGTCCACGGTCGAGGCGACCTTCGCCTTGGCGTCGCCGACGATCGTCGACGGGTGCAGCCGCACGCCGATCTCGTCGAGCGTCACCGCGAGCTGATCACGGCGGCTCCTGATGTCCGCCTCGATCTGCGCAGGGGTCCTGGCTTCCGACACTGCGCCGCCTTCCGTCGCTGTCTGTGGATCTCCGTCATCGACAGTCTGTCAGCTCCGCCGCCGATGCACTGTCACAGGCCCCCATTAGGCTCTCCCGGAGTACGCCCATTCCGTTCCTTCCGGAGGAAGATCCCATGAGCGAGCGACTCGTCCCCGGCGACACCGCCCCCGCCTTCACCCTGCCCGACGCGGACGGCACCGAGGTCTCGCTCGCGGACCACAAGGGCCGCAAGGTCATCGTGTACTTCTACCCGGCGGCCCTCACCCCCGGCTGCACCAAGCAGGCGTGCGACTTCACGGACAACCTGGAGTTCCTGACCGGCCACGGCTACGACGTGATCGGCGTCTCGCCCGACAAGCCGGAGAAGCTGGCGAAGTTCCGCGAGAAGGAGGGCCTGAAGGTCACCCTGGTCGGCGACCCCTCCAAGGAGGTCCTGGAGGCGTACGGGGCGTACGGCGAGAAGAAGCTGTACGGCAAGACGGTGACGGGCGTCATCCGCTCCACGGTGATCGTGGACGAGGAGGGCAAGGTCGAGCGCGCCCTGTACAACGTGAAGGCGACCGGCCATGTCGCGAAGATCATCAAGGACCTGGGGCTCTAGCCCCTCTCCACCCCGCCCCGGCCGGCCGCCCGCTACGATGGCGGACGGCCCGCGGCCGTGGTGGAACTGGCAGTCACGCCGGGTTTAGGTCCCGGTGGGGTAACACCCGTGGGGGTTCGAATCCCCCCGGCCGCACCGCGGACGGCCTGCGCTTCGAGGGATCGACGCGCAGGCCGTTCTGTGTTCCGGCCCTCAGCCCAGCAGCTCCCGCACCACCGGCACCAGCGCCCGGAACGCCTTGCCCCGGTGGCTGATCGCGTTCTTCTCGTCGGCCGTGAGCTCCGCGCAGGTGCGGGACTCGCCCTCCGGCTGGAGGACCGGGTCGTAGCCGAAGCCGCCCGTGCCCGCGGGGGTGTGGCGGAGGGTGCCCAGGAGGCGGCCCTCGACCACGCGCTCCGTGCCGTCGGGGAGGGCCAGGGCCGCCGCGCAGAAGAAGTGGGCGCCGCGGTGGGGCTCGTCGATGTCGCCGAGCTGGGCCAGCAGCAGGTCGAGGTTGGCCTTGTCGTCGCCGTGGGTGCCGGCCCAGCGGGCGGAGAAGATGCCGGGGGCGCCGTTGAGCACGTCCACGCACAGGCCCGAGTCGTCGGCGACGGCGGGCAGGCCGGTGGCGCGCGCCAGGGCGTGGGCCTTGAGGAGCGCGTTCTCGGCGAAGGTGACGCCGGTCTCCTTGACGTCGGGGATCTCGGGGTAGGCGTCGGCGCCCACGAGTTCGTGGGGCAGGCCGGCGTCGGCGAGGATCGCGCGGAGTTCGGTGATTTTGCCGGCGTTGCGGGTGGCGAGGATCAGGCGGGTCATGCCCCCAGTATCGTCGGGCGCCCCGCGCGTCACGGTGTGCAGACCTTGCCGACTTCCTTGGCCGCGTCCTTGACGGGGCTGATGTCCGGCGTGTTGTCGCCGTTCTTGATCGCCGAACGGACGTTGCCGACCGCCTTGTTGAGGTTGTCGACCGCCTTGGAGAGGTCGGTGTCGTCGGTCTTCTTCTTCAGCGACGACAGGTTGCTGTCGATGTCGTTGAGGGCCCGGTCCGCCCGTGCCGGGTCGTCGGCGGCGTTGGAGACCGCGCGGCCGAGGTCGTCGACGCTGGAGGCGATCGCGTCGGCCGTCTGGACGCAGTCCAGCGCCTTGCTGACGGCGCCGCACCCGACGGCCGCGGGCACGGCGAGGGCGGCGGTCGCTACGGCGAGTGCGAGGGCGCGGCGGCGGCTACTGCGCATGGACGGGTCCTCCCCGGGGTGTACGGACGGGCGTACGGTTCGGCCCGTACGCCCGTGCTCGTAGGGACGCCGGGAGCGGCCCTCTTGGTTGCCCCTTTACTCGCCGAGGGTGCGGCCCAGCGCCTCGACCTGGAGCGCGGCGAGGTCCGCGCAGCCGCCGGTGGCAAGGTCGAGGAGCGCGTTGAGCTCCTTGCGGTCGAAGGGCTCGGCCTCGGCGGTGCCCTGGACCTCGACGAAGCGGCCGTCGCCGGTGCAGACGACGTTCATGTCGGTCTCGGCGCGGACGTCCTCCTCGTAGCAGAGGTCGAGCAGGGGGGCGCCGTCGACGATGCCGACGGAGACGGCGGCGACGGTACCGGTGAGGGGCTGGCGGTTCGCCTTGACCAGCTTCTTGGTCTGGGCCCAGCTCACGGCGTCGGCGAGGGCCACGTACGCGCCGGTGATGGCGGCGGTGCGGGTGCCGCCGTCGGCCTGGAGGACGTCGCAGTCCAGGACGATGGTGTTCTCGCCGAGCGCCTTGTAGTCGATGACGGCGCGCAGGCTGCGGCCGATCAGGCGGGAGATCTCGTGGGTGCGGCCACCGATCTTGCCGCGGACGGATTCGCGGTCGCCGCGGGTGTTGGTGGAGCGCGGGAGCATCGAGTACTCGGCGGTCACCCAGCCCTCGCCGCTGCCCTTGCGCCAGCGGGGGACGCCCTCGGTGACGGAGGCCGTGCAGAAGACTTTGGTGTCGCCGAAGGAGATGAGGACGGAGCCCTCGGCGTGCTTGCTCCATCCGCGTTCGATGGTGATGGGGCGGAGCTGGTCGGGGGTGCGGCCGTCGATACGAGACATGCCCCGAGCGTAGCTCGTGGGCGCCTCGCCCCCGGGGCGGAGCCCCGGACCCCCCTGGCTTGCGCCGCATGGGGGGTTGTTCGTCGCCCGCGGCCCGGTGGTCGCTCCTCGCGCAGTTCCCCGCGCCCCTGATTCGCCCGTACTTCGCCTGCGGGTCGGTGGTCGCTTCTCGCGCAGTTCCCCGCGCCCCTAGGGGGTGCTCGGCAGCCGGAGAAGTCGGCTCGGCCCCTGGGGGTACCCGGCAGCCGGAGTACCCAGCTCGGGCAGCGCCTTCAGGGGCGCGGGGAACTGCGCGAGACGCGGGCACGGCCCGCGGACGAAAGCGGGTTTCGAAGGGGCGCGGGGAACTGCGCGAGCAACCCACCACCGGCCCGCAGACGAACACCGGGCCCAACAGGGGCGCGGGGAACTGCGCGACAAGCCCCCGCCGGTCCGCAGGCGAAGGCGGGTTTCAGCGGCCCGGCGCGGGCCGCAGGTGATAGGCCGAGCAGAAGGAAGGAGGGGCCTTCCCCCATGGGGGAAGGCCCCTCCTCCGGCAGCACTCGCGTGCTTACATCATGTCTTCGATGTCCGCCGCGATCGGATCGGCGTCCGTACCGATGACGACCTGGATCGCGGTGCCCATCTTCACGACGCCATGCGCGCCCGCGGCCTTCAGCGCGGCCTCGTCCACCTTGCTCGGGTCGATGACCTCGGTGCGGAGGCGGGTGATGCAGCCCTCGACCTCTTCGATGTTCTCGATACCGCCGAGCCCGGCGACGATCTTCTCAGCCTTGCTGGCCATGTCTGTCTCCCAGTTCTTTCAAAGAACGCTGTGGCGGGGCACCACGGATCCGTCCGACCCTGGTTCCGCTTTGTCACCGTAACGCACGTTTGGCCCAGTTACGCGAGCGAGCGTCCGCGCGCTGGCCAAGGATGGCGATCACCGGTTACCGCGCCCGTACGGCCAGGCTCCGGACGATACCGCAACTGGTCTACACCAGTGTGCAACGCACGCCGGAACTGGCTTGTTCCGGCAGGACGGAGAGGTGCGGATGAGCTCCGACAGCGCGGCAGTGGACCGGCCGAAGTGGTGGAACAACGCGTTCCAGAACCTCCAGAAGATGGGCCGCAGCCTGCAGCTCCCCATCGCCGTACTGCCCGCCGCAGGCATCCTCAACCGGTTCGGCCAACCGGACGTGTTCGGCAAGGACGGGCTCGGCTGGAACGACGTCGCCAAGGTGATGGCCGGCGCGGGCGGCGCGCTGCTCGACGCCAACATCGGGCTGCCGCTGCTGTTCTGCGTCGGCGTCGCCATCGGCATGGCCAAGAAGGCGGACGGCTCCACCGCGCTCGCCGCCGTGACCGGATTCCTCGTCTACTACAACGTGCTGCACCAGTTCCCCAAGGACTGCGCGGCCGGCGCCAAGGCGATCGCGGTGGGCTGCCAGGCGAACGACGGAACGGTGGCGGCCCTCACGTACCAGAACCCCGGAGTCTTCGGCGGCATCGTGATGGGGCTGCTCGCCGCCTGGTTCTGGCAGCGCTACCACCGGGTCAAGCTGGTGGACTGGCTGGGGTTCTTCAACGGGCGGCGGCTCGTCCCGATCATCATGTCGTTCGTCGCGATCGCCGTCGCCGCGATCTGCCTGTGGGTCTGGCCGCCGATCGGCGACGGCCTGGAGAACTTCAGCGACTGGCTGGTGGGCCTGGGCGCCTGGGGCGCGGGCATCTTCGGCGTCGCCAACCGCGCGCTGCTGGTGATCGGCCTGCACCAGTTCCTGAACGTGCCCATCTGGTTCCAGTTCGGCAGCTACACCAAGCCGGACGGGTCGGTGGTCCACGGCGACATCACCATGTTCCTGGCGGGCGACCCGCACGCGGGCCAGTTCACCACCGGGTTCTTCCCCATCATGATGTTCGCGCTGCCGGCCGCGGCGCTCGCGATGACCCACTGCGCCAAGCCGCACCGGCGCAAGCAGGTCGGCGGCCTGATGCTCTCGGTCGGCCTGACCTCGTTCGTCACCGGCATCACCGAGCCGATCGAGTACTCGTTCCTCTTCATCGCCCCGCTGCTGTACGCGATCCACGCGGTGCTGACGGGTGTGTCGATGGCGGTGACCTGGGCGCTGGGCGTGAAGGACGGCTTCAGTTTCTCGGCGGGCCTGATCGACTACGCCATCAACTGGAACCTGGCGACGAAGCCGTGGCTGATCATTCCGATCGGCCTGGTCTTCGCTGCCGTCTACTACGCGATCTTCCGTTTCGCGATCATCAAGTTCAATCTCCCGACTCCCGGGCGCGAGCCGGAGGAGTTGGAGGAGGAGATCGAACGGGACAACACGAAGGCGTGAGCCGGGTTCCCGCGCAGGCGGGAGCGGGCGGCCGTCCGGGCGCGAGCGGCTGCCGCGCGCGGCCGGAAGCGGGCCATAAACCCAGCGGGATCGCGCGTTTACGCAAAGTGTCTTCATAACGGCGGCGTCGCGCGGCAATAACGGCGGCATAACCGAAGAGCCCTTCAGCAAAGGCCCCGGCCCCTGGCGTCCGGGGCCTTTGTCCGGCTTGCCGGAATGTATGGCCGAGGCCACAAAAATTGCAGGTTCCTTATCTAACCCTCACCGTGCTACAACTGGTCTACACCACTCAATGGTGTAGACCACGCGGGCTTGACCGCGTTCCCCCCTGAGACGCCGCCGTCCCCCCGTACTTTCCCTGTCCCCGGGCGGCGCCTTGCCAACTGGAGGAAGTTGATGAGTACGGCCACCGCTACGGCGGCGCCCGCGAAGAAGCGGGGTGCCGGCCTGTTCCAGGGTCTGCAGAAGGTCGGTCGCAGCCTGCAGCTGCCGATCGCCGTACTGCCCGCCGCGGGCATTCTGCTCCGCCTCGGCCAGGACGACGTCTTCGGCAAGGACGGTCTCGGCTGGGACAAGGTCGCCAAGGTCTTCGCGACCGCCGGTGACGCGGTCTTCGCCAACATGCCGCTGCTGTTCTGCATCGGTGTCGCGATCGGCTTCGCCAAGAAGGCCGACGGCTCCACCGCCCTGGCCGCGCTGGTCGGCTTCCTGGTCTACAAGAACGTGCTCACCGCGTTCCCGGTGACCGACGCCGTGGTCAACACGACCAAGAACAACGGTGTCGACGTCGCCGCCACCTACAACGACCCCAAGGTCCTCGGCGGCATCGTCATGGGCCTGATATCCGCGGTCGTGTGGCAGCGGTTCCACCGCACCAAGCTGGTGGACTGGCTCGGCTTCTTCAACGGCCGCCGCCTCGTCCCGATCCTCATGGCCTTCATCGGCACCGCGCTCGGCGTCTTCTTCGGCCTGGTCTGGGGTCCGATCGGTGACGGCATCACCTCCTTCGGCGAGTGGATGACCGACCTCGGCTCCGTCGGCGCCGGCATCTTCGGCGCGGTCAACCGCGCGCTGCTGCCCGTGGGCATGCACCAGTTCGTGAACACCGTCGCCTGGCAGGAGATCGGCACCTACACCGACCCGTCCGGCGCCGTCTGGCACGGTGACATCCAGCGCTTCATGCACGGCGACCCGAGCGCCGGACAGTTCATGACCGGCTTCTTCCCGATCATGATGTTCGCCCTCCCGGCCGTGGCCCTGGCCATCACCCACACCGCCCGTCCCGAGCGCCGCAAGGCCGTCGGCGGCATGATGGTCTCCCTCGCGCTCACCTCGTTCGTCACCGGCATCACCGAGCCGATCGAGTTCGCGTTCATGTTCATCGCGCCGGTCCTGTACGTGATCCACGCGGTCCTGACCGCCGTCTCCATGGCCGTCACCTGGGCGCTGGGCGTGCACCACGGCTTCACCTTCTCCGCCGGTGCCATCGACTACCTGCTGAACTGGAAGTTCGCGGAGAAGCCGTGGCTGATCATCCCGATCGGCCTGGTCTTCGCGGCGATCTACTACGTGGTCTTCCGCTTCGCGATCACCAAGTTCAACCTCACCACCCCGGGCCGCGAGCCCGAGGAGGAGGTCGAGGACCTGACGAAGGCGTGAGCCTCGTCGGTGATACGCGGAAGGGCCCCCGGAACCGAGAGTTCCGGGGGCCCTTCTTCGCGTACGCGCTCAGACCTCGTACACCGCGCCCGGGGCCGCCAGCTCCACCGGGCCGGAGTAGGCCGTGCGGGCGTCCGCCAGGTTGACCTCGCCGTCGGTCCACGGCGGGATGTGGGTCAGCACCAGCCGGCCCGCCCCGGCGCGGGCGGCGTGCTCGCCCGCCTCGCGGCCGTTGAGGTGCAGGGCCGGGATGTCCTCCTTGCCGTGTGTGAAGGACGCCTCGCACAGGAACAGGTCGGCGCCCTCGGCGAGCTCGTGCAGGGCCTCGCAGACGCCGGTGTCGCCCGAGTACGTGAGGGTGGCGCCGCCGTGCTCGACGCGGATGCCGTACGCCTCGACGGGGTGGCAGACCCGTTCGGTGCGGACCGAGAAGGGGCCGATGTCGAACGAGCCGGACTTCAGGGTGTGGAAGTCGAACACCTCGCTCATCGAGGAGCTGGAGGGCGTGTCGGCGTACGCGGTGGTGAGCCGCTGCTCGGCGCCCTCCGGCGCGTACACCGGCATGGGGGCGCAGCGACCGCCCTCGTGGCGGTAGTAGCGGGCCACGAAGTAGCCGCACATGTCGATGCAGTGGTCGGCGTGGAGGTGGCTGAGGAAGATCGCGTCGAGGTCGTAGAGACCGATGTGGCGCTGCAGCTCGCCCAGGGCGCCGTTGCCCATGTCGAGGAGCAGCCGGAAGCCGTCGGCCTCGACGAGGTAGCTCGAACAGGCCGATTCCGCGGACGGGAACGACCCGGAGCAGCCGACGACGGTGAGCTTCATGGAGCGTGAACCTCCGGGAGCGGCAAGGGGACGGGGATGGGGACGGGAGGTCGTGCGGTGCGTCGAGCGTAAGGCGCCGCACTGCCGGTCGCTCCTCAGTGGCGGGCCGTTGTGGGGGAACTCACCTGCGCTGTCACCGGTTCGGGCGGTGTGCGGACGGAGCGCGCGCGGCGGGCGGGGCGCCGGTAACGTCTGCGCTATGGACACGTCCTGGTGGATCGCGGTGGCGGCGGTGGTCGCGGCCGCCCTCGTCGCCGCGGTGGTCGACGGGCGGGGGCGCGTACGGCCGCGGCCCGCCCGGCCCGGGGGGCGCGTACGGCCGCCCGGGCGGCCCGGCGGGGCCCGTCCGCGCGGGCGGGGGCCGCAGCCCGGGGAGATCTGGTGGGCGGAGGTGCCGTACGAGGACGGGCCCGGCTCGAAGGACCGGCCCTGCCTGGTGCTGTCCGCCCGGGGCGGCGGGGTGCTGGTCGCCAAGATCACCAGCAAGTTCCACGAGGAGCAGGCCGGGGTGATCCCGCTCCCGCCCGGCTCGGTCGGGGACGCGCAGGGACGGCCGAGCTTCCTGGAGACGGATGAGTTGCGGGAGGTGGGGGCGGGGGCGTTCCGGCGGCGGGTGGGGGTGGTGGACCCGACCGTGTGGGACCAGGTCCGCTACTTGGCGGGGTGAGCGGTCCCCGGCGGGGCGGCATGCGCCGGCGGTACGGCTCTCCGCCCGCGGACCGTGCGCGGCCGGTCGCGCAGTTCCCCGCGCCCCTTGGCAGTCCGTCGCCTGCGGGCCGGTGGGGCTTGCTCGCGCAGTTCCCCGCGCCCCTAAAGACAAGGCACCTACCCCCGTCCCACTGACTCCCCGCCCCCTCAAGGGGCGCGGGGAACGGCGCGGGACGCGGGCACGGTCCGCGGAGGGGCGACGGCCTGGAAGGGGCGCGGGGAACTGCGCGAGCATCCCGGCACGGCCCGCAGGCAAACCCGAACCCCCAGCCCCCAGGGGCGCGGGGAACTGCGCGACCGGCCCCCACCGGGCCGCAGGCGAACACGCAAGCCGCCCGGCCAAGGGCTTTCGGGAAGCCCCGAGGTTCCAGACTGACAGTTCTGGAGTCCTCGGATCATGGTCGCGTCGTCCCAGGTCAAGCAGTCGCGGCAAGCCCTGCCCTCCACAGAGGGCATGAAGAAACACGTAGCGGTATCTACGCAGGTCAGTCCTGGCGCGAGAAACCTTCGCGCTCCCCGTAAGGCCATGGAGAACAACGAAAACGTAAGTAGCCCGCTCACAGCGCCCCTTCGGGGTGTGCGCTGTGTCCGCCTGTCGGTGCGCACGGACGAGACCACCAGTCCCGAGCGTCAGCGTGAGTCCGACGATCAGGCGGCGGCAGCCCTCGGTATCAGCTTCGGCGAGGGCGCCGCACTGCGTGAAGCGGTCGACCTGGACGTGTCCGCGTCCAAGGTCGGCCCCTTCGAGCGTCCGCAGCTCGGCGCGTGGCTCAAGCGCCCCGCCGACTTCGACGCCCTGGTCTTCTGGCGCTTCGACCGCGCCATCCGGTCCATGCAAGACATGCACGAGCTTGCGAAGTGGGCCCGCACACACCGCAAGATGATCATTTTCGCCGAGGGGCTGGGCGGCACGGGGCGGCTCGTCTTCGACTTCCGCAACCCCATGGACCCCATGAGCGAACTCATGATGATGATGTTCGCGTTCGCGGCACAAGTCGAGACACAGTCCACCAGCGACCGCGTAACCGGCGCGCAAGCGGCCATGCGGAAGATGCCGCTTCGCTGGCGGGGCGGGGGCAAGCCCAGCTACGGCTACCTGCCCGCCCCCATGCCCAAGGAACACGGCGGCATCGGCTGGACACTCGTCCCCGACCCGATCGCAGTCAAGGTCATCGAGCGCATCATCGCCGCGCTGGTGTCCGGCCTCGCCCCGCTCGCCATCGCCCGGATGCTCAACGCTGACGGCGTCCTGTCCCCGTCCGCCCACTGGGCCGCTTACAAGGCCCGCACGAAGAACAACGGTGCAGAGCCCGAGGAAAGCACCTCTCCGAAGCGGAAGCCCGCACAGTGGCGGGACAAGACCATCATCAAGATGCTGACCAGCCCGGCACTGCTCGGGTGGAAGCTCCACCGTGGCAACCCGGTCCGCGACGACCAGGGCAACCCCGTCTTGGCTGCCGAAACCCCGATCCTCACCCGCGAGGAGTTCGACCAGGTCGGCGCGCTGCTGGCCCCCAAGCCCGTCACCGAGCGTCCGCCCGTGCGTAAGGACTCCGGGGCGCTGCTGCTGCGCGTCATCCACTGTGACGGCTGCGGCAGCCGCATGTACCTGAACAAGGGCTATTACTCGTGCTCGTCCTACAAGTACGGATCGGACTGCCCCGCCCCGTCCATCGTGCGTGCTGACTGGGCCGAGCAGTACGTGAACAGCGAGTTCCTCCGCCTGGTCGGCCCCGTACAGATCACCCGCACCACCGAGATACCCGGCTACGACCCACAGCCCGAGATTGACACCACCCTCGCCGAGTTCGAGGAACACCAGAAGCAGAAGGGACGCCAGAAGTCCAAGACCGCACAAGCATCCTGGCAGCGCCACGCGGACGCACTCGACTCCCGGCTAGCAGAACTGGAATCACGGAAGAAAACCGAACCCCGCCGCGAGACCATCCCGACCGGCCGCACCTACGGCGGCGACTGGAACAGCGCGGATACCGTGGCACGCCGCACCATGCTCGTGGACGTCGGGGCACGACTCATGGTCAAGCGCGGAACGAAGGGCGGGTGGCGGAAGCTCGACCTACGGCGCGTCGAGTTCACCATTACCGGGGATCTCGACCCCGCCATTGAAGAGGCCATGGCTGTGGCAGACGAACTTGCCACCGAGAACAACCCCGACCACGCCCCCACGACGGGGGCCAGGGCGCACCGCAACCTGACCCCGCAGACACTCGCCACAGCCGCGTAACCGCCCCCACGAACCCGAGGATGCCCCGGTTGGCCACTGGCCCGCCGGGGCTCTCGGCGTCCCCGGGTGGCCCGATAGGCTCACTGCACCCCGCACCGAAATGGGCGTGTGGGTCAGGGGCGGTGCATGTCACGACTCATGAGCCGAGAATGCAGTACACCCGCCCTGTCTCGCCCCGGTAGTCCCTCGGGACCGCCGGGGCTTTCCTGTGCCCGCAGACAGGCGCACACGGCGTTCTGTGGGCTCTCGCCCCCGCCCTCGGGCTCGGTCAGCTCAACAGCGAGGCGAAGAGTGTTGAGAGTGTCGATTTACGACACTTTTTTAGAATACATAGAAAAAATAAGAGAGAAGAGAGATCGGGGCACCGTCCGGCACTCTGCCACCAGTGGGCCCCGGCAAGGTCTGCTCTCCACATAGGTCCGGGAGACAGACCGGTTGAGCTTGCTTCACAGCGAGTCCGGCAAGGTCTGCTCTCCACTACTTCCGAGAGCAGGATTACCGCGCACCCGCCCTACAGGGGGACATCAGGCGGTCTGAGTGCCTGACTCTCGGAACGAGCGTTGCCCGCGCACCACGCGCCCCGCGTTACCGGGGTGGCCGCAGGGGTTGGGAGGCAACGCGCGGGGACTGCACGGCCCACACGTAACCGCCCTCAAGTGGGGCGCCGAAAGGGGTGGTGGGCAGTGCGGTCCCCGTGGTTCCCGCCTCGCCGGCGAGGACAACCAAGCCCGCCTGGTCCAAGTGGCAGAGACGCGCGATTCAAGATCGTGAGGTTCCCGGTTCGAGTCCGGGGGTGGGCACTCGACAACAACAAGCACCAGGGGGCACACCATGCGCTGTATCGACTGCACCGAGCCCGCGACCCTTCGGGGCCGCTGCAAGGCGCACCACGCGACGTTCGAGGGACGGGCCACGGTCCGCACCCGCCGTTCACGGGGTCGGCGACGGGCGGCCCGCTATGACGCTGCGGCCCGGCTCCGGCGACGGGTGCAGGAAAGGGGCACGGCCTGGTGCGACTGGTGCATGGGGACGTTCCCCACGGACGGCGTGGACGTCGACCATGTGCGCCCGCTGTCCCTCGGCGGCGAGGACGTAGACAGCAACGTTCAGGTGCTGTGCCACGGGTGCCACCAGCTCAAGACGAGTACGGAGTTCGGGGCCGCTCGTGCTGCATGACCCCCGCCCCCCTCTCGCTGGCACCCTCCCCGCCGTGCGTGTAAGCCCTGCCCTGGGCGTTCCGAGCCCGGACAAGGCTCCGCCCCAGTACAGCAGCGATGCCGTACCGGGGCAGGTGCGCGTCAGCTCGGCTGGATGAAAGACTTGAACAGGACGAGGTTTCCGAGCTGCTGGCCGATCTTCACCTTCGTCCGCACACCGAGGCACTCCGGCTCCGTGAAGACGAAGATGTCGCTCTGGCTGTTGTTCTTGGGTGCCCAGGCGCTCTGCAAGGGCTTGTCCTCCACCTCGGGGACCTCGATGCATGTGTCGTCGGGAATCGTCAGATCGTCGGGGTACACGCCGGTCTTCGCCTGGTTCGGCTGGAGCGGGTTGCCGTACTTGTAGCTGATGGTGCCGTGGTCCGCGTGGGCCGGGGTGGGCAGGGCCGCGAGGAGGGCGAGGGTGCCAACGGCGGCACCGGCAGCGCGAGGAATGCGCATGAAGGGGATCCCCTTTGTTTGAGGGACGTTGACCGACGGCCAACCATCCGGCCATCAGCCTTCCCCTGACCATGGAACTTTCGCGGGGAATCGTTCCAGCGCGCCGTAGTGATCATGGGGCGTGTGGACGTGAAGTCCGCTCATGCGGTGGACGATTGCACGCTCCACCATTCGAGTGATCTCGGCACGGCAAACACGACAGTCCCAGCGCGTTGGAGGTGATCCCCCATGCCCCGTAAGCCCCGCCCCCCTTGTTCTGTCCCCGGGTGTCCCGAGCTGACCTCTGGTGGCCGCTGTGAGGCTCACCGACGCGAGGCCGAGCAGCAGCGCGGGACGAGCGCCGAGCGGGGCTATGACACACGGTGGCAGCGCATCCGACGCGACTACCTGTACCGCAACCCGTGGTGTCTGCTGTGCGGTCGCACGGCTACCGTCGCTGACCACTTCCCTTTGTCGCGACGACAGTTGGTTGCGCAAGGGGTCGCCGATCCGGACGCGTTCAACAGGCTGCGTCCGCTGTGCTCGTCGTGCCACAACCGCGAGACGGCGAAGCGCCAGCCGGGCGGTTGGGCTGCCGAACGCGTCAAGCCTCGCCGTTTCTGACCCGCCGACCAGGCGGGGACTCCCCTCCTCCCGCCCGACTGATCGGCAGGGAGGGAGAAGAATCGCATGGCTGATTAGGCCGTTCCTGTGGGCGTCGCTAGCAAGCACTAGTGGCGCCCTTTGATTCATCCAAACCGAATTAAGGAATTACTCGTGTCTTTGACTCTTGCCGAATCCGCGAAACTCTCGCTTGATCAGCTCCAGCGTGGCGTGATTGAGACGTTCGTTCAGGAATCTCCCATCCTGGATCGGCTCCCGCTCATACAGGTGGCGGGCAACGCCTACCGGTACAACGAGGAATCCACCCTTCCCGGAGTTTCCTTCCGGAGTGTGAACGAGGCGTACCCGGAAAGCACTGGAACGCTGAACCAGCGGATCGAAACGCTCGCCATCCTCGGCGGCGACGCCGATGTGGACAAGTTCATCGCGCAGACCCGGGGCAACCTGAACGACCAGCGAGCCGTTCAGGTCATGATGAAGGTCAAGGCTGCATCGATTCACTTCTCGGACCAGTTCTTCAACGGCGATGTGGCAGTGGACCCGAAGGGGTTCGACGGCCTGCGCAAGCGACTGTTCGGGGGGCAGGTCCTGGACGCGAAGGGTGTCGGGCCGGTCGTCAACGGTCATGACTTCTTTGATGCGTTGGACGCGCTGGTCGCTCAGGTGCGTGGCATCAGCGGTTCGAACGGAGCGCTCTACATGAACGCTGCGCTCCGGGCGAAGATCGAGTCCGGGTTCCGGCGGCTCGGCGGTGCCGAACTTCTCTCGGCCGAGATCGCCGGGAAGCGCGCCCCGGTCTGGAAGGGCATCCCGCTTCTGGATGCCGGGCAGAAGCTGGACGGCACCGACGTACTCCCGATGACTGCCGGGACTGGCGGCAAGCAGACCGGCGACATCTACGCCGTACGCTTCGGGTCCACCGAAGCAGACTCCGGGGTCACCGGCCTGACCAACGGCGGCGTCCAGACCACCGACCTGGGCGAGTCCCACGACAAGCCCGTCTACCGCACCCGCATCGACTTCTACTGCGGCCTCGCCCTCTTCGGCGGCAAGGCCGCCGCACGGCTGACCAACGTCCTCGCCAGCTGAACCGCAGCACCGACCAGAGCCCCCGTGCTCGTCACCCTTCGGGGCGGCGGGTGCGGGGGCTTTGGCGTGCGCTGCCCCCTAGCGGCATGGGCCAAGAGTTCGCCACCCGCGCGGCCTGATGCGCCCTTGACCCTGCTCGCACGCAGGGGTGACGCTCGTGCACGTCTGTGCACGCGACTCGGTAGAGGAGTGCCCAATGGCTCTAAAGTTCCTCGGGATTTGGCCCAACACGCCCGATGACGGCTCGCCCACGATCTGGCTCGATGACGCGACCGGTGATCTGATCATCCAGTCATGGACGGCGGATGCGGAGACCATTCGTCAGGCGCAGGAAGTCGGGTCCGTTCCGGGCCACTCGACCAATGTTCCGGGCCACGAGAGCATGATCCGGCTCCCCGCGAACATGCTGCAATTCATCCCCCGCCCGGACAGCGAGGACAACGGTGGCAACAGCGGTACGTGAACGGCTCGCAAAAGCGCAGCGCTCAGCGATGCACCTGGAATTGCGGGACAGCTACATGCGGGACGACCCGGAGTTCATCCGCTGGCAGGCGGGACACCGGTACGATCCAGCCGACCGCGAGTCGTGGTGGCGGTCGTGGCTGGACGTGGTGGCCGAGACGACGGCGCGGGGCGTGGTCATGCGGCGGCTGCGCGTCGTCTCCGAGCCACTGAGCGACTACGTGAGATATGAGTACGACGGCACGTTCACTAACGTGGCTGCGGGCGAGGACGTGCGATGGCTGCCCCGCTCGCGGGCTCGTGGCCTCTTGCTCCCCGTGCTGGATGGCTGGGTCATGGATGAGAACACCGTGATCCTGCACCACTTCAGCGGAGAAGGGCAGTGGACCGACCCGCGCATGGAGGTCCGCGACGATCCTGCATTGGCTGCGCAGTATGTGAAGGCGTACGAGGCGGCATGGGAGCGTGCGACCCCCCACGCGGAGTATCGGCCGGGCTGATCGCACCGTGGCTGTCTCTGCCTCTTCCAGTGCCCAGCAAGCCAGGCAAGCTCTTGCGGATCGGCTTGCGGAGCTTTGCCGGGATGCCGGGTTTACCAAGCTTGACCTGGCCGTGCGTTGCGGGTGGAGCCGGTCCAAGTCGTCCCGGATCATGAACGGTCGTACGCCCCCGTCTGCCGACGACATCCGGGCGTGGTGTCGGGCGTGCGGTGCGGAGGAGCAGACGGAAGACCTGATTGCCATGCTCCGGACCGCCGAGGGCATGTGGGTCGGGTGGCGCCGCATGGAACGGGCCGGACTCAAGCGGGCGCAGGAAGCACGCTTGCCGCTGTACCAGCGAACCCGCCGATTCCGGTCTTACTCATCGTGGCTTGTGCCCGGCATGATCCAGACGCAGCCCTACACGACCGCAGCGCTGCAAGCGATCCAGCGACGGCGTGGCCTGGTGGACGACGTGGCCGAAGCCGTGGCCGCCCGCATGGAGCGTCAGCGGGTCCTACACGAGGGGGATCGGCGGTTCGCGTTCCTCGTTGAGGAATCAGTGTTGCGTGCTGGGATCGGCGGCGCCGAGGTCATGCTGGGCCAGCTTGGTCACCTGGTCTCGGTTGCCGCGCTTCCCAACGTCAGTCTGGGGGTTGTGCCCATGACTTCAGATCGGGAGCGCTGGCCGGCTGAGGGATTCTGGATCTACGACTCGGCACAGGTCAACGTCGAGCTGATCTCCGGGTACCTCACGATCACGCAGCCCAGCGAGGTAGCCATGTATGCCGAAACGTTCGCGGAACTGGCGGCGCTGGCCGTCTACGGCGCCCCTGCTCGTGCGCTGATCACATCGGCAATGCGCGCCCTTGGGTAACTCACGTGCACGCTCGTGCACGCTCATGGCAGTTGCTGTTCCGCTCTCCTTAGCGTGGTTGCCATCGGACCATGCGAAGGGACGGCAACACGATGGCGACCAGAACCGAGACCGACGCAAGCCAGTGGGAGTACACGACGTTCGCCCCGAAAGGCGAGACGTGCCCCGTGTGCATGAAGCCGATCAAGTCCCTTGAGGTGTGCAAGCGGGGAACGTTCAACCGGCCGTCGGGCCCGGTGGTCGTCTACCAGCACACCGGCTGCACGGACATGGACGGTGCTAAGCGACAGGCCCGCCAGTGAGACGCAACTGTGGCGACGTTATGCAGCGGCGGCTGCGACCCCGCACACGCGCTTGCCTTTGGCGCTGACCGGGCTTACATACTGCCTCCGCTTTGATCACGTACGAACGAGCCCATGCCCGGTGTCGTGACGATCAGCCCCTCTTCGCGAAGCGCGGCAGTCGCCTTACGCACCGTTGTCCGGGCCACGCCGAATTCACTCTCAAGCTGTACCTCGGAAACCAGGTGTCGGGCTGGGTACTCGCCACTGGCGATGCGTTGCCTCACTGCGTCCGCGATCTGCTGCCACTTCGGGCGGGTTGGGTCGAACTCCATCACAATGCGGACCGTATCGATCAGGCCACATCGACTCATAGATACACCTGTCTACCCCTGTCCATAGACAGGTGCCTTCATTGTGGCTACCTTCGGAAAGGAAAACGCCCCGACAGACCGCTGGAACGGTCCGCCGGGGCTCGCCGAAACAGCTTCAGAGGAGCTGAACGACGTATGCGCGATGCTATCGCCCGCGCCCTCTTATGGGCGCTGCGCCTGTTACTGCCTGCCCGGGGACGCCACTCAGCGGTTCCCGTCCCGGCTTCCGAGCCCGTCCCGCTCGTGATCTGCGCGCCCTGCACTCCCATTGCGCCGCATGTCCTCACGCGGTCAATTCCCTCCCCATGGGGCCACCGCATCGGACCGTGGTTCCTCGCCCGGGAAGAGCCCCGAACCCTGTCCGGGCAGCGAGCCGACGACACGTTAGAGCTCCGGATCCAGCGGGAGCGGCGCCGGGCCCTCTACTACGCCACACAGGGTGTCGATGTCCCGTGCACCGTCCCGGGTGCCGCGTTCCCCGCAGAGTCGTTCCGTGCGGCGGGGGTGGTCGCATGACCCGCGACGCGATCACCTCCGAGCCCACGCCCGCCAAGCCGCCCGTCCTGGCTCTCTGCGGATGCTGGACTTCCGCTCCTGTCATCGTCGGCGACGTCCAGAGCATGAGCGGCGGGGCCGGATTCACTCAGTACGCGTGCCCGGACCACGTCCACCAGTACCCGCCGCGTGCACGGTGGGGCGAACTGCCCGGGATGCACCGCTCAGCAGTTAGCTAGTACTTCCTTCCACGCTGTCCCGCCCGGAACAGGCTCGGGCGGGACAGAACCCCTACTCTGGAGTTTCGGGAAGGGGCGGGGTGGGGGAAAACCGGCCCCCGGCCACAGCGGAGCCGGGCCGGGCCAGGCCCGTAATGCGGCCCCGCCGGGGAAGGACAGGGACGGACCCGGGAAGTGACCCCGTCGGGGCGGGGCCCGGACGTGGGTCCGCCAAGAGTGGACCGGGCCGGGCCCGCTGTGGCGGCGCCGGCGACGACGGGCCGGGCCCGCAAAGTGGCGTTGCCGCCGAGGAGGGGCCGCCCCCGGAAGTGGGTCTGCCGAGGCCGCCGGGCAACGGGGCAGGGGCTACGCCCAGAGTTGGCCCTGGAGGGTGGCGATCGCTTCCTCCGTCGTCTCCGCCGTATAGACCCCCGTCGACAGGTACTTCCACCCGCCATCGGCCACCACGAACGCGATGTCCGCCGCCACCCCCGCCTTGACGGCCTTCTTGGCCATGCCGATGGCCGCGTGGAGGGCGGCCCCCGTGGAGATGCCCGCGAAGATCCCCTCTTCGCGCAGCAGTTCCCGGGTCCGGGCCACCGCGTCCGCCGACCCGACCGAGAAGCGGCTGGTCAGGATGGCCGCGTCGTACAGCTCGGGCACGAACCCCTCGTCCAGGTTGCGCAGCCCGTACACCAGGTCGTCGTAGCGCGGCTCGGCCGCGACGATCTGGACGCCGGGCACGTGCTCGCGCAGATAGCGGCCGACCCCCATCAGCGTGCCGGTGGTGCCGAGGCCCGCCACGAAGTGGGTGACGGAGGGCAGGTCGGCGAGGATCTCGGGGCCGGTGGTGGCGTAGTGGGCGCCCGCGTTGTCGGGGTTGCCGTACTGGTACAGCATCACCCACGACGGGTTCTGCGCGGCCAGCTCCTTGGCGACCCGTACCGCCGTGTTGGAGCCGCCCGCGGCCGGGGACGGGACGATCTCCGCGCCCCACATCCGCAGCAGGTCGCGCCGCTCCTGGGAGGTGTTCTCGGGCATCACGCAGACGATGCGGTAGCCCTTGAGCCTGGCCGCCATCGCCAGGGAGATGCCGGTGTTGCCGCTGGTCGGCTCCAGGATGGTGCAGCCGGGCGTCAACCGGCCCGCCTTCTCGGCCTGTTCGATCATGTGGAGCGCGGGGCGGTCCTTGACCGAGCCGGTGGGGTTGCGGTCCTCCAGCTTGGCCCAGATGCGGACGTCGTCCGACGGGGACAGCCTGGGGAGGCGGACCAGCGGCGTGTTGCCGACGGCGGCCAGCGCGGAGTCGTAGCGCATGACGGCGGTCGGCCTCAGACCATGCCGCCGGCCACGGCCGGCAGGATCGTGACGCTGTCGCCGTCGGACAGCTCGGTGGAGATGCCCGCGAGGAAGCGGACGTCCTCGTCGTTGAGGTAGACGTTCACGAAGCGGCGCAGCTCGCCGGAGTCGTCGACGAGGCGCTCGCGGATGCCGGTGTGGCGGCTCTCCAGGTCCTTGAAGAGCTCGTCGATGGTCGCGCCGCTGCCCTGGACCGCCTTGGCGCTGTCGGTGTAGGTGCGGAGGATGGTCGGGATGCGGACCTCGATGGCCATGGCGTGGGCTCCTGTCGGGAGTCGGGAGGGGAAGGCAAGGGCGCGCGGCTTGGCGCGGTGCTGCGGGGTACGGACGTACGGGTGGTGCGCGGGCTGCCGCGGCTCAGACGGCGGTGGGGCGCGGACACATCGCGCTCGCCAGGCGGCACAGGTCGACGTGCAGGCGCGCCACGAGCAGCGGGCCGCTCGGCTTCTCTTCGCTCACGTCGTGGGCAACCATGCGGTCATCGTATCGATTCCCGGTCCGCTTCCCGGAATGTGATCTCAGCTGGTGGACGCGGTCCGCTCAGGATGCGGGCGGGGGCGTGCGGAGCGGCGGCGCCGCACGCCCCCGCCCGCCCGGTGCGGCGGGCCCGGGACGGCGGGCCCGGCCGGGCGGCCCGGCTCAGTGGGCCGCCACCACCTCGACCTCTTCCTCGGTGATGACGCCGTCCACGATGCGGTACGAGCGGAACTGGAAGTCGCCCGCGCCGTCCGCGTCCGCCGTGGAGACCAAGACGTAGTGGGCGCCGGGCTCGTTCGCGTACGACACGTCCGTACGGGACGGGTACGCCTCGGTCGCGGTGTGGGAGTGGTAGATGATCACCGGCTCCTCGTCGCGGTCGTCCAGCTCGCGGTAGAGCTTGAGCAGGTCCTGCGAGTCGAACTCGTAGAACGTGGGCGAGCGGGCCGCGTTGAGCATCGGGACGAACCGCTCGGGGCGGTCGGTGCCGGCCGGTCCGGCCACCACGCCGCACGCCTCGTCGGGGTGGTCGGCGCGGGCGTGCGCGACGATCTGGTCGTACAGGGCCTGGGTCAGGGTCAGCATGACCGCAAGGATAAGCAGAGGGGCCGCCCCGTACCGAGGAGTGGTACGAGACGGCCCGCATGCTGGGAAGGCGCTGGTCACGAACGCTTGGCGAACGCCTTGTTCTCGGGGTTGCGCGCCTTGAGGACCAGATAGGAGACGCCCAGGATCAGGCCCCACAGCGGGGCGCAGTACAGGGAGACCCGCGAGTCCTTGTCGATGCCCATCATCACGATGACCATGAAGATGAACAGCAGGGCGAACCAGCTGGTGAACGGCGCGCCCGGGGCCTTGAAGGAGGACTGGGGCAGCTCGCCGCGGTCGGCCTTGGCGCGGTAGCGGATCTGGCAGACCAGGATCATGATCCAGGCCCACATGCCGGAGATGGTGGCGAAGGAGACGACGTAGTCGAACGCCTTGCCCGGTGCCTTGTAGTTGATCCAGACGCCCACCAGCATCAGCGCGGCCGAGACCGTGGTGCCGATCAGCGGGGTGCCGCTCTTGGTCAGCCTGGTGAAGAACTTCGGGCCCTGGCCGTTGAGCGCGAGGTCGCGCAGCATGCGGCCGGTGGAGTACATGCCCGAGTTGCAGGAGGACAGGGCGGCCGTCAGGACGACGAAGTTGACGATGGCGGCGCCGACGCCGAGGCCCATCTTCTCGAAGGCGGCGACGAAGGGGCTGACGCCCGGCTGGAACTCGTGCCACGGGACGACCGAGAGGATCATGATCAGGGCGCCGATGTAGAAGACGGCGATGCGCCACGGCACGGTGTTGATCGCCTTGGGCAGCGTCTTCTCGGGGTCCTTGGACTCGCCCGCGGTGACACCGACCAGCTCGACGGCGAGGAAGGCGAACATCACGATCTGCAGGGTCATCAGCGTGCCGCCGATGCCCTTGGGGAAGAAGCCGCCGTCGTTCCAGAGGTTGGCGACGGTGGCGGTGTCGGCGGCGTCGGAGAAGCCGACGGTGAGGATGCCGGCGCAGATCAGGATCATGCCGACGATGGCCGTCACCTTGACCATGGAGAACCAGAACTCCAGCTCGCCGAAGAGCTTCACCGAGATCAGGTTCACCGCGTACAGGATGAGCGTGAAGACCAGCGCGTACAGCCACTGCGGGACGTCGTTGTGCGTCCAGAAGGCCATGTACTGGGCGGCGGCGGTCACTTCGGTGATGCCGGTGACGACCCAGAAGAGCCAGTACGTCCAGCCGGTGACGAAGCCCCAGAACGGGCCGACGAACTCACGGGCGTACTCCGAGAAGGAGCCCGAGACCGGGCGGTACATGAGCAGTTCGCCCAGGGCCCGCATGATGAAGAAGATGACCAGGCCCGCGATGGCGTAGGCCAGGATGAGGCTGGGACCGGCCTTGGAGATGGCCTTGCCCGCGCCGAGGAAGAGCCCGGTGCCGATGGCTCCGCCGATGGCGATCATCTGGATCTGGCGGGCGCCGAGGCCCCGCTGGTAACCCTCGCCCTCGGCGTCGGCGCCGTGGGCGGTCCCCACGGCCTCATTGCCGGAGCGGTCGTCGTGCTTGTCGACCTGCGCTGAGGTCATGGTGGTGCGCCTTTCTCCATGCTGACCCGCCCGCTTCGGTCGTCGAAGCCGCGGATCAGGTCCTGATCCCCCCGGATGTGGATGGAGTGCCACCGGCGGTCAGCCGGCACAGCGCCCCCGGGAACATGGGTGGCGTCCCCGGGTGGTCGTGAAGATTTATCACGTCCTTACGGGTGATCCACCGGAGTCACTGTGGGCCACACCACAAGGAAAACCGGACAAAGCGCGCAAGAATCAGCAAACCCTACCGATGTGGTAATCGGATCGTTATGCGGATTTGAGCGTCCGCTGAGCGAACGGAAGGAAAACGGCCGCCCCCGGCCGACCCGGGGCGGCCGTTCAGGCCATCAGCGTCTCGACGAGCGTCTCCTGGAGCCCGCCGAGCCAGAGGTAGGCCATCACCATCGGCTTGCGCGGGTCCTGGTCCGGCAGCCGGTACAGCTCGCCGCCCTCGTCCTCGTCGCCGACCTCCAGGCGGGTCCCGATGGTCAGCCGCAGGTCGTTGAGCGCGCCGAGCCACTGCCGGGACTCGTCGCCGGAGAGCTTGAGGACCGCGCCGCCGTCGCCCACCGGGGTCAGCGCGTCCAGGGAGCGCACCACGGCGAGCGCGTCCTCGCGCTTGCGGGTGCGCAGGTCCCGCTCGGTGAAGCGGCGGAACTCGCTTGCCGAGGCGCGCAGTTCGTCGCTCGCCTCGCGGTCGTAGGCGTCCGGGAAGAGCCGGGCGAGCGCCGGGTCGGCGGGCGGTTCGCTGGGGCCCTCGGCGAAGAGCGCGGCCAGCGGGTCCTCGCCGTCCATCGGCTGGTCACCGGGGCCGATGAGCTCCAGGAGCTGGACGGAGAGCGAGCGCAGGATGGCGATCTCGACCTCGTCGAGCGCGACGGCCGCGCCGCCGCCGGGCAGCGCCTCGAAGTACCCCGCCATCAGCCGCGGTCCTGGGTCAGCGTGGCCCACAGTCCGTAGCCGTGCATCGCCTGCACGTCGCGCTCCATCTCCTCGCGGCTGCCGCTGGAGACCGCGGCGCGGCCCTTGTGGTGCACGTCGAGCATCAGCTTGCGGGCCTTGTCCTTGGGATAGCCGAAGTACGACTGGAAGACGTACTGGACATAGCTCATGAGGTTGACCGGGTCGTTGTGGACGAGCGTCACCCAGGGCACATCGGGTTCGGGGACGGCGAAGGTCTCTTCCGCCGACTCGGGCCGTTCGATCTCTACAGGAGCCACACTCACTTACCCCATGCTGCCACTCGGGGACCGCAGTCGCACAAACGGCCCTCGAAATCGTCACTCTGACGCAAAGAGGAGTAGCATCCCGCCCATGAACCCTGCGGACCTTGGGCTGCCGGTCGACGTGCCGTCGACCGCGCTCTTCACGGACCAGTACGAGCTGACGATGCTCCAGGCGGCCCTGCGGGCCGGGACGGCCGACCGGCGGTCGGTCTTCGAGGTCTTCACCCGGCGCCTGCCGGAGGGCCGCCGCTACGGCGTGGTGGCCGGCACCGGCCGCGTCCTGGACGCGGTGGAGAACTTCCGCTTCGACCCGGCCGTCCTCGGCTTCCTGCGCGAGCGCGCCATCGTGGACGAGCCGACCCTTCAGTGGCTGGCCTCCTACCGCTTCTCCGGCGACATCTGGGGCTACCCCGAGGGCGAGGTGTACTTCCCCGGCTCGCCGATCCTGCGCGTCGAGGGCTCCTTCGCCGAGTGCGTGCTCCTGGAGACCGTGATCCTCTCCATCCTCAACCACGACTCGGCGATCGCCGCCGCCGCCTCGCGGATGTCCTCGGCGGCGGCCGGCCGCCCGCTGATCGAGATGGGCGCCCGGCGCACCCACGAGCTGGCCGCCGTGGCCTCCGCGCGCGCCGCCTACGTGGGCGGCTTCAGCACCACCTCGGACCTGGCGGCCGGGTTCCGGTACGGCATCCCCACCGTCGGCACCAGCGCGCACGCCTTCACCCTGCTCCACGACAGCGAGCGCGACGCCTTCCGGGCCCAGGTCGACTCGCTGGGCCGGGGCACCACGCTGCTGGTCGACACCTACGACGTGGCCGAGGCGGTCCGCACCGCCGTGGAGATCGCCGGTCCCGAGCTGGGCGCGGTCCGCATCGACTCCGGCGACCTGCTCCTGGTCGCCCACCGGGTGCGCCAGCAGCTCGACGAACTGGGCGCGACCGGGACGAAGATCGTGGTCACCTCGGACCTGGACGAGTACGCCATCGCCTCGCTGGCCGCCGCGCCGGTCGACGCGTACGGGGTGGGCACCCAGCTCGTCACCGGCAGCGGGCACCCCACCTGCTCCATGGTCTACAAGCTGGTGGCCCGCGCCGCCGGGGCGGATCCGAAGGCGCCGCTGGTGGCGGTGGCGAAGAAGTCGATGGGCGGCAAGTCCTCGATCGGCGGGCGCAAGTGGGCCGCGCGGCGGCCCGAGGCGGACGGCGTCGCCGGGGCCGAGGTGATCGGCACCGGGCCGGTGCCGCCCGCGCTGGCCGGGCACCAGCTGCTGGTCGAGCTGGTCAAGGGCGGCGAGGTGGTGGCCCGTGAGCCGCTGGACGCGGCCCGCGAGCGGCACATCGCGGCCCGCGCGGCGCTGCCGATGTCGGCGATCCAGCTCTCGCGCGGCGAGCCGGTGCTGGCGACCGAGTACGTGTGAGCCGCCGGGGCCCGGTCCGACGCCGGGCCCCGGCGCCCCAATTGCCCCCTGCCGCACGGCGGGCGGAGTCTCTAGGCTCGTTGAACAGCCCCCCGACCGAAGGACAGCCGACATGCACCGCGCGTTGATCGTCGTGGACGTTCAGAACGACTTCTGCGAGGGCGGCAGCCTCGCGGTCACGGGCGGCTCCGACGTGGCCGCCGCGATCACCGAGCTGATCGGCGAGTCCGCCGGGTCCGTCTACCGCCATGTGGTGGCCACCCGCGACCACCACATCGACCCCGGCCCGCACTTCTCGCCGAAGCCGGACTTCCAGACCTCCTGGCCGGTGCACTGCGTGGCCGGGACGGAGGGCGTGGGCTTCCACCCCAACTTCGCCCCGGCGGTCGCCTGCGGCGCCATCGACGCCGTCTTCGACAAGGGCGCCCACGCCGCCGCGTACAGCGGTTTCGAGGGGCGCGACGAGAACGGGGTGTGGCTGTCGAACTGGCTGCGGGACCGGGAGGTCTCCGAGGTCGACGTGGTCGGCATCGCCACCGACCACTGTGTGCGGGCCACCGCGCTGGACGCGGTGCGGGCCGGGTTCACCACGCACGTGCTGCTCGATCTGACCGCGGGGGTCTCCGAGGAGACGACCGCCCGCGCGATCGAGGAGATGCGGGCGGCGGGCGCTGAGCTGTCGGGCAAGCCGGTGGTCTGAGCCGGCCGACCGAGCCGGTGGTCCGAGCCGGCCCTCCGAGGGGCCCTAGGGCCGCAGCAGCGCCCGTATCGGGTGCCAGAGCTCCTCGGCGCCCGGGTGCGGCGCCGTGCGCCACAGGAGGCCGTCCGGGTGGTGCAGGACCGCCGTGATCTCGTCCGGTGTGGGCGGCTGGGTGTTGCCGCGCAGATAGACCGCGCGCAGCCCCAGGTTCCGCAGCCGGGTCAGGGCGCGGGCCCGGTTCGCCGCGTGCACCAGGACGCGCACCTGGCGCCCCTCACCGGCCGGGCTTGGCAGGGTGAGCGCGACGACGACGCTGCCGTTCGGCAGCTTGCAAAATCCTCCGCCAGGCATGGCGTACCGCTCCCCCGTGAGACGTCGTGTCAATAAGGACTCGTAGGACGCACCTAAACACGATCGGCCGCCGCCCGCTAGAGGGCGACGGCCGATCATGGTTTGACCTGCGGTGATACGAACTACTTGGTCGACGGACCAACCTTCACGGTGATCGTCGAGCCGTCCTTGGGCTGCTGGACGATGGAGATCCGGGTGTTGGTGTCAGGAACCTGCACGCTTCCCGTGGGGTTCTCCTTGTACCAGTAGGTGCCCCGGTGGTCGTCGAAGATCGGCACACCGGCCTGCGAGCGGATCGTGGTCGCCACGTCGGCCTTGTGCAGGGTGATCGCGTTCGTCGGGTAGAAGCTGAACGCGGCGTCGAACGGCGTGATCTTGTTGCGCATCAGCGTGCCGTCGGCCCACTTCAGCGGCTTGGCGTGGGCGTCGACCGGAAGGATCAGGCCCTGGCCCGGGTGGACCGAGACGTTGTTGTCCTTCTGCGACGTGTCCCAGAGCCAGATCATCAGACCGGGCTGGTACGCGTAGTGCTCCACCCAGGACGGGCGGGTCTTGGCGAAGCCGAAGTTGTACGGGCCGACCTTGAGGGTCTGGTCGTACGAGACGTACTGGCGGTTCTCCGCGATGTAGAACTGCGGGTAGTCCTTGGTGAACGACTCGCCGATGCGGGAGAAGTTCTTCGACGTCCAGCCGTTGTCGTCGCCCTCGGCACCGTCGGTGAAGACGGCGGCGCCGTCGGCGTTCACGGTGATCGCGTCGGCGGTGAAGCCCTTGCCGCCCGCGCCGCCGTCCGTCTGGTAGCGGAAGCGGAGGTCGATCTTCTTGCCCGCGAAGGCGTCCAGGTTGTACGAGAGCTTCTTGTACGCGCCCGACACGTCGGTCAGGGCCGGCTTGTCGCTGGGGTCACGGGTGATCGGCTTGCCGTCGGCGGTGCCGTCCAGCGCGGTCCAGGTGGCGCCGCCGTCCGTGGACGCCTCGGCGTACAGGAAGTCGTAGTCCAGCTCGATGTCCCACCAGCCGGACAGGTCCAGGGAAGCCTTGGACTTGCCGGTCAGGTCGACCGAGCGGGTCAGGGTGTTGTTGAGGTTGTCACCCATGCCGCTCCACCACTGCTTCGTGCCCTCGGCGGGCTTCACGATGGTGGTGGTGACGGGCTTCTGCGGCAGGTCGACGACGAGCGCCTGCTTGTCCTTGGTGTTGTACTCGGCGACGCCCAGCTTGGTGGTCGAGTTCGTCGCGGCCTTGGCCTTGGCGTAGTCGAGCCAGCCCAGCTGGAACTTGTCCCAGGCGGTCATGTCGCCCGGCAGGTCGCCGATCGAGTCCTTGCCGGTGCCCAGCCAGGAGCCGGCCGACATCAGGGACCAGAAACCGACCGAGTTCTCGGCCTGGTTGGTGGTGTCGTAGAGGTCCGGCAGACCGAGGTCGTGACCGTACTCGTGGGCGAAGACGCCGAGGCCGCCGTTCTCGGGCTGCATCGTGTAGTCGCCGACCCAGATGCCGGTGTCGCCGATCTGCGTGCCGCCGGCCTTGTTGTTGGCCGGGCCGGTCTTGCCCGCGTCCGTGCCGTAGGCGTACGAGCGGTGCGCCCACAGGGCGTTGGTGCCCTGGGCGCCGCCGCCGGCCGACTCGTCCTCGCCCGCGTGGACGATCTGGAAGTGGTCGATGTAGCCGTCGGGCTCGTTGAAGTTGCCGTCGTTGTCGTAGTCGTTGCGGTCCCACTGGTCGTACTGCGCCAGCTGGGCCTTGATCTGCTCGGTGGTCTGGCCCTTGGCCTTCTGGTCGGCGACCCAGGCGTTGACGCCGTCGCGGACCAGGTCCATCACGTTGGAGCAGTTCGTGGCGCCGCAGTAGTTCGAGCCGTAGCGCGCCTCGTTGGCCGGGACGCGCACCCAGTCGGTGACGGTGCCGTCGACCGAGTAGCGGCCGGAGGAGGTCTTCTCGTAGTACGTCTTCAGGGACTGCTTCGGGGTGCCGTCGGCGTTCTTGCCGGTCCCGAAGTACAGGTCCTGGAAGTGCTGCTGGCTGTAGTCCTTCTGCCAGGCGGTGGAGTTGTCCTTCTTGCGGTCCGGCTGGGCGATCGTGTTGTGCGCCGGGCCGGGCGTGCCGCCGTACTTGACGACCGGCGGCTTGGGGCCGGTCGGCCCGTCCGGGTCGTACATGGTGGTGTTGTCGACCTGGTCGCCGAAGTCGACCAGGATCGTGAAGATCTTGTCGGTCTTCTCGCGGGCCAGCTCGACGTACTTCTTGTCGTCGAGCTGGACGACCTTGGAGGCGCCGCGCTGCTGCACCTTCTTGTCGCCCGAGATGACCTTCTCCAGCGCCGCCTGGCGCTGCAGCTCCCGCTGCTTGGTGAACGGGCCCGGCGTGTTGTCGACGTACTTCGCGGAGCCCGCACCCGGGTCCGTGCGCACGACGGGAGCCGGGACCTTGCTGTCGGCCTGGGCGGTGGCGAACGCCGAGCCTATCGCGCCCGTCGTGGCAAGGGCCACGAGTACGGCGGCAGCTCTGACCGCTCGTCTGTTGCTGGTCACTTGATGATGTCCTCCCCCGCGGCCGCAGGCACGGACCGGGGGTGAGGGGTCTGGTCTCCGGTGCGCGGCACGCGTCTCAAGTGACGACATTGGACCGGAGTTGCCAAAGAAAAGACAGATCTTGACTTGGGCCGGGCAATTACATTATGCAGTGCGACAGTTCCGCTATTCGAACGCTTCCTATGTGCTACCCAACCGGGACATCGGGTGCGTCCGTCCCACCCCTTGGAACGCGGAATGAATCCGTGCGCCCCCCGTGCTCCGGCACCGTGGGTTAGGTCACGCTTACCAACGGTTCCGTCAGGGCAAGCACCGTCGTAGAGTCGCTTGACAGTGCGATCCGGTCGCCCGGTCGAGAGACCCGACCCATCCGATGCCTGCCCCCGAGGACGGATACCGCCATGCCGCGTCTGAACGCAGCACAGCTCGCCTACGGTTCGGCCACCGTCGTCTTCTCGACCGTGGCCATGATCCTGCTCTCACAGACCGAGTCGGGCCTGGGGGTGGGCGTCATAGTGCTCGCCGCACTGCTGCTCGGACTGCTCGTCGCCGTGACCGTGCCCATGCCGAGGGCGGCGCGCGCGGTCCGTGCGAACCGCGCCGCCGCCGTGGGCGAGGGCGCCGGGCAGGACGTGCGCGTACCGGCCGACTCGGTGCGCGGCTGAGCGCTCACCGGTCCGCCGCGGCACGCGGCACGGTCAGCGGCCCGTGGACACCACCACCGTCTTGCCGGCCTTGTCGTGGAGCCCCTGTTTGTACGGCTTGTCCGTGAGGATCGTGATGATCAGGATGATCTGCCACAGACACGGACAGCACAGCAGCGCGGGCAGCCAGAGCACGGCGGTGCGGGTCAGCGCGGAGCTCGTGGACGGCACGCTGCCGTCGTTGAGCATCGCCACCCGCAGGTGCATCAGCTTCTTGCCGACGGTCTGCCCGTCGCGCCGCACCATGATGGTGTCGTACGCCAGGTAGGCCACGATCCCGACCAGGTTCCAGGCGAGCCCGCTGCCGCTGTAGGCCCGGCCGATCACGTCGCCGGTGCTCTCGCCGCTGCGGGTCTCGTACACCCAGCGGTCGGAGGTCCCCCACTCCAGCAGGGCGAGCGGGATCGCGATGATCAGCGCGTCGATGAGCCGGGCGAGCAGCCGCCGCCCGAAGTCGGCGAGCGGGGGCATCCCGGCGAGCGGGTCCGGCGGACCGTACGGCCCGCCGCCGTAGGGGTCGTGGGGCGGCGGTGGGCCACCGCCGTAGGGCGACCCGGGAGGCGGCGCGCCACCGGGGGAGGCGCGCCGTACGGGCCGCCGGGAGGGGGGTTCCCGTACGGGCCGCCGGAGGGAGGGGCGCCGTACGGGCCGCCGGGGGGAGGGGCGCCGCCGCCCGGGGGTGGGGCACCGCCGCCGGGGGGCGGGCCCTGGCTCCAGCCGGGCGGGGGCGACGCGTCCGACGGCTTCTTGAGGAACGGGTCGTCCTCGGGCGGCGGTTCGTGGCTCATGTCCGCAGTGCACCGCGCGCGGTGGGGGCCCGCAACGCCACGGGGCCCGTTCGGGGGACGGTCCGCGGGCCCCGGTGCGGCGCGGCCGGGGTCAGGTGCCCGCGACGAAGGTGCGGGCCGCCTTGTCGTGCCAGCACTGCCGCCACGGGCGGTCGAACAGGCACCACAGGACGTTGACGACGCCCACCACGAATACGCCCAGCACCCCGTAGACCAGCCAGCGGCGCAGGGCCGCGCCGAACGACGGCGGCTCGTGCGACTCGATGTCGCGGACCTGGACCCGGCACAGCCGCTTGCCCAGGGTGCGGCCCCACTTGGCGGTCGGCAGCGCCTCGTACACCACGCCCAGGAGCAGGAACGCGCCGAGGACGATGCCGAGGTAGCCGGCCGTGGTGCCGTCCAGCAGATAGACCGTCACGGTCTCGCCGGAGAGCTTGGCCGCGTCGACCTTCTGCTGGATGTGGTCCGCGCCCTTCACTCCCAGCGGTACGGCGAGCGCGGCGACGGCGGCGCCGAGCACGGCGGTGTCCACCAGGCGGGCGGCGAGGCGGCGGCCCACCCCGGCGGGCCGGGCCGCCGTCTGGGCCCGCGCGGCCTTCAGGAACGGGTCCTCGACCGGCGGCTTCCACGGCACGACGGGTTCCCCCGCCGCCGCCTCCTCGGTCTGGGCGAGGCGGTGCACCTGCTGCGCCCAGGACGCGGCGCCCCCGCCGGGCCCGGTGGTGACGGGCGAGACGGGCGCCGCCGGAGCGGGCTGCGGGGCCGCCCGCCGGGGCTCGGGGTACGGCGTGGGGGCGGGCTGCGGGCGGGCGCCGCCCTGCCCGGCCGGCGGATACGGCGCCGGGGCGGGCTGCGGGGTGACCGGCTGCTGCGGGACGGCGGGCGCGGAGGGCAGCGCGGCCCGCGCGGGCGCGGAGCCCACGGCCGCCCGGCGCCCGTCCGCCTCGGCCCGGCGCGGGTCGGGGCGGCGGGGATCGGCCAGGCGCGGGTCGCTCCCGGCCCACGGGTCCACCGGGGCCGGACGGCCCGGCAGCGGCTGCGCGGGCAGCGACTGCACCGGGAGCGGGGCGCCGCCCGGCGCGGGCCGCTCCTCGGCCGGGGCCGCGGGCAGCGGGAGCGGCCGGGCGGGGCCGGACTGCGGGGGCGGCGACTGGGGCTGGGACTGGGCCGCGCCGGACTGCGGGGGCAGGGGCTGGGGCTGGGGCGCCGAGGGCTGGGGGCCGCCCGGGCCCGGCTCGCCCGGCTGCCCCCAGGAGACCCGGCGGGCCGCGTCGTCGCCGAAGCCCGACTGGTGGACGGCGTCCGCGTGCCAGGCCGGGGCCGGGTCGGGGCGCGAGCCGTGCAGGGGCGCGGGGGCGGGGTCGGGCTCGTCGAGGAAGACCGGGCCCGTCTCCTCCACCGGCAGCGGCACGGGCGGGGCGGAGGCGAGCGCGGGGGCCGCCGGGGCCGCGCCGGGCGGCGGCACGGGCATGGCTTCGCCCTCGGCCGGGGCGGGCCGGCTCGTGCCGGGCACCCAGGCGGCGCCGTTCCAGTACCGGACATATCCAGGAATGGACGGATCGGGATAGAAGCCAGCGGCGGGGGTGCCGTCGCCGGTGGCCGGGGTGGGGGCGCTCATCACGGTCCCGTATCTCTCGTGGGCCTCGTCAATACAGGGGTCCACATCTACCAGACGGGCGACCGCCGCCGGGCGGGTCCGTCCGTACCGGCCGCGATCCGGTCATCGGGTGATCGCGTCCGGAGCTCGTCCGAAGTCGCCGAAAAAACTTTCCCGAAGTCGCGTCATAGTCGCGCCCCGACGCGCTCTCACCTTGCACGGGCCCACCCGGGGCGCGTACGAGGAAGGGAAACGCACCGCCATGCACACCGTCGTGGAACGCGAGCTGGAACTCAAACTGGTGCTGTCGCCGGAGCGCAGCATCCCCGTTCCGGCCCGGCTCTCCTATCGCACCGACGACCCCTACGCCGTCCACATCACCTTCCACATCGGCACCGACCACCCCGTGAACTGGACCTTCGCCCGCGAACTGCTGGTCGAGGGGGTGTTCCGGCCGTGCGGCCACGGGGACGTGCGGATCTGGCCCACCAAGATGGAGGGGCGCAGCGTGATCCTGATGGCGCTGAGCTCGCCGGACGGGGACGCGCTGCTCGAAGCGCCCTCCGCGCAGGTCTCGGCGTGGCTGGAGCGGACGCTGCGGGTGGTTCCGCCGGGCTCTGAGACCGAGCAGCTCGGCATCGACGACGGCCTCGCCGAGCTGCTCGCCCCCACGACCGGCCGCAGCCGGGTCGAGGAGCTCTATCTGAACGACCCCTGGCCCTCGGACGAGTCCCGGCCGGAGGAGGGTGCGTGAGGGGCGGACGGTCCGCCGTAACGGTTCACCGCGCCGGGGCGCCGGGGCCGCCCCGTCAGAAGAGCTTGCCCGGGTTCAGCAGGCCCAGCGGGTCGAAGGTCCGCTTCACCGCGCGCTGCATCTCCACGCCCACCGGGCCGAGCTCACGGGCCAGCCACTCCTTCTTCAGCAGGCCCACGCCGTGCTCGCCGGTGATCGTGCCGCCCAGTTCCAGACCGAGCGCCATGATCTCGTCGAAGGACTCCCGGGCCCGCCGCGTCTCGTCCTCGTCGGCGCCGTCGAAGCAGACCACCGGGTGGGTGTTGCCGTCGCCCGCGTGCGCGCAGACGCCGATGGTCAGGCCGTACTTGGCGGCGATCGCGGCGGTCCCGTCGAGCATGGCGGCGAGCCTGGAGCGCGGTACGCAGACGTCGTCGATCATGGTGGAGGGCTTGATGGTCTCCAGCGCCGTGAGCGACAACCGCCTTGCCTTGAGCAGCAGTTCGGACTCGGCGGCCGACTCCGCCGGGACGACCTCGGTGGCCCCGGCCGCCGTGCACAGCGCCCCCACGGCGGCCAGGTCGGCGGCCGGGTCCGGGGTGTCGAAGGCGGCCAGCAGCAGCGCCTCGGTGCTCTCCGGCAGGCCCATGCGGGCCATCCGGTTCACCGCCCGTACGGTCGTGCCGTCCATGAGTTCGAGCAGCGACGGCGTACGGCCGCTCTCCATGATCGCGCAGACCGCCTCGCAGGCCGCCGCCGCCGACGGGAACTCGGCGGCCAGCGCCAGCTGGCGCGGCGGCGCGGGCCGCAGCGCCAGCACCGCCTTCACCACCACGCCGAGGCTGCCCTCGGAGCCGACGAAGAGCCGGGTCAGGTCGTATCCGGCGACGCCCTTGGCGGTGCGGCGGCCGGTCTCCAGGAGGCGGCCGTCGGCGAGGACCACGTCGAGGCCGAGGACGTACTCGGCGGTCACCCCGTACTTCACGCAGCACAGCCCGCCGGACGCGGTGCCGATGTTCCCGCCGATCGTGCACTCCTCCCAACTGGAGGGATCGGGCGGGTAGTAGAGCCCGTGTTCCAGGACTTTCCGGGAGAGCACGGCGTTGACGACACCGGGTTCGACGACCGCCACCCGGTCGACCGCGCTGATCTCCAGGATGCGGTCCATCCGGACCAGGGACAGCACCACACAGCCCTCGGTCGCGTTGGCGCCGCCCGACAGGCCGGTGCGGGCGCCCTGCGGCACCACCGGGACGCGCAGCTCGGTGGCGGTGCGCATGACGTGCTGGACCTGCTCGACGGTGCGCGGCAGGACGACCGCGGCCGGGGCCCCGGCGGCGCAGAAGCCCGCCATGTCGTGGGCGTAGGAGGCGGTGACGTCCGGGTCGGTGATCAGCGCGTCGGCGGGCAGCCCCGCGCGCAGCCGGTCCAGGAGGAGGTCCGGGGACGCGCTCGCGGTCTCGGCGGCGGCCTCGGAGGGGGCGACGGGCTCGGCTCCATCGTTCATGATCCCAGCCTGGCACCCGGGGCCATCGGTGTGAACCCTGCGCGGCCCGGACGGGCGCGGACCGGATGTGCTCGCGCCCCGGACGCACAGTGATCGGCATGGAGACCGAAGACGAATGGCCGCCGGCCCGGCAGACCCTGACGCTGCCGCGCCCCGCCCGGGCGACGCCGCTGGAGCCGTCCGGGCCGCCGCCCGCCCGCAGCGCCCGGCGCACGATGATCGCGGCGGCCGTGGCGGCGCTGCTCACCGCCGGGGCCCTGGTGATCCTGCCGCAGCTGGGCGGCGGTGCGGGCGACGCGTCCGCACCCGCGCCGGGCCCGGCCGCGCGGGCGCTGACCGCCGTCGGGGCGGGGGCGCCCGCCGCGGCCGGCGACCTGACCGCGCTGATCGCCGACCGGCGGGCGTGGGTGCGCGGCCATCCGGCCGACGACGCGGCCTGGGCGGTGCTCGGCGCCGCCTACCTCGGGCGCGGGCTGCGCGGCGCGGACTCCTCGTACTATCCGCGCGCCGAGTGGGCGCTGCGGCGCTCGCTCGCCGTGCGGCCCGCGGCCCGCGGCAACGCGGAGGCCCAGCTGGGCCTCGCCGCGCTCGCCAACGCGCGCCACGACTACCGGGGCGCGCACGCCCTCGCCGAGGCGGTCCGGCGCAAGGAGCCCAAGCGGTGGACGGTCTATCCGGCGCTGATCGACGCGTACACCGGTCTCGGCGACCTCAAGGGCGCGAGCGGGGCCGCCGAGCAGCTGCTCGATCTGCGCGGCGGCTCGGTGGCGCTGGCCGAGCAGGGCGCGGTCTACCGGGAGCGCGGCTGGCGCGAGGACGCCGCCGCGGCCCTGGCCGAGGCCGCCGGATACGCCACCACGCCGGTCCAGAAGGCCGATCTGCTGCGGCAGTTGGGCGATCTGGCGTGGGACCGGGGCGAGCCGGCCGAGGCGCTGGCCCAGTACGGGGCGGCCCTGCGCACCGACTCCGGCGCGCACGCGGCGCTGGCCGGGAGGGCGCGCGCCGAGCATGCCCTGGGCCGCACCGCCGCCGCGCGGCGCGACTGGGCGGCGGCGGTGGCCGCGCAGCCCCGGCCCGAATACCTGCTGGAGCTGGGCGAGTTGGACGAGTCGCTCGGCCTGGTCGCGGACGCCCGGGCGCAGTACGCGCGGCTGCGCGAGCGGGCCGCGGCGGACGACGGGCACGGGGTGGGCGACGCGCTGGTGCTCGGCCGGTACGAGGCGGACCACGGGGCGCCGGACGCGGCGGTGGCCCGGCTGCGCGCGGAGTGGGGGCGCGCCCCGAGCGCGGTGGTCGGGGACGCCCTGGCGTGGGCGCTGTTCCGGGACGGGGAGCCGGAGGAGGCCCTCGCGTTCGCCAAGAAGGCGGCGGAGAAGGGGGCCCGCAGCGCGGTGGCCTCGTACCACCGGGGGGCGATCGAGAAGGAGCTCGGCCAGGCGGGCCCGGCCCGCCGCGATCTGGACGAGGCGCTGCGCACCAACCCGTACTTCTCGCCGCTGCTGGTGGCGAAGGCGCGCGAGGCGCTGGAGGCGCTGGGCGATCCGCCGGAGGGCGGGCCCAAGGACATGTACGGGTCGACGGCGGACACGGGGTCGGGGTCCGGCGCGGGATCCGGGGGCGCGCCGTCGGGGTCCGGCGCCCGCCCGGGGTCCGGCTCCGGGTCGCAGAGGGCGGCCGGGTCCACCGGATCGGGCACGGGGACGGGAGCGGCGTCCGAGCCGGGCGCCGGGTCCGGGTCCGGGTCCAACCCGGGCTCAGGTTCGGGCTCCGGCAAGCCGCCCAAGCGCAAGCCGTAGAACGTGCTGCGGCCCCGGCGGGTCAGGTCCGCGGGGCCGCAGGGTCGACGTTACTTCAACTGCCGCGCCCACAGGGGCGTTTGCGGTCGAAGTCCACGCGTCAGAGGTTGCCGCGCTTCTCCTGCTCGCGCTCGATCGCCTCGAAGAGCGCCTTGAAGTTGCCCTTGCCGAAGCCCATCGAGCCGTGGCGCTCGATCATCTCGAAGAAGACCGTCGGACGGTCCTGGACCGGCTTGGTGAAGATCTGGAGCAGATAGCCGTCCTCGTCGCGGTCGACGAGGATCTTCAGCTCGCGCAGGGTCTCGACGGGCACCCGGGTCTCGCCCGCCCACTCCCCCAGCGTGTCGTAGTACGAGTCCGGGGTGTCCAGGAACGCCACGCCCGCGGCGCGCATCGCGCGGACGGTCGCCACGATGTCGTTGGTGGCGAGCGCGATGTGCTGGACGCCGGCGCCGCCGTAGAACTCCAGGTACTCGTCGATCTGCGACTTCTTCTTCGCGATCGCGGGCTCGTTGATCGGGAACTTCACCTTGAGGGTGCCGTCCGCGACGACCTTCGACATCAGCGCCGAGTACTCGGTCGCGATGTCGTCGCCCACGAACTCCTTCATGTTCGTGAAGCCCATGACCTTGTTGTAGAACTCGACCCACTCGTTCATGCGGCCGAGCTCGACGTTGCCGACGCAGTGGTCGATGGCCTGGAAGGTGCGCTTGGCCGGGGGCTCCACGATCGGGTCGGCGGACACGAAGCCGGGCAGGTACGGGCCGGTGTAGCCGGACCGGTCGACCAGGGTGTGGCGGGTCTTGCCGTAGGTGGCGATCGCGGCCAGCACGACCGTGCCGTGCTCGTCCTTCACCTCGTACGGCTCGGTCAGGCCGGTGGCGCCGTGCTCGGTGGCGTACCGGTACGCGGCGCGCGCGTCCGGCACCTCGATGGCGAGGTCGACGACGCCGTCACCGTGCTCGGCGACATGGCCTTCGAGGAAGCGGCCGTGGTCGGTGGACGCCTTGATGACGGAGGTGAACACGAAACGGGCGGAGCCGTTGGTCAGGACGTACGAGGCGGTCTCGCGGCTGCCGTTCTCCGGTCCGGAGTAGGCGACGAGCTTCATGCCGAAGGCGGTCGAGTAGTAGTGCGCGGCCTGCTTGGCGTTGCCCACGGCGAAGACGACCGCGTCCATACCCTTCACCGGGAAGGGGTCGGCCTGCCGGGCGGTGTCGGGGGTGTGATCGATGGTCTCAGTCATAGCGGCAGGCTGCCCCTGTGCGGCAAGGTGCGCAATAGTTTGCGTGGGGGCTGTGCAATCTGCATAGCAGATGGGCAGTATCTAGGGGCGTTCTGTACATCGTGACCATCCGGAGGGCGTCATGGCGATCGATCATCTGGACGGGCGGCTCATCGTGCTGCTGGCACGGGAGCCGCGCATCGGGGTCCTTGAGGCGTCCCGGCGGCTCGGCGTGGCGCGCGGCACCGTGCAGGCCCGGCTCGACCGGCTTCAGTCGAATGGCGTCATCCGGGGATTCGGTCCCGACGTCGATCCGGCGGCGCTCGGCTACCCGGTGACCGCGTTCGCGACGCTGGAGATCAAACAGGGCCAGGGCGCCGACGTACGGGCGCACTTGGCCTCCGTGCCGGAGGTCCTGGAGCTGCACACCACCACCGGCCAGGGCGACATGCTCTGCCGTCTGGTGGCCCGCTCCAACGCCGACCTCCAGCGGGTGATCGACCGGGTTGTCGGTTTTGATGGGATCGTCCGCGCCGCCACGGCGATCGTGATGGAGAACCCCGTGCCGCTGCGGATCATCCCGCTGGTGGAACAGGCGGCGGCCGACGACGTGTGAGCCGACAACGTGGGAGAGGCGGTGGCCATGGACTTCTGGGACTACCTCTCGCACCGGCACGAACAGCTGCTCACCGACGCGTTCCAGCACGCCAGCGCGGTCTTGCAGTGCATGGTGATCGCGACCGTGCTCGGGGTGGCGATCGGGGTGCTCACCTACCGCAGCGGCTGGGCGGGCGCGCTCGCCGTCGCCACCACCTCCTCGGTCCTCACCATCCCCTCGCTCGCCCTGATCGGTCTGCTGATCCCGGTGGTGGGGCTGGGCGTGGCGCCCACGGTCATCACGCTGACGCTGTACGGGCTGCTGCCGATCGTCCGCAACTCGATCGTCGGGCTGCGCGGGGTCGACCCCTCGCTCGTCGACGCGGCCAAGGGCATCGGCATGTCCCGCCCGGCCCGGCTGGTCCGGGTCGAACTGCCGCTGGCCTGGCCGCCGATCCTGGCCGGGATCCGGGTCTCCACCCAGATGCTGATGGGCATCGCCGCGATCGCCGCGTACGCCTCGGGCCCGGGGCTCGGCAACGAGATCTTCCGCGGCATCGCCTCGCTGGGCAGCGCCAACGCGATCAACCAGGTGCTGGCGGGGACGCTGGGGATCGTCGTCCTCGCCCTGCTCTTCGACGCCGTCTACGTCCTGATCGGGCGGCTGACCATCCCGAGGGGGATCCGTGTCTGAGACCACCGGCGCCCCGGCGGCGCCGTCCGCCTCCCCCGGGGACCCGGCCGCCCCGGGCGGCTCCCGCGCCTCGGGCGCCTCGATCGAGCTGGAGAACCTGACCAAGCGCTATCCGGGCAACCCCGAACCGTCCGTGGACAACGTGTCCATGGAGATCAGGGCGGGCGAGACCGTGATCTTCGTGGGGCCGTCCGGGTGCGGCAAGTCCACGACGCTGAAGATGATCAACCGGCTGATCGAACCGTCGTCCGGCCGCATCCGGATCAACGACGAGGACGTCACCGACATCGACCCGGTGAAGCTGCGCCGCAAGGTCGGCTACGCCATCCAGTCCTCCGGGCTCTTCCCGCACATGACGGTCGCCGAGAACATCGCGCTCGTACCGAAGATGGTCGGCTGGTCCAAGGCGCGGGTGAAGGACCGGGTCGAGGAGATGCTGGACCTGGTCGGGCTCGATCCGCGCGAGTTCCACGGCCGCTATCCGCGCCAGCTCTCCGGCGGGCAGCAGCAACGGGTGGGCGTGGCGCGGGCGTTGGCGGCGGATCCGCCGGTGCTGCTGATGGACGAGCCGTTCGGCGCGGTCGACCCGATCACCCGCGACCACCTCCAGGACGAGCTGATCCGGCTCCAGCACGAACTCCACAAGACGATCGTCTTCGTCACCCACGACTTCGACGAGGCGATCAAGCTGGGCGACCGGATCGCGGTGCTGCGCGAACATTCGCACATCGCCCAGTTCGACACCCCGGAGGCGATCCTCACCAACCCGGCCGACGACTTCGTCTCCGGGTTCGTCGGGGCGGGCGCCGCGCTGAAGCGGCTGAATCTGACCCGGGTGCGGGACGTGGAGATGGCGGACGTGCCGACCGCCTCGGTCGACGATCCGCTCCAGTCCATCTTCGACAAGCTGCGCGGCGGCCCCCACAACGAGCTGCTGATGCTGGACCGGCGCGGGCGCCCGTACAAATGGCTGCGGCGGGGCGATCTGATGCGCGCCAAGGGCTCGCTGGCCCGGGCGGGCCAGCTGGTGCACGACACGGTCACCCGGGACGCGACCCTGCACGACGCGCTGGAGGCGGTGCTGATCGACTCCGGCGGGCGGGTGGCGGTGACCGGGCGGCGCGGCGAGTACATCGGCGTCGTCGACATGGAGACCCTGATGAACTCGGTGCACGAGCTCCTGGAGGCCGACCGGCTGGCCGCCATCGAGCACCAGCACGACCTGGAGGAGACCCGCCACCAGCTCACCGAGCAGGAGCTGGAGGGCGGTGCGGGCCCGTGAGCAGCGCACCCGAGCGCCCGCCGGGCGAGCACGAGGCGGGCGGCCACGTCTTCCGCGACCCGGCACACGGCGGCAGCGGCCCCGAGCACGGCCCGGCCCACGGCTCCGACGACCGGCACGGCGCGCCCGAGCCGCCGGCGGCGCCCGCCCCGGCGCGCCGGATCACCTGGCAGAAGCTGGTGCTCCTGCCGCTGGTCGTGGCGCTGGCGCTGCTCGCCACCTATCTGTGGATCACCAACGTCCACCTCGACTCCATCGCCAAGAACTCCCTGGACGACGGCAATGTGCAGCTCAGGCTCTGGCAGCACGTGAAGCTCACGGCCGTCTCCACGTTCTGGGTGCTGCTCATCGCCGTACCGCTGGGCATCGCCCTGACCCGGCGCGGGGTGAGCCGGGCCGCGCCGCTGGTCACGGCGGTCGCCAACGTGGGCCAGGCCACCCCGGCCATCGGGCTGCTGGCGCTGCTGGTGATCTGGCTGGGCATCGGCCCCTCCACCGCGGTCATCGGCATGGTGGTCTACGCGGTGCTGCCGGTGCTCTCCAACACGGTCGCGGGGCTGCGGGCGATCGACCCGCAGCTGGTGGAGGCGTCCCGGGGCATCGGGATGTCGGCGCTGGGCACCCTGGGCAAGGTCGAACTGCCGCTCGCCGTCCCGCTGATCCTCGCGGGCGTGCGCACGGCGCTGGTCCTGAACGTCGGCACGGCGACGCTCGCCACCTTCGGCGGCGGCGGTGGCCTCGGCGATCTGATCACCTCCGGCATCCAGACCCAGCGCATGCCGGTGCTGGTCCTCGGCTCGGTCCTGACGGTGGCCCTGGCGCTCCTGGTGGACTGGCTGGCCTCGCTGGCCGAGGTGGCGCTGACCCCGCGCGGTCTGGAGGCGGGATGATGACCGGCGTGCGCACGCGGTGGACCGGGGCGGCGGGCGCGCTCGTCCTGCTCGCCGTCCTGCTGACCGGCGGCTGCGGCCTCAAGAGCGGCTCGCCGCTGGTGGACGACGTCGTACCGGGCTCGGTCGGCCGGGGCCGCCCCCTCAAGGGCGCCTCGCTGACGGTCACCTCGAAGAACTTCAGCGAGAACATCGTCCTGGGCCAGATGGCCGGTCTGGTCTTCAAGGCGGCCGGCGCCGATGTCGTGGACCGCACCAACCTGCCCGGTTCGATCAGCGCGCGCGAGGCGATCGTGAAGGGCGACGCGGACGCGATGTACGAGTACACGGGCACCGCCTGGATCACCTATCTCGGCCACAGCAAGCCGATCACCGACCCGTCGGCGCAGTGGCGGGCGGTGAAGGACGCGGACGTGCGCAACGGGGTGGTCTGGCTGGCGCAGTCCACCCTCAACAACACCTACGCGCTCGCCCTGAGCAAGAAGAACAACGCCAAGTACGGGCTGCGGACGCTCTCGGACGTGGCCGCGCTGGCGAAGAAGGACCCCTCCGCGGTGACGGTGTGCGTGGAGAACGAGTTCGCCTCGCGGGACGACGGGCTGCCGGGCATGCAGAAGGCGTACGGGATGTCGATCCCGGCCTCCCGGGTCCAGAAGATGGACGCCGGGATCATCTACACCCAGGTGTCCAAGTCGAGCTCGTGCCTGCTCGGCGAGGTGTTCACCACGGACGGCCGGATCAGGGCGATGGACCTGGACGTGCTCGCCGACGACCGCCACTTCTTCCCCAACTACAACGCGGCGCCCGAGCTGCACGCCAGGACGTTCGCCAAGTACCCGGCGATCGCGGGCCTGCTGGACCCGGTGAGCGCGAAGCTGACGACCCGGGTGGCGCAGGAGCTGAACGCCAAGGTGGACGTGGAGGGCCGCGACCCGCACGACGTGGCGAAGGAGTGGCTGGTGGCGCAGGGGTTCATCAAGGAGGGCTGAGCGGGCGGGGCGCGGGCGCGGACCACGGGGGCACCCGGGCGCGGACGCAAAGGAATCCTTGCAAAAAAATCGTTGCAAGGATTCCTTTGCATGGCTACGGTCGTAGTCATGCCCACGAACAAGCCCCCCGAGAACGGGGCCGGGGAGCGCATCCTCGACGCCCGCGCCCTGCGCGGACTGGCCCACCCCCTGCGCATCCAGCTGCTGAAGTCGCTGCGCCACGACGGCCCCGCCACCGCCTCCCAACTGGCCGAGCGGCTCGGCGAGTCCAGCGGCGCGACCAGCTACCACCTGCGCCAGCTCGCCGCGCACGGGTTCGTCGAGGACGACCCGGCCCGCGGCAAGGGCCGGGAGCGCTGGTGGAAGTCCGCGCACACCGGCACCACGTTCGGCGCGGAGCTGCACACCAGCACCGACCCGCAGGTGCGCGGCGCCGCCGACCTCTTCTTCCACGAGGTGGCCAACATCCACACCCAGGAGCTGTCCACCTGGCTCGGCACCGCGCGCGACTGGCCCGGGGAGTGGGCGACCAGCTCGGACGTCAGCGACTTCACCCTGCACCTCACGCCCGGCCAGCTGCACGAGCTCAGCCGGCGGCTGCACGACGTCGTCGAGGGCTACCGCCAGTCGGCCCCGGACGCCGAGAACGCGGCCCAGGTCCGCGTCCATCTGCACGCGTTCCCGCGCGGCAACCCGAACCAGTGACACCGGCGACAAGGAGCGAGTGAATGAACGGCAACGGGGGGAAGCACGAAGGGGCCCGGGAGCACGGGCGGCCCGGGGAGCGGCGGGGCGACCGTACGCCGCTGGCCGCCGTCCTGACGGCCAACACCATATCCACGGCGGGCAGTTCGCTGACCCTCATCGGGGTGCCGTGGTTCGTGCTGGAGACCACCGGCAGCGCGGGCCGGGCGGGGGCGGTCGCCTTCTGCGCGACCCTGCCGATCGTGGTCTCCGCCCTGATCGGCGGGCCCGTGCTGGACCGGGTCGGACGGCGGCGGGTGAGCGTCGGATCCGACGTGGTCTGCGCGCTGGCCGTCGGCGCGATCCCGCTGCTGCACCTCGCGGGCGCGCTCCACTTCTGGCTGCTGTGCGCGCTGATGGCGCTGACCGGGCTGGCCGCGACCCCGGGGCGTACCGCCCGTTACGTACTGGTCCCGGATCTGGCCGAACGGGCCGGGACCACCCTGGCCCGCGCCGCCAGCCTCTTCGACGCGGTCTCGCGCGGCGCCCGGATGGCGGGCGCCGCGCTCGCCGGACTGCTGATCGCGGTGATCGGCGCCGAGTACGTGCTGCTGCTGGACGCGGCGACGTTCGCCGCGTCGGCGGCGCTGGTCGCGCTCGGGGTGCGGGGCATCCGCGCGGCCGAGCCGGTACGGGACGCCCCGCCGGTCTCCCTCACCACGTACAAGGCCGAACTCCGCGAGGGGTACGGCTACTTGCTGCGCACCCGGCTGCTGCTCGGCGTCACCCTGATGGTGATGGTCACCAACGGCCTCGACCAGGGCTGGAACGCGGTCCTGCTGCCCGTGCACGCCGAGCGCGAACTGGGCGGCTCCACCCAACTCGGCCTGCTGACCGCCGCGTTCGGCGCGGGCGGCCTCTTCGGCGCGCTGCTGTACGGGGCGGTCGGCCACCGCTTCCCCCGGCGCGCGGTGTTCGCCTCGGCCTTCCTGCTGGCCGGGGCGCCCCGCTTCGTGGTGGCGGCGCTGACCGGTTCGGCGCTGCCGCTGGCGGCCACGATGGCGCTGGCCGGGCTCGCGGGCGGAATGCTCAACCCGATCCTGACGACGGTGACGTACGAGCGCGTACCGCTGGAGCTGCGCAGCCGGGTGTCCGGCGCGCTGACGGCCGGGTGCGAGCTGGCCATGCCCGTCGGCGGCCTGGGCGCGGGCCTGCTCGTCGACGGGGTGGGGGTGCGAGGAGCGCTGCTCGCGGTCGGCGGCCTGTATCTGGCGACGACGCTGAGCCCGCTGCTGTTCCCGGCCTGGCGGGGCCTGGACGAGCCGCCGGTGGCACCGCGCGAGCGCGTACTGGCGCGGACGCCCGCATAGAGCCGGTCCGGCGGATCCGTCGCCGACGAAGCGCCCGCGCCCGGCTCAGCAGCTCGGTACGGATCCGCCCTTGTCCAGGGCCTTGAGGGCGGCGACCGCGCCCTTGAGCGTGGTCACGGGGATGAGGCGCAGCCCGTCCGGCACTTCGGCGCGGGCGTCCGAGCACTCGTCCTTGGGCACCAGGAAGACGGTCGCGCCGTCGCGCCGGGCCGCCCGCGTCTTGAGCGAGACGCCGCCGACCGCGCCGACGGTGCCGTCCGCGTCGATCGTCCCCGTACCGGCGATGACACGGCCGCCGGTGAGTTCGCCGCCGGAGCCGTCGCCGTCGAGCTTGTCGACGATGCCGAGCGAGAAGAGCAGCCCGGCGCTGGGGCCGCCGACGTCGGCGAGGTTCAGGGTGACCTTGACCTGGTTGGGGCCGATGCGCAGGTAGGTGAGCGCGGCCGTGGTCGCGCTGTCCTGCGACTCCTTCATCTCGGCCTGGTTGTGCCGGGTGATCTCCTCGTCGCTGCCGCCGCTCGGATAGACCGAGTCGCGCGGCATCACGGCCCGGTCGGTGCGGAACCAGGCCCGTACGACATCGGCGATCCCCACCTCGGCGGAGGGGCCGGTCGCCTCGATGGTGGTCATCCGCAGCTGCCCGGTGGTGTGCCGGGACGGTCTGCCCTCGACGGTGATCACCGGGCTGCCCTTGTCGTCGCCCAGCACGTTCGCGGTCAGCCCCGGCTGCGCCACCGAGAAGGGCAGCGGCGCGAAGGCGACGACGCCCAGCAGCGCGACGACGGGGGCGGAGCCGATGGCGAGGTTGCGGAGGCGTGAGTGACGGGGGTGCACGGTCCCAATGTATCGGGGAGCGCCACCGGCCCCGTCCCGGCTCCACCGCGCACCGGGTCCGCGTGGGCCCGGTCCGGCGGCCTTCCCCCACCGGCCCCGCCCGGCCGGGGTCAGCGCAGGGCGTCCGCCACCTCCCGGGCCGCGTCGACGACCCGGGGGCCGACCCGCTCCGGGACCGCGTCGGCGAGCATCACCACGCCCACGCTCCCCTCTATCCCGGTCACCCCGACCAGCGGCGCGGCGGCACCGCTGGCACCGGCCTCCAGTTCGCCGTGGGTGAGGGTGAAGCCGGGGTCGACGAGCCCCCCGGCCTGGCGGGCCGAGAGGATGGCGCGGCCCGCCGCGCCCCGGTCGAGCGGGTGGCGGAACCCGGCCCGGTAGGCCACGTGGTAGTCGGTCCAGGTCGGTTCGACGACCGCGACGGCCAGCGCGTCGGAGCCGTCCACCAGCGTGAGGTGGGCGGTCGCCCCGATGTCCTCGGCGAGCGAGCGCAGCGCGGGCAGCGCGGCCTCCCGCACCAGCGGGTGCACCTGGCGGCCCAGCCGCAGCACCCCGAGCCCGACCCGGGCGCGGCCACCCAGATCACGGCGTACGAGGGCGTGCTGCTCCAGGGTGGCGAGCAGACGGTAGACCACCGTCCGGTTGACGCCGAGTTTGGTGGACAACTCGGTGACCGTCAGACCGTGATCGGTGTCGGCGAGCAGCTTGAGGACACGCAGTCCCCGGTCGAGCGTCTGGGAGGTCTCCGCGGTCACGACACCCACTCCTTATGGTGAGTCGCGGCGGTTCCCCGGGGCGGACGCGGCACCGGTCCCAACGGCGACGCGCACAGAGGCCGCCGGCTGGCCATGGCACCGGCTGCGCTCCGCGGCGGCGCTGCCACGGGGCGTTTGCATGGCGGGACAGTAGCGATCGGTCCCGCTCAGCGGAAGAGCTCGTCCAGAATCCGGGCGCGCAAGTGGGGAACCCGGGCGATTGATGCCGGTTCAGGACCTAAGTCCACGGGCCTCGGGACCTTGGTCACGGCGGCCGACTTTACTGTCCCATTACTGTTGCTGCGAGCGGGCGCCGTCCGTGGGGGCCGGCTCCCGCCCCCGTTCCGCACCCCGGGACGGAGCGGGGCCCGGCATCGCACCCGGGCCCCGCGCAAGGGGTGAACGGACCTACGGGGAGGGCGGGTTGCCCGCAGCGGGCACCGCCCCGCCACGGGCACCGGCCGCTCACGCGCCCCCGGACCGTCCCGGACGCGCGAACGCCCGCCGCGGCCCGCTCACTTCATCCGGGTCGCCCACTCCTGGACCTTCTTGATCCGTTCCCGGATCTGCCCGGCCGTCGCCTCGGCGCTCGGCGGGCCGCCGCACACCCGCCGCAGCTCGGTGTGGATCACGCCGTGCGGCTTGCCGCTCTGATGGACGTACGCGCCCACCATCGTGTTCAACTGCTTGCGCAGCTCCAGCAGTTCCTTGTGGGAGACGACCGGTCGCCGCTCGGCGGGCATCTCCAGCAGGTCGGCCTGCTCGGCCGGCTTCTGCCGGCTGTGCGCGATCTGCCGGGCCTGCCGCTTCTGGAGCAGCAGCTGCACCTGGTCGGGTTCGAGGAGCCCGGGAATCCCGAGGTAGTCCTGCTCCTCCTCGCTGCCCGGGTGCGCCTGCATGCCGAACTCGGCGCCGTCGTAGAGCACCCGGTCGAAGACGGCGTCCGACTCCAGGGCCTCGAAGGGCAGCATGTCCTGGTCGCCGGTGTCCTCGTCCTGCTGCTTCTCGGCCTCGGCGAGGAGCTTGTCCTCCTCGGCGTACGGGTCCTCCTCGCCCTCCTTCTTCGGCTTGTCGAGCACGTGGTCGCGCTCGACCTCCATCTCGGAGGCGAAGCCCAGCAGGGTCGGGATGGTCGGCACGAAGACGGAGGCGGTCTCGCCGCGCCGCCGCGACCGTACGAAACGGCCGACGGCCTGGGCGAAGAAGAGCGGCGTGGAGATGGTGGTGGCGTAGACGCCGACGGCGAGCCGGGGCACGTCGACGCCCTCGGACACCATCCGGACGGCGACCATCCACCGGTCGTCGCTCTCGCTGAACTCGTCGATCTTCTTCGAGGCGCCGTTGTCGTCGGAGAGGACGACGGTGGCCTTGCTGCCGGTGATCTCCCGGATCAGCTTGGCGTAGGCGCGGGCGGAGTCCTGGTCGGAGGCGATGACGAGGGCGCCGGCGTCCGGGATGCCCTTGCGGACCTCGGTCAGGCGCTGGTCGGCGGCGCGCAGCACGTTCGGCATCCAGTCGCCGCGCGGGTCGAGCGCGGTGCGCCACGCCTGCGAGACGGCGTCCTTGGTGAGCGGCTCGCCGAGCCGGGCCTCGATCTCGTCGCCCGCCTTGGTGCGCCAGCGCATGTTGCCGCTGTACGAGAGGAAGATGACGGGCCGGACGACGCCGTCGCCGAGGGCGTTGCCGTAGCCGTAGGTGTAGTCGGCGGAGGACCGCCGGATGCCGTCGTTCCCCTCCTCGTACGTGACGAAGGGGATCGGGTTGGTGTCGGACCGGAAGGGGGTGCCGGTGAGCGCGAGCCGACGGGTGGCCGGATCGAACGCCTCCAGACACGCCTCGCCCCAGGACTTCGAGTCACCGGCGTGGTGGATCTCGTCGAGGATGACGAGGGTCTTGCGCTGCTCGCACCGGTTGCGGTGGAGCATGGGGCGCACGCCGACACCGGCGTACGTCACGGCGACGCCGTGGTACTCCTTGCTCAGCGGCCCCGCGCTGTAGTCGGGGTCCAGCCGGATGCCTATCCGCGCCGCCGCCTCCGCCCACTGCTTCTTCAGGTGCTCGGTGGGCGCGACGACGGTGATCTGCTGCACGACGTGGTGGTGCAGCAGCCACGAGGCGAGCGTGAGCGCGAAGGTCGTCTTGCCGGCGCCGGGCGTGGCGACGGCGAGGAAGTCGCGCGGCTGTTCCTGGACGTACTTCTCCAGCGCCCCTTGCTGCCAGGCACGCAGCTTGTTGGCCGTACCCCAGGGGGCACGCCCGGGAAAGGCGGGTGAGAGGTGGTGGGAGGCGGTAGTAGTCACGGTCTCCGGTTCGTTGCGGTCGGCGGCATGAGGCACTGCACCGCCACGCCCGAGAGGACGCGACGACACCTGTCGCGGGTACGACAACCGGGCCACCTTACCGGTGGGGGGTGCGGGAAGAGGGGTGGACGGGGCGGGGGGTGAGTGGGTTCACAGGGGGCGGGGGGAGAGTTCGGGGCGGCGGCGCAGCCCCACCAAGGGGGCCGGGGGCACAGCCCCCGGGAGCCCCCTCCCCTCCCCCGCCGCCGGGGTGCAGGGAGAACCCACCTGGGGTGCAGGGGGGCGCAGCCACCCCCCGGGGTGCAGGGGGCGCAACCCCCGCCGGGGTGCAGGGGGCGCAGCCCCGCTCGGGGGGCGGCCGAGGGCGGAGCCCCGCTCGGGGGGCGGCCGAGGGCGGAGCCCCGCTCGGGGGGGCAGGGGGGCGCAACCCCCGCCGGGGTGCAGGGGCGCAGCCCCGCCCAGGGGACCGGGGGCACAGCCCCCGGGACCCCCCTCCCCTTCCCCCACCGGGGTGCAGGGAGAACCCACCCGGGGTGCAGGGGCGGAGCCCCCGCCGGGGTGCAGGGGCGGAGCCCCGCTCGGGGGGCCGGGGGCTTCGCCCCCGGGAAAAACCCTCCCCCTCCCCCCTTCCCCCCACCCGGCCGCCCGCCGAGGGCTTAAGGGAACGGGCGGGGTGGGGGCCCCTCACCGCTCCCGCAACCGCACCCCCACCCAAGCCCCCGCCAACGCCACCACAGCCATCGGCAGGAACACCGCGGCGAACGCCCCGGGGTGCCCCCCGGCCCCCGCCGACGCCGACGCCACCGCGTCATGCGCCTCCCCCACCGACCCCCCGCCCAGCGCGGCGAACGCCGCCCCGCCCGCCGCGAGCAGCAGCACGTTCGACAGCCCGTCCGAGATCTGGAGGGCGGCCGAGTTCGCCCCCGCCTCCTCCGGCGCCGACAGCTTCAGCAGCAGCACGCTCGTGGAGGCGATGACCATGCCCATCCCGAAGCACCCCACGCCCCAGGCGACCGCGACGATCCACACCGGCACGGAGTGGATCAGCACGCTGGGCGCCGCCGCGATGGCCGCGGCGACCATCACCATCCCGATCACCATCAGCCGCTCCCGGTACGGCTCCGCCCACGGCCGCGCCTGTACGTACGACCCGAGCGCCCACGTCGCCCCGCCCGCCGCAAGGGAGAATCCGGCCATGGTCGGCGACATCCCCCGCTCGGTCACCAGCATCAGCGGTACGAACGACTCCGCCGCGATGAAGGACCCCGCCGCCACGCCCCGGAGCAGCACCACGGACGGCAGCCCGCGCGCGGCCCGGTACGTACCGCGCGGCAGCAGCCCGTGCCGTCCCGCGACGGCGGGCACCAGCAGCGCGAACCCGGCGACCGCGGGCAGCAGGGACAGCCACCGCAGGTCCTGCCCGGCGTACTGGAGCAGCCCCGCCCCCGCCGAGATCATCAGCGCCAGCCGGATCCGCCGCCGGTCGAAGGGCTCGACGGGCGCCCCGGGGTCGGCGGGCCCGGCGGCCATCCGCCGTATCGCGGGCAGGGCGAGCGCCAGCGGGAGGACGACCAGGGCGGGGATCCCCACGAACACCCAGCGCCACCCGAGGTGCTCGGTGACGGTCCCGGCCGCCAGCGGCCCGACCACGGACGGCACGACCCAGCTCGCCGCGAACGCCGCCATGATCCCGGGCCGCAGCCGTTCGGGGTAGGCGCGCCCGACCACCACGTACAGCGCCACGATGACCAGCCCGCCCCCGAGCCCCTGCACGGCGCGCCCGGCGACGAACGTCCACATGTTCACCGCCGTGCCCGACAGCAGCAGCCCGGCCCCGAACGCGGACACCCCCACCGCGACCGCCCCCAGCGGCCCCTTCCGGTCCGCCCACTGCCCGGCGACGACCATCCCGAAGAGGCTGGTGGTGAAGTACGCGGAGAAGGCGAACGCGTACAGCGGCACCCCGTCCAGCTCCCGCGCCGCCACCGGCATCGCGGTCCCCACGGCGGTCGCCTCGAACGCGATCAGCAGCACGACCGTGATCGTCCCGATGCTGAGCGCCCGGTACGTACGCCCGAGCACCCCGCCGCGGTCCTCCCCGACGGGGTCGGCGGGCAGGGGCGGGGCTTCTCTATCAGTGGGTTCGAGGGCGCTCATGGGCCCAGGGTAAGGGGCTAGCTCATATATGACCCCTGTCAAAAGGCGGCCCATCACCTCAGCATTTGGTCGTACGCCCCCACGCCTCCCACGCCCCCCGAGCCCCTCCCGCCCCCGCACGTGAACGCCGCATGGCAGTCGTGTTGCACGCCCCGCGCCCCTCTTCCCCGCCCCGCGCGCACCCCCTAACGTCAAAGAGGTCAGCACACGGCCGTGTGCCCGAGTGGCTCAGGGACTCGCCTGCAAAGCGAGTTACGTCGGTTCGATTCCGATCACGGCCTCTGGATGGGGCCGCCCCCGGCGCACGGGGTCAGGCCCCATTCGCGCATTTCAGCTCGCGCTTCGCGAAGTCGGCGTACTGCTTGATCAGGGTGGTGAGGACCCGCCGGGACTCCTCGGTGGCCGGAGCCCTGTCCGCCGTGAGCGTCAGCTCGACGTACTTGGCCGTTTTCGGCAGAGCGTCGCCCCTGGGCAGGTCCGGGCGCTCGCAGAGAAACACGGAGCCTGCTCCGCCCTCCCAGACGAACGCCTCGTCGCCCGCGTCGACGCGTGTTCCGTGCGTCCGGGCCCAACCGTTCCAGTCCGTGCCCTTGCCGCTGCGCCGGCGTTCGGCGAACGCCACGAACCGGGCATCGCCATCGACACGGAGGGTGCAGTACGTGCTCGCGTGCGCGCCGAACACGTCGAAAGGCCGGTCGTTCGTCAGATCCGCCTTGCCGCCGTCGGGCAGCAACGGCGTGACCGAACTCCCGGCGAACGCTCCCCAGCACATGCTCTCCGGCACGCTCGGCGGCGAGTCCTCGTCGTCCGCACAGGCGCCGAGCAGCAGCATCCCGGCGAAGAGGGCCCCGAACGTGCGGGCCGCGCGGCGTATCACTCGCCACCGCCCCGGGGCGCGGTGCTGTCCACACCGTCGCGGCCCGCCGAGAAGGCGAGACCGGCCGACGAGGAAGCCGTTCCCTGGTACTCGCGGATGTCGCGTTCGGAAAGCCCGGCACTGCGGCCGGCGGCGCCCACCGCGTCCTTCGCCGACTCCTTGGCCCGGGACTCGGCCGTCGTATAGGCGTCCGCCGCCTCCTGGCTCGCCTCCGCCGAGGTGTCCTTCTGCGCCCCGTCCACGATGGACTTCGTGATGTCCTCCTGGAGCCACTCCACGGCGTCGCCACCGACCGGCAGCATCTCGATGTACTTCGCGCCGACCGCGCTGATGATCCGATTGGTCCAGTCGGCCTTGTCCTGAAGCGACTCGTTGAACTGCGCGTCATCCGCCGAGTGCTTCCCGTGGATCGCCTCCACCCGCGCTTCGGCCATCATCCCCGCGATCTGCCCACCGGGCCCCACGGCGTTGCGCACGGCCTCGCCGACGTCCGAACCGTGGTTCTCCGGGTGGGCGAAGACGTCGTGGACCAAGAGCGTGGTGTACGTCTGCTGGGCACTCGTGATCGTTCCGTACGCGTCGGGGTCCTGCGCCACCGCGGTCAGGAAGTGGGTCATCCGGCCCGGGTCGAAGGTCGCCAGCACCCCGAAGGGCTTCGCCTGCCCCGCCCCGTTCTCCGCCGCCGCCTGAAGATCCGGCATGTACTCGGCGGCCATGTTCCCGAAGTTCCCCGCCATGCCCTCCAGCGTCCCGGGGGCGTCGTCCTCGCCGAGGAGGAGGGACGGGTCGGCGCCCACCTTGGCCACCACCCGTTCCATCACCTTCGCCATCTGCTCCGTGTGCTCGACCGGCTTCGCGTTCTCCTCGCCCGGGACCCGGCCCGTCACCGCCGCCTCCAGGGCGTTGCCCGTGGCCTTCTGGAGCGGGGAGGCCGTGGGGTCGCCGCCCGGGGCCCCGTCGTACCAGTCGGCCTCCGGCTTGCGGTCGAGCGCGTAGTCGACCATGCCCCGGGCCTGGCCCTGAGCACCCTTCACCGGCCTGTCGTCGGCCGTGACGATGCCGTTCCCGTCGCTGTCCTCGCGTACGGGCTCGTTGAAGAACGCCGTCGCCGCCTCGGGGTTGTTGCTCATCGCCTGCATCAGGCCGGTCATCGGGTCGAAGCCGCGACCGCCGTCCTGATCCAGGTTGAAGGCCATCGGCTGGGTGAGCGGCATGTTCCGGTGCCAGACGTCGGGGTCCTTGTGGTCCATGCCGACCATGTCGAGGCCGACGGGCACGAGGAAGGACTTGTCGTACTCGCCGTGGCGCAGCAGCGCGCCCAGCGCCTGGTACCCGTACACCTTCGTGGTGACGCCCGCGAAGCCCGCGACGTCCACCGGCTTGTGGCCCGCGCGCATCAGGGCGGTGGTCCAGGCGCCGTCGAGGTGGCCCGGCGTCCTGGGGTCGGTCGCGATGCCGAGCATCGACCCCATGTCGCCCTGGATGTGCTGGACGAGGTCGGCCCGGTCCTTGCCCGCGGGGCCGAGTCCCGTCGTGGCGAGGAACAGCTTCGTGGAGAACTTCAGCGTCCCCTCGGCGCCCATCCGGCGGTAGAAGTCGGTGGCGAACTCCGGGTCCTTCGCGTTGGCCTTCATCAGCTCTTCGAGCTGCCGCAGGGCCTCGGGGTTGCGCGCGGTGCCGCCGTCGCCGGTGACCTGCGCGGCCAGTTGGAGGGCCCGGTCCACCTGCTCGGCGTCCAGGGTGGAGAACTTGGGCGCGGTGAAGTCGTTGCCGTCCGGCACGTTCGCGGCGAGGGCCAGGCGCAGGGACTCGTCCGCGTCGCCGCACTCGTCGACCAGCACCTTCACCTGGTTCTGCCACTCGGCGACGCTGTCGTTCTGCCGCTTGAGCGCGACCGAGAAATCGGGGTCGTGCCGGGCCGCGTAGTCGCCGGAGAGGGAGTAGCGGGCGGACACCTTGCCCTGCGGGTCGATGACGATCCCGGCCTGCTCCGACCCGTCGATGATCTTCTGCAGCCCGTCCTTGGCCCGCTTGAACGACGCGTACCCGTCCGCCAGGACCGCGTGGACGCCCTTGGCCTCGGCCGCCGCGTCCTCGAACTCCTTCGCCGTCCGGCCGATGAACCGCTGGGTGACCCCCGCGTTCACCCCGGCCCAGTCCGCCGCGTCCGCGTGCGCCTTCATCCCGTTGTGGGCCTCTTCGGCGAGGGTCTTCAGCTTGGCGGCCATGTCCGACCAGTCGTCGACGGCCGTCTTCAGCTTGTCCAGTGGCGCGTTCACCACGTCTTCGTACGTGAGCATGTCGTGATGCCTCGAAGTCCCGTTCACTGCGGCCCGGTCGGCCCGTTCCCTTACGCCCGCGCCCACTCACCGCGCGCGTTTCCCGCGCCCACTTCAGGTACGCCCCGATCGCCTACTTCAGGTACGCCTCGATGCGCGAGACCGCGAGCAGCTCGCCCCCGATGTGTTCGTCGTCCTTGGCGTGGGCGGCCATCGAGTAGTCGAGGTGGTTGGAGATCTGCGCGCAGGCGTCGCTGAGGGCGCGCAGCTGGGTGTCCCACTTGGCGCGGACCTTGGTGAGTTCGCCGCCGCTGGTGAAGTTGCGGGCGGCGAGGGCGGTGGCGGCGGCGCCGGTGGACTCGCGGGCGTGGTTGCCGTCGCGCTTGAGGCCGTCGTGGAGTTTGAAGGCGTCCCCGCCGACCACGCCGAGGTCGTCGCGCCGCACGCTCAGATCGGCCGGGCCGCCCCCGCTGCCGCCGCTCGGGCCGTCGTCGGCACGGTTCAGCCGCATGGTCACATTTGCTGCCGCATTGGCGTGCGCCTGACGCCACTCGTCCTCGAACGACATGCGGACCCCCGTCCCCTACCGCTTCCACTCCGCCGGTTTACCGTTTCCATACCGTACGGACGCACCGCACTTCACGCCAGCACAGCATCCGGCTATGGGGGCACGTGGCCGTTTCGTCCCCCCTGAATGGCTGAGATGGGAGGGATGGGTTGACCGGTGTGGACGCTGCCCTGGCGGGGCGGGGCGGGTCGGTTCGCGGAGCCGGTCCGGTCGGGGGACGGGCCAGTTCGGGTGGCGGGTCAGCCCGTGCGGCGGCGTGAACGTACGACGGCGAAGGCCGCCGCGCCGCCGACGGCCACGGCGGCACCGAGCCCGACCCAGAGACCGGTCTTGCCACCGCCGTCACCGTCGCTCTTGGCCGCCGCCGGCTGGGACGTCGGCCGAGTGGAGGGGGCCGGGGTGCCCGGCGCCGACGGCGAGGGCGAGCCGGTGGCGCCCGCGAGGTCCGGCAGGGGGTACTCGTTGGGAGGGCCGGGGTCGCCGGGGGTCTTCAGGGCGACACGGGGGCGGACGACCCCGTACCCGATGTAGTCACTGCGCCTGTCCCCGTTGCGCGGGCCGCCCGCGGTGTTGAGCAGGACGCGGAGGATCTGGTTGTTGGTCCACTGGGGGTGTTTGGACCAGAGGAGGGCGGCGGAGGCGGAGGCCAGGGCGGTGGCGTCGCTGGTGCCGTGGCTGGTGCAGATCTGGGTGCCGCCGCCGCACGCCTCGGTCATCTCGTCACCGGGGGCTGCGAGATCGACCTGCGGGCCGTGCTCGGACTCCTTGGTGGCTTCGATCTTCTTGTCCACCGCGGCCACGCCCACTACGCCAGGAGTGGCAGCGGGGTATTCGACCCGGTTGCCCTTGTCTCCGCTGTTGCCCGCGGCGGCGAAGACGAGGGACCCCTTTGCCAGGGCGTATTTCACCGAGTCGTCGAGTTCCTTCGACCCTTCCTCCACGCCCATCGAAACGTTGATCACCTTGGCGCCGTGATCGGCCGCGTACCGGATACCTTCGCTCAGCTTCTGGACGAACATGGGGACGTCGCGCAGCTTCGCCCCCTCGTTCGACTTCGGCACCCTGATCGGGAGGATCTTCACGCCGGGCGCCAGCCCGAAGGCCCCCTCCGCGGCGGACTTCTTGCCGGTACCGGCGATCAACGAGGCCATCGCTGTTCCATGGCCCTCGTAGTCGGTGTGTTCGTCGCCCCGCTGCTGCTTGGAGAGGTCCAGCCCGGGCAAAACCTGGCCCCGGAGGTCAGCGAGACTGTCGTCGACGCCCGTATCGACGACAGCGACGGTGACGCCCTCTCCGGTGCTCGTCTCCCACATCTCCTCGGCCTGCATGGCATCCAGATGCCATTGGCGCTGGCGCACCGTCTCCGCGTGCGCGGGCGTGGCGGCGACGCCCGCCAGCAGCACCCCCAGGGCGAGAGACACGGCTCGGCCGTGCCTCATGGCTCGACGGCTGCTGCTGGACATTGGCTTCCTCTCGCCGTGAGGGGGCTCAGTCGATTACGGGCGGAACAATACGGCGGTCGCTCCGCTGCCAGGTCTCCTCGTCCTCGACGAGGTAGTCAGGACGCTCGCCCTCGCGCTCGTCCCGCCGTCCGGCGGCTCCGCGCGGCGCGGGCGGAACCATGCCACCGCGCCCGGCCCGTGCGGCCTGAGTGCCGCCTTCCCCGTTCCGTACGAGGCCGGAGCCGCCCTCGGTGAACGGGCGCCCGCTGCGCGCGCCACCCGCCGTCGGACGACCACCGACGACACCACCGGGCTCCCCCGCGAGGCGCCGTCCGCCCACGACGGCGCCACGGCCCCCGACGCCGCCCATGCCTCCGGCCGGGCCGTGAGCCATCGGCGGACGTGCCTGGGGCCCCTCGTTGCCGACCACGGTCCCCCGAGGGATGCCACCGGCGGGACGCCCCGCGGTGGGCGGTACGGGGCGACCGCCGACAATGCCCTTCTCCTGCGGCGGCAGCTTGCTCGGGGGCAGACCGCCCACGGTGCTCGGGCCGGGCAGCGACGGGCCCCGAAGGCCGCCGTTTCCCGACGGCCGTCCGCCGATGACATCAGGGGACTGCAGACGGGGCTTGCCCGCACCGCCAAAGGCAGGCGGCACGACCACAATCGGCGGCGATCCGCCCTCCACCCTGCCAGTCGGCGGAGACGACGGAACGGCCGGGCCGGTCGGCGCCGTCTGAGCGGCCGGCGGCAGGGTGTGCACACCGTCGATCTCTGTCCCGACCGGCCGATCGGGCACGTGCGCCGGCGGCGCCCCAACGCTGGCCCCAGGGGTATGCGATGCCGTCACACTCCCCTCGGTGCCTTTCTCGACGACCGCGGATGTCAAGGCGTGTCCGCCCGTCGGCGCGGCAGACGTCCTGGTACGCCGACCCGACGAAGTCCGGCCGCCATCCACGTACACCGACCCGTGGCGGGAATCCTCCGGCGGCACGAACGCCCCCGGCGGCGGCGGGAACCGGGGTGGCTGGAGCAGGGCGATCTGTTCGCCCGACTGCACGTACGCGTCCCCCAGCTTCCGCAACTCCCTTACCGCCTCCTGCCGTTGCCCCTCCATCTTCTCGTTGAGGCCGGCCAGCTTGGCCGAGGCGTCACGGGCCTCCTGCTGGCCGTCGGGGTCGTGGTGGGCCGAGAGGTACAGCTTGTGGGTCTCGGCGGCCTGTTGCCCGAGGGACGGATCGTAGGCCGGGACCGTCGTCTTGACGTTGGCGATGGCCTGGGCGACCAGATCCAGCCAGGTCGACGCCCCGCGGCTGTACTGCCCGAGGCCGAGCGTCGCCATCGCCGCCCCGTGGCCCCAGTCCGTGAACGCCTTCGCGCCCTCGCCCTGCCAGACGACACGGCTCATATGGGTCTTGAGGTCGTCGCCGATCTCGGTGATCGCCTTGGCCGCGTCGGCCAGCTTGTCGGCGAGGGCCTTCGCGGAGGTGCCCTGCATGCCCTGGACCATGGCCCACAGTTCCTGGTGGGACTTGGTGTCGAAGTCCGTACGTTCCGCCACCGGCACCGGCCCTGGCGCCCCGGGCACTCCAGAACCGCCCCCGGCCTGCTCCTTCTTCTCAGCCATGCCGACGCACCACCCTTCCCCGACTCCCGTCGTCCCCCATCGGATCCGGCAAGGCCGGACATGGCACAACCGGATGCAGCGCAGCCGGATCCAGCGCAACCCGGTATGGCGCAGCCGGATGCGGCGCGCCCCGACACGGCACCACCGCACCCACCCCCGCACCACCCCGCCTCATACCGAACCGCCCGTCTCACCCGTGTCCGGCCGGGACGGGACCGGCGACGTCGCGCCGGGCGTGCCCGACCCGTCCGGCCCGTACGCGTCGTACTGCTTCTGGAGTTCCCCGCTGATCGCCCGCATCCGGTCGCGGACGTCCTCGTCCACCGCGTCATAGCCGTTCTCGGCGGCCAGGACCGCGATGCACAGGCCCTCGATCTGCATCCCCAGGGCCCTGGAGAGCTGGCCGATCCGGTCGTGGACCAACTCGTACACGCCGTAAAGGTAGGCGCCCTCCTTGAAGTCGGGCGGCCCCAGTTCGGACTTGGCCAGGCGGTCCGCGCCGATCTTCACCGGTGCCGCCTCGGAGCCGTTGAGCTTGGTGAGCAGACCGTCGACCCGCTTCTTGAACGTCAGCATCGATTCGGCCTCGCGCGCCAGGTCGGCCGCCGCGACCACACCGGCTCCCGCCGCCGCCCCGACCACCGGCATCAAGCCCAGCACCGGCACCAACGCGTCCGCCCCGGACCCCACGCCCCCGTTGTCCTGAGCCACAGCCGCCTCCCCGTCTCCCCGTGACGCTCCGAATACAACTGTAGTCAGCACCACTGACAGACTGAACTCCTCCAACTGCTTTCGGACTTCGGCCGGTCGGCGCCCGGCCAAGTCGTTGCCTTGGCCGGGGACACGCGGGCAATTGTTTGGCTTCCCCGTCGTCCGCTGGTAGCAAAAGCCTGGCTGCGGCGACGGCCCCGGATCATCGCCGTGACCTGTCAGTGGCCCGTCAGTGGCCGGCGCAGAGAGAGGAACCCATGGCCGACGACCTCAACATTCCCGCGAGTGAGCTCAGAGCCTCCGCCGGAGCCGCCGACACGCTGGTCACCGACCTGGGGCCGGTGTTGCAGAAGGCGATCGACGACACGGCCGCAGCCGCCGCCTCTCTCGGCGCCTGGCCGGTCCGGGCCCGGCTCGACGCCACCGGGACCGGCTGGGGCGACGCCCTCGGGACGCTGCGGGACAGACTCGGTCAGCACGCCGAGGGCCTGCGGCTGCTCGCCGACCGGCACAGCGTCAACGACTTACACGTCGGCGACTGCTTCAAGGGCTGGTGAGGACGGGATGCCGGAACTCTTCGCGCAGTTGCTCCGCCAGGACTTCGCCGAGTTGGAGGCCGCCGCCCGTTCCTGGCGGCTGCTGGCCGACAAGCTGGGCGACACACAGGCGGACAGCGGCAAGTACGTGTCGGGGCCGCTGCACCGGGACAGGTGGGCGGGCGTCGGGGCGGACTACGGGTTCGCCGCGCTGGAGGCCACCGAGAGCAAACTCGGTACGGGCCGGATCAACGCCCACCTCATCCACGCCGTGCTGGACGGGCTCAACACCCGTATGCAGGAGTCCCAGCGCAAGTTGCGCAACGCCGTGGCGGACGCCGAGAAGGCCGGGCACACCGTCCGGGCCGACGGATGGGTGGAGCCGGTCGAGGCCGTCGACCCGAAGTACCACAACGACCCGGACCACCAGGGCGTACAGCAGCGGGCCAACGTCGGTCTGGGTGGCTATCGGGCCCGTATCGAAGCGGCGGTGAAGGAGGCGTCGACCGTCTGCACCAACGCGGCCGAACTCCTCCATCAGATCGACCCGTTCGACCTGGACAAGCGGTACGGGGGCGACCACGCGCGCGAAGACGCCGTACGGGTCGGGGAGTTCCTGGGCGTCGACAGGAAGAACCTGCCCGACGGGAAGGACCCGAAGCGGACGGCTGCCTGGTGGGCCGGGCTCGACGACGGGAAGCGGGACATGTTCCTCGCGGCGTTTCCCGAGCGCCTCGGCACGCTGGACGGGCTTCCCACCACCGTCCGCGACTCCGCGAACCGCACGACACTGGACATCCAGCTGAACGACTACGCCTTGCGGGAGGGCAGTCTCGGCCACCACGACCGGTACCTGTATCAGTCGCTGAGTGCGCTCAAGGAGAAGCTGGACGCGGCGGATGTCGTACCTCCGCAGAAGCGGCTCTATCTGCTCAAGTACGGGCTCACCAAGGACGGCACGGCCGTCGTCTCCGTCGGCAACCCCGACACCGCGAAGGACACTGCGGTGTTCGTGCCCGGGACGAGTCACCAGCTCGACAGCATGGGCGGTGACATCGACCGGATGAACAAGTTGCAGAACGCCGCCGGGAAGCGGACCCCGAACGGCGCCTCGGACGTCGCCGCGGTGGTCTGGCTCGACTACGACGCACCGGAGCTGGACACCGACCCGGGCAGCGCCGACCTCAGCGTCCTGGGCATCTCCACCGACGAACGGGCCCAGTCGGGCGGCGCGAAGCTGCGGGACTTCACCCGTGGCCTGCGCGCCGCGCACCAGGGCGACCAGGCCACGCATCTCACCGTCCTCGGCCACAGTTACGGCTCCACCACCGTCGGCGCCGCCGACGCCGGGGGCAGCGGGCTCGGCGCGGACGACGTGGTGGTGATGGGCAGCCCGGGGCTCACCGTCAGCCGTGCGGACCAGTTGCACACGGATCCCGGCCACCTGTGGGTGGGCGCCGCGAAGGACGACAAGGTCTCCGAGTTCGCCTCGGGCCTCTCGCTCGGCGTCGACCCCAAGGTGGCGTGGTTCGGGGCGCGGCAGATGTACGTCGACACGCACGGACACAGCGGCTACTGGGACGACGGAAGCCAGAGCCTGGCGAACCAGGGTCGCGTCATCGCCGGCCTGAATCCAGAAACACGAGGTCCCGAACCGTGGCCCGATCAACCCTCGTACTCTCCTCCGGCGCCGCGGCGCTGGCTCTGACGCTCCTCCTGGGAGGCTGTGTGTCCGGCAAGAAGGAAGCCAACGCCCCGCTGCCGCGCATGAGCAGGGAGAAGGCCGAGGAGTGGGCCAGGCACTGGACCGACTCCATGACCCGTACGGCGAAGGCGACCGTGGATCCGAGGACGGCCCGCCGCCAGGCCGACTACACCAACTGCGTCGGCAGGAACGGGGAGTCCGCCGACGACGGCAGGTTCACCCTGAGCTACTCGGTCCGCGCCACCCTCCCCCGCCCCCAGCACGCCGACGCCGTCCGGGCCCTTCGGGACGCCCTCAAGAGCCAGGGGTTCGAGATCCAGGGATACCGCTCGGATCCGGGGAAGGATCCGGCCAATCTGCTGGACGCCCAGCACCCGCGGGACCGGCACTCCATCTCGGCGGAGGACCTCGACGGGGACCTGCTGCTCTTCGTCGTCAGCACCCCCTGTCTGCTGCCGCCCGGCGTCGAGCAGCAGCAGTTGTGACGGCAGGAGGGGCGGCCGGTGTGCCGTCGCCCCTCCAGCTGCCGGCTACGCGTTCACCACCGCCGCCTGCGGTCGGATCGGGAGGCGGTTGACCGGGCGGCCCGTCGCCGCGCGGACCGCGGAGGCGATGGCCGCCGGGCTCGTCACCACCGGTACCGCGCTCGCGGGCTTCGCGCCGAAGGGGGCCACCACGTCCCGTTCCTCGACGAGTTTGACGATGCGGATGTCGGGGGCGTCCAGGGCCGTCGGCAGGGAGTAGCCGGTGAGGTCGGGGTGGCGGACCAGGCCGCGGGCCGTGCGGAGGTTCTCCGTGAGGGCCGCGCCGACGCCCTGGGTCACGCCCGCCTCGATGCGGGCGGCCAGCTGCGCGGGGTTGAGGACGCGGCCGACGTCCTGGGCGACCGCGAGCTCCACCACCCGTACCGAGCCGAGCTCGATGTCGACGTCGACCACCGCGCGGATCGCGCAGAACGCCAGGCCGACGAAGGCGTCGCCCTGGCCGGTCTCGTCGAGGGGTTCGGTGGGGTGCGGGCGGCACTGGGCGGTGGCCCACAGCTCCTTGCCGTCCATCGCCTCGCTGACCGTCGTCGACAGCACCCCGTCGTACGAGGTGATCTTGCCGTCGGCGATCTGGAGCAGCTCGGTCGACATGCCGAACTTGTGCGCCAGCGGCTGGAGGAGCTGGGTGCGGACCATCTTGGCCGCGCGTTCCACCGCCCCGCCCGACACCCAGGTGTGGCGGCCGTGCGACGCGGGGCCCGCGGGGGGCTGGTCGGTGTCGACGGGGGCCACGTGGACCTCTTCGATGCCCAGCGTCTCCTGGACGATCTGGCGGGCCAGCGTGGTGAAGCCCTGGCCGGTGTCGACGGCCGCGCAGATGACCGTGGCGACGCCGTCGTGCACCTTGACCGTGGCCGTGGACACCTCGTCCGTGCCCTCGGCGCCCAGCATGTGCACCATGCCCAGCGCGTAGCCGACGCCCCGGCGGACCGCGCCCGGCTCGCCCGCGCCCTCGGGGCCGCCGGGCAGCAGCCAGTCGTCCTCGGGGTCGTCCTTGGGCAGGGTGGGCAGCGGGAAGTCCCGTACGGCGGTGAGGAGTTCGGCCACCGGGGCCGGGCAGGTCACCGTCTGGCCGGTGGGGAGCAGGTCGCCGGTGGCCAGGACGTTGCGCATGCGCAGTTCGGCCGGGTCCAGGCCCAGCTTGGCGGCGAGCTTGTCCATCTGGCCCTCGTACGCGGCGCACACCTGCATCGCGCCCTCGCCGCGGACGTGGCCGGAGGGCGGGTTGTTGGTGCGGACGGCCCAGCCCTCGACGAAGGCGTGCGGGACGACGTACGGGCCGCAGGCGAAGGCCACCGCCGCCGCCAGCGACTCGGACGAGGAGTCCGCGTACGCGCCCGCGTCCAGCAGGATCTGCGCCTCCACCTTCACCAGCCGGCCCTCCGCGTCCGCGTGGTGGCGGTAGC